>NZ_QKYZ01000001.1:0-778073 GCF_003253625.1 Pseudomonas sp. URMO17WK12:I6
CGGCAAACTTTGTTCGTCCATCGGTCGGCTCCTCTGGGCGCGAATAGAGGCGCCTTGGCTCCAGTCCTGCCGCCCATGCTTGCGTAACCACACCAGCACAGTCGACCGCCCCTGAATCCCGTAGCGCCGTTGAGCCTCTTTATAACTCAACTCGCCTTTTTCGACCTGATCGACGACTGCCAATTTAAAGCCCAGCGTGTAATCTCGCTGGCTGCGCCTTTTCCCCGTATCCATTGGTTCCTCCTGAAGATAAGTCAGAAGGTGTAAACCTTATTCAGGACGAGACACAGAATGCAAAAAGGCCCGTTCAACGGGCCTTTTTGCATTTCGGGATAAAGCCTTACGGCAGCATGCCCGCATGGGAAAGACCCAGGCGCTCATCCAGACCGAAGAGGATATTCAGGTTCTGCACAGCCTGACCCGACGCGCCTTTGACCAGATTGTCGATGACCGACAACACCACCACCAGATCACCATCCTGCGGACGATGCACGGCGATACGGCAAACGTTGGCACCACGCACGCTGCGGGTTTCCGGATGGCTGCCGGCTGGCATTACGTCGACGAACGGTTCGTTGGCATAACGCTTTTCGAACAGAGCCTGCAGATCCACCGAGCGGTCCACGACGGTCGCGTAGAGCGTCGAGTGAATACCGCGAATCATCGGCGTCAGGTGCGGAACGAAGGTCAGGCCGACCTCCTTGCCCGCTGCACGACGCAGACCCTGGCGGATTTCCGGCAAGTGACGGTGACCTTTTACGGCGTAGGCCTTCATGCTTTCCGACGTCTCGGAGTACAGCGAACCTACCGAAGCGCCACGACCGGCACCACTGACACCGGATTTGCAGTCAGCGATCAAACGCGTGGTATCGGCCAGACCGGCTTCAAGCAATGGCAGGAAACCCAATTGCGTGGCGGTCGGGTAGCAACCCGGTACAGCAATCAGGCGTGCCTGCTTGATCTGCTCGCGATTGACTTCCGGCAAGCCGTAGACCGCTTCCTCCAACAGTTCCGGCGCACCGTGCGGCTGGCCGTACCACTTGGCCCACTCATCGGCGTCCTGCAGACGGAAGTCTGCCGACAGGTCGATGACTTTGGTCCCGGCAGCCAGCAACTCACCCGCCAGGGCATGGGCGACACCGTGCGGCGTGGCGAAGAACACCACGTCGCAAGCCCCGAGGGTCTTGATATCCGGAACGCTGAACGCCAGGCCGTCGTAATGGCCTCGCAGGTTCGGGTACATGTCGGCCACGGCCAGGCCGGCCTCGGATCGGGAAGTGATCACCACCACTTCTGCCTGCGGATGCTGTGCCAACAGACGCAGCAGTTCGACACCGGTGTAACCCGTGCCGCCGACGATACCGACCTTGACCATAAACCTGCCCTCAACGAACCCACTGGAAAGCCGTCGATAATAGGGGCCGCGCGGCCCTGCGACAACCGTCAAGGTGACGTGCGGCGGCTCATGTGTCCCGTCTCGGGCATACGTTCAAGTTTTGGCGAGTGGATTTTGTTGCCAGACAAGGCGCCGCGACGAGTCATAGCCCGCTATGGCGAGGAGCGGCAACGCAGTATGGCGACAAAAGACACCGTCAAAATTGAACAGTTATGTCCGAGACGGGACACTTTCTCTACTATTCGGGCTACCGTGAACCTGGGAATAACTGAAAATGCTTTATCTGTGGCTCAAAGCTCTTCACATCATCAGCATGGTCTGCTGGTTTGCCGGCCTGTTTTACCTGCCGCGCCTGTTCGTCTATCACGCGCAAAGCGAAGACACCGTCAGCAAGGAACGCTTCAGCATCATGGAGCGCAAGCTGTACCGAGGCATCATGGGGCCAGCGATGATCGCCACCCTGGTGTTCGGCATTTGGCTAATCAGCCTCAACCCGAGCGCCTATTTCGGTCAGGGCGCGTGGATGCACGCCAAGCTGACCCTGGTGGTGATCCTGATCGGCTACCACCACATGTGCGGCGCACAGGTAAAACGTTTTGCCCGTGGCGAAAACACCCGCAGCCATGTCTTTTATCGCTGGTTCAATGAAGTGCCGGTTCTGATATTGCTGGCTATCGTAATTCTGGTCGTCGTCCGGCCGTTTTAAATCCAACAGACACGCTCACCCGGGGTACTTCCAATGTCGCTGCCCGCTCTGCTCGAACAACGCTTGCGACTGCCGGTGGTGGCGGCACCGATGTTCCTGATCTCCAACCCTGAGCTGGTGCTCGCCTGCTGCCGTAATGGCGTGGTGGGCAGCTTCCCTGCGCTGAATCAGCGTGAGAGCAGTGGGTTCAAGGCCTGGCTGGAAGAAATCGAAGCAGGGTTGGCGACACTGGAAAACCCCGCGCCTTACGCGGTGAACCTGATCGTCCACCACAGCAATCCGCGATTGCAGGCGGACCTGGCGATCTGCATCGAACACAAAGTACCGATCGTGATCACCAGCCTCGGCGCCGTGAAGGAAGTGGTCGATGCCGTGCACAGCTACGGTGGCCTGGTGTTTCACGACGTGACGACCCGTCGCCACGCAGAAAAAGCCGCCGAAGCCGGTGTCGACGGTTTGATTGCCGTTGCCGCGGGGGCCGGTGGTCACGCCGGGACCTGGAGCCCGTTTTCGCTGATCGCCGAGATTCGCCAGTTTTTCGACAAGACCCTGCTGCTGGCTGGCTGCCTGAACCATGGCCACGAGATTCTTGCCGCGCAATTGCTCGGTGCGGATCTGGCCTACTTCGGTACGCGATTTATCGGCACCACCGAAAGTCATGCGCCTGACGCCTACAAGGAGATGCTCCTGACTGCCAGAGCCGCGGACATCGTCCATACTCCAGCGGTGTCTGGGGTTCCGGCAAGCTTCATGCGTCAGAGCCTGGAGGCCGCCGGTTTCGACATGGCGGCGCTGCAAAGCAAGGGCGAGGTGGACTTCGGCTCCAAGCTCAAGCCGTTGAACGATGAAGCCAAAGCCTGGAAAACCGTGTGGTCTGCGGGCCAGGGTGTCGGGGAGATCGAGGATCTGCCGAGTGTCGATCAACTGGTCGAACGTCTCGGCACCGAATACCGCAAGGCGCTGGAACTGGCGGCAGCACTGCCCAAGCGCTGGCCGCGCTGACAGGAAAGTTTGGCCAGCCCAACCCGGCCGGCCTTAAACTCCCTCTTGTTACACTTTCCATTACAACTCTCGCGACAAGGATGCCTCGGCCATGAGCGAAAACCGTTTCAAGATCGTCTTCGATGGTGCTTTGCTGCCCGGTGTTGATGCCACCACCGCCAAGCTCAATCTCGCCGAGCTGTTCAAAAGCGATGTCGCAGCCATCGAACGCCTGTTCAGTGGCCGGACGGTTGCGCTCAAACGCGAACTGTCACACGCCGACGCGCAAACTTATCTTCAGGCGCTGACGAAAACCGGCATCGATGCCCGAATCGAAGCCGAACCCTCGATCGAGCTGAACCTGTCCGACGTTCACGTCAGCCCACCGCCATCGGCAGAGCCCGATTCCCCCTACGCTCCGCCACGCGCCACGGTCGGCGAAGCGCTGCCGGAGTTCGCCACACTCAAGGCATTCAGTTTCAGTGGCCGCATCGGCCGACTGCGCTTTCTGGCCTGGACAATGGCTCTGACGCTGGTGACGTTGGGCATTGGCTCGGTGCTGGCCATTTTCGGCTTCGGCCTCATCAGCACCAACTCGACTGCCGGCCTGATTGTCGCGGGTCTGCTGGCCGTTATTCTGATCGTGATACTCGCGTTCATCAGCATTCAGTTCAGTGTGCAGCGCCTGCACGATATCGGCTGGTCTGGATGGCTCTGGCTGTTGAACCTTGTGCCGTTCGTGGGGGGCGCTTTCCCGTTCGTGATAATGATCGTGCCGGGTAACAACACTGCCAATCGATATGGCGCACCGCCGCCGCCCAACAGCAATGCAGTCAGGGTACTGGCTTCATTGTGGCTGGTGTTTATTGCGATCATGTTCGTTGGCGGGCTGACCGGAGGTCTCACGGCAATTCAGGATGAGTACGAAAGCGCCACTGATAGCGCCTATCAAAGCAGCTCCGTGACCACCGATGAAGTCGAAGCTGCGCCCGTCGAAGTCGACTCGGCAGCAGATTCAACCGACGATGCAGCCGAAGCGGCCCAGCCCCCTGTAGACTCTGCAAAAGAATGAACAGCGCTCCCCGCCCGTGACACCTGCGTCGCTGGCGCGGAGCTGTTGCGATGGAGAACTGCATGACCCGTTACGCTCTGATCACTGGCGCTTCCAGCGGCATCGGCCTGGCAATGGCCGAAGCGCTGGCCCGGCGCGGCCGCAGCCTGCTATTGGTGGCCCGACAGCGTGATCAGCTGGAAAGTATTGCGATTGAACTGACTCAACGTTTTGGCGTGGAAGTTTTGTTTCGTGCCTGTGACCTGGGTGAACCGTTGCGCCTGTCCGGATTTCTACTGGAGCTGGAGGAAGGTGAGCGGCAAATCGATCTGCTGGTCAACTGCGCCGGCATCGGTACCTGTGGCCCATTCCTGGCCCAGGACTGGATGACCGAGCAGGACCTGATCGAAGTGAACATCCTGGCCCTCACTCGCTTGTGTCATGCCATTGGTAACAGCATGGCCTTGCAGGGCGGCGGGCAGATTCTGAACGTCGCCTCGGTTGCGGCGTTCCATCCCGGCCCCTGGATGAGCACTTATTACGCCAGCAAGGCTTATGTGCTGAGTTTTTCCGAAGGCTTGCGCGTCGAACTGAAAAAATGCGCGGTCAAGGTGTCGGTGCTCTGCCCCGGCCCGACCCGCACGGCGTTTTTTCGCACCGCGCAACTGAACACCGACAAGCTGGGCGAGAGCAAATTGCTGATGAGCCCAGAGGAAGTCGCGCTCTACACCGTGCGCGCCCTGGAGAAAAATCGCGCCATTATCATCCCCGGTCGCCTGAATCGCTGGTTCGCCTTCTTGCCACGGCTCGGCTCGCGCTGGCTGACCCGGACAATCGCGGGCATGGTCAATAAGGCGTACTGCCCGCGCTGACCAGCCTTCAAGGTAAAAAACTGGGCTCAGGCAGGGCCCATGCGTACACTCAAGCCAGCCAAACAACGGAGAAAACAGCTGTGGATACTCTGTTCACCAAGATCATCAACCGGGAAATCCCGGCGAAGATCATTTACGAGGACGACCAGGTACTGGCCTTCCACGACATCGCCCCACAGGCCCCCGTGCATTTCCTGGTGGTCCCGAAGAAACCGGTGCGCACCCTTAACGATCTCACCGAGGACGATAAGGCTCTGGCCGGGCATATTCTGTTCACCGCGCAGCGTCTGGCTCTGGAACTGGGCTGTGAAGAAGGTTTCCGGGTGGTCATGAACTGCAATGAATTGGGCGGGCAGACCGTTTATCACATTCATATGCACGTGCTGGGTCAGCGCCAGATGCACTGGCCTCCGGGCTGATTGCAAGCAGTACCGGTTTATGTGGCGAGGGCGCTTGCTCCCTCGCCACAGATGACCCAGCGCAAACCCTCCCCGGCCGATTGGGTTAAACTGGCCGCCGAGATTCTTCCCGGAGGTCAGCATGACTACCCAACGTCACTACTCGCCAATTGACCGTCTTCTGCTGCAAGCCGATGCCGCGATGCGTACTTTGCTGCCCTTCAGCGGTCAGCCCTACCGTCCGTCGCCTGCCATCGTGCAGCCGGATGCGCAAATGAACGACGAGGACACCCGGCACGTCGCCGGTTTGATGCGCATCAACCATACCGGCGAAGTCTGTGCCCAGGCGCTGTATCAAGGTCAAGCCCTGACCGCCAAGTTGCCGCAAGTGCGCGCTGCCATGGAACATGCCGCCGAAGAAGAAATCGATCATCTGGTCTGGTGCGAACAGCGCATCCACCAGTTGGGCAGCCACACCAGCATTCTCAATCCGCTGTTCTACGGAATGTCGTTCGGGATTGGCGCGGTGGCCGGGTTGATCAGCGACAAAGTCAGCCTGGGTTTCGTTGCCGCCACCGAGCATCAGGTTTGCAAACACCTGAACGAACACCTTGAACAACTGCCCGCCGAGGACGAAAAATCCCGGGCGATCCTTGAGCAGATGCGCATTGATGAAGAACATCATGCCGAAAGTGCGCTGGATGCTGGAGGGTTCCGTTTTCCTGCGCCGGTGAAGTTCGGAATGAGTCTGCTGGCCAAGGTGATGACCAAGAGCACTTATCGGATCTGACGGTTGCGTTGTTTGATCGGGCCTCTTCGCGGACAACAGCAATGAAAAAGGCGACTACCTTGCGGTAGTCGCCTTTTTTTGTACTCGGAACTCTCAGCTCGGCATGTTGCGCGCGTAGAAGATTTCAAGCATTTCGTGTTTC
The DNA here is from genome assembly GCF_003253625.1 of Pseudomonas sp. URMO17WK12:I6. Lineage (NCBI taxonomy): Bacteria > Pseudomonadati > Pseudomonadota > Gammaproteobacteria > Pseudomonadales > Pseudomonadaceae > Pseudomonas > Pseudomonas sp. URMO17WK12:I6. The sequence continues at coordinate 6,337 of NZ_QKYZ01000001.1, forward strand.
ACACGCTCAGTCACCTGGGCACGCTGCTCAGAGGACAGGTTGCTGGTGGCGTCGCCGAACAGGTAGTTATCCAGTTCGAAGTTCTTCAACAGCATTTTGGTGTGGAACAGGTTTTCCTGGTACACGTTCACGTCGGTCATCTGGTACGCGTCGCGGGTGTCTTCGGAGAGGTAGTTCTGGATCGAGTTGATCTCGTGGTCGATGAAGTGTTTCTTGCCTTCAACGTCACGGGTGAAGCCGCGCACGCGGTAATCCACAGTCACGATATCCGAATCGAACTGGTGAATCAGAAAGTTGAGCGCCTTGAGCGGTGAAATGACGCCACAGGTCGACACGTCGATGTCCACACGGAACGTCGCGATACCGTCCACCGGATGGATTTCCGGGTAGGTGTGCACCGTGATGTGGCTCTTGTCGAGGTGGGCCAGGATGATTTCGGGCAACGGGCCCGGAGACTCTTCAATCTGACTGTCGGTGGGGGTTACCGGCTCTTCAGAGATCAGAATCGTGACGCTGGCGCCCTGGGGTTCATAGTCCTGACTGGCGATGTTCAGGATATTGGCACCAATGATATCGACAACTTCTGTGAGGATCTGCGTCAGGCGCTTGGCGTTGTACTCTTTATTGATGTACTCGACGTAAGCCTGCTGGTCTTGCGGGGTTTCCGCGTAGCAGATGTCATAGATGTTGAAGCTCAAGGTCTTTGTCAGGTTATTGAACCCGTGGAGCTTGAGTTTGCTTTTCACCGTTAAAAACTCTCTATGTATTGCGGGCTGGCCGCGTGATCAAGCATGCCCGTCAGATGCGAACGACGCACCTGCGTAGGACGGTTAACACCTCTTCGCGATGGCGATTTTGGTTGTCTGTTCAGGCAAGCGACCTGTCGGGTGACCGATCACTGCCCTGAAAAAAGTGGCGCATTATGCAGACGTCAGCTATGGATCACCAGAGTCTGCACCGCTTTTATGATAGTTGAATGTCGATTCAACCGAGCTCGATAATCTCGTAGTCGTGGGTAATCGCCACGCCAGCCGCGCCGAGCATGATCGAGGCCGAGCAGTACTTCTCGGCCGACAGCTCGATGGCGCGCTTGACCTGGGCTTCTTTCAGCCCGCGTCCCTTGACCACGAAGTGCATGTGGATCTTGGTGAACACCTTCGGATCTTCGGTCGCACGCTCGGCTTCGAGGAAGGCTTCGCAGCTTTCGACGGCCTGACGCGACTTCTTGAGGATGCTGACCACATCGAAATTGCTGCAACCGCCAACACCCAGCAGGAGCATTTCCATCGGGCGGACACCCAGGTTGCGACCGCCGGCATCGGGCGGACCGTCCATGACCACGACATGACCGCTGCCGGATTCACCGAGGAACATGGCTTCGCCTGCCCATTGGATGCGTGCCTTCATCGCCAAGACTCCACTGTATAAAAAAGGGTCGCCAGCTTAGCACAGGGCCCTTGATTGGCAGCGCTTCGCCTTCCTAGGACATAACCGTATGGGTCGTAGGTAAATTCTCGAATCTTGAAGGAATGTGTCTGTTAAGCTGACGCCAATTCACTGGCGCTTAGCCAGCTTTGTAGCGAACAAAAAACCAGGCTTCACCAGCCCCCTACAAAAAACAAACATACCGTGCAGTCTTTTCGGGATACAACCATGGTTGCTATTACCCCCATATCCAAAATCAAGAACCTCGACAAACTGTTGATGCACTGCCAGCGCCGTCGCTATGCCGCCAAGAGCAACATCATTTGTGCCGGCGACCGCTCGGACACGTTGTTCTTCATCATCAAGGGTTCGGTGACCATCCTGATCGAGGATGACGACGGCCGTGAAATGATCATTGCCTACCTCAACTCCGGCGACTTCTTCGGTGAACTGGGTCTGTTCGAGCAAGCCGGGCTGGAACAGGAGCGCAGCGCCTGGGTTCGCGCCAAAGTCGAATGCGAAGTCGCGGAAATCAGCTACGCGAAATTCCGCGAGTTGTCTCAACAGGATCCAGACATTCTTTACGTGCTCAGCGGACAAATCGCACAACGCCTGCGCAATACCACGCGCAAGGTCGGCGACCTGGCGTTCTTCGACGTGACCGGCCGCGTGGCGCGCTGCCTGCTGGAGCTGTGCAAGCAGCCAGACGCCATGACCCACCCGGATGGCATGCAGATCAAGGTGACCCGCCAGGAGATCGGCCGGATTGTCGGTTGTTCCCGTGAGATGGTCGGCCGCGTGCTCAAGGATCTGGAAGAACGCAACCTGGTCGACGTCAAAGGCAAGACCATGGTGGTCTTCGGTACGCGCTAGGCTCTGAAAACCGAAGCCTGGAACACTTAAGCCCCGAGCACTTCTGCCAGTATTTGGCGATACAACGCATCGAGCCGTTCCAGTGCATCAGGAGCGGCAAATTTTTCATGCAGGGCAATGTGGCTTTCTGCGCGAACCCGCTGTTCCAGACCGCAGGCTTCGTTGAAACGATTGACCGCCGCGACCATTGACTCTCGCTCGTTATCGATCAGCATCGCCCCGTGCACCAGCCCGACCGGACGCTGACCGCCCTTGCTCTGCCGCCAGCGCTGAGCGGTACCGACCATCTTGCGACCATCGAGGTTGACGTTGAAACGGCCATCGCAGAACGCGCCTTCAATTTCGCCCACGGACGACACACCACCCAACTCGTCAAGCAGCTGGCAAATCGGGTCACAGAGTCGGCGATAGGCGGTTTCGATCCGGTTCTGGTCACCCTCGCTACGCGGTGGCGCGTAGACCAGCGCGATGTTGAGGGTCGATGCCGATTGCGGCACCGGCTCGCCGCCGGTTTCGCGCAGCAGTACCGGCCAACCGGCAGCGGCTGATATCTCGCACGCTGCCTCGAAACCCGGCAAGCGATTCAAGCGGCGCGGCATGACCAATGCCTGGTCTGTGGGTTGCCAGAACAGCAAGCCGAACTCCGAATCACCGGTGCACACATGGGCCAACAGGTCCTGTTCGGCGAGCAGGCCGGCTTCGATGGTCAGAGAGGTTGGCTGGGACATGGACGACTCCGTAAGACATGAAGTCTTTGGGGGGCTTGATGACCTACTCGCGGGCAAACCCGCTCCCACAGGGGATCGGGTTGCCTGCGAAAATGTGTTCAGTCGAGCGTAGAGCCGCTCACTGGAACACCGCGCTCAGGAAAGAACAGGCGCTGCAGTTCAGTACCCGGGCTTTCGGCGCGCATGAACGCTTCGCCGACCAGGAACGCATACACGTCGCTGATTTCCATCAGCTCGACATCGGCGCGGTTAAGAATGCCACTCTCGGTGACCACCAGACGATTACGCGGAATACGCGGCAACAAGTCGAGGGTGGTTTCCAGGCTGACCTCGAAGGTGTGCAGGTTGCGGTTGTTCACGCCCACCAGCGGCGTGTCGAGGGTTTTCAAGGCCCGCTCCAGCTCGTCGCCATCGTGGACTTCCACCAGCACATCGAGGCCGACACTTTTGGCCACGGCCGCCAGCTCGGCCATTTTCACGTCATCCAGTGCGGAGACGATCAACAGCACGCAATCAGCGCCCAGGGCGCGGGACTCGATGATCTGGTACGGATCGATCATGAAGTCTTTGCGGATCACCGGCAGCTTGCACGCCTCCCGGGCTTGTTGCAGATACACATCCGCACCCTGGAAGTAGTCGATGTCGGTGAGCACCGACAGGCAAGTAGCCCCGCCCTTCTCGTAACTCCTGGCAATGTCCGCAGGCACGAAGTTCTCGCGAATCACGCCCTTGCTTGGCGAAGCTTTCTTGATTTCAGCAATCACCGCCGGCTGTTTCTTCTTGGCCTGATCGATCAATGCCTTGGCGAAACCACGGGGTGCATCGGCCGCCTTGGCCAGGTTTTCCAGCTCTGCCAGGCTCACACGAGCGCTACGCTCGGCGATTTCCTGGACTTTGCGGGCCAGAATTTTTTCCAGAACCGTCGGTACACTCATCCCTCATTCTCCACTTTGAATACCGCGGTAAATGCACCCAACTCCTCAAGTTTTTCCCGAGCGAGGCCTGTGTGCAGCGCATCGTGCGCCAGGGCAACGCCTTCTTTCAAACTGCTGGCATGGTCGGCGGCGTACAGCGCGGCGCCGGCATTGAGCACGATCATCTCGGCGGCTTTCTGACCATTCTCGGTCTTGCGCTTGCCCAAGGCATCGCGAATCAGTTCCAGGGAAGCCGCCGGGCTTTCCACCGACAGACCGTGCAGGCTCTGGCTCTTCATGCCGAGGTCTTCGGGCTCGACCCAATACTCGGTGATCAGGTCATTCTTCAACTCCGCGACAAAGGTCGGGGCCGCCAGGCTGAATTCGTCCAGACCATCCTTGGAGTGCACCACCAGCACGTGTTTGCTGCCCAGGCGCTGCAAGACTTCGGCCAATGGCCGGCACAACGCCTGACTGAACACACCCACCACCTGGTGTTTCACACCGGCCGGATTCGTAAGCGGGCCGAGCATGTTGAACAAGGTGCGCAAGCCCAGCTCGCGGCGCGGACCGGCGGCGTGCTTCATGGCGCTGTGATGAGTCTGGGCAAACATGAAACCGATACCGACGTTGTCGATGCAGCGTGCAACCTGAACCGGGGTCAGGTTCAGGTAGATACCGGCTGCTTCCAGCAAATCGGCGCTGCCGCTTTTGCCCGACACTGCACGGTTACCGTGCTTGGCCACGGTGCAACCAGCCGCTGCGACCACGAATGAGGAAGCAGTCGAGACGTTGAAGATATTGGCCCCGTCGCCGCCGGTGCCGACCACATCGACCACGCCGTCGAGGGTGTTGAGTTCGACCTTGTCCGCCAACTCGCGCATCGCCGTCACGGCGCCGACGATCTCGTCGATGCTTTCGCTCTTCATGCGCATAGCCATCATGAACGCGCCGATCTGCGCATCCGTGCATTGCCCAGTCATGATTTCGCGCATGACATCACGCATTTCATCGGTACTGAGATCGAGGTGGCCGACGATACGGCTCAGGGCTGTCTTGATATCCATGGAAAGTCCTTAGCGCGTGCCGCCAGTTTGTTTGAGGAAGTTGGCGAACAGCTCGTGCCCCTGTTCGGTGAGGATAGACTCGGGGTGGAATTGCACACCCTCGATGTTCAGCGTCTTGTGACGCAGGCCCATGATCTCATCCACCGAGCCGTCTTCGAGCTGGGTCCAGGCAGTCAGCTCCAGGCAATCGGGCAGGGTTTCGCGCTTGACGATCAGCGAATGGTAGCGGGTGACCGTCAACGGGCGATTCAGACCTTCGAATACGCCCTTGTCCTCGTGAAATACCGGGCTGGTCTTTCCGTGCATGACCTGACGGGCACGGACCACATCGCCGCCAAACGCCTGGCCGATGGATTGGTGACCCAGGCAAACGCCGAGAATCGGCAGCTTGCCGGCGAAGTATTTGATCGCTTCAATGGAAATACCGGCTTCGGTCGGGGTGCAAGGACCGGGAGACACGACGATGCGCTCAGGCTTGAGGGCTTCGATTTCGGCAATGGTGAGTTCATCGTTGCGCACGACTTTGACCTCGGAGCCTAGCTCGCCGAGGTATTGCACAACGTTGTAAGTAAAAGAGTCGTAGTTATCGATCATCAGCAACATGGCGTTAAGAACCTCTTGAATTCACTGACTTTTAATACGGCCTTCGAATGATTTACCCGCAGTGCGCTGCGCTTTGACGGGTGCTGGAGTGGCGCCAGCAAAGCGGCATTTCGTACAGGTAAAGAAGGCAAAGCGGTACAGGTCCGGCCAGGCCGGCAGAAAAGATTCAGGCGCGCCAACGCCAACGGGCGTGTGCCTTGATGACTTGATCCAGGAGTTTGCTGACGATCAACACGGGAAAGGTCTCATTCATACGTCTGGGCACAGTAACGTAGCTGGGCAGAGCGTGCAATATGGCCGGAGCGACAGCTCGCGAAACAATCGAAGGGTTAGCGACAGATGGCAAAAAGCTGGAAGTTTTTTGGCGGTGTCGAGAGCGGCCGAAGCACAAGATCAAAAGATTAAAAGGGGAATGACAGGCATAAAAAAACGCGGCGCCCTCGCAGGCACCGCGTTTTCTATGTGGATCAGTTTTCCGGGGCTTGTTCGGCCAGGGCCACGGCGCGGAACATCGCGCGACGCTTGTTCAGGGTTTCTTCCCATTCCAGCGCCGGTACCGAGTCGGCGACGATGCCGCCACCGGCCTGCACATGCAGTTCACCGTTCTTGATCACGGCGGTGCGAATCGCAATCGCGGTGTCCATGTTGCCGTTCCAGGCGAAGTAACCGACCGCGCCGCCATAGACGCCCCGCTTGACCGGTTCCAGCTCGTCGATGATTTCCATCGCGCGAATCTTCGGTGCGCCGGACAAGGTGCCGGCCGGCAGGATCGCCCGCAGTGCGTCCATCGCTGTCAGCCCGGCCTTCAATTGGCCGGTGACGTTAGACACTATGTGCATCACGTTGGAATAACGCTCGATGACCATCTTCTCGGTGAGCTTCACCGAACCGATTTCCGAGACGCGCCCAGTATCGTTGCGGCCCAGATCGATCAGCATCAAGTGTTCGGCGATTTCCTTGTCGTCCGACAGCAGGTCTTTTTCCAGCGCCAGGTCCGCCTCTTCGTTGGCCCCGCGTGGGCGAGTGCCAGCAATCGGGCGCACGGTGATCAGGTTGTCTTCGACCCGCACCAGCACTTCCGGCGAACTGCCGACGACGTGGAAGTCGCCGAAGTTGAAGAAGTACATATACGGCGTCGGGTTGAAGCAACGCAGCGCCCGGTAAAGATCGATAGGCGCAGCCTTGAAGTCGATCGACATGCGCTGGGACGGCACGACCTGCATGCAGTCACCGGCCAGGATGTATTCCTTGATGGTGTCGACGGCTTTCTCGTAATCGTCCTGGGTGAAACTCGAACGGAACACCGGATCGGCCGATTGCTGCTTGCTGAAGTCCAGGCCACGGCGCGGAGTGATTGGCTGACGGAGTTGTTCCAGCAGCGCTTGCAGACGCGCCTGACCTTGTTCGAAGGCATCTTCCTGCGACGGATCGGCCAGGACAATCGCGTGCATCTTGCCGGCGAGGTTGTCGAACACCACCACCGCATCGGACACCATCAGCAGAATGTCCGGCACGCCCAGCGGATCCGGGTTCGGGCATTTGCCCAGACGCTTCTCCACATAACGCACGCAGTCGTAACCGAAGTAACCCACCAGACCGCCGTTGAAGCGCGGCAGACCGGCAATGGTCGGCACGTTGTAGCGCGCCTTGAAGGCTTCGACGAAGGCCAGTGGGTCTTCAACGTCATGGCTTTCGATCTCGACACCGTCGTGGGTCACACTGACGTGGTGATCGTGAACCCGCAATACGGTGCGGCACGGCAGGCCGATGATCGAGTAGCGGCCCCACTTCTCGCCGCCCTGCACCGACTCCAGCAGATAGGAGTTCGGCTCGTCGGCCAGTTTCAGGTAGATCGACAGCGGCGTGTCGAAGTCGGCCAGGGTTTCGCAGGCAAGCGGGATGCGGTTGTAGCCGGCAGCGGCCAAACGCAGGAATTCTTCGCGGATCATGAGGTGCCTCGTGGCTTGAGGGTCTAACGGTCAGGTATGCAAACGCGCCGGTACGCCGGCCAGGAACAAGTCAGGCGCGCCAACGCCAGCGGGCCAGGGCCTTGATGACTTTCATCCAGAGTTTGCGAGTGACCACCACGATGGCGTTTCCAGCAGGGGGTTGAACAGCGTCGGGCAACGTTATCTCAGCGGCCGGATCCAGGCAACCGGGAATTAGTTTGCGCAGATCATCGATCACCAGCGCCGGCGACTCTTCGGCAATCGGCCGACCGTGGTTATAACCGTAACTGAGGGCCACGCATTTGACCCCCGCCGCTTTCGCCGCCAGCACATCGCTACGCGAGTCGCCGACGAACAATGATTGCGACGCCGGAATGTTGGCCATTTTCATCACAAAAAACAGCGCAGCCGGATCAGGTTTCTGTTGTGGCAGGGTGTCGCCACCGATGATCCATTTGAAGTAACGGCCGATCTTCATCTGATCCAGCAACGGCGCGACGAAGCGCTCCGGTTTGTTGGTGATCAGCGCCATCGCCACGCCCTGCTTGTGCAGCCATTTCAGGGTGTCGCGCACACCGGGATAGACCACGGTCAGCTCATGCCCCTCACCGTAGGCTTCCATGAAAATCTGCAGTGCACCTTCGGCTTCGCCGTCATCGATCGACGAATGATCGATGCCGCCGGCCAGTGCACGGCGCACCAGCACCGGCGCGCCGTTGCCGACCCACTCACGCACCGGTTCGATGCCGACCGGGTCACGCCCGAGTTTGAGCAGCATGTTATCCACAGCCGCTGCGAGGTCAGGGACCGAATCGACCAGCGTGCCATCCAGATCGAACATCACCAGCCGCGGCAGACGCCCCGGGAACAGCTGCTCAAAACCGCTCATGGGCGAGCCAGCGCCAGTTCGGAACGCATTTTTTCAATCACTTCCTGGTAGTTCGGCGCATTGAAGATCGCCGAGCCGGCCACGAAAGTGTCGGCGCCCGCAGCGGCGATTTCGCGAATGTTGTTCACGTTCACCCCGCCGTCGATTTCCAGGCGAATGTCACGCCCGGAAGCATCGATCAGCGCCCGAGCCTCACGCAGCTTGTCGAGGGTGGCTGGAATGAACTTCTGCCCGCCGAAGCCCGGGTTGACGCTCATCAGCAAGATCATGTCGACCTTGTCCATCACGTACTTGAGCACGTCCAGCGGGGTCGCCGGGTTGAACACCAGGCCCGCCTTGCAGCCGCCTTCGCGGATCAGTTGCAGGGAACGGTCGACGTGCAGCGTGGCTTCCGGGTGGAAGGTGATGTAGGTCGCACCGGCTTCGATGAAGTCACCGACGATGCGGTCCACCGGACTGACCATCAGGTGCGCGTCGATCGGCGCGGTCACGCCGTACTTGCGCAGCGCGGAGCAGACCATCGGGCCGATGGTCAGGTTCGGCACGTAGTGGTTGTCCATGACATCGAAGTGCACGAAGTCGGCGCCGGCGGCCAGGACGTTGTCCACTTCCTCGCCCAGGCGGGCGAAGTCGGCGGAGAGAATCGACGGAGCAATAACGAAGGGCTGCATGACGCACCTTTTCTGAGCAGAATCACGATGGCGCGCATTGTATACCTCATGCTTTGACGCGCGCACCGTGCTGCGATGATTGGGGCAAGTCCTAATAGGCCGCTCGGTAGATCTTCTCGATATCGGTGGCGCTCAACTTGCGCGGATTGTTGCGCATCAGGCGTTCGGTGCCGGCGGCTTCCACGGCCATGGCCGGGATCGCCTCCTCGGGGACCCCGAAACTGCGCAGACCTCGCGGGATCTCCACGGCGGCGCACAGCTCGGTCATCGCCTCCACGGCTTTATCCGCCGCCTCACTGGCGCTCAGATGAGCGGTCTTCACCCCCATGGCCTCGGCAATATCCTGCATGCGTTCCACGCAGGCCATCTTGTTCCAGGTCATGACATACGGCAGCAGCAAGGCATTGCTGACACCATGGGCAATGTTGAAACGCCCACCCAGCGGATACGCCAGCGCATGCACCGCACCGACCCCGGCATTGCCGAACGCCATGCCGGCCATCAGGCTGGCGGTGGCCATGTCTTCGCGGGCTTGCAGGTGGGCGGGATTGGCGTAAGCCTTGGGCAGCGCCTTGGTAATCAGTTTGATCGCGCCAATGGCCAAGGCATCGGTGATGGGCGAGGCGTTGAGCGACAGGTAGGACTCGATGGCGTGCACCAGCGCATCGACGCCACTGGCGGCGGTGACACTGCGCGGGCAGGTCAGGGTCATTTGCGGGCTGACCAGCGCCACGTCCGGCAACAGGTAATCGCTGATGATGCCCATCTTCAGCTGCGCGACCTTGTCGGAGAGGATGGCCACGTTGGTCACTTCCGAACCGGTGCCAGCGGTGGTCGGGATGGCGATCAGCGGCGGGCCTTTGCGCGGCACCTGATCGATGCCGAACAAATCCTCCAGCGCGCCGTGATAACCGGCATAGGCGGCAACACTCTTGGCGATGTCGATGGCGCTGCCGCCGCCGAGGCCGATCAGCCCGTCATGCCCACCCTCACGGTAAACCCGCATGCAATCTTCGACGATGGCGATTTCCGGGTCCGGCAACACCCGGTCGAAAATCTCATAACTGCGCTCGCCCAGCTGCGCCAGCGCCAGCTCCACCGTGCCGGACTTGACCAGCGCGGCATCGGTGACGATCAGCGGGTTGTCGATGTCCAGACGTGTGAGCTCGGCCGCCAATTGCTCGATGGCACCTGCGCCGGTGATCAGTTTGTGAGCGATTTTGAAAGAGGAAAGACTCATGTGCGCAGCCTCTTATAGATAGGGGAGCTGGGCACAATAGTAGCTGGGGATTGGGGTTTGTCTGCTATTAAGTTGGTGAATGATCGAGGTGCTTCTGTCGATCGTTCCCACGCTCGCGCGGGAACGATCACAGTTGGCGTCAGGCTTGGGCGGTACGCAGTTTTTCGCTGCGCCCACGCAGCCATTCCAGGGTCAGCAACAGGATCACCGAGAATGCGATCAGCAGCGTCGCGGCAGCGGCGATTGTCGGGCTGAGGTTTTCGCGGATGCCGCTGAACATCTGCCGAGGCAAGGTCGCTTGTTCGGGACCGGCGAGGAACAGCGTCACCACCACTTCATCGAACGAGGTAGCGAAGGCAAACAGCGCACCGGAAATCACCCCCGGCGCAATCAACGGCAAGGTCACCCGGCGGAACGTCGTCAGCGGCGAAGCTCCCAGGCTGGCCGCGGCCCGCACCAGGTTCTGGTTGAACCCCTGCAAGGTCGCCGATACCGTGATGATCACGAACGGCACGCCCAGCACGGCGTGCACCACGATCAACGAGGTATAGCTGTTGCCGAACCCCAGTGGCGCGAAGGTCAGGTAACTGGCCACACCAATGATCACCACCGGCACCACCATCGGCGAAATCACCAGCGCCATCACCAGCGCCTTGCCCGGGAAGTCGCCACGGGTCAGGCCGATCGCCGCCAGCGTACCGAAGATCATCGCCAGCACGGTCGCTGCCGGAGCCACGATCATGCTGTTCTTCAACGAACGCATCCATTCCGCCGAGGCAAAAAAGTCCTGATACCAGTGCAGCGAGAAGCCTTGCAGCGGGTAGACCAGAAAACTCCCTGAGTTGAACGACAGCGGAATGATCACCAGCACCGGCAAGATCAGGAACAACAAAATCAAGCCGCAGAGAATCCGCAAGCTGTAGAACCACACCCGTTCGATGGGCGACATATAAGGACTCAGCATTTCACTCTCCCCTTAGCTCAGGCGCAGGCGACTGGCGCCCACCAGCCAGCTGTAAATCAGATAAAGCACCACGGTCGCCAGCAGCAACAGTCCACCGAGCGCGGTCGCCATGCCCCAGTTGATGCTGGTGTTGGTGTAGAAGGCGACGAAGTAACTGACCATCTGATCGTTCGGGCTGCCCAGCAACGCCGGGGTGATGTAGTAGCCGATGGCGAGGATGAACACCAACAGGCAACCGGCGCCAACACCGGCATAGGTCTGCGGGAAGTACACCCGCCAGAAACTGGCGAACGGGTGGCAGCCCAGGGAAATCGCCGCACGCATGTAAGTCGGCGAGATACCTTTCATCACGCTGTAGATCGGCAGAATCATGAACGGCAGCAGGATGTGCACCATCGAGATGTAGACCCCGGTGCGGTTGAACACCAGCTCCAGCGGCTTATCGATGACGCCCATGGCCATCAGGCCGCTGTTGATCAAGCCGCCCGATTGCAGCAACACGATCCACGCCGCGACCCGAACCAGAATCGAGGTCCAGAACGGCAACAGCACCAGAATCATCAGCAGGTTGCTTTGGCGCGAGGGCAGGTTCGCCAGCAGGTAGGCCAGCGGATAAGCAAGCACCAGGCAGATCATGGTGATGATCAGGCCCATCCAGAACGTACGGGCAAAGATGTCGAGGTAGATCGCCTGATCGGGAGTGGCCCGGGCCAGTTCGCCGAGGTCGTCGATACGGTGATCGACGGCGGCCAGCAGGTAATAAGGCGTCACACCACTGGTGTTGCGGCGCACCACCTGCCAATAGGCCGGATCGCCCCAGCGTTCGTCGAGTCCTTCCAGCGCTTCTTTATAAGAAGCAGGCTCCGTGGCGAACGGCAAGGCGCGCGCGGTTTTGGTCAGCAGGCTGCGGTAGCCGGCCAACTCCATGTTCAAGCGCTTGGACAAATCACCCAAGGTCTGATTCTTGCGGGCTTCGGCGAGGTCTTCGCTGGCGGCCTTGTACACAGGCTCTGCCGGCAGGCCTCGGCCATCCCAACTGGCGATGGCAGCCACAGTGCGCGGCATCACGCCGACCACTTCCGGGTTACCGACGCTTTTGTAGAGCAGCGCCACGATCGGCACCAGGAACACCAGCAACAGAAACAGCACCAACGGCGCGATCAAGGCTTGTGCTTTCCAGCGGTTGATTCGCTCGGCGTGCTTTAGCCGCTGCTTCAAGGTGGGGTCGGTGCCCGCGTTCACGGGAACGGCGATAGCCATGGCGTACTCCGGAAATCTTTGATCGTTACAGAGGGTGGCACTCCATAACTGGGAGGCCACCTCTGTTCTTGTTAGCTACACATCAGCCCCTGTAGGAGAGGCAAGCCCACAGTGTTGTGGTTACTTGGCAGCCCAGGAATTGAAGCGCTGCTCCAGTTGCTCGCCGTTGTCAGCCCAGAAGCTGACGTCGATCTGCACCTGGTTGGCGATGTTTTCCGGGGTGGTCGGCATGTCTTTCAGGACATCCTTGGACAGCAATGGCACTGCCTGGGTGTTGGCCGGGCCGTAGGCGATGTTTTCCGAGTAGGTCTTCTGCTGTTGCGGCTGTACCGAGAAGGCGATGAATTTCTTCGCAGCTTCGGCACGGGTCTTGTCCAGACCTTTTGGAATCGCCCACGCGTCGAAGTCGTAGATGCCGCCGTTCCACACCACTTTCAGGTTGCTTTCTTTTTGTACCGCGGCGATCCGGCCGTTGTAGGCCGAGCTCATGACCACGTCACCGGAGGCGAGGTATTGCGGCGGTTGTGCGCCGGCTTCCCACCACTGGATGCTTGGCTTGAGTTCATCGAGTTTCTTGAACGCGCGGTCCTGGCCATCTTTGCCGGCCAGCACTTTGTAGACGTCTTTCGGCGCAACGCCGTCAGCCATCAGTGCGAATTCCAGGGTGTACTTGGCGCCTTTGCGCAGGCCGCGCTTGCCCGGGAATTTCTTGGTGTCCCAGAAATCAGCCCAACTGGTCGGAGCGGTTTTCAGCTTGTCAGCGTTGTAGGCCAGCACGGTCGACCACACGAAGAAGCCCACGCCGCAAGGCTGGATAGCGCCTTTGACGTAGTCTTCAGACTTGCCGAACAGCTTCGGATCAAGCTGCTCGAACATGTCTTCGTCGCAACCACGGGACAGTTCCGGCGATTCAACTTCCACCAGGTCCCAGGACACGCTCTTGGTGTCGACCATGGCTTTGACCTTGGCCATTTCGCCGTTGTATTCGCCAGCGACGATTTTGCCGTGGCCCGCCGCTTCCCATGGTGCGTAGAAGGCTTTGACCTGCGCCGCCTTGTTCGCCCCGCCAAAGGACACCACGGTCAGGTCCGGGCCAGCCGCCATCGCGTGCGCCGCGCCGATCATGCCGACGACCAGGGCGGTGAATTTCAGGGATCTCAACATTTATTGTTCTCTCCACGTGCAGGGTTGGTGTTGGTGAAGCAGGGGGCGATCAATGCGCCTCTAGAAGTGGGTCGAGCGCGCGAACGTGTTCGACCTGCCAGCCAAGCGGTACCACGTCGCCGACAGCCAGCGCAGGATCGAGCTCGGCAATCGGTTGTTTCACGAAGAAGTCGGTCTTGCCGCAGACTTCCAGGCGAACCCGGACGTGGTCGCCCAGATAGATGAATTCCGCCACCCTTCCCGAGAAGCGGTTGACACAGGACTCGCTCGAGCCATTGAGGCTCACGCGCTCCGGACGAATCGACAGCGTGACGGGTTCGCCGGTCTTGCCGACGTTGACCGCCAGTGCTTCAACCTTTTCACCGCGACCGAGCTCGACCACGCAGCGATCACCGGTGTGGCTATGCAAGCGGCCGTTGAGGCGGTTGTTCTCGCCGATGAAGTTGGCGACGAAAGTATTTTTCGGCTCTTCGTAGAGCGTGCGCGGTGGCGCGATCTGCTGGATCTCGCCCTGGTGGAATACGGCGACGCGGTCGGACATGGTCAGGGCTTCGCCCTGGTCGTGGGTCACGTAGACCACGGTCACGCCGAGGCGCTGGTGCAGGTGTTTGATTTCCATCTGCATGTGTTCACGCAGTTGTTTGTCCAGTGCGCCGAGGGGTTCGTCCATCAGCACCAGTTGCGGTTCGAACACCAGGGCACGGGCCAGGGCCACACGCTGCTGCTGACCGCCGGACAGTTGCGCCGGATAGCGCTGGGCGAAAGTATCGAGCTGAACCATGCTCAGCACACGCTTGACCCGGTCACTGACGTCGCTCTTGTTCAAGCCGCGCACGGTCAGCGGGAACGCCAGGTTCTCGGACACGGTCATGTGCGGAAACAACGCGTAGTTCTGGAACACCATGCCGATGTCGCGCTTGTGCGGTGGCACGTTGTTGATGGAACGCCCGGCCAGTTGAATCTCCCCGGCGGTCGGCGTTTCGAAGCCGGCGAGCATCATCAGACTGGTGGTTTTGCCGGAACCGGACGGCCCGAGCAAGGTCAGGAATTCGCCTTTGCGAATTTCCAGGTTGAGGTCTTTGACGATCAGGTTCTCGCCGTCGTAGCTCTTTTGCACTCCACGAAAGCTGACCAGAATATCGCTGGCCCCTGCACTTGAATCAACCTGGCTCATACCCACACCTTTGTTATTGATGACTGCTGTGGACTAAGCCTAGTGGACGCTGGGAGCCGCGCAAATCGGGGCGCAGGAGAGAATCGCCTCAGCCGGATGGAAGGTTGGGGGTAGGGATTGCCCTACAAGGATGGCGGGGATGGATATGTCGATTCTTGATGGCGACAGACGGTGAGCTGCAAGCCACAGGAACCGGTAAAAGCGGCTTTGCGGGCATGTCGTAATTGGACATGCACGCTCGCACAGGTATTTGCAGTGAATCAGCGGGTCGTGTGGATCACAGGAGTTTGTGTTCCATCGCGTACTTCACCAGTTCGGCCAAGGAGGTGATGTTGAGTTTCTGCATCAGCCGCGCCTTGTGGGTACTGATGGTTTTGCTGCTCAAGGCCAGTTGCTGGGCGATGTCGTTGACGTTGGCGCCCTGGGCCAGGCGTTCGAATACCGAGAATTCACGCTCCGACAGCAGCGAATGCAGCGGCCGTGTGTCGGTCAGGCCGACTTCGAAAACCATGCGGTCGGCCAGGTCCGGATCGATGTAGCGCCCGCCCGCCGCGACCTTGCGAATCGCCGTCAGCAACAATGCCGGATCGCTGTCCTTGGTCGCGTAACCCGCCGCGCCGACCTTCAACGCCCGAGCGGCCATCTGCGCTTCGTCGTGCATCGACAGCACCAGAATCGCCGGCGGATTGCTCATGGCGCGAATCCGCGGGATCGCCTCCAGGCCGTTGACCCCGGGCATGGAGATGTCCAGCAACACCACTTCGCAGGGAACATGGCGCAAGGTATCGAGCAACTGCTCGCCGTTGCTCGCCTCCCCGACCACCAGCAAGTCCTTGGCCAGGCCGATCAATTGCTTGATGCCTTCGCGAACGATGGTGTGGTCTTCGGCTACCAATACACGGATCACGTTCTTCTCCATTCTTCTTATGTCAGAACCAAGATCTATCGCAGGCTTGCCTGCAAAGGCGCCAGCTCAAACAACACAAAACCATCAGGCTTCATCCAGCGGCACTCGCACCGTCAGGGTCGTGCCCTCCCCCGGCTCACTCTCAAGCGACAATTGCCCGCCCATGATCAACACCCGCTCACGCATGCCAACCACACCGAAGGATGTCGGCCTGCCAGGCGCAGCGACAAATCCTACGCCATCATCGCTGACAGTCAGACAAAGTTCATCGCCCTCAAGGGCCAGCGTCAGTTCAACAGTATGCGCCTGGGCGTGGCGCATGACATTGGTCAGCGCTTCCTGAAGGATGCGGAACAGGCCGATGGCCTTGGCATCGCTGAGCACCGGCAAATTATCCGGCACTTGTACCAGACACGGAATATGCGTGCGCGCCTCGAACCGTCGGGCCTGCCACTCGATGGCCGAGGCGATCCCGGCATCGAGAATCGGTGGCCGCAGCGCCGTGGCCACATCACGCACCAGTTGAAACAGCTGCGCGATCAAACGCTTCATGCTGTTCAAGCGCTCGTGCAGGCCCGGATCGAGCTGCGCGTACGCCAACTCGCACATGGACGTTTCCAGCTTCAACACCGTCAACATCTGCCCCAGCTCGTCGTGAACTTCCCGGGCAATCCGCGCCTTCTCCTCTTCCCTCACGCTTTCCAGGTGGGCAGACAACTCGCGCAACTGCTCACGGGAGCTGGCCAGCTCCAGCTCGATGCGCTTGCTCTCGGTGATGTCCCAGACGATCCCGTCCCAGACATAGGCGCCGTCTTCCAGTCGGCGGGTAATGGCCTTGATCTCAGCCCAGCGTTGTTCGCCCTGACGGGTCAGAATCCGTCCCTGCCACGACCAGTCGCTGTCGGTGTCCAGTGCATGGTCCTGGGTCTGGTGATAACTGGCCTTGTCATCCGGATGCACCAGGCTGCGCAGGCCTTTGTCACGATGGGCCAGGGTGGCGGGCGAGTAGCCCACCAGGCTCTCGCTGCCTTCACTGATGTAGGCAAAGTCGATCTGCCCGGTCACTGGCGCGCGCTCCAGACGAAAGACCAGCCCGGGGACGTTGGCGGCGATCCCCTGCAGCCGTGCTTCACTTTCCTGCAAGGCGGCCAGGGCGCGACGACGCTCGGTGACATCATTGAGGTAAACCACCAGGTATTCGCCCTCGCGAAAACGCAGGAAGCTCAACGAGACATCCGCCGGCAGAATACTGCCATCGGCCCGCACACAATTGGTTTCGAAACTTAGCGGCCCTTCCTCACTGGCCCGGGCGCGTTTCCACAGGCTCAGCCAGCGGTCCATGTGCAAACCGGGCTCGAAATCGATCAAGGGTCGATCAATGATCCCGCCCGCCGGATAGCCGAGCATACTTTCGGCGGCACGGTTGGCGTAGCGCACATGGCTGTCCCAGTTGACCCAAAGGATGCCGACGGTGCTTTGATCGATGGAAAACTGCGTGAGACGCAAGGCTTCTTCGCTGGCCTCGCGCAGGGCAATGTCTTCGCGCGCCGCCAGCAAACGTTGCTCCAGACTGTGTTGCTGACGACGCTGCCAGAACACAATGGCCATGCTGCTCAGCAATAACACCAGCAACAGCAGGCAGAGGTTTTTCCAGAAAACCGGTGAATCGGACAGCCGCGGGTACTTGGGTTGCAGCCATTGATCGTGCAGTCGCTCGAGGTCTTTGGCCGGAATCGCGCGCAGCGCGTTTTCGACGATGCCGGCCAACTCCGGCCAGTCCCGACGCGTGGCCACTCGCAACAGTTGCGGGAAACCGATGTCGCCCACCACGGCCAGCCCGGCAAACTCGGGTTCGGCTGACAGACGCCCGAATTGCGCTTCATCGACCACCGCGTAACCGGCCTGCTGACTCAACAACAGTTGCAGCGCCTGGCGCTCCAGAGGCACGCCCTGCAGGTTCAAATGCGGATAGGTACTACGCAAGAAATCGGCGGTGACGCTGGGCATGCGCACGGCGACGCGGGTCTGACTGTCGAGTTTTTCCAGCTCCACCACACCGGTGCTCTTCTGGTCGCTGACCACCAGTTGCGGCACCCGCATGTACGGATCGGAAAATTGCCAGAGTCGTAAACCGGCGGGGGTTTGGGTCAGCCCCGGCGCGATATCGATATCGCCTTCGCGCGCGGCGGTTTCCAGTTGCGCAAGATCAGGATAATTACGCCAGCTCAGCTCGACCTTGAGCGACTTGGCCAGCCACTTCATCAACTCGATGTTGACCCCGGACAGGCGCTGCAAGCGGCGATCGTATTGGGCATAGGGCACTTGCAATACAACCCCGACCCGCAACTCTTCATGCTGCGCCAGCCATTGCTGTTGCGCCGAAGACAATGACACGACATGCGCCGGTGGCGCGGGAGCCGCCCAGCCCATCAAGGGAAACCACAAACAGCCGATAACCCACAGGCAGCGAAAATGCATCATCGAAGTCTCACACACTGACAAATACTGACCAACCCATTAGGCTGCCGGAATTAACTTCTGGCCTGGAATATCCGATGCCCCCTGTCTACCGCCTGGCACTGCCAGCATTGTGCCTGTCGCTGATCCTGCCGTGCGCCTTTTCCGTCGAGGCGGCCGACCCGGCACCTGCCACTGCGGAAAAGCCCGCCGAAGAAAAACCGGTCGAACGCCAGCCGCTGCTTGAGCGTAGCCAGGAAGAATCGACGGCACTTGAGCGACAAATTCCTGCGCAGGAACAGCAGCAACTGCAAGCCGGTACCGACAGTTTTCTCGCCCTGTGGAAGCCGGCCAATACCGCCGACCCCAAAGGCGCGGTGATTATCATCCCGGGTGCCGGCGAAACCGTTGACTGGCCGCAAGCGATCAGCCCGTTGCGCCGCCAATTGCCGGACGCCGAGTGGAGCAGCCTGAGTATCACCTTGCCGGACCTGCAAAGCGAAGCCATTGCGCCACGTGTCGTCGAAGTGGCGCCAGGGCCCAAAGCGCCTGATACCGGCAACAAAGACTCGACCACCGCGGCGCCCATCGAACAGGCCGCCGGCGGCGAAGCGGAGGTGGCCGACAAGGCTATCGCCGAAACCACCGAAGAACACGCCAAAGCCGACGCCGAGCGAATTTTCGCCCGCATCGACGCGGCCATCGCTTATGCCGAACAGCAAAGCGCTCGCAAAGTCGTCGTGCTGGGGCATGGCACCGGCGCTTACTGGGCCGCGCGCTATCTGAGCGAGAAGCAGCCATCGCAAGTCGAGAAGTTCGTGATGGTCGCCGCCCAGACGCCTGTTACGGCGAAGCCTGAGCTTGCCGAGTTGACGCCGACGATCAAGCTGCCGACTGCCGACATCTTCTATATGGACAAACCACTGGATCGCAACGCGGCACTGGAACGCTTGCAGGCCAATAAACGCTTGAAGACATCGGCGTTCAGCCAGGTCTCGCTCAAGGCACTGCCGGGCAATGCCAAGGCTGAGCAAGAGCAGTTGGTTCGCCGGGTGCGGGGATGGTTGAATCCGCAGCCTGCGGCGGACTGATGGATCGCGTCGCCCCATTCGCGGGCGACACAACTCTGCCCTGCTATCGAAAGTCCCGCCGTTCACGAATCAACGTGTAGGCGTTGTGCAATTCACGAGTCTTGTCCGTCGCCTCACGAACCTGCAACGCCGTCGCACCGCTGCCGGCAATCTTGTCCGGATGATGGCGACTGAGCAGGCGTCGATAGGCGCGTTTGATCTGTGCTGGCTCGCTGGTCGCCGACACGCCCAATAGCCGCAAGGCGTCCTGATACGTAATCGCGCTGCTGACCAATGGTCGCTTCGGCTCGTAGTCACTCGCCAGTGCCTGTACCTGTTGCGGCGTCCAGCCCAACCATTTGCCCCACTGGGCAATCAGTTCGCGCTCGCTGCTACCGGCGCGGCCATCGGCCCAGACCATCCGCCAACAGGCACGCAACACGCCTTCCGCGGCATGGGGCTGAGCACTCAAGCGTCGCAGATAGCCACGCAACCGATCACGCCCCGACTTGCCGCGGTTGAACGCCGCTATCGCCCGACGTTGCGCCGACTCGGTCATCTCCAGCGCACGCATTTCCTGTCGCGCCTGCTGAATGTGGCCATCCACTACCCGCCCATCACTCTTGGCCAATCGGCCCAGTAACACGAACAGCAGTTCATCGTTGCGCAGCACCGAGCGGCCACCGAATTTTTCCCATAAATGCGCCCAGCTCTGCAGGTGCAAGCGCCGATCCAGCGCCTGTCCCAATAAAGCACCGAGCATGGCCCCCGGAATGCTGGCTATGGCAAAGCCCGCTCCGGCTCCAATCAGAGTCCCTGGCCACAACATGTCAGCGTCTCGCTTCTATCAAGGTTTCTACTTCAGCCAGGCGCTCGTGAGTGCCGACATCCACCCAATGTCCATTCAGGCGCTCGCCCGTCACTTGTCCATCGGCCATGGCTTTGCGCAACAATGGCGCAAGCTTGAAGGCCCCGGCCGAGCAACCGTCAAACAGCTGCGGGTGCAGCACGGCGATGCCGCTGTAGGTCAGGGTTGAGGTACCCGGCTGACCGTCCTGCACATGGCCATCGACCAGGGTGAAATCCCCGTTCGGGTGATGCGCCGGGTTGTCCGCCAGGATCAAATGGGCGAGCCCGACGATGGGCTGGTGCAACACGCTGAAGTCGTAGTCGGTCCAGATGTCGCCATTGACCACCACAAAAGCCTCATCACCCAACAACGGCAACGCGCGGAAAATACCACCACCGGTTTCCAGCGGTTCACCTTCCGGTGAATACTGAATGCTCACGCCATATTTCGAGCCATCGCCCAGATAATCTTCGATCTGCTGACCGAGCCAGGCATGGTTGATCACGATCTCGGTAAACCCTGCCGCCGCCAGCGCGTACAGGTGATACTCGATCAAGGGTGCTCCGCCGGCGCGAACCAGCGGTTTTGGCGTGGTCAGGGTCAGCGGACGCATGCGCTCGCCTTTACCCGCCGCCAGAATCATTGCCTTCATGCCTTCACTCCAGCACGCAGACTGGCCAGCAACACATCCAGCTCGGCCAGTTCAGGACGACGGGCAATGACCGCGTCTATATAAGCAAAGAAACGCGGCACATCGCCGAGATAGCGTGGCTTGCCGTCGCGATGGCAAATGCGGGCGAAGATGCCGATGACTTTCAAGTGACGCTGCACGCCCATCAGGTCGCTGGCGCGCAGAAAGTCTTCAAAGTCCGGCTGAACCGGGATGTCGAGCGCACCGGCTTGCTGCCAGTAATCCTCCAGCCAGCCGCGTACGCGTTCTTCAGGCCAGCTGAGGAAGGCGTCCTTGAACAGGCAGGTCACGTCATAAGTCACCGGCCCGTAGACCGCGTCCTGGAAATCCAGCACGCCGGGATTCGGCTCGCTGATCATCAGGTTGCGCGGCATGTAGTCGCGATGCACCAGGACTTTAGGCTGAGCCAGAGCGCTGTCGATCAGCAGGTCGCTGACCTGCTGCCAGAGCACCTGCTGCGCAGCATCGAACTCGATACCCAGTTCGCGCTTCACGTACCACTCGGGGAACAGTTCGAGTTCGCGACGCAGCAGCGCCACGTCATAACTCGGCAGCGGCGCCACCATCGGCAATTGCTGGAAAGCCAACAACGCTTGCAGGGCATCCTTGAACAAATCGTCGGCATTTTCGCTGTCGATCACGTCCAGATAAGTCTTGTTGCCCAAGTCATTGAGCAAAAGGAAACCGCGCTCGAGGTCCTCGGCATAAATTTTCGGCACGTTTATGCCGGATTTCGCCAGCAGAAAAGCGATATCCACAAAGGGTTTGCAGTTTTCCTGGGGCGGTGGCGCGTCCATCACGACGAAACTTCTGCCTGCGCCTTCCCAGCGGAAATAGCGCCGAAAACTCGCGTCGCTACTGGCCGCGGTCAACGTGGCCGGGGGCACGACGCCCCAACCTTGTTCTGCAAAGAGGATAGCCAACTGTTCATCGAGCCAAACTTTCAGGTGTTGCAAGCGTACATCTTGGTCAGGCATTGCAAGGGTCTCCGACGGCGCTAGCCGTCAAGCGGGTCATGCTTTATTATCCAGCATCTTTTTCAGACCATCGAGAGGCGTGCGGCCCACACCGCGGGCAGATGGCACGCAGGAAGCCCGGACTAATAAGATGGCATTGAAATCCCCCGCGTTTCGTAAAAAATTTCCGTTGTTGGTTACCGGCAGTCTGCTGGCCCTGCAACCCCTGGCCACGTCGTTCGTGGTCGCCGCGGAACAGTATGACTGCTCAGTATCTGCTTCGGGTGCCTGGGACTGTGCGCCAAAGGCACCGGCCGCTGCATTGCCGCCGCGCCCCGTGCATGAAGGCAGCGCAGTTTCCGCTACTGGAGAAACCCCGGCAGGCACCGCCTCCAGCGAAGACACCGGTGCCAAGCCTGTGCTGGTTACCGAGTCCAAGGGCCGCGGCCTGAAGTCGCGTAGTGAAGACTACAGCCACCTCGACTGGGTTCCGCGCGAGAAGCTCACCGCAGCGCAATTGGCCGAAACCGGTCCTTACTGCTCTGGTTCCTATATCGAACCGATTCGTCCTGGCATGAACGACAAGACGAATAAAAGTGACGCTCCAACCTTTATCGGCGCCAAGGCCTCCCGCTATAAGCAGGAAGAGCAGGTCGCGACCCTGGCCGGTGACGTGGTCATGCGTCAGGGCAGCATGCAGGTCGAAGCCGACGAAGCGAACCTGTACCAGGCCGAGAGCCGTGGCGAACTGGCCGGCAACGTGCGCATTCGCGACAATGGCGCGCTGATCGTCGGCGATCACGCCGACGTACAGCTCGACACCGGTGAAGCCAAGGTCGACAACGCCGAGTACGTGATGCACAAGTCGCGTATCCGCGGTAACGCGCTATATGCCAAACGTGCCGAGAACGCGATCATCCGCCTCAAGGATGGTACATACACCACGTGCGAACCGAACAGCAACGCCTGGCAGCTCAAGGGCAACAACATCACCTTGAACCCGGCCACCGGTTTCGGTACCGCGACCAACGTGACGTTGCGGGTCAAGGACATTCCGGTTCTGTACACGCCGTACATCTATTTCCCGATCGATGACCGTCGCCAGTCCGGCTTCCTGCCGCCGACCATCGGTACCGGCAGCGATACCGGCTTCATGCTGGTCACTCCGTACTACTTCAACCTGGCGCCAAACTACGACGCCACGTTGTACCCGCGCTACATGGACAAGCACGGTTTGTTGATGGAAGGCGAATTCCGCTACCTGACCAAGTCCAGCGAAGGTCAGTTCGGCGCCGCCTACCTCAACGACGAAGATACCGAACGCAGCAAGCAGACCGACTACGAAAAAAACCGCTACATGTACAACTGGCAGCACAAGGGTGGCCTCGACTCGCGCGTCTTTACGCAGGTTGACTACACCAAGATCAGCGATCCGTATTACTTCCAGGATCTGCAGACTGACCAGATTGGCGTGAAAAGCGCTGACTACGTGAACCAGCAGGGCTCTGTCACCTATCGTGGCGACAGCTACACCGCTCGCTTGAACGCCCAGGCCTATCAGCTGGCGACCGTTTCGAACATCACGCCGTATGACCGTTTGCCGCAGATCACCTTTAATGGTCAGCTGCCGTATCATCCGGAAGGTTTGGACTTCGATTACGAGACAGAGATCGTTCGATTTGACCGGGATCTGAAGACTGGAACATTCGTCCAGCAGGACGGGATTACCACTGAGTCACGTCTGGATAACAACATCTTTGGTCTGGCACGCGCCAACGGCGACCGTTTGAATCTCAAACCAGGTGTCAGCCTGCCGCTGTACTGGACCTATGGTTTCTTCAAGCCATCGCTCAAGTACCAGTACACACAGTATCAACTGGATCTGGACGGCCGGGGCAAAAGCGAAATCGCTTCGCAAAGCGCGGAGCAGGACAGGCTCAACGGCACATTCAGCAGCAACCAGAACCGTGGGGTACCGATCGCCAGCATCGACAGCGGTCTTTACTTTGACCGCAACACTTCCTGGTTCGGAAAAAACTACCGTCAGACCCTGGAACCGCGTCTGTTCTACCTCTATGTACCTGAGGAAGACCAGAAGGATATTCCAGTGTTCGACACCAGCGAATACACCTTCAATTACGCGTCGCTCTTCCGTGACAACCGCTTCTCCGGCTCCGACCGTGTCGGCGACGAGAACAAACTGTCCCTGGGCGTGACCAGCCGCTGGATCGAAGACAATGGTTTCGAACGTCAACGCATCAGCGTCGGCCAGGCCTTGTACTTCAAGGACCGTAAAGTCCAACTGCCAGGCATTGCTTTCGATGATCGTGACGATGCCAAGGCCAACGTTTCGCCATATGCACTGGAATACGAATACCGCTGGAACCGCGACTGGCGTACCACGGCCGACTACAACTGGGACCCGGACAGCCGCAGCCCTCGCTCGGGCAGCGCGATGTTCCACTACCAGCCTGAAGACAACCCGAACAAGGTCATCAACGCCGGCTATCGCTATCGCAATGACCAGGTCCGTTATGACCAGAACACCGGTAAATGGTCGGTGGGCGGTGGCGATTACGGCACCCCGGGCCAACCTGGCTACGTGAAGGACTACTACAAGATCAAACAGCACGACTTCTCGGTGATCTGGCCGATCGTGCCGCAATGGAACGCCATCAGCCGCTGGCAGTATGACTACAACCGCAACCGTACCCTGGAAGCCTTTGGTGGTTTCGAGTACGACAACTGCTGCTGGAAACTACGCCTGATCAACCGTTACTGGGTTTCCTATGACGAATTCAGTCAGGAAGCTCCACAAAACGAAAAAGGCGACCACGGCGTCTTCCTCCAAATTGTTCTGAAGGGACTCGGCGGCCTCACCGGCGCCAAAGTAGAGAGTTTCCTCGACAAAGGCATCCAAGGTTATCGTGAACGTGAAGACCAAGCTTTCTGATTGTCTGCGCCCGCTGATGCTGGGCGCGCTGTTCCTGGGTACCGCGGCCAACGCCGCGGTACAGTCCATCGATAAAGTGGTGGCCATCGTCGACAATGACGTGGTCATGCAGAGCCAACTGGACCGGCGCGTTCACGAAGTTCAGCAAACCATCGCCAAACGCGGTGCTGCCGTACCGCCTACCGGCGTACTGGATCAGCAGGTGCTCGAGCGTCTGATCGTCGAAAACCTGCAATTGCAGATCGGCGAGCGTTCCGGCATCCGCATTACCGATGAAGAGCTGAACCAGGCTGTCGGCACCATTGCCCAGCGCAACAACATGTCGATCGAACAATTCCGCGCCGCTTTGGCTCGCGACGGCCTGTCTTATGACGATGCCCGTGACCAGATCCGCCGTGAAATGATCATCAGCCGTGTGCGTCAGCGCCGTGTGGCGGAGCGCATCCAGGTGTCCGAGCAGGAAGTGAAGAACTTCCTGGCATCCGATCTGGGCAAAATGCAGCTGTCCGAAGAGTTCCGCCTGGCCAACATCCTGATTCCTACGCCGGAAAGCGCCAACTCCGACGCGATTCAGAATGCCGCCAAGCAAGCCGACGCGGTTTACCAGCAACTCAAGCAAGGCGCTGACTTCGGTCAGTTGGCAATCGCCAAGTCCGCCAGCGAAACCGCGCTGGAAGGCGGCGACATGGGCTGGCGTAAAGCCGCTCAACTGCCACCTCCGTTCGATCGTTTGCTCGGCACCATGGCCGTTGGCGACGTGACCCAACCAATGCGCACACCGGGCGGCTTCATTATCCTGAAGATCCTCGACAAGCGTGGCGGCGAATCCCAGGTGCGTGACGAAGTCCACGTGCGGCACATCCTGGTCAAACCGAGTCCGATTCGCGACGAAGAAAAAACCAAGGCCCTGGCTCAGTCGCTCTATACCCGTATCGCAGCGGGCGAAGATTTCGGCGAGCTGGCGAAAAGCTTCTCGGAGGATCCGGGTTCCGCCCTCAACGGTGGCGACCTGAACTGGATCGACCCGAACGCGCTGGTGCCTGAATTCCGCGAAGTGATGGCCAAGACCCCCCAAGGTCAGCTGTCCAAGCCGTTCAAGACCCAATATGGCTGGCACGTACTGGAAGTTCTTGGCCGCCGCGCCACCGACAGCACCGCCCAGGCCCGTGAGCAGCAAGCGATGACCGTACTGCGTAACCGCAAATACGACGAAGAGCTGCAAACCTGGCTGCGTCAGATCCGTGACGAAGCGTACGTAGAAATCAAACTCCCTGGTGCAGACCAGGCAGCGCAGTGAAACCCAAGCGTTTCGCGCTGACCCCCGGCGAACCAGCCGGCATAGGTCCCGACCTGTGCCTGCTGCTCGCCTCGCAAGCCCAGCCACATCCCCTGATTGCCAT
Organism: Pseudomonas sp. URMO17WK12:I6; assembly: GCF_003253625.1. Lineage (NCBI taxonomy): Bacteria > Pseudomonadati > Pseudomonadota > Gammaproteobacteria > Pseudomonadales > Pseudomonadaceae > Pseudomonas > Pseudomonas sp. URMO17WK12:I6. Next base: position 32,542 of record NZ_QKYZ01000001.1, read on the forward strand.
TACCAGCCGCGACCTGCTCCTTGAGCGGGCCGCGCAGCTGGGCGTGGTTGTCGATCTGCTGCCGGTAACGCCGGACAGCTGGCCGGATGCTCCTGCACCCGCCAACAGCCTGTATGTGTGGGATACGCCCCTCAACGCCAAGGTCACCGCCGGGCAACTGGACAAAGCCAATGCGGCTTTCGTTCTGGAAACCCTGACCCGTGCTGGCCAGGGCTGTCTGGATGGGCATTTCGCCGGCATGATCACCGCGCCGGTGCACAAGGGCGTGATCAACGAATCCGGGATCGCCTTTTCCGGGCACACGGAGTTTCTCGCTGACCTGACCCACACCGCGCAAGTGGTGATGATGCTCGCCACCCGCGGTTTGCGCGTGGCGCTGGTCACCACTCACCTGCCTCTTCGCGAGATTGCCGACGCGATCACGCCGGAGCGGCTGGAGCGGGTCACGCGGATCCTGCACACCGACCTGAAAGAAAAATTCGGCATCGCCCAGCCACGCATCCTGGTTTGCGGGCTCAACCCGCACGCCGGTGAAGGCGGTCATCTGGGCCATGAAGAAATCGACATCATCGAACCTACATTAGAGCGCCTGCGCGGCGAGGGCATGGACCTTCGCGGCCCCCTGCCCGCCGACACTCTATTTACCCCCAAATATCTGGAGCACTGCGACGCGGTGCTGGCGATGTACCACGACCAGGGCTTGCCTGTGCTGAAATACAAAGGCTTCGGCGCGGCAGTCAACGTGACCCTCGGCTTGCCGATCATCCGCACATCGGTCGACCACGGCACCGCCCTGGACCTGGCCGGCAGCGGCAACATCGACACCGGCAGCCTGCAAGTCGCCCTGGAAACCGCCTACCAGATGGCCGAGACCCGTTTATGACCGAGCATTACCAACACCGGGCGCGCAAGCGCTTCGGCCAGAACTTCCTGCACGATGCCGGCGTTATCGATCGCATCCTGCGCTCCATTCACGCCAAACCTGAAGACCGCCTGCTGGAAATCGGTCCGGGCCAGGGTGCATTGACCGCCGGCCTGCTCAACAGCGGCGCTCAACTGGACGTCGTAGAGCTGGACAAGGACCTGATCCCGATTCTCAATCAGCAGTTCGCCGGCAAGAGCAACTTCAACCTGCATCAGGGTGACGCGCTGAAGTTCGACTTCAACAGCCTGAACGCTGCGCCAAACAGCCTGCGAGTGGTCGGTAACCTGCCGTACAACATCTCGACGCCGCTGATCTTTCATCTGCTGAACAACGCCAACCTGATTCGCGACATGCACTTCATGCTGCAAAAGGAAGTGGTCGAACGTCTGGCGGCGGGTCCGGGTGGCGGTGACTGGGGTCGCCTGTCGATCATGGTTCAGTACCATTGCCGGGTCGAGCATCTGTTCAACGTCGGCCCGGGCGCGTTCAATCCTCCGCCGAAAGTCGACTCCGCGATCGTGCGCCTGGTGCCCCACGCGGTACTGCCGCACCCGGCCAAGGATCATCGCCTGCTGGAGCGCGTTGTGCGTGAAGCCTTCAACCAGCGCCGCAAGACCCTGCGCAACACACTGAAACTTTTGCTGAGCAATGCCGAAATCGAAGCTGCCGGCGTCGATGGCAGCTTGCGCCCCGAGCAACTCGACCTGGCCGCCTTCGTACGCCTGGCCGACAAGCTCAGTGAACAAGCCCTACAAAAGCCTGCCACTGACTGACAGGCGATGAGCGCTATCGGGTAGGACGCCACTCTGGTTTACTACCCGATACTTGGCCTAGACTGAGTTCTATCAGCTACGCCCCGCGTTCCGCTTCGTTTCTAAGGCCTTTTGCATGTCCGATCCTCGTTACCAGGTCGACGTCAGCGTCGTCACCCGCTATCTGGCAGAACAATCGCAACCCGAGCAAGACCGCTTTGCCTTCGCCTACACCATCACCGTGCAAAACAATGGCCTGCTACCCGCCAGACTGCTTTCACGGCATTGGGTCATCACCGACGGTGACGGCCATGTCGAGGAGGTTCGCGGTGCGGGCGTCGTCGGCCAGCAGCCGTTGATCGAGGTGGGCAAGAGCCACACGTACAGCAGCGGCACCGTCATGACATCCAAGGTCGGCACGATGCAGGGCACCTACCAGATGCTCGCCGAAGACGGTAAGCACTTCGACGCCATCATCGCGCCGTTCCGTCTGGCGGTCCCAGGGGCGTTGCACTGATGGCGACGTATGCCGTCGGTGATGTCCAAGGTTGCCTTGAACCGCTCAAATGCCTGCTCAAGCAAGTGGCCTTCGACCCTGCCCGAGATCGCCTGTGGCTGGTGGGTGATCTCGTCAACCGTGGCCCACAGTCGCTGGAAACCCTGCGCTTCCTCTATGGCATCCGCGAGTCGCTGGTATGCGTACTCGGCAACCATGACCTGCACTTGCTGGCCGTCGGGCAAAACATTGAGCGCCTGAAGAAAGCCGATACCTTGCGCGAGATCCTCGAAGCACCCGATAGCGCGGACCTGCTGGAGTGGGTTCGCCAGCAAAAGCTCATGCACTACGATGAACAACGCGATATCGCCCTGGTCCATGCCGGTATCCCGCCGCAATGGTCGCTGCGCAAAGCCTTGAAGTGCGCCGCCGAAGTCGAAGAAGCCCTGCACGATGACAACCGCTTCGCGCCTTACCTTGACGGCATGTACGGCAACGAGCCGGTGAAATGGAATAGCGACCTCAAAGGCGCCGCCCGCCTGCGAGTCATCACCAACTATTTCACCCGGATGCGTTTTTGCACCAGCGACGGCAAACTCGACCTCAAGGGCAAGGAAGGCATCGACACCGCACCGCCGGGCTATGCGCCGTGGTTCGCGCACAAGGAGCGTAAAACCAAAGGCCTGAAGATCATCTTCGGCCATTGGGCGGCGCTCGAAGGCCAGTGCAACGAACCGGGGCTCTTTGCCCTCGACAGCGGTTGCGTCTGGGGTGGTGCCATGACCCTGATGAATGTCGACACCTTTGAGCGCCTGCAATGCAAATGCGACGCCCATGGCCACCTTCGACCGGCAGTCGCCACCTCTATTCCCGAACAAACGTCAGCCAGCGCCCCGCGCTAGACTGCGCTTTCAGCCGAGCCACAGGAGCCCGCCATGAGCGAATTCAAACGTATCCCCCCAGAACAGGCCCAGGCCCTGCGCGAACAAGGCGCGGTGGTGGTCGATGTCCGCGACCCGGCAACATTTGCCGCGCTGCACATCACCGGTTCGAAGCATCTGGACAACCATTCTCTGCATGCTTTCATCCAGGGCGCCGATCTGGATGCGCCGACGGTAGTGGTCTGCTATCACGGAAATTCCAGCCAGGGCGCAGCTGCTTATCTGATCAGCCAGGGCTTTTCCGACGTCTACAGCATGGACGGCGGTTTTGAGCTGTGGCGTACGACCTATCCTTCGGAAACGGCGCAAGGCACTTCCGAATAATTATTTTGTAATGCGCAAGCCCCGGCCCCCGTGGGCTCGCGCGATTACAGACGAACGGTCTGCCACAACTAATTACGTATCTTGCCTTTACCTCCCAAATTCCCAACTATCCTTAAGCGCAGGCCATCCAAAACAGGGGAGAGCCGGTACACCGGCGCACGGGTCATCGGGAGTAGCTTTCGGAGTAGTCAGCTCCGGAAGAGTTCTGGGGGGTAAACAGCAACTGCCTGTTCGGTTGCTGCCAGCATCGACTGAGTGATCCGGCGTCGGCTCCACGTATCGAGCGAGGTGACGTCATGAGTATCTTTAGCCACTTCCAACAACGCTTCGAGTCCACGCGCCAGGAAGAACTCTCGCTGCAAGAGTATCTGGAACTGTGCAAAAAGGACCGCAGCGCCTACGTTTCCGCGGCCGAGCGTCTATTGCTGGCCATCGGCGAACCGGAACTGCTCGACACCTCAACCAACTCGAGGCTGTCGCGCATCTTTTCCAACAAGGTGATCCGCCGCTATCCGGCCTTTGAAGACTTCCACGGGATGGAAGAATGCATCGACCAGATCGTGTCGTATTTCCGCCATGCCGCTCAGGGTCTGGAAGAAAAGAAACAGATCCTCTACCTGCTTGGCCCAGTCGGTGGCGGTAAGTCATCTTTGGCCGAAAAGCTCAAACAGCTGATCGAGAAAGTGCCCTTTTACGCAATCAAGGGCTCGCCGGTTTTCGAGTCGCCCCTGGGTCTGTTCAACGCCACTGAAGATGGCGCGATCCTCGAGGAAGACTTCGGCATTCCCCGGCGCTACCTCAACACCATCATGTCGCCATGGGCCACCAAGCGCCTGGCCGAATTCGGCGGCGACATCAGCCAGTTCCGCGTGGTGAAACTCTACCCGTCGATCCTCAACCAGATTGCAGTTGCGAAAACCGAGCCGGGCGATGAAAACAACCAGGACATCTCGGCACTGGTGGGCAAGGTCGATATTCGCAAACTGGAAGAGTTCCCGCAGAACGACGCCGATGCCTACAGCTATTCGGGCGCGCTGTGCCGGGCCAACCAGGGCCTGATGGAATTCGTCGAAATGTTCAAGGCACCGATCAAGGTGCTGCACCCATTGCTGACGGCCACTCAGGAAGGCAACTACAACAGCACCGAAGGCTTGGGGGCAATTCCGTTCACCGGGATTCTGCTGGCCCACTCCAACGAATCGGAATGGCACACTTTCCGGAACAACAAGAACAACGAAGCCTTCATCGACCGGATCTATATCGTCAAAGTGCCGTATTGCCTGCGCGTCAGCGACGAGGTGAAGATCTACGACAAGCTGCTGTTCAACAGCTCGCTGGCCAAGGCCCATTGCGCACCCGACACGCTGAAAATGCTCGCTCAGTTCACCGTGCTCTCGCGCCTTAAAGAGCCGGAAAACTCCAACATCTACTCCAAGATGCGCGTGTATGACGGCGAAAACCTCAAGGACACCGATCCGAAGGCCAAGTCGATCCAGGAATACCGCGATGCAGCAGGTGTCGACGAAGGCATGAACGGTCTGTCGACCCGCTTCGCCTTCAAGATCCTGTCGAAGGTCTTCAACTTCGATCCGCACGAAATCGCCGCCAACCCGGTGCATCTGCTCTACGTGCTGGAACAGCAGATCGAACAGGAACAATTCCAGGCCGAGACCCGCGAACGCTATCTGCGCTTCCTGAAAGAGTACCTGGCGCCGCGTTACATCGAGTTCATCGGCAAGGAGATCCAGACTGCCTACCTCGAGTCTTACAGCGAGTACGGCCAGAACATCTTCGATCGCTATGTGCTGTACGCCGACTTCTGGATTCAGGATCAGGAATACCGCGATCCGGAAACCGGCGAGATCCTCAACCGCGTGGCCCTGAACGAGGAACTGGAGAAAATCGAGAAACCGGCCGGCATCAGCAATCCGAAGGATTTCCGCAACGAAATCGTCAACTTCGTACTGCGCGCCCGTGCCAACAACAACGGCAAGAACCCAACCTGGCTCAGCTACGAAAAACTGCGGGTGGTCATCGAGAAGAAAATGTTCTCCAACACCGAGGACCTTCTGCCGGTCATCAGCTTCAACGCCAAGGCCAGCAAAGAGGACCAGCAGAAGCACAACGACTTCGTCACACGGATGGTCGAGCGGGGCTACACCGACAAACAGGTACGACTGCTGTCCGAGTGGTACTTGCGGGTCAGAAAATCACAGTAACCCGCTGCCGGTCAGACCGGTTGTCGTTAGCCAGAGGCCTGTGTACGCATTTTCTGTTACACAGACCTCTGGGAGGTGTTCGAAAGTCGGTAACGAGGTTCAGGCAGCATCCAGAAGCGCTTGGGGGAGCGTGAACATCCCTCGGCACAGGTCGATGCTGCATAACCGCTCGCCCCTTTCAGGACAGCTTCTAAGGAGCAGTCATGAGCTATGTGATCGACCGACGTCTCAATGGCAAGAACAAGAGCACGGTAAACCGTCAGCGGTTTCTGCGGCGCTACCGTGATCACATCAAAAAGGCCGTCGAAGAGGCGGTAGGCCGGCGTTCCATTACCGATATGGAACACGGCGAGCAAATCAGCATTCCCGGCCGCGACATCGACGAGCCGGTGCTTCACCATGGCCGGGGCGGCAAGCAGACCATCGTGCACCCGGGCAACAAGGAGTTCACCAGCGGCGAGCACATTGCCCGTCCGCCCGGAGGTGGCGGCGGCAGAGGCCCCGGTAAGGCCGGTAACTCGGGTGAAGGGATGGACGAGTTCGTCTTCCAGATCACCCAGGAAGAATTCCTCGAATTCATGTTCGAGGACCTTGAACTGCCTAACCTGGTCAAACGTCACCTGACCGGCACCGACACCTTCAAGACCGTACGCGCGGGCATCAGCAACGAGGGCAACCCGTCACGGATCAACATTATCCGTACGCTGCGCTCGGCCCATGCCCGGCGAATCGCCCTGTCCGGCAGCAGCCGGGCAAAACTGCGCGAAGTCAAAGAGGAGCTCGCCCGGCTTAGACGGGAGGAGCCGGACAACTTCGGCGACATCCAGGAACTCGAAGCGGAAATCGAGAAGCTCAGTGCGCGCATTCACCGAGTGCCATTTCTCGACACCTTTGACCTCAAGTACAACCTGTTGATCAAACAGCCGAACCCGAGCTCCAAAGCAGTGATGTTCTGCCTGATGGACGTGTCCGGCTCCATGACCCAGGCGACCAAGGACATCGCCAAGCGCTTCTTCATCCTGCTGTACCTGTTCCTCAAGCGGAACTACGACAAAATCGACGTTGTGTTCATCCGCCACCACACCAGTGCCCGCGAAGTGGATGAGGAGGAGTTTTTCTACTCCCGGGAAACCGGCGGTACCATCGTTTCCAGCGCCCTTAAACTGATGCAGGAGATCATGGCCGAGCGTTATCCGAGCAATGAGTGGAATATCTATGCCGCCCAGGCGTCCGACGGCGATAACTGGAACGACGACTCGCCGATCTGCCGCGACATTCTGATCAATCAGATCATGCCGTTCGTGCAGTACTACACTTATGTAGAGATTACCCCGCGCGAACACCAGGCCCTGTGGTTCGAGTACGAACGCATCGCCGAAGCCTTCTCTGACACTTTTGCCCAGCAGCAACTGGTCTCGGCCGGGGATATCTATCCGGTCTTCCGTGAACTCTTCCAGCGCAGGTTAGTGACATGACCGCCAAAGAGCAAAAGCGCCAACCCATTTCCACCGGCTCCGAATGGACGTTCGAGCTGATCCAGGCCTACGACCGCGAAATCAGTCGTCTCGCGGCCCGCTATGCGCTCGATACCTACCCCAACCAGATCGAAGTCATCACTGCCGAACAGATGATGGACGCCTACGCCTCTGTGGGCATGCCCCTGGGTTATCACCATTGGTCCTATGGCAAACACTTCCTAAGTACCGAAAAATCCTACAGCCGCGGCCAGATGGGGCTGGCCTACGAGATTGTGATCAACTCGGACCCTTGCATCGCCTATCTGATGGAAGAAAACACCATCTGCATGCAGGCCCTGGTGGTGGCTCACGCCTGCTATGGCCATAACAGCTTCTTCAAGGGTAATTACCTGTTCCGCACCTGGACCGACGCCAGCTCGATCATCGATTACCTGGTGTTCGCCAAGCAGTACATCATGCAGTGCGAAGAACGCCACGGTATCGACGCGGTAGAGGACTTGCTCGATTCCTGCCATGCGCTGATGAATTACGGGGTCGACCGTTACAAACGCCCTTATCCGATTTCCGCCGAAGAAGAACGCCGTCGGCAGAAGGATCGGGAAGAACATCTGCAAAAGCAGATCAACGATTTGTGGCGGACCATTCCAAAAGGCGCGGACAAATTCAGCGACAAGGACAACGCACGCTTCCCCGCCGAGCCTCAGGAAAACATCCTGTATTTCATCGAAAAACACGCCCCGCTGCTGGAGCCATGGCAACGTGAAATCGTGCGGATCGTGCGCAAGATCGCCCAGTATTTTTATCCACAGCGCCAGACACAGGTGATGAACGAAGGCTGGGCCACCTTCTGGCACTACACCTTGATGAACGACTTGTATGACGAAGGCCTGGTCACCGATGGCTTCATGATGGAGTTCCTGACGTCCCATACCAGCGTGGTGTTCCAGCCGGGCTTCGACAGTCCCTACTACAGCGGAATCAACCCCTACACCCTCGGTTTTGCCATGTATCGCGATATCCGGCGGATATGCGAACAGCCTACCGAAGAGGACTACCGCTGGTTCCCGGAAATCGCCGGCACAGACTGGCTGTCCAGCATCAAATTCGCCATGAGCAGCTTCAAGGACGAGAGCTTCATCCTGCAGTACCTGTCACCCAAGGTGATCCGCGACCTGAAGCTGTTCAGCATCCTCGATGACGACCAAAAGGATGATCTGCTGGTTCCGGCGATCCACGACGAAGAGGGCTATCGAACCATCCGCGAAACCCTGGCGGCGCAATACAACCTGGGCAATCGCGAACCCAACATCCAGATCTACAGCATCGACCGGCGCGGGGACCGCTCGCTGACCCTGCGTCACCAGCAGCACGACCGCAAGCCGCTCGGCGATTCCACCGAGGAAGTGCTCAAGCACCTGCATCGGCTCTGGGGCTTCGACATTCACCTGGAAACCCTGCAAGGGGATCAGGTGGTGAAAACCCACCATGTTCCACCCAGAAGCGAACACGGCGAGGGAGACTACGGCCGGCTAGACTTGGCTGTCATTCATCTTTGATCCTGTTTCGGCCTCCGGAAGTTCGACGCAAAGGTTATTCTGTCGGGCTAACGGAGGTTTTTTATGCAGATTTATAAAGTCGGTGGTGCGGTACGCGATCGCCTGCTGGGCAGGCCTGTCACCGATATCGACTGGGTCGTGGTAGGCGCCACCACCGAAGAAATGCTCGCCAAGGGCTTTCGCCCGGTGGGTGCGGATTTTCCGGTATTTCTTCACCCCAAAAGCGGTGAGGAATACGCCCTCGCCCGCACCGAACGCAAAAGCGGGCGCGGTTACGGCGGCTTCACCTTTCACGCCAGCCCCGAAGTCACGCTCGAAGAAGACCTGATTCGTCGTGACCTGACGATCAACGCCATGGCCGAAGACGATCAGCAGAACCTGACCGACCCCTACCATGGCCAGCGGGATCTCGAGGCTCGCCTGCTTCGTCACGTTTCCCCCGCGTTCGCCGAAGATCCGCTCCGCGTTCTGCGCGTTGCCCGCTTCGCCGCGCGTTATGCAGGACTGGGCTTCACCGTCGCCCCCGAGACACTGGCGCTGATGAGGCAACTAAGCGAATCGGGTGAACTGGAGGCACTGACCGCGGAACGCAGCTGGAAAGAAATCGCCCGTGCGCTGATGGAAGACCAACCCCAGATGTTCATCCAGGTGCTGCGCGAGTGCGGTGCGCTCAAAGTGCTGATGCCGGAAGTCGATGCGCTGTTCGGTGTACCGCAACCCGAGGCCCATCACCCGGAAATCGACACAGGCGTGCATACCCTGAGCGTGCTGGAGCAAGCGGCACAGCACAAACAACCGCTGACCGTGCGCTGGGCCTGCCTGCTGCACGACTTGGGCAAAGGACTGACGCCCGAGGAGGAATGGCCCCGCCACATCGCCCACGAGCAAAAAGGCCTGAAGCTGATCAAAGCGGTCAACGAGCGCTTTAAGGCACCGAAGGATTGTCAGGAATTGGCACTGCTGGTGGGCGAGTATCACACCCATGGCCACCGGGCTCTGGAACTGAAACCGTCGACCTTGCTGGAGTTGCTGCAGAGTTTCGACGTCTATCGTCGACCTCAGCGCTTTGAGGAGTTTATTGCGGCGTGCGAGATGGACGCTCGAGGGCGCAAAGGCCTGGAGCAGCGAAGTTATCCACAGGCGGATTATTTGCGCGGTGCGGCGACTACAGCGCGAAGCGTGGCGGTTCAGCCGTTGCTGGAGAAGGGATTCAAGGGGCCGGAATTGGGCGAGGCGATCAAGCGCGAGCGGCTCAAGGCGCTGAAGGCCTACAAAGAAAAAGCATAAGCAAGGGCAAAAGATCGCAGCCTGCGGCAACTCCTACAGAGATCGGCGTAGAAGTTGCCGCAGGCTGCGATCTTTTGCTTTACAGCATATCGGAAGGGGTCAACTGCTCACCGCGCCACTCAAAAGCCACCGGCGCCAACACCTGATCGATCCGCGCCTCGCTCCACAAGGTCGCAAAGCTTTTGCCTACGCCCGGATGCACTCTGTCCGGCGCAATCAGCGACAACGGCCACAGCACGAATGCGTTTTTCAGAATCTCTGCCCGCGGCAAGACCAAACCATCGAAATTGCCCACCAGATCGCCGAACAGCAGCACGTCGATATCCAGCGGCAAGCCCTTGCGGTCCGGCGCGTAACGGCCGTTATCCGCTTCGATGAATTTCAGCCGTCGATCCAGCTCCATCAACGGTAGATCGGTATAGGCCGAGACCACAAAGTTGAAAAACGGCCCGCTCTTGATCCCCACCGGCTGGCTTTCGAACACCGCCGAGCAGCGCATATCCACCAGGAAACCCGCCAGGGCGTCCAGGCCAGCCTGCAAATGGGATTCGCGCTCGATGTTGCTACCGAGCCCGAGGTACACCTGAGTCAGCGACATCCGCGCTCGATCTCCACACCCACGCCCTTGGCCGCCGGAACGGCACCTGGCTTGGTCAGCTTGAGGTGCATCCAGGTGATCTTGAACTCACTCATCAGCACTTCTGTCAGACGCTCGGCAAACGTCTCGACCAGCTGGAACTGCGCCTGCTCGGCAAAAGCCTGGATGCGTGACGAAACGCTCGCGTAGTCGAGCGCCAGAGTCAGGTCATCACCAGCAGCGGCCGGACGATTGTCCCAGGCGAAGCTCAGATCAAGTCGCAGACACTGTCGGATGCCTCGTTCCCAGTCGTAGGCACCAATCACGGTGTCGACTTCCAGGCCCTCGATAAACACTCTGTCCAAGCACTTCTCTCCGCTGCACGACAAGGGCGCAATGCGCCGTTAGAATCAGGGCGTCCTCGCCCGGAATAGTTAGCATGTTTTGGTCACTGGCGATTTTCGCCTACCTGCTCGGCTCTCTGTCCTTCGCCATTTTGCTCAGCCGCCTGACCGGTAACCCCGATCCGCGAATGAGTGGCTCGGGCAATGCCGGTGCCACCAATATGTTTCGTCTGGCCGGCAAAAAACTCGCCATCCTGACCTTGCTCGGCGACCTCTGCAAAGGCCTGCTGCCAGTGCTGGTCGCAGGTGCAATGGGCCTTTCACTGCAGGAACAGGCCTGGATCGGCGTCTTCGCCGTCATCGGTCACCTGTTTCCACTGTACTTCCGCTTTCGCGGCGGCAAGGGTGTCGCCACCGCGGCCGGCATGCTGCTGGGGCTCTATCCACCCGCTGCGCTGCTGGCGGTCTGTGCCTGGCTGTTGACGTTCTACCTGACCCGCACCAGCTCACTCGCCGCCCTGATTGCCACACCCCTGACCCTGCCGCTGCTCGCCTGGCAAGAACCGGCGGCACTGCTGCCCATGAGCGCACTCACGGGGCTGATCGTCTGGCGTCATCGCGGCAATCTACGCGACCTGTTTGCCGGGCGCGAACGGCATTTTTAAATACCGCACGTGAGCGCCACTCATCACAGAGCCGACAACTGCTCCATCGGCCAGCGCGCCTGCACGCTGATTGCCAGGCTTTCGTGCTGACCGGCCCGCAAGCGCTGGCAGCCGGCAAACGCAATCATCGCACCGTTGTCGGTACAGAACTCCGGACGGGCATAAAACACATCGCCCCTCATGTCGCCGAGCATTTTTTCCAGTGACGTACGCAACGCCTTGTTGGCGCTGACGCCACCAGCGATCACCAGACGCTTCATGCCAGCCTGTTTCAGGGCACGCTTGCACTTGATGGTCAAAGTCTCCACCACGGCCTGCTGGAACGCCAGCGAGATGTCGCAACGGGCTTGCTCGCCGTCGTCCCCGGCGCTGACGCATTGCTGCCAGGTGTTCAAGGCGAAGGTTTTCAAACCGCTGAAGCTAAACGCCAGGCCCGGACGATCACACATCGGACGCGGGAAGACGAAACGTCCGTCAACGCCTTGCGCCGCCAGACGAGCGATCTCCGGACCGCCCGGGTAATTGAGGCCCATCATTTTTGCAGTTTTGTCGAACGCTTCGCCGGCGGCATCGTCGAGGGTCTCGCCCAAGAGCGTGTACTGACCGATCCCGTCGACCTGAACCAGCTGCGTATGACCGCCCGAGACCAACAAAGCGACGAACGGGAACTCCGGTGGCTGCGGCTCCAGCATCGGCGCCAGCAAGTGACCTTCCATGTGGTGCACGCCCAGTGCCGGGATACCCCAGGCAAAAGCCAGCGCCTGCGCGCAGGAAGCCCCTACCAGCAGGGCTCCGACCAGGCCGGGGCCGGCGGTATAAGCGATGGCGTCGATCTCGGTCGGCACGCAGTCGGCCTCCGCCAGCACCTGACGGATCAAGGGCAGCATGCGTTTGACGTGATCGCGCGAAGCCAGCTCCGGCACAACGCCGCCATAAGCGCGATGCAGGTCGATCTGACTGAACAGCGCATCGGCCAACAACCCGCGTTCACTGTCGTAAAGTGCGACACCGGTTTCGTCGCAAGAGGTTTCTAATCCCAGTACTAGCATGGGTTTGCGCCTTGTAGAGGCTGAATTCGAAGGCGCGCATAATAGTCGTCGCGTGATGCCCCGACCAGCGGTTTTCGATCAGAGGCTTTGCATTCCGAGCGATGAGGGGTTAACATCCGCAACCCTTAAAAACCGACGTCTTCAAGTGCTCTTTTGCCGCGAGGATGTTGACCCCGGTAATGAATGAAGGTAGCTCTGGATGCCAGCCGTCAAAGTTAAAGAGAACGAACCCTTCGACGTAGCTCTGCGTCGTTTCAAGCGCTCCTGCGAAAAAGCCGGTGTACTGGCTGAAGTTCGTAGCCGCGAATTTTACGAGAAGCCTACTTCTGAGCGTAAGCGCAAAGCAGCAGCCGCTGTTAAGCGTCACGCCAAGAAAGTACAGCGCGAACAGCGCCGCGCCGTTCGTCTGTACTAATACACAGACGATCGTAGCAAGCTTCTGCCAAGCCCGGCCCTCAGCCGGGCTAATGGCATTTGCGGACAACGCTTGATGCTTCACCGTCAAAGCCGCAGACGCGACCGAGACAAACCTGCTTCACAGCGTCAGACCTGGCTCTTTTGCCAGCGGTGCACGTCTTTTCTGACGAGCCTTTCAAGGCTACTGACGAGCACACCCACTGATTCCTCTCACGACGATCAGCCCAAGGCACCTTCTTGCGTGCCCACTTATTGAGCTATCCGAGGCCATAGATTGGCCGTCGCCGGACTCAGCGAAACACTTTCGAATAGTCGAATGCTGATTGGTACTAACGTCAGTGGATTTTCGGCAGATACACTTCCCGACAGCGATTACGCAGACGACACCGGTCGAGCCGCACACCCTGCGCGCCTCAAACAACGACCTGCGTTCGGCCGCACTTCGTTTCGGGTCCATTTCAGCGCAGATGACGAGAACGCCATGGCCGGGCTAATTCCCCAGAGCTTCATTGACGACCTTCTGAACCGCACCGACATCGTCGATGTGGTCAGCTCGCGCCTGCAAATGAAAAAGGCCGGCAAGAACTACACCGCCTGCTGCCCGTTTCACAAAGAGAAAACCCCCTCCTTCAGCGTCAGCCCCGACAAACAGTTCTATTACTGCTTCGGTTGCGGCGCTGGCGGTAACGCCCTCGGCTTCATCATGGACCACGACAACCTGGACTTCCCCCAGGCAGTCGAAGAACTGGCCAAAGCCGCCGGCATGGAAATCCCCCGCGAAGAAAGCGGCCGACCGCACAAACCGCGGCAGCCCACCGATTCGCCGCTGTATCCGCTGCTCACCGCTGCCGCCGACTTTTACCGCCAGGCCCTGAAAAGCCATCCGGCGCGCAAAGCGGCCGTGGATTACTTGAAAGGTCGTGGATTGACCGGCGAAATTGCTCGGGATTTCGGCCTCGGTTTCGCTCCGCCCGGCTGGGACAATCTGTTCAAGCATCTGAGCAGCGACACCCTGCAGCAAAAGGCCATGATCGATGCCGGCCTGCTGGTGGAGAACACCGAAACCGGCAAGCGCTATGACCGCTTCCGCGATCGCGTGATGTTCCCGATCCGCGACAGTCGCGGGCGCATCATCGCCTTCGGCGGCCGGGTACTGGGCGACGACAAGCCGAAATACCTGAACTCACCGGAAACCCCGGTTTTCCATAAGGGCCAGGAACTCTATGGCCTTTACGAAGCGCGCAAGAACAACCGCAACCTCGACGAAATCATCGTCGTCGAAGGCTACATGGACGTCATCGCCCTCGCCCAGCAAGGCCTGCGCAATGCTGTGGCAACCTTGGGCACCGCCACCAGCGAAGAGCACTTGAAGCGACTGTTTCGCGTCGTACCCAACGTACTGTTCTGCTTCGACGGCGACCAGGCCGGCCGCAACGCTGCCTGGCGTGCACTGGAAGCGACGTTGCCGAGCCTGCAGGACGGACGGCGCGCACGCTTTCTATTCCTGCCCGAAGGCGAAGACCCGGACACGCTGGTCCGCTCCGAAGGCACTGACGCCTTCCGCGCGCGGATCAATCAGCATGCACAGCCATTGGCCGATTATTTTTTCCAACAGCTGACCGAGGAATCGGACCCGCGCTCGCTTGAAGGCAAGGCCCACATGGCTACCCTCGCCGCGCCACTGATCGACAAGGTTCCGGGCGCCAACCTACGCATTCTGATGCGCCAGCGCCTGACCGAAATTACCGGGCTCAGCGGTGAAGCCGTGAGTCAACTGGTGCAAAGCGCACCTCAGGAAGCACCACCGGCTTACGACCCAGGCATTGATTACGACGCCATGCCCGATTACAGCGACTACCATCAGCCGCAGGCACAAGAGATGTATGTGCCGCAGCAGGAGTGGACGCCGAAAAAACCCGGTGCGGGCGGCAAGAAATGGGACAAGAAACCGTGGGACAAGAACGGCAAACGTGGCGGCGATCGCGATCAACCACGCGCGCCACGAGTACCGGCTGCTGTAGAGCCACCCACCCTGGCCGCCTTGCGCACGTTGCTGCATCACCCGCAATTGGCCGAAAAAGTCGAGGATGCCGGGCACTTTGCGGCCGAAGACCACACTAACACGCAACTGCTGGTCGCCCTGCTCGAAGCCGTACAGAAGAATCCCAAGCTAAACTCATTTCAACTGATTGCGCGTTGGCACGGCACTGAACAGGGCCGACTGCTGAAAGCGCTGGCAGAAAAGGAATGGCTGATTGATGGAGATAACCTTGAACAACAGTTTTTCGACACCATTACTAGCTTGTCAGCCCGCCAACGCGAGCGAAATCTGGAACAACTTCTTCGAAAAGCGCGTCAAAGTGAGTTGAGTGCCGAAGAGAAAAATCAACTGCGCGACCTTTTAAGCCGCAATGTTTGCGCATCAAACCCGACCTCAACTGGCGCGTGAGGTCATAGCTCAGGTATAATCCTCGGCTTGTTTTTTGCCCGCCAAGACCTTCAGTGGATAGGGTGTTATGTCCGGAAAAGCGCAACAGCAGTCTCGTATCAAAGAGTTGATCACACTTGGTCGTGAGCAGGGCTACCTGACTTACGCGGAGGTCAACGACCACCTGCCGGAGGATATTTCAGATCCGGAACAGGTGGAAGACATCATCCGCATGATCAATGACATGGGGATCAACGTATTCGAGGTTGCGCCAGATAAGGATTCCCTTATGCTGGCCGACGCCGATACCGACGAAGCCGCGGCCGAAGAGGCAGCAGCAGCGTTGGCAGCGGTCGAGACCGACATTGGTCGCACCACCGACCCAGTGCGCATGTACATGCGTGAAATGGGTACGGTAGAGCTCCTCACACGTGAAGGCGAAATCGAAATCGCCAAGCGTATTGAAGAGGGCATCCGCGAAGTGATGGGCGCAATCGCGCACTTCCCTGGCACGGTTGACCATATTCTCTCCGAGTACACTCGCGTCACCACCGAAGGTGGCCGCCTGTCCGACGTCCTGAGCGGTTATATCGACCCGGACGACGGCATTGCGCCGCCTGCAGCCGAAGTGCCACCGCCTGTCGACCCGAAAGCCGTGAAAGCGGACGACGACACCGACGACGATGACGCCGAAGCAAGCGATGACGAAGAAGAAGCCGAAAGCGGTCCGGATCCGGTCATCGCCGCACAGCGTTTTGGCGCTGTCGCCGATCAGATGGAAATCACCCGCAAGGCGCTGAAAAAGCACGGTCGCTACAACAAGGCTGCGATTGCCGAGCTGTTGGCCCTGGCTGAGCTGTTCATGCCGATCAAACTGGTGCCGAAGCAATTCGAAGGCCTGGTCGAGCGTGTTCGCAGCGCCCTGGATCGTCTGCGTCAGCAAGAGCGCGCGATCATGCAATTGTGCGTTCGTGATGCCCGCATGCCGCGTGCCGACTTCCTGCGCCAGTTCCCGGGCAATGAAGTCGACGAAAGCTGGAGCGATGCACTGGCCAAAGGCAAAAGCAAATACGCTGAAGCCATTGGTCGCCTGCAACCGGACATCATTCGTTGCCAGCAGAAGCTGACCGCGCTGGAAACCGAAACCGGTTTGACGATCGCCGAGATCAAGGACATCAACCGTCGCATGTCGATCGGTGAGGCCAAGGCCCGCCGCGCGAAGAAAGAGATGGTCGAAGCGAACTTGCGTCTGGTGATCTCCATCGCCAAGAAGTACACCAACCGTGGCCTGCAGTTCCTCGATCTGATCCAGGAAGGCAACATTGGCTTGATGAAAGCGGTAGACAAGTTCGAATACCGCCGTGGCTACAAATTCTCGACTTATGCCACCTGGTGGATCCGTCAGGCGATCACTCGCTCGATCGCCGACCAGGCCCGCACCATCCGTATTCCGGTGCACATGATCGAGACGATCAACAAGCTCAACCGTATTTCCCGGCAGATGTTGCAGGAAATGGGTCGCGAACCGACCCCGGAAGAGCTGGGCGAACGCATGGAAATGCCTGAGGACAAGATCCGCAAGGTATTGAAGATCGCTAAAGAGCCGATCTCCATGGAAACCCCGATCGGTGATGACGAAGACTCCCATCTGGGTGACTTCATCGAAGACTCGACCATGCAGTCGCCAATCGATGTCGCCACCGTTGAGAGCCTTAAAGAAGCGACTCGCGAAGTCCTGTCCGGCCTCACTGCCCGTGAAGCCAAGGTTTTGCGCATGCGTTTCGGTATCGACATGAATACCGACCACACCCTCGAGGAGGTTGGTAAGCAGTTCGACGTGACCCGTGAACGGATTCGTCAGATCGAAGCCAAGGCGCTGCGCAAGCTGCGCCACCCGACGAGAAGCGAGCATTTGCGCTCCTTCCTCGACGAGTGATCACAGAACCCCCGGCCCAGGCCGGGGGTTTTGCTTTATGCAGATTAAATGCCCCGCACGTCCCACCCGCCGAATAGCCCGTCTACACTCGAAGCATTCCCCCAAAGCCATAACGAGACCGTTATGCCCAGATGGTCGACCGTGCTTTTTTTGCTGTCGCTGATGACCTGGACCGCAACGGCTGGCGCGCTGACTCTGACCGACGAAGAACGTAGCTGGCTGGCGGCTCACCCGGAATTGCGCCTGGGCGTCGATGCCTCCTGGCCGCCGTTTGAGTTTCGCGACGATCATGGGCGTTATCAGGGCCTGGCAGCGGACTATATCAACGTCATCCGGCAACGGCTGGCCATCAAACTCACGCCCATCGAACCGGTCAGCTGGACTGAAGTGCTGCAGCAGGCCAAACAAGGCAAGCTAGACATCTTGCCGGGCATCATGTCGACCCCCGAGCGCCAGACCTATCTGTCGTTCACCCGCCCCTACCTCGATTTTCCGATTGTCATTCTGGCCCACGTCGGAGGCCCCCAACCGCGCAAACTCAAAGATCTGTACGGGCTGAAGATCGCCGTGGTGGAAAACTACGCTCCCCATGAACTGTTGCGCACCCAGCATCCCGACTTGAATCTGGTGGCAATGCCCAATGTCAGCTCGGCGCTGCAGGCACTTGCCACCGATGCGGTGGACGCCGTCGTGGGCGATCTTGCCTCCAGCGTCTGGAGCCTGCGCCAGCTCAAGCTCGAAGGGCTCTACGTCAGCGGTGAAACGCCCTACCGCTATCAATTGGCGATGGCCGTCCCGCCGAACGACAAGCTGCTGGTCAGTATCCTGGACAAAGTCCTGGCAGACATGAGCCCGAGTGAAATCAGTGCCATCCAAGAACATTGGGTCGGTAATGTCCTCGATCATCGAACCTTCTGGTCCGATGTGCTGATGTACGGCCTCCCAGGACTACTGCTTCTGATCGTCGTTCTGGCAGTGGTTATCCGGATCAACCGCCGACTGAGCTCGGAAATAGCCCGCAGGGTCAATCTGGAACAGGAGCTGCGCAGCAGCGAATACCATTACCGCGGGCTGGTGGAGAGTCTTTCAGCCATCGCCTGGGAAGCACAGATCAGCGATTACACCTACAGTTACGTGTCGCCCCACGCCCAGGACCTCCTCGGTTATCCCCTGTCCCATTGGCTGATTCCGGGCTTCTGGCGCAACATCATCCACCCCGCGGACCTCACCCGGGCCCAGGCCTTCTGCGACCGTGAAGTGGCGGCCGGGCGCGATCACAGCGTCGATTACCGGGTCATCACCGCTGATGGCCGTTGCCTGTGGGTCCGCGATATCGTCAGCCTGATCGAGCACGGCCATGAACCGGTCCTGCGCGGGCTGATGATCGACATCAGCGAAGCCAAGCGCACCGAAGAGGCGCTGCGCCTGTCGGAACAGAAGTTCGCCTCAGTGTTCCAGCAATGCCCGGATATTCTGGTGATCGCACGGCTTTCCGATGGCTGCCTGCTGGAAGTCAACGAAGCGTTTGAGGAACAGATCGGCCTCAAGGCCGAAGACGTCATAGGCCAGACGGCCACCGACCTGAACATCTGGGGCGTTCCCGGCGTGGGACCGGGTTTGCTGCAGCGGTTGCAGGCCGGCAGTATCCGCAACCTGGAGATGCCCTTTCGCCGCAACAATGGCCAGGTGTTTACCGGCCTGATTTCCGCCGAGCCTTTCGACCTCGACACGACCCCGGCCCTGGTGGTCGTCGTACGAGACATCAGTCAGCTCAAGGAAACCCAGCAACAGCTGCAAACCTCCGAAGAGAAATTTGCCAAGGCCTTCCACGCCTCCCCCGACGGCTTGCTGCTGTCCCGGCAGAGCGACGGCTTGCTGCTGGAGGTCAACGAAGGTTTCAGCCGTATAACCGGGTTCAACAGTGCGATGTCGGTAGATCGGTCAGCGCTGGACCTGGGGATCTGGGTCAATCTCAACGAGCGCAAACAGATGCTCGAATTGCTGCACCGCGATGGTTTCGTCCGCGACTTCAGTTGCCACATCCGCCGCAAGGACGGGCAGATCCGGCTCTGCGAAGTTTCAAGCCGACCGCTGCCCATCGGCGATGAAGACTGCATGCTGACCATCGCCCGGGACATTACCGAGCGGCACCTGATGCAGGAAAAATTGCAACAGGCCGCCACCGTGTTCGAAAGCACCGCCGAGGGCGTCTTGATCACCGACACCCAACAGCACATCAGCGCGGTCAATCGGGCATTCACCGAAATCACCGGCTACAGCGAGACCGAAGCACTGGGCCACACCCCTCGCCTGCTCGCCTCGGGCCTGCACGACAGCGCCTTCTATGCTGCGATGTGGCATCAACTGACCGCCGAAGGTCATTGGCAAGGCGAGATTTCCAACCGGCGCAAGAACGGCGAGCTCTACCCGAGCTGGCTGACCATCAGCGCCGTGCGCAACCGGGACAAACTCATCACCCACTTTGTCGCGGTGTTCGCGGACATTTCCAGCCTCAAGCATGCGCAAGCCAAACTCGACTACCAGGCGCACCACGATCCGCTGACCGGCCTGCCGAATCGCACACTGTTCGAAAGCCGCCTGCTGACCGCGCTGAACAACCAGCAGGAAAACGGTGGCCAAGGCGCCGTGCTATTCTTGGACCTGGACCGTTTCAAACACATCAACGACAGCCTCGGTCACCCGGTCGGCGACCTGCTGCTCAAAGGCATCGCCGTACGCCTCAAGGAGCAGTTGCGCGATATCGATACCGTGGCGCGGCTGGGTGGTGACGAATTCATCATCCTGCTCCCCGGCCTGCAACAGGCCAGCGATGCCGACAACATTGCCACCAAGCTGCTCAATTGCTTCAGCGCCCCTTTCCAGGCCGGCGAGCACGAGTTTTTCATCAGCGCCAGCATCGGCACCAGCCTGTATCCCAAGGACGGCTGCGACGTTGCCACGCTGGTCAAGAACGCCGATGCCGCGATGTATCGCTCCAAGGCCAAGGGCCGTAACCGGGTTGAAAGCTACACCCGCGACCTCACCGCCCAGGCCAGCGAACGCGTGGCACTGGAGCATGAACTGCGACGCGCCATCGAGCGCAATGAGCTGTTTTTGTACTACCAACCCAAAATCAGCCTCAAGGATCATCGGCTGGTCGGTGCCGAAGCGCTGATTCGCTGGCATCACCCGACCTTTGGCGATGTGCCCCCCGAGCACTTCATTCCCCTGGCCGAAGAAAACGGCATGATCCTGCAAATCGGTGATTGGGTATTGGAGACTGCCTGCCAGCAGATGTACGAGTGGAATCAGGTCTATGAGTGCCTCGGCCCACTCTCGGTCAACCTGGCGGGCGCTCAATTACGCCAGCCGAACCTGCTCGGCCGGATCGAGCAATTGCTCAAGGACAACCGCCTCAAACCTGATTTTCTGCAACTGGAGATTACCGAAAACTTCATCATGAGCCAGGCCGAAGAAGCGCTGACGGTCCTGCACCAACTCAAACGCCTGGGCGTGCAGCTGGCGATCGACGATTTCGGCACCGGTTATTCGTCCCTGAGCTACCTCAAACGCCTGCCGCTGGACATCCTCAAGATCGACCAGTCCTTCGTCCGCGGCTTGCCGGACGACCCGCACGACGCAGCGATTGTCCGCGCAATCATCGCCCTGGGCCGCAGCATGCAATTCACCGTCATCGCCGAAGGCGTCGAAACCCATGCCCAGCAACAATTCCTCACCACCGAAGGCTGCGAACAGATCCAGGGCTACATCGTCAGCCTGCCACTTTCCCCCGACGAATTCGCCGCGACGTTTCTTCGTATAACCGTATCGGATTTTTCGGATAGCACAGCCGAGAAACCATCGCTATAATCCGCGGCCTACTGAGGGCCTATAGCTCAGTTGGTTAGAGCAGAGGACTCATAATCCTTTGGTCCACGGTTCAAGTCCGTGTGGGCCCACCAAACAAGAAAGCCGCGCTAATGCGCGGCTTTTGCGTTTTCTGAGATTGACGTTTGGTCTTAGGGGTTTAGACCAGCCGAGCCACCAAGGCGACGACGGCAAAGGTCACTAGGGCCAGCGCGGCGCCGAGCCCAAACGGCAGTAGTATCGCTCGGGTCGCAGTGGGTGCTGGGCTACGCATGTCTTCAGCCAAAGCGGCCACGTCTCGGTGCAACTGTTCAATGCTGGCTTGAGTCGTGGGGGGTGTGGACATACTGCGTCTTCCTGTGTGGATCACGGGCCGCGCCTAATGCGCTAGCCCTAGTTGGATAAGGTGGGCTGCTCCGCGGCAAAACTCAAGCGCCGCCGATGATTGGCTGCGCTCTGGCGGGCTCGGTATTAGAGCTTGGACCACAGCCCAACGGCTGCGACGAAGGCGGTGACCAGACCCGCGCCCACCGCAAACGGATACCAAAAGGCTTCCTGTCTGAGCTTACTTTCTTCGGCCATAAACTTGCGGGTCTCGGCCATGAATTTCCGGATTTCGACTTGGAGCTTATCGAGTTCCAGATTATCGCGGTCATTCTGTAGCATCAGTCATCCTGTCGGAGCTCGGGTCGCGCCTTATGCGCTGCTCTGAGGCGGGCCGTGCATCATTATTCCTATCTGCCGTCTAGGTTATATTTTGTGCGGACGGTGGGTTATCAGATGACGTCCGCCAAGGTTGTAGGCAAACTCCGAGAATTGCGTAATGGGCGCATTTAGGCACTTTGCCGCCTTGTTGGGCTTTTCTTCGACGGGATACTCTCCAGACGTCGCTGCCAATGCAGCGATCGGGTGTGGTAACCCGGTGAAACCAGCACAACAGTGCACTCATTACGAATACAGGCAGTTTTTATGCCTGTGATCTTGATATGGCGGCTGTGCGTGGGACGCCCTCGGGCGTGCCGGTTTCCTTGGTTCCCGGTTTACCACCCTGCGTACAGCTGCCACCTTTTCGTGTGGTAACGAAAAGGGCAGCTCCTCGAACCCAGGAGTAGAACCATGACCAAAACAATTCCGCCCGCAGCTTCCGAACTGAAAACCATCGGCCTCACGCCCTTCACCTATTGCTCGGATCAGCCACTGTTCCACGTCAGCGCTGGCGTCCCCATCCTCGATGCATTGACTCAAACCTCCGACCTGCTATCCCTCGCCAAATCATTTGCCGAAGACGCAGCCTACGCAAAAGACACCGACCGCCACGCCTGGGCCGCACACTACCTGACGGCGATGAGCAAAGCGGTGATTGATGATGTGGTGAAAGTGCTGACACCTCGACCTGCCCGGACGGCGACAGAGTCCGAGGAATAGCGCCTGCACATTACTTGAAACACGCCCCGATTTTTCGGGGCTTCCAGATCGTGATCGGGAGTTCGGATGCTTAAGCCCAAACACTTAACGTTGGAATGGCCTGCACCGGCTGCAACCGCTCAAGCATTTCACCCACCAACACAACCTCATACGTATCCGCCCCCCTACCCCACTGCTCCACAATGACCATGCGCTCCACCAAAAGCCCCGCCAATCCAGTAATCGTATCGGCCAACACCTCGACGATTTCTTGGGTGCGCAACCACAAGCGATCATTAATGTCTGTCAGCTCAGCAATGATGCGATCAGACAACGCTGGATCCGTATCGGGATAGGCGATGTTTCGAAGCAAGTACCGCAACTCTCTTATTTTTGCGTGATCCTGTTCCGCTCCAAACTCTCCTTTCAGGATGGCTGCCGCTTTCGACTTATCGACGCGTTTCTCGGGCGAGTGCTTTGCAGGCAAGGTCTGCGCCATGGCGCCAGCGAAGAGGACCATTATCCGGGCTTCCAAATGTTCCTTCATGGCTTCGAGCGACGAAATGGACCGCGTCAAGGTAATGGAGGCCCCACCATGATGCGTCAGGCCCATGGTCACTTTCAGGGTCACATCACCCGTTTCAAAACCCAGGGCTCGGGCTACGACGTAATGCCCCATTTCGTGATTGGCAATCTGCAGTGCATAGTCGCGCAGAGCCGCAGGCATGCTCTTCATTTCGATCCCCTCGCTTCACAGCCCCTGGTTGCGCATTCGACTACGAGTGACAATTTGTGTCCATCCAATTAACCCGTTGAGGGCATGGACTGCCTGTAATATGCCTGCCCATTGCTCTGTACCGCTGGAGATACCCCTTTGCCTGACACTCGCCCGCCCGTTCTCGACGAAATCGACCGCCAATTGATCGCCGCCTTGCAGATCAATGCCCGTGAAAGTGTGGCCATGCTTGCCCGACAACTGGGCATCGCCCGGACCACCGTTACTTCGCGCCTGGCCCGGTTGGAAAAGGCCAAGGTGATCACCGGTTACGGTGTGCGACTGGGTCAGCGTGTGGTGGATGGCGGATTGCAGGCTTACGTCGGGATTACGGTGCAACCGAGGTCTGGCAAGGAAGTGCTGCGACGACTTAGCGCCATGGCTCAGGTGCAGCAGCTGTGTGCGGTGAGTGGCGAGTTTGATTATGTGGCGTGGTTGCGCACCGATTCGCCGGAGCAGCTGGATCAGTTGCTGGATCAGATTGGCAGTGTGGATGGGGTGGAGAAGACGACGACTTCGATCATCCTGAGCAGCAAGATTGATCGGGGGCAGCCGGTTTGAGGCCTTCGGTGTCTGGTCGGGACTCTTCGCGGGCAAGTCGGATCGCAGCACTGCTCACACCTACAATATGTAGTGATACATCGTCATACTGATAAAACAATTAGCAAAACGACGACACATTGCGTCTTATTAACGTGTTCTACGCTCTCTAGAATGGCTGCCATCTTTTCCTATACTCAGACGCGCATCCTGCGTCGGGTCGCCAGCAAGGTCAGCCATGAACAAGAACAATCGCCATCCTGCAGACGGTAAAAAACCAGTCACTATTTTCGGCCCGGATTTTCCTTTCGCCTTCGACGACTGGATCGAGCACCCAGCCGGCCTGGGGAGCATTCCAGCGCACAATCACGGCGCCGAAGTGGCGATCGTCGGGGCAGGCATTGCCGGTCTGGTGGCCGCCTATGAATTGATGAAACTGGGCCTCAAACCGGTCGTCTACGAAGCCTCGAAAATGGGCGGTCGTCTACGCTCCCAGGCGTTCAACGGTGCCGAAGGCATCATCGCCGAGCTCGGCGGCATGCGTTTCCCGGTGTCGTCCACTGCGTTTTATCACTACGTCGACAAACTCGGCCTCGAGACCAAGCCCTTCCCGAACCCGCTGACCCCCGCGTCTGGCAGCACGGTGATCGATCTGGAAGGCAAAACCCATTACGCACAGAAACTGGCGGATCTTCCTGCACTGTTCCAGGAAGTGGCTGACGCTTGGGCCGATGCCCTGGAAGACGGTTCTCGCTTCGGCGAGATCCAGCAGGCGATCCGCGATCGCGACGTGCCGCGCCTCAAGGAATTGTGGAACACCTTGGTGCCGTTGTGGGACGACCGCACGTTCTACGATTTCGTCGCCACCTCCAAAGCCTTCGCCAAGCTCTCCTTCCATCACCGCGAAGTGTTCGGCCAGGTCGGTTTCGGCACCGGTGGCTGGGACTCGGACTTCCCCAACTCGATGCTGGAAATCTTCCGCGTGGTGATGACCAACTGCGACGATCACCAGCACCTGGTGGTCGGCGGCGTGGAACAAGTGCCGCAAGGCATCTGGCGCCATGTGCCGGAGCGTTGCGTGCACTGGCCTGAAGGCACCAGCCTCAGCTCGCTGCACAACGGCGCACCGCGTACCGGCGTGAAGAAAATTGCCCACGCGGCAGGCGGCCGTTTTGCGGTCACCGACAACTGGGGCGACACCCGCGAATACGCAGCGGTGCTGACCACTTGCCAGAGCTGGCTGCTGACCACCCAGATCGAATGCGACGAGAGCCTGTTCTCGCAAAAGATGTGGATGGCCCTGGACCGTACCCGCTACATGCAGTCGTCGAAAACTTTCGTGATGGTCGACCGCCCGTTCTGGAAGGACAAAGACCCGGAAACCGGCCGCGACCTGATGAGCATGACCCTCACTGATCGCCTGACCCGTGGCACGTACTTGTTCGATAACGGCGACGACAAGCCTGGGGTGATTTGCCTGTCGTACTCATGGATGAGCGACGCCCTGAAAATGCTTCCACAGCCAGTGGAAAAGCGCGTGAAGCTGGCGCTGGATGCGTTGAAGAAGATCTACCCGAAAGTCGACATCGCCGCGCGGATCATCGGCGATCCGATCACCGTGTCGTGGGAAGCCGACCCGCATTTCCTCGGGGCCTTCAAGGGCGCCCTGCCCGGTCACTACCGCTACAACCAGCGCATGTACGCGCACTTCATGCAGGACGACATGCCGCCCGAGCAACGCGGGATTTTCATCGCCGGCGATGACGTTTCATGGACGCCGGCGTGGGTTGAAGGCGCGGTGCAGACGTCGCTCAACGCGGTATGGGGCATCATGAAACACTTCGGCGGTGAAACTCACGCTGAAAACCCGGGTCCAGGAGATGTGTTCAACGAGATCGGTCCGATCGCCCTGCCCGAGTAAGAGGAATCCGAAATGCGCGTAGCCCTTTACCAATGTCCACCGCTGCCCCTGGATGTCGCAGGCAACCTGCAACGCCTGCATCAACTGGCGCTGGAGGCCAAGGGCGCGGATTTGCTGGTGGTGCCGGAGATGTTCCTGACCGGCTACAACATCGGCATAGACGCCGTCAGCGTGCTGGCGGAGGTGCACAACGGTGAATCGGCGCAGCAAATCGCGCGCATCGCCAAGGCAGCCGGGATCGCCATTCTGTATGGCTACCCCGAGCGTACCGAGGACGGGCAGATCTACAACGCCGTGCAGTTGATCGACGCCCATGGCGAGCGGCTGTGCAACTACCGCAAGACTCATCTGTTCGGTGATCTCGATCACTCGATGTTCAGCCCCGGGTCGGATGAGTTTCCGTTGGTTGAACTCAATGGCTGGAAGCTTGGCTTTTTGATCTGCTACGACCTGGAGTTCCCGGAAAACGCCCGGCGTCTGGCGTTGGCCGGTGCCGAGCTGATCCTGGTGCCGACGGCGAACATGATTCCCTACGATTTCATCGCCGACGTCACCGTCCGCGCCCGGGCCTTCGAAAACCAGTGTTATGTGGCTTACGCCAACTACTGTGGGAGCGAGGGCGAGATCCAGTATTGCGGCCAGAGCAGCATCGCCGCGCCGGATGGCAGCCGTATCGCCCAGGCCGGCCTTGATGAAGCACTGATTGTCGGTGAGCTGGATCGCCAGCTGATGATCGATTCCCGCGCCGCCAATCGCTACTTCCTCGATCGCCGTCCCGAGCTTTACGACGCGCTGAACAAGCGCTGATCCACTTAGGGGGCGTTCTCAATATGTTTCCCCGGCGCAGTGTGGAAACTCATTGAGAACGCCCCCTAATCCGCTAGCATTAGCGCTTCTCTGTTCTGGAAGTGCTCATGCCTGCGCTGAATCACCCCCACCTTCACACTGAAACCCTGGCCAACGGTCTGCGGGTGACGCTGCGTCATGCTCCCGGTTTGAAGCGCGGCGCCGCTGCGTTGCGGGTCGCTGCCGGCAGTCACGACGTGCCATCGGCCTGGCCGGGGCTGGCGCACTTTCTCGAGCATTTGCTGTTCCTGGGTACAGAGCGCTTTCCCGCAGGACAAGGGCTGATGGCCTATGTGCAAGGTCATGGCGGGCAGGTGAATGCGCGCACCAGCGAACGGACGACGGACTTCTTTTTCGAACTGCCGCCCCAGGCGTTCAGCGCTGGGCTGGAGCATCTGTCAGACATGCTCGCCCATCCGCGTATGAATCCAGACGATCAGCGGCGGGAACGGGAAGTGCTGCACGCCGAATTTGTCGCCTGGTCGCGGGATGCCACAGCCCAACAGCAATTCGCGCTGTTCGACGGGCTCTCGGCGGCTCACCCGTTACGGGCGTTTCATGCTGGCAACCGTTACAGCCTGCCGATTCCACAGCCCGAGTTTCAGCAAGCCTTACAGGGCTTCTATCAGCGGTTTTATCAGACCGGCCAGATGACGCTGAGCCTGGCCGGCCCGCAGAGTCTCGACGAATTGAAAGGGATGGCGCAGAAGTTTGCCGCGGCCATTACCACTGGGGAGAAAGTCCCTCAGACAAAGCCCACCCTGTTGATGGATTCTTCGGCCAATAGTTATCAACAGGCTGGAGAACGTCGACTGGATCTGCTGTTCACCTTCGAAGCGCTGCCCGACTCATCGCCCGAAGCGCTGGCGTTCCTGTGCCATTGGCTGACCGCCGCAAAGCCCGGCGGCCTGTTGGCGCAGCTGCGAGACAGCGGGCTGGCAGACAACCTGAAAGCCGCGCCGCTCTACTGCTATGCCGGGCAAGCCTTGCTGCACATCGAATTCACGCTGCCCGCAAACGCCACGCAATCGGGCAACGTGATCCGCGAACGGCTTCTGGATTGGCTGGGCTTTTTTGCCTCCCGTCAGGATTGGGCCCAATTGCGCGAAGAATACGCAGCCCTGCAGCAGCGCCAACAACAAGTCAGCAGCGCCTTGCAACTGGCCCAACGGGACAGCGAGCAACTTGCACCGGGGTTATCCGAACAAGGCGTTGTCGCCCTCAAGGCAATCCTGCAACAAATCGGCGCTGTGGATAACTTCACCGGCCAGTGGCAACTACCGCCCCCCAACCCGTTTTTGCGTACCGAGACTCCAGCCCCGAATGCCGGCTTGATTCGCGGCCAGACCAGCGCCCACCGTGGCCTGCGGACCTTTGCCCAGGATCGCTCGCGCAGTCGCCGCGAACGTTCGCCGATGCAGTTCAGTCAGGCGTTGCCGGATAACACGGATGAAGGCGCGGTTTATCTGCGCTGGCGCCTGGAGTCCGCGCCTCACGGCCGTCTTCAGACCAATCTGGAAAACAACCTGGGGCCGTTGCGCGAGGATGCACGTCAGGCCGGTGTCGACGTTTCCTTCAGCGCATCGGGCAATGAGTGGCTGCTGAAACTGACGGGCCTGCAGGAGCCGATGCCAACAGTCCTCGAACATGTGCTGAAAGCGCTGACAAAACCTGATGCCCGTTTCTTACAGGAAGCACCGACGGCCACCCCATTGATGCCGATTCGACAGCTGCTCAAGGCGTTGCCCGATCTATGCACTGAGCACACCGCAGCCTCGGATGACTTGCAGCAACTCTGGTCGAGTGCGCGCTGGGATGGCCTGGCGACCGGACTGTCGGCCCAGACGCAAGCGGCGATGGGGTTGGCGTTGAGTCGTGTGCCGGGAACGCCAGACCATCAATCGACGTCACCTCTATCGATCGGCTCACAGCATCTCTGGAGCGCCATCGATACCGGCTCCAGCGAACACGCGCTGTTACTCTTTTGTCCGACGGCAACCCATGACATCGCCGACGAAGCTGCCTGGCGCTTGCTCGCACACGTGTGCCAGACACCGTTCTATCAACGCTTGCGGGTGGAACTGCAACTCGGTTACGCGGTGTTCAGTGGCCTGCGCCAGATCAACGGTCAGACCGGGCTGTTGTTCGGCGTGCAATCGCCGAGCGTCGCGCCTCTGGACTTGTTGCAGCACATCGAACAATTCCTCGGCGAGCTCGAAAGGATGATCGAAAGCATCGATGAGCTGACCTTCATCGCCCAACGCCAAGCCCTGGCCGATCAATTCGACAGCACCGCCCTGCCCAACACCCAGGCCGCCGAACTGCTCTGGCAAGGCAAACTGGCCGGCCACTCGTCGGATTATCTGGGCCTTTTACCTCAAGCGATTCTGAAGATCGACCGCAAAGCCTTGCTGGCCGCGGCACAGCGACTGAATATGGCCGAAGGTGGCTGGCGCTGTCTGGCCAGCGGAGCTTGCCCGACTACGCGCTGGCAAGTGGCAAAATGATCATTACCGGCGCTGCAATTAGCTTTCTCAAAGATTCGCAGCCAATCACTCTGTAATTTTGAGTAACATAGCCACCTAACTATCTGAACATCTCCGGCTGGAGGTGGACTATATGTGTAGGTCTCAACTGTCCCATCCACCTGAAGGAGCGCTTCTATGTCCTGGTCCAAACCTGCTTACACCGACCTGCGTATCGGCTTCGAAGTCACCATGTACTTCGCAAGCCGCTAAGCTCTGCCGTTTGGTAGAGAATGCAGTGCTACGCCTCGGCTTGCCGGGGCGTTTTTATTTTCAGTTTTCAATGATGGAGCGGCCATGTTTGTCCAGATTCTAGGTTCCGCCGCCGGCGGCGGTTTCCCCCAGTGGAACTGCAACTGCGCGAACTGCGCAGGTTTTCGCGACGGCAGCCTGCGGGCCGAAGCGCGTACCCAGTCGTCCATCGCGATTTCCGATGATGGCGTGAACTGGGTGCTGTGCAATGCTTCGCCGGACATCCGCGCCCAGCTCCAGAGTTTCGCGCCGATGCAGCCGGGACGCGCGCTGCGAGATACCGGCATCAGCGCAATCATCCTGATGGACAGCCAGATCGACCACACCACCGGCCTGCTCAGCTTGCGCGAAGGCTGCCCGCATCAGGTCTGGTGCACCGACATGGTCCATGAAGACCTGAGCACCGGGTTCCCGTTGTTCACCATGCTGACCCACTGGAACGGCGGGTTGAACTGGAACCGTATCGAACTCGATCAGAGCTTCACCGTCCCGGCCTGCCCGAATCTGCGCTTCACCCCACTGCCTCTGCGCAGCGCCGCCCCACCCTACTCGCCGCACCGCTTTGACCCGCATCCGGGCGACAACATCGGCCTGATCGTCGAAGACCTGAGCACCGGCGGTAAACTGTTCTACGCACCGGGCCTGGGCAAGGTCGATGCTCCGCTGCTGAAGATCATGGCCAGCAGCGATTGTCTGTTGGTAGACGGTACGATGTGGGACGACGACGAAATGCAGCGCCGTGGTGTCGGCACGCGCACGGGTCGGGAAATGGGCCATCTGGCGCAGAACGGCCCCGGCGGCATGCTCGAAGTGCTGGAACAACTGCCCAAGCAGCGCAAAGTGCTTATCCACATCAACAACACCAACCCGATTCTCGATGAGGATTCGCCAGAGCGTGCGGAGCTGGCCCGTCGTGAAGTTGAAGTGGCTTATGACGGCATGAGTATTGTGCTGTAGCGGATGGCCTCTTCGCGGGCCAGCCACGCTCCCACAGGGATAGCGCTATCTCTGTGGGAGCAGGCCTGCCCGCGAAGGCGTCAGACCAGACACCAAAGAATCCACCGGTTGTTCCCGGAGAACCGCAATGACTGACACCCCAATGTCCCCCGCCGAATTCGAAGCGGCCCTGCGCGCCAAGGGCGCCTACTACCACATCTATCACCCGTATCACGTGGCGATGTATGAAGGCCGGGCGACCCGCGAGCAGATCCAGGGCTGGGTCGCCAACCGCTTTTACTATCAGGTGAACATCCCGCTCAAGGACGCCGCGATCCTGGCCAACTGCCCGGACCGCGAGATTCGTCGCGAGTGGATTCAGCGCCTGCTGGACCATGACGGCGCCCCCGGTGAAGACGGCGGTATCGAAGCCTGGTTGCGTCTTGGGCAAGCGGTCGGCCTCGACCCGGATCAGTTGCGCTCCCAAGAACTGGTGCTGCCCGGCGTGCGTTTCGCCGTGGATGCCTACGTCAACTTCGCCCGCCGGGCCCGTTGGCAGGAAGCCGCCAGCAGCTCATTGACCGAACTGTTTGCGCCGCAAATCCACCAATCGCGCCTCGACAGTTGGCCGCAGCATTACCCGTGGATCGACCCGGCCGGTTACGAATATTTCCGTACACGCCTGGGCCAGGCTCGCCGGGATGTGGAGCACGGTCTGGCAATCACGTTGCAGCATTACACTACGCGGGAAGGCCAGGAGCGCATGCTGGAAATTCTCCAGTTCAAACTGGACATTCTTTGGAGCATGCTCGATGCCATGAGCATGGCCTACGAACTGAACCGCCCGCCGTACCACAGCGTGACCGAACAGCGGGTCTGGCATAAAGGAATCACCTTATGAGTTTTGATCGCAGCAAAACCCCGACCTGGCGTCCCGGCTACCGTTTCCAGTACGAACCGGCGCAAAAGGGCCATGTATTGCTCTACCCCGAAGGCATGATCAAACTCAATGAGAGCGCCGCGCTGATCGGCGGCTTGATCGATGGCCAGCGAGATGTCGCGGCCATCATCGCCGAGCTCGACAAACAGTTCCCCGGCGTGCCCGAGCTCGGTGACGACATCGAGCAATTCATGGAGGTCGCCCGTGCTCAGCACTGGATCGAACTTGCCTGATTCCGTGTCAGGCAAGTTACCGCCCAAGCCCGAAATCGGCCTGCCCCTTTGGCTGCTGGCCGAGCTGACCTATCGCTGCCCGTTGCAATGCCCGTACTGCTCCAATCCGCTGGATTTCGCCGAGCAAGGCCGGGAGTTGACCACCGAGCAGTGGATCAAGGTCTTTCGCGAAGCCCGGGAAATGGGCGCGGCGCAGTTGGGCTTTTCCGGTGGTGAACCGCTGGTGCGCCAGGACCTCGCCGAGTTGATCGCTGAGGCGCGCAAACTGGGGTTCTACACCAACCTGATCACCTCCGGCATCGGCCTCACCGAGCAGAAAATCAGCGACTTCAAAAAGGCCGGCCTGGACCACATCCAGATCAGCTTCCAGGCCAGCGACGAGCAGGTGAACAACCTGCTGGCCGGCTCGAAAAAGGCCTTCGCGCAAAAACTCGAAATGGCCCGTGCGGTGAAGGCGCACGGCTATCCGATGGTGCTGAACTTCGTCACCCATCGGCACAACATCGACAAAATCGACCGGATCATCGAGCTGTGCATTGCCCTTGAGGCAGACTTCGTCGAACTCGCGACGTGCCAGTTCTATGGTTGGGCTCAGCTCAATCGGGTCGGCCTGCTACCGACCAAGGAACAATTGGTTCGCGCCGAACGCATCACCAACGAATACCGCGCGAAACTGGAAGCCGAAGGGCATCCGTGCAAGCTGATTTTCGTGACGCCGGACTATTACGAAGAGCGTCCGAAAGCCTGCATGAATGGCTGGGGCAGTATTTTTCTGACGGTCACACCAGACGGAACCGCCCTGCCCTGTCATGGCGCCCGACAGCTGCCGGTGCAGTTTCCCAACGTGCGCGACCACAGCATGCAGCACATCTGGTACGACTCGTTCGGCTTCAACCGCTTTCGCGGTTACGACTGGATGCCCGAGCCGTGCCGCTCCTGCGACGAGAAAGAAAAGGACTTCGGCGGCTGCCGTTGCCAGGCGTTCATGCTCACGGGTGACGCGAGCAATGCCGACCCGGTGTGCAGCAAGTCGAAACATCACGGCGTGATCCTCAAGGCCCGCGAAGAAGCCGAGCACGCGACCCAGACCATCGAACAACTGGCCTTTCGCAATGAACGAAACTCACGCCTCATCGCCAAAAGCTGAACCCTTGAGCGCCGCCAGGGCCGTCGCGGCCGGCATCGACTTCGCCGAGTTGCAGGTCGGGCCACATGGCCTGTTCTGGAACGAGTACCGCCCCGAAGATGCTGCCTGCCGAGTCTGGCAGTGGCGCGACGGTCAGGCCCATTGCCTGACGCCACCCACGTTCAGTGTGCGCAGCCGGGTGTACGAATATGGCGGTGGCGCGTTTTGTCTGACCGATGACGGGCTGGTGTTCGTCAACGAGGCCGATCAGCAGCTGTATCGGCAATCGCTGAGCGATGAGACGCCTGAGGTGCTGACTTCAAGTGAATGCCGGTACGGCGATCTGCACTTCGCCAACGGGCAAGTGCTGGCGGTGGAAGAAAACCGCGATCGGCATCGCCTGGTGGCGATCGATCTGGCAGATGGCCGACGCCATCTGCTGGCCGAAGGCGCTGATTTCTACGCGGCACCGACCTTTAGTCCTGACGGTCGACGTCTGGCCTGGATCGAGTGGAATCGCCCGGATCAGCCCTGGACCGCAACACGCCTGATGGTTGCCGAACGCCAGCGCGATCACACCTTTGCGCAGCCGCGTTGTGTGGCCGGTGACGGTGCTCAGGAGTCACTGCAACAACCGGGATTCGATGACAGCGGCCGTCTGTATTGTCTGACTGATCGCGGCGGTTTCTGGCAGCCGTGGGTGGAGTCGACAGAAGGACTGAGCCCACTCCCGAGCACTGCTGCCGACCATGGACCGGCGCCCTGGCAATTGGGTGGTTGCACCTGGTTACCGTTGAGCGAAGACACTTATCTGGCCAGTTGGACCGAAGAGGGTTTTGGGCGACTGGGGCTTTGTCATGGCGATGGCTCCCGTGAGGATTTCACGGGCGACTACAGCCGCTTCCGCCATCTCGCACAGGATGAACAGTTCATCTACTGCATCGCTGCTTCACCAGTCAGTTCGGCGTCGGTGATTGCCATTGACCGCAAGACCCGACAGGTGAAGACCCTCGCCGGTGGTGTTGTCCCCCTGCCGGCCGATCAGATCAGCCGCCCGCAAACCCTGCGTTATCCGAGCGGTTCGGGCGAGGCCCATGGGTTCTTCTACCCGGCAATGAACGACGATACGAAACCGCCCTTGGTGGTGTTCATTCACGGCGGCCCGACTTCGGCCTGCTACCCGATGTTCGACCCGCGAATCCAGTATTGGGCACAACGCGGCTTCGCCGTGGCCGATCTCAACTACCGAGGCAGCAGCGGCTACGGCCGTGCTTATCGCCAGGCGCTGCATTTGAGCTGGGGCAAGGTGGACGTGGAAGATGCCTGCGCAGTGGTCGGCTACCTGGCCGGGCGCGGACTGATCGACGGCGATAAAGCGTTTATCCGTGGTGGCAGCGCCGGCGGGTACACCGCATTGTGCGCATTGGCCTTTCACAAGGTCTTTCGTGCGGGCGCCAGCCTGTATGGCGTCAGCGATCCCGTTGCGCTGGGCCGCGTCACGCACAAGTTCGAAAGCGATTATCTGGACTGGTTGATCGGAGACCCGGTAGAGGACGCTGAACGCTACGCCGCGCGCACGCCGCTGCTGCACGCGAACAACATTAGCGTTCCAATGATCTTCTTTCAGGGTGAACTGGACGCCGTGGTGGTGCCGCAACAGACCCGCGACATGGTCAAGGCATTACAGGACAACGGCATTCTGGTCGAAGCGCATTACTACGCCGACGAACGCCATGGCTTTCGCAAGGCCGGCAACCAGGCCCATGTGCTGGAGCAGGAATGGATGTTTTATCGGCGGGTGATGGAGTTGGCGGACTGAAATCGTAGCGCCCCATTCGCGGGCAACCATTGATCCTGCTATCGCTCAAGCACTGAAATGTCTTCGGCAAACCGCAGAGACAAAAAAACGCCCCACGCGAAAAGAATCAAACGTGGGGCGCTGCGTTATACCGCGAGACGGTTCGGAAATTCGTGTAGGGCGGGTCTGATCAGACAGCAATACCTTTGCGGCACTGCAGTTGCGCGGTGCGCACGCGGGAGAAGGCGCGGGCCAGACGCAGGAGCATTTCGTCGATATTGGCCTTGCTGACCGTAAGGGCCGGGGTAAAGCGCAGGCAATCGGCTTGCGGCGCATTGAGCAGCAAGCCTTCGTACAACGCAGCCTTGACTACGGCGTCGGCCGAATCGTCGGACAGATCGAGCCCCCAGAGCAGCCCTTGCCCACGCAATTCGCCGTGACCATAGCGATGGGCCAGACGACTCAGGCCTTCGCCCAGATGCTGAGCGGTTTCCCGCATATGATCGATAAAGCCCTTGTCCTGCACGCTGTCGAGCACGACAAGCCCGGCGGCACTCATCAACGCATTGCCATGATGAGTGCCGCTCATTTCGCCGATTTCGAGACAACAGGCCTTGCCTCGCGCCAACAATGCCGCCAATGGCACGCCACCACCGAGCCCTTTGCCGAGCACCACGATATCTGCCCGCACACCGTAGGACTGTTCGGCAAGCAATGTGCCGCAGCGACCGACGCCGGTTTGCACTTCGTCAAATATCAGCAGAATGCCAAGCTCACGACACAAGCGCTCGACGCCCTTGAGGTAGTGCTCGGTAGCGGGAATCACCCCGGCCTCGCTCTGGATCGGTTCGAGCATGATCGCGACCGTCTGGGCATCCACGGCCGCATGCAAGGCGGGCAGGTCATTGAACGGGACATGGCTGAAGCCCGGCAACTGTGGCTCGAATCGGTTGATCAGATTCGAACTGTCCGACGCAGAAATCGTCCCCAGGCTACGGCCATGACAGCCTTTGCTGGCCACAATGATCCGCGAAGCGCCGCCACGATGTTGCTGGCCCCATTTGCGCGCCAGTTTGATCGCCGCTTCACAGGCTTCGCTGCCACTGTTGAGCAGGTACGCCTGGTCACTGCCGGTACTGGCGCAGAGCCGGTCGGCGAGGTTGAGCATGCCGCGGTTGTGCAGTCCGAAACCCGGATTGATCAGCGACTGAGCCTGCTCCGAAATCGCTTTGACCAGTGCTGAAGGGCTATGTCCGAGGCTATTGGCGCCGCCACCCTGTGAGAAATCCAGGTAAGCGCGGTTATCGCTGTCCCACAACCAGGAGCCTTGGCCACGCACGAAAATCTGTTTCGGTCGTTCGACACTGGGCATCAGGCACTCGCTGGAAAAGTTGTCGCTTCTGGCCGGCAGGGAAGTGTCCATCGCCAGGTCATCAAGGCTCGGTGGCTTGCGTCGCAGGTTGAACAGATTCATCGGATAAAACCTCGTCCGAGGTTTTTTGCCTTGCCTATGTAAACACCATCGCTGTAAACGGTATTCATCGTGCTTTATGGCCCTGTAAGCCTTGTGAATACGGTTAGACTAGGCGTAGACAAGGCACTGAGCCATTTCGATTTCTCAGCATTTTCGATAAGTGTTAGTTATGGATTTCAAGCAACTGCGTTATTTCGTCGCGGTCTACGAAGAGGGCCACGTCGGTCGGGCCGCCGAGCGGCTTTCTATCTCCCAGCCTGCGTTGTCTCAGCAGATCCGCCAACTCGAACAGAACCTCGATGTAAGCCTGTTCGAACGCAGCAGCAAGCGTCTGCTGCCAACCCTGGCGGCCCACACGTTGTACAACCATGCCCTGCCCTTGCTCGATGGCTTGCAACGCGCGCGCGAAGCCTTGGGCAATTTCAAGGGCAAGGCGCTGCGAACCTTGGCCATTGGCGTACTGCAGACCGTCCACTCCAGCCTGGTGCCGCAAATGCTCGAACGCGTGCGCAAGGCACAGCCGCATCTGGTGGTGCAGATCTATGAACTGACCGGCCTGGAAATCGAGCGGCGACTACTCAATGGTTCGCTGGACATCGGGATCAGTTACCTGCCGCCCCGTCAGCCGGGTTTGCACGGCGTGCCGTTGTACGAAGATGAGCTGACCCTTGTCATCCCGGCGGACCATCCGTTGCGCGAATTCAAGAAGGTCTCCATGAGCCAGGCGGCCGAGTTGCCCATGTTGCTGTTGGGTGAAGAGTTCCAGGTGCGGCAGATCTGGCAGGCACAACTGGCCAGTCTTGGGCGCCGGCCGCAGGTGCAGGCCGAGCTGAACAACATGGCGGGGATTCTCGACAGCCTGCCGCACACGCGGCTGGCGACTGTGCTGCCCGGACGCTCGCAAAAGACCCATGGCGACCAAGAGTTGCTGTGGAAACCACTGAGTGAGCCGCGGGTGCCGCTGAAAGTGGGGTTGGTGTGTCGGGATGTGCAGCGGCAACAGGCTTCGCTGGCGTTGTTGCGGACATTGCTGGAAGAGGTGATGGATGAACACTTGCGTAGCCCGACGGCCCTGGATGGGTTGAGCTGAACTTTTTTGCAGGCAAAAGAAAACCCCGCCGAAGCGGGGCTTTGCAGACTGTTTCCCTGACATCCATTTCACTCCGCCGTCCTGGCAGAATCCTA
Source organism: Pseudomonas sp. URMO17WK12:I6 (assembly GCF_003253625.1). Classification (NCBI taxonomy): domain Bacteria; kingdom Pseudomonadati; phylum Pseudomonadota; class Gammaproteobacteria; order Pseudomonadales; family Pseudomonadaceae; genus Pseudomonas; species Pseudomonas sp. URMO17WK12:I6. The sequence goes on from NZ_QKYZ01000001.1 coordinate 69,758, forward strand.
CGTGTCCGTGTTGTTGCTTTGCGCTTCCTGCGCGACGTCCATGTGAAGTAGATTAGCTCTGGATCCAATCTGCGCATATGGGAAAACAGCAGCACGTCATGTAAGAGAATGCTTACATGACGTTACAGAGTCAGAACTGTCCTGCGTCCAACAGGAACAACGATTCGCTTCCCGCCTTTACCGACGCGCTCAACGAGTGAATACGTGGCAGCAGACGAGCGAAATAGAACCGCGCCGTACCCAGTTTGCTCGCGTAGAAATCGTCCTGCGCTTCTTTGCCGAAGGCTGCCTTGGCCATCAGTGCCCACATGTAGGCATAGGCGGTGTAACCGAATGCTTGTAGATACTCGACCGAAGCAGCGCCGATTTCGTTCGGGTTGTTTTTCGCCCGGTCCAGCAGCCATGCGGTCAGATCGTCGAGGGTGCCCACTGCATCGTTCAGCGGTTTGGTGAACTCCGCCAAATCAGCACTGGCCGTCGCGGTGAAATGACGAATCTCGTCAGCGAACAGTTTGTAGAATGCCCCGCCGCTGCCGACGATCTTGCGCCCGACAAGGTCCAGCGCCTGAATACCATTGGTGCCTTCGTAGATCTGCGTGATACGCACGTCACGAACCAGTTGCTCCTGGCCCCACTCACGGATGTAGCCGTGGCCGCCAAAAATCTGCTGGCCATGAACTGTGGTTTCAAGCCCCAAATCGGTCAGGAATGCCTTGGCAACAGGCGTCAACAGTGCGACCAGGTCTTCTGCGCGCTTGCGGGTGGTGGCGTCTTCGCTGAACTTGGCGGTGTCCAGTTGCATCGCCACGTAAGTGGAAAATGCACGGCCGCCTTCGTTCGAGGCTTTCATGGTCAGCAGCATGCGACGCACGTCAGGGTGGACGATGATCGGGTCAGCCACTTTGTCCTTGTTCTGCGCGCCGGTCGGCGAACGGCTCTGCAGGCGGTCGCGAGCGTATTCAATGGCGTTCTGGTAGGAACGTTCACCCGAGGCCAGGCCCTGGATGCCGACACCCAGACGCTCGTAGTTCATCATGGTGAACATCGCCGCCAGGCCTTTGTTCGGCTCGCCGACCAGGTAACCCACGGCTTCGTCGAAGTTCATCACGCAGGTCGCAGACGCCTGGATACCCATCTTGTGTTCGATCGAACCACAGGTCGCCGGGTTGCGCGCACCGAGGCTGCCATCGGCATTGACCATGAACTTCGGCACCAGGAACAGCGAAATACCTTTCGGCCCTGCTGGCGCGTCTGGCAGTTTGGCCAATACCAGGTGGATGATGTTTTCGGTCAGGTCGTGCTCGCCGCCGGTGATGAAGATCTTGGTGCCGCTGACCTTGTAGGAACCGTCAGCCTGAGGTTCGGCCTTGGTGCGGATAATCCCCAGATCAGTACCGGCGTGCGGCTCGGTCAGGCACATGGAACCGGCCCAGACACCGGCGTACATGTTCGGCAGGTACGCGGCTTTCAGCTCTTCGCTGGCGTGGGCGTTGATCGACAGGCAGGCGCCGGCGGTCAGCATCGGATACAGACCGAACGACAGGCTGGCGGAGTTGACCATTTCTTCGACCTGCGCCGAAACCGCCTTGGGCATGCCCATGCCGCCGTAGGTTGGATCGCCACCGACACCGACCCAACCGCCTTCAGCGTAGGTCTGATACGCCTGTGGGAAACCGGCCGGGGTGGTGACGGCACCGTCGGCCCAGTGGCAACCTTCTTCGTCAGCCGCACGGCTCAGGGGCGCGATGCTTTTGCTGGTGACCTTGCCGGCTTCTTCCAGAATGGCTTCGACGGTTTCAGCATCGACGGTCTCGGCGAGCGCAGGCAGTTCGGCCCAGAGTTTGGCGACCTCGAAAACTTCATTGAGGACGAAGCGCATATCGCGCAGGGGCGCTTTGTAGTCAGCCATGGCAAACCTCGCAAGATCTAAACAGGTGGTTCGTAGGAATAGTGATTTCGCTGTGTCCGAGTGTACCTCAACAACTTTTACGACACATAGGGTCAGCCCATGACCGATTTGTTATTTTTAGTCACCGACCTGTTCTTCATAAAGAAGCCCGCAGCAAGGCGGGCTTCTTTATGGCCGATTTGAATGATTAAAGTGCAAACAACTCCGCCGGCAACTTCATCAAACAGTCGCTACCCGCCTCGATGGCCGCCCGATGAGCAGCCGTACGCGGCAGTAAGCGCTTGAAGTAAAACTCGCTGGTCGCCAGCTTGCCTCGGCAATAATCGGCATCACCGCTGCCCGCCTCCAACTGCGACTGAGCCACCAGCGCCATGCGTAGCCACAGGTAGCCGAGGATGATATAGCCGCAGTACATCAGGTAATCCACCGAGGCGGCGCCGACCTCATCCGGATTTTTCATCGCAGCCATGCCGATCCTGGTGGTCAATTCACCCCACTGCTGATTCAGATCGTTGAGTTGCGCCACATAACCGCCGAGTTGCGGGTGCTCAGCGTTTGCCGCACAGAACTTGTGGACGATTTTAGTGAAGCCGCGCAGCAGTTTTCCCTGACTGCCAAGGACTTTGCGCCCAAGCAGATCCAGCGCCTGAATGCCGTTGGTGCCTTCATAGATCGGCGCGATCCGGCAGTCGCGAACCAACTGCTCCATGCCCCACTCACGAATGAAACCGTGGCCGCCAAACACCTGCATGCCGAGGTTGGTCACCTCCAGCCCGGTGTCGGTCATGAAGGCTTTGCAGATCGGTGTGAGGAACGCCAGCAAATCCTCGGCGTCCTGACGCGCCGTTTCATCCGGGCTCAGGTGCGCAGCGTCCAGCAACTGTGCGGTGAAGTAAGTCAGCGCCCGGTTGCCTTCATTGAAGGCCTTCATGGTCAACAACATCCTGCGCACATCGGGATGCACGATGATCGGGTCGGCAGGTTTTTCCGGGGCTTTCGGGCCGGTCAGCGAGCGCATTTGCAGACGGTCGTTGGCGTATTTGACCGCCCCCTGGAAGCTCGCCTCCCCCAGACACAAACCTTGCATGCCGGTGCCGAGCCGCGCGTGGTTCATCATGGTGAACATGCAGTTCAGGCCCTTATTCGGCTCACCGATCAAGAAGCCCTTGGCATCGTCGAAATTCAGCACGCAGGTGGCCGAGGCCTTGATGCCCATTTTGTGTTCGATCGAGCCGCAGGAAACGCCGTTGCGCTCGCCTGCCTCGCCCTCGGCATTGGGTAGGAATTTGGGCACGATAAACAGCGAAATACCTTTGGTCCCCGCTGGCGCGTCCGGCAGTTTGGCCAGCACCAGATGAATGATGTTGTCACTCATGTCGTGCTCACCGGCGGAGATGAATATCTTGCTGCCAGAGATCGCGTAACTGCCATCGGCCTGAGGCACGGCGCGGGTCTTGATGATGCCCAGATCGGTGCCGCAATGGGCTTCGGTCAGGCACATGGTGCCGGTCCATTGGCCTGCGGTGAGCTTGCTCAGGTAGGTCTGTTTCTGTTCTTCAGTGCCATGGGCATGGATGGCCGACATCGCACCGTGGGTCAGGCCGGGGTACATGCCCCAGGACGTGTTACTGGAGCCGACCATTTCGCTGATGACCAGCCCCAAGGAACTTGGCAAGCCCTGGCCGCCGTAAGCCGGGTCCGCCGCCAGACCATGCCAGCCGCCTTCCACGTATTGTGCGAATGCTTGCTTGAAGCCTGTAGGCGTTGTGACCACACCGTTGTCGAAATGGCAGCCTTCTTCGTCGCCGCTGCGGTTCAGCGGTGCGAGAACGTTCTCACAGAATTTCGCGCCTTCTTCGAGAATCGCATTGACCATGTCCGGGCTGGCATCGGTGGCCCCCAGCGCGGCGTAGTTGCTGTGAAAATCAAACACGTGATCGATCAGAAAGCGCATGTCGCGCAGGGGAGCTTTGTACTCGGGCATGTTCATTTCTCCGGCAGCAGATGGCCCAAACCTACTGCCGTGCATCACACCTCACAATCACAGTCCAGACGCTGAATGCGCCATCATCACTCAACCCGCAGCGGCGTCCATGCGCACTGCGCCACGGCGGTTCTGACCGAAGGCCATCACACAGTTTCGCCCCGCCCCCTTGGCGCTGTAGAGCGCCTGGTCGGCGGATTTGAGCACTTCTTCGGGGGTGCGTTGTTCCAGGCGTTCGGCGACGCCGATGCTGACGGTGACCGAAACACTCGAGGCACCCGAACCCGCGCGACGCTGGCGTCCCTGCTGGTCATCCTGGGGACGGCTGTCCTGATTGCGCAGCTGGATGTTGTAAGTGGCAATGGATTCGCGGATGACCTCCAGATGCGGCATGCACTCTTCGAGGGTCTTGCCTGCGAACACCAAGGCAAATTCCTCACCGCCGTAGCGATATGCCCTACCGCCACCACTGATTTTCGACAGCTTGCTGGCGACCAGACGCAACACTTGATCGCCGACATCGTGGCCGTGGGTGTCGTTGAATTTCTTGAAGTGATCGACGTCGCTCATCGCCAGCACGTAATTGCGCCCCAGCCGTTGCATGCGCTCGTTCAGGGCGCGGCGCCCCGGCAGGCCGGTGAGTTCGTCGCGGAAAGCCATCTGATAGGCCTCATGGGCAACCGCGGCGGCAATCATCAACATCACCTGGCTGCACATGATGTTGAGGGTGAAGGGCAGGATGAAGGTTTTCGGCAACATCCAGAACAATCCCAACAGCCCCACCAATTGCGCAGCGTGCAAGGGTCTTGGGTTGCGCCAGTATTGCCAGGCCAATAACAGGAACGAGGCGAGGAACACGGGATAAGACAATTGGATCAGGCTCATCCACGCACCATGCAACGCCGGCCAGCGGATCTCCGACAGCCACATCAGCAGCGCCTGTGGGTAACTTTGCTCCAGCCCCAGCGCCACACTGCCGAACGCCAGCAACACAGCGAAACGCGCCACCATGTCCTGGAACAGGTGAGTACGCTCTTGCCAGGCAGCGAACAAGCCAAACAGCAACGGCAACAACAGACAGCACAGATGGAACACCACCGCGGCGTCTTCACGAACCTTGCCGTTGTCGCGGTAATAGTCGGTCTGGGTGTCGAGCAGGAAGTAGGCGATGTACACCGTGACCATCAGAAACAGTTCACGCTGACGTCGATAAACCGCGCAATACGCACCGCCGAGCAACAGCACCAGAGTGGGCAGCACGTTGAACAGCGAAGTGAAGAAGACGTTGAGATCCTTGACGTAGGCAGCCGCAAGCCCCGCGAGCAACAACAGCAGCGATGGCAAAAAATGGCTGAAACGTACAGCGGAAGAACGCGGCAAGGGTAAAGCTCCGACCCGGCAAACAAAGATGGCATTGTGCCTGCATTTGGCGCAGCTAAGCACGTGCAACGTGACAGGCGTCACATCGCAGCCTCTTTAACGGCAGCAAAGTCGTTCTTCTTAGCGTTTTAGTCAGGAATATTTAAAGACGTGATCGTTTGCGTCAGGCATAAAAAAGCCGCTGCTTCCGAGGAAGCAGCGGCTTTGTGAAGAGACTGCGTAGGGCTTAGTAACCCAGTGCGAAGTCTTCTTCTTTCATGTCCATCAGGTTGTTGGCGCCCGACAGCATGGTTGCAACGTGAGTGCGGGTACGCGGCAGGATGCGCTGGAAGTAGAAGCGCGCAGTCTGCAGCTTGGCGGTGTAGAACGCCTCTTCGGTGGTACCGGCAGCCAGTTTCTCGGCCGCCAGACGCGCCATGTCAGCCCAGAAGTAGGCCAGGCAGGCGTAACCGGAGTACATCAGGTAGTCCACGGATGCTGCGCCGACTTCTTCGCGATCTTTCATGGCCGCCATACCGACCTTCATGGTCAGCTCGCCCCATTCTTTGTTCAGCGCAGCCAATGGCTCGACGAACTCTTTGACCGCGTCATTGCCTTCGTTGCTCTGGCAGAACTTGTGGACGATCTTGGTGAAGCCCTTGAGCGCTTCGCCTTGAGTCATCAGCACTTTACGGCCCAGCAGGTCGAGTGCCTGGATGCCGGTGGTGCCTTCGTACAGCATCGAAATACGGCTGTCGCGAACGTTCTGCTCCATGCCCCACTCGGCGATGAAACCGTGGCCACCGTAGATCTGCACGCCGTGGTTGGCGGATTCGAAACCGACTTCAGTCATGAAGGCTTTGGCGATCGGCGTCATGAAGGCCAGCAATGCGTCGGCTTTCTTCTTCTCTTCTTCATCGACGCCGTATTTGACGATGTCGACTTGCTTGGCGGTGAAGTAAACCATCGCACGGTTGCCTTCGGCGAACGCCTTCATGGTCAACAGCATGCGACGAACATCAGGGTGAACGATGATCGGGTCAGCGGCTTTGTCCGGCGCTTTCGGGCCAGTCAGGGAGCGCATTTGCAGGCGATCGCGAGCGTATTTCAGGCCGCCCTGGAAGCCGATCTCGGCGTGTGCCAGACCTTGCAGCGCGGTACCCAGACGTGCGGTGTTCATAAAGGTGAACATGCAGTTCAGGCCTTTGTTCGCCGGGCCGATCAGGTAACCGGTGGCCGCGTCGAAGTTCATCACGCAGGTGGCGTTGCCGTGGATGCCCATCTTGTGTTCCAGGGAACCGCAGCTCACAGCGTTGCGCGCGCCGATCGAGCCATCTGCGTTCGGCAGGAATTTCGGCACGATGAACAGCGAGATGCCTTTGGTGCCGGCAGGTGCGTCCGGCAGACGTGCCAGAACGATGTGGACGATGTTGTCGGCCATGTCGTGCTCACCGGCCGAGATGAAGATCTTGGTGCCGGACACTTTGTAGGAGCCGTCGGCCTGAGGTTCGGCCTTGGTGCGCAACATGCCCAGGTCAGTGCCGCAGTGCGGTTCGGTCAGGCACATGGTGCCGGTCCATTCGCCGGAAACCAGTTTGGTCAGGTAAGCCTCTTGCTGCTCAGGCGTGCCGTGCTCGGAAATAGTGTTCATCGCGCCATGGGACAGGCCTGGGTACATGCCCCACGACCAGTTGGCCTCGCCAACCATTTCGCTGACAGCCAGGCCCAGAGACTCCGGCAGGCCCTGGCCGCCGTGCTCTACATCGTGGGCCAGGCTAGGCCAGCCGCCTTCGACGAATTGCTTGTAGGCTTCTTTGAAACCGGTCGGGGTTTTAACGCCCGACTCGCTCCAGGTGCAGCCTTCGGTGTCACCCACGCGGTTCAGCGGAGCCAGCACCTGCTCACAAAACTTGGCGCCTTCTTCGAGAATGGCGTCAACCATGTCCGGAGTTGCGTCCTGGCAAGCCGGAAGGCTCTGATAGTGCGCTTCGTAGCCGAGCAGTTCGTCACGAACGAAGCGAATATCACGCAAGGGGGCCTTGTAGTCAGGCATAGCGATAAACCTCTGCTGATGTAACCGGGAATGAACGACCGTGGTGATTTGTTGTGACGGTCAAACAGTTGTTTGAAACATACGTTTACGCCCAAACCTTGTCAAGCGCCGATCTTTTGCCGTTCGTCTTCGATCTATGAAAATCTTGGGCGCGCAGTGGCGCAACGTCGTTGATTGAGCAACACGTCATGTAGGAGAGATTAGTTGAGGGAGAAGGACTTACGCAGAAAAACGCCGCGAACAGGCGCGGCGCTGGGGTAGTGAATTCAGTGAGGAATCAGGCGAAGGTATCGATCAACGTACCGAGCATTTCATCGGAGGCCTTGGCGACTTTGACGCCAAGTTCCACCTGGAACTTGCCTTGAGACATCTCGACCACATTGCTGGCCAGATCCGATTGCTGGCTGCGGTCTACCGAGCGCAAACGATCGACCTGAACCTCGGAGGACTGACTGGTGACCGAACGCTCGATGGTGTTGTTGGCGATCTGTCCCGAAGCCTGATCGACGCGGCTCTGCCCTGTCTGAATAGTGCTCAGACCGGCATAGAAAGCGGTGTTTCCTGAGATTTCCATGGGAGAACTCGTCCTACAAAGGATCAACAGCGGCCATTGAACCAGACACGCCGCTAAAAGGCCCGACAAAAACACTAATGGCACAGTGCCTTATCATAGGTAAAACCCACGCCAGAAACGTCAGTCCAGCAGATCCAGCTGTAGATGTTCGGCCACCGCTTCGGCCGTCACCGACTTGAGTTTCGGCACCCGCCCCAGGCACGGCGCGGGAATGCGCTCGGCCAGCGTCGCCAGGTTTTCTTCCAGGCGCGAGGTCTTCGGATCGATGATGTTCGCCACCCACCCCGCCAACTGCAAACCATCCCGAGCAATTGCCTCAGCCGTCAGCAGCGCATGGTTGATGCAGCCCAGGCGCACACCAACCACCAGGATTACCGGCAGATCCAGCGCCATGGCCAGGTCTGACAGATTGTCTTGATCCGCCAACGGCACTCGCCAGCCGCCAGCGCCTTCGATCAAGGTGAAGTCCGCCTGCAGATCCAGAACCTGCCGCATTGGTGCCAGCAACGATTGCACGGTCAGCGCCACGCCAGCCTCCCGCGCCGCCAGATGCGGTGCGATCGCCGGCTCGAACGCGACCGGATTGACCTGATCGTAGGTCAACGGTATCGAGCATTCGGACAGCAGTGCCAGTGCGTCGGCGTTGCGTAATCCCTTGGGCGTCAGCTCACACCCGGAGGCTACCGGCTTACCCGCCGCTGTGCTCAAGCCTGACAATCGCGCGGCATGCAGCAAACCTGCGGCGACGGTGGTCTTGCCGACATCGGTGTCAGTACCGGTGATGAAATAGGCTGCGCTCATAAGGGTTTCTCCAGCACGGCGTAAACCACTTGATAAGTCGCCGGCAGTCCCTGTGCCTGACGAAACTGCTCGTAAGCCTCGATCAAGCCGAGGATTCGCGCCCTGCCGGTCAAACCGCCCGGCCGACCGGGGTTCAGGTTATGCGCCCCGAGTGCCTTGAGCTCATGGGTCAGGCTGCGGACATCGGGGTAATGCAACACATGTGGATGTGTTTCAAGACTGATGACCTTCAAGCCACTGTCCGCGCAAAGCTGCTGGTAAACACCGAACTCGCGGAAGCGGTTGACGTGCACCATGCCATCCACCTGACGCCAGCTGTCGCGCAATTCGTACAGCGTGCCTACACACAGACTAGCAAACGCGAAAATACCGCCCGGCTTCAGCACCCGATACGCTTCGTTGAGCACCGAGGCGAAATCCGCGCACCACTGCACCGCCAGGCTGGAGAAGACCAGGTCGCAGGTCGAATCCTGCAACGGCAAGCGTTCGGCATCACTGGCGATGAAATGGTTGGCGCCGCCCAAGGGACGGGCGTGATTGAGCATCCCCTCTGCGATATCAAGGGCCAGCCCGTTGCCGGCAGGAAAACGCGCCCCGAGGGCGCGGCTGAAATATCCGGTGCCGCAACCCATGTCCAGCCAACGAGCAGGGACGAAATCCTCCGGCAACCGACTCAACAACTGATTACCAACGTCGCGCTGCAATTCGGCCACGCTGTCGTAGCTCGCCGCCGCTCGGGAAAAGGACGCCGCTACCTGGCGTTTATCGGGCAAGCCGCCGGGCAGGTTGGGAAAGGACAAATCAGTCATCACCGGACTCATGCAAAAAGGCCTGAATCGCCCCCGCCACACCGTGGGGGTCTTCCAGAAGAAACGCGTGGCTGGCCTGTTCAATCAGACCGATTTCGACATCCGGCAGCAGCGCCAGCAAATCCCCCGCCGCTTCGGCCGGGACCAATCCGTCGAGACCACCGAACAAGTGCAATTGCGGACCGCGAAACGCCTGCAACGCTTGCCGGGTATCCAGCTGTGCAAGCAACTCCAGGCCGCTCATCAGCACCGATGGAGACGAAAGCGGTGCGCCAGCGAGCAACAGCCGCGATAGCCCGCGCGGGTCTGCGGCACCTTGGGTGCACAGCAGCGAGAAACGTTTCAACGTTATGCCCGGGTCGGCTTTGCAACCGGCCAGAAACGCGTCGAAGGTCTCGCCGGGCATCGCGCTCGACCACTGCTCATGGGCGACAAAAGAAGGGTTACTCGCCAGAGTCACCAAACCGCAGCAACGGTCACCACGCTTCGCCGCCAATTCGGATGCCAGCATGCCGCCCAATGACCAACCACCTAGCCAGGCATCCTGGGGCAGCGTCGAATCCAGTTCATCGAGCCATTCTTCAAGGTCGCTCGACTCCAGTTCCGGCAGTGGTTCGATTTCGACGCGCAGATGCTCATCCAGGCCTTGCAAGGCAGCCGCCAAGGGTTCCAGCGGAGAAATCCCGAGACCCCAGCCCGGCAGCAGAATCAGACGATCACGCATGGCTTGGCTCCGGTCCCAGTTGTTGAAAGCAATCGGCCAGTCCATTTAACAATAGCTGCACCTGCGCCTCGCTGTGGGCGGCGGTCAAGGTCACACGCAAGCGGGCGCTGCCGGCGGGCACGGTCGGTGGACGGATCGCGGTCACCATCAGGCCACGCTCACGCAGCATCTGCGACAGCCGGACCGCACGCCCGGCATCGCCAATCATGATCGGCTGGATCGGCGTGAAGCTGTCCATCAACTCCAGGCCAATCTGCTCGGCGCCTTGGCGGAACTGGCGAATCAGCGCCTGCAAATGCTCACGTCGCCAGTGTTCGCTGCGCAACAATTCCAGGCTTTTAAGCGTCGCGCAGGCCAGTGCCGGCGGCTGGCTGGTGGTGTAGATGTAGGGGCGAGCGAACTGGATCAGGCTCTCGATCAACTCCTCACTGCCAGCCACAAAAGCACCGGCCGTACCGAACGCCTTGCCGAGGGTGCCAACCAACACCGGCACGTCCTCCTGACTCAGGCCGAAATGCTCGACGGCCCCACCGCCATTGGCGCCCAGCGGACCAAAGCCGTGAGCGTCATCGACCATCAACCAGGCACCTTTGGCCTTGGCTTCCCGCGCCAGCGCCGGCAGATCGGCGATGTCACCGTCCATGCTGAACACGCCGTCGGTGACCACCAGCGTATTGCCGGTGGCCTTCTCAAGGCGGTTGGCCAGACTGGCCGCATCGTTATGCAGATAGCGATTGAAACGCGCACCGGACAGCAAACCGGCATCCAGCAACGACGCGTGATTGAGCCGGTCTTCCAGCACCGTATCGCCTTGCCCGACCAATGCGGTGACCGCGCCGAGGTTGGCCATGTAGCCGGTGGTGAACAGCAGTGCGCGCGGGCGGCCGGTGAATTCGGCAAGGGCTTCTTCCAGCGCGTGATGCGGGCCGCTGTGGCCAATCACCAGATGCGAAGCACCACCGCCCACGCCCCAACGAGACGCGCCGGCGCGCCAGGCTTCGATCACTTGCGGGTGATTGGCCAGGCCCAGGTAATCGTTGTTACAGAATGCCAGCAATGGCTGACCATCGACCACCACTTCCGGGCCTTGAGGGCTTTCAAGAAGCGGGCGCTGGCGATAAAGGTTTTCGGCACGACGGGCAGCAAGGCGCGCGCTGAGATCGAAAGACATGCAGACCTCGCGAGTAGAAGAGAGGCACGAACATCTGTAGGAGCTGCCGAAGGCTGCGATCTTTTGATCTTGCCCGTATCAGCTTCGATCCAGAAAAGATCGCAGCTTTCGGCAGCTCCTACAGAAAAGCCTGAACGTGGTTAAACAGCAGCGTTATAGAACTGCTCGCTGCTCTTCTGCTCCACCAGTGCCTGTTCGATGGCGGCCTGATGCACTTCGTCGGCGTGCTCTTCGCGGGCTTCCGGCAGGATGCCCAGACGCGAGAACAGTTGCATGTCCTTGTCTGCCTGCGGGTTGGCGGTGGTCAGCAGTTTTTCGCCGTAGAAAATCGAGTTGGCGCCGGCAAAGAACGCCAGGGCCTGCATCTGCTCGTTCATCGCTTCGCGACCGGCGGACAGGCGTACGTGGGATTTCGGCATCAGGATGCGTGCAACGGCGAGCATGCGGATGAAGTCGAACGGATCGACGTCGTCGGCATTTTCCAGTGGCGTGCCGGCGACTTTCACCAACATGTTGATCGGCACCGACTCTGGATGCTCTGGCAGGTTGGCCAGCTGGATCAGCAGGTTGGCGCGGTCGTCGAGGGACTCGCCCATGCCGAGAATGCCGCCGGAGCAGATCTTCATCCCCGAATCACGCACGTAGGCCAGGGTTTGCAGGCGCTCGCTGTAAGTGCGGGTGGTGATGATGCTGCCGTAGAACTCCGGCGAGGTGTCGAGGTTGTGGTTGTAGTAGTCCAGGCCGGCTTCGGCCAGGGCGACGGTCTGGTCCTGATCGAGACGACCAAGGGTCATGCAGGTTTCCAGGCCCATGGCTTTCACGCCTTTGACCATCTCCAGCACGTAAGGCATGTCTTTGGCCGACGGGTGTTTCCACGCCGCGCCCATGCAGAAACGGGTCGAACCGATGGCCTTGGCGCGAGCAGCCTCTTCGAGGACCTTCTGCACTTCCATCAGCTTTTCTTTTTCCAGGCCAGTGTTGTAGTGACCCGACTGCGGACAATATTTGCAATCTTCAGGGCACGCGCCGGTCTTGATCGACAGCAGGGTGGAAACCTGGACGCGATTGGCATCGAAATGCGCGCGGTGCACCGTCTGCGCCTGGAACAGCAGGTCATTGAATGGCTGAACGAAGAGTGCTTTGACTTCAGCCAAAGACCAGTCGTGACGCAGGGTGGCAGTGGTGCTGGCGCTCATGGGCGATTCCTTGGTTATGCTTGGCAAGCGACTGGGGAATGGAATACCCACAGACGCGACACGGATGTTCGGCATATTTAAGGAAGACTCATGCACTGTCAACCACGATACGAAGGACCGGTTTACATCTGGTTAAAAAACAAACAACCCTGTTTGCTCTGCTCAGAGGCCGCGGACGACACCATACCGATCTGCATGGCCTGCGAAACCGAGCTGCCCTGGCTGGACGACCAATGCCACACCTGCGCCCTGCCCTTGCCCGCCACCGGTCTGACGTGCGGCCAATGCCTGAAACAACCGCCAGCCTTCGAGCGAGTCGCCGCGCCCTGGACTTACAGCTTTCCCGTCGACAGTTTGATCACCCGCTTCAAGCACAGCGCAAAATGGCCGTTTGGCCGCCTGCTCGCCGAACTTCTTGCTCAGTTCCTGCAACATCGCTTCGATGAAGATCTGGATCGGCCCGACGCGCTGATACCGGTACCGCTGGCCCCCAAGCGGCTGCGCCAGCGGGGTTTCAACCAGGCGGCGATGCTCGCCCGCTGGCTCAGCGCCGGCCTCGATATTCCTTGCGATGAAACGCTATTGGTGAGGACTCAGGACACCAGTGCGCAACAAGACCTTAATGCCGACGCACGTAAAAAGAACCTGCGCCACGCCTTCGCCCTGGCGCCCAAGGCTTCGGTCAAAGGTCGCCACTTCGCACTGGTGGACGATGTGCTGACCACCGGCGCCACCGCACAGGCCCTGGCCCGGCTGTTGATGGTGGCGGGGGCGACGCGGGTCGACGTCTACTGCCTGGCCCGTACCCCCAAACCTGGCGATGGGGCCTGACTTGACTCCCGCACGCCAAGTCGCCAACGTCCCATCCATCGCCACAGCCCAAAGCGCCTTGCCATGTCCTTGCCTACGTTGTTGTCCCAGCACATTGTCCGTCGTCCGCAGCGCATCGCGTTGCTGCAACACATCGCCGAACAGGGCTCGATCACCCGCGCCGCAAAAAGCGCCGGCCTGAGTTACAAGGCCGCGTGGGACGCCATCGACGAGCTGAACAACCTCGCGCAGAAACCACTGGTGGAGCGCAGCGTTGGTGGCAAGGGCGGCGGTGGCGCCAAATTGTCCAGCGAAGGCGAGCGCGTGTTGCGCCTGTATCAAAAGCTGCAAGCGTTGCAGGCTCAGGTTCTGGAAGCCGCCGAAGAGGCCAGCGACCTGGACTTGCTCGGTCGGCTGATGCTCAGAACCAGCGCGCGCAATCAATTGCACGGCAAGGTCGTGGCGATCGATGCACAGGGGCGCAACGACCGGATCCGCCTTGAACTGGCCGAAGGCTTGCTCATTGACGCGCAGATCACTCACGACAGCACCCTGCGCCTGGAGCTGGAAACGGGTACCGAAGTGGTCGCACTGATCAAGGCCGGTTGGCTGGAACTGCTTGGCATCGATCAAGCTGCAACACATGGCAACAATTGCCTGAAGGGCACGATCGAAGAAATCCTCGACGCTGAAGACAGCCCCAGCGAAGTGCGCATCGGCCTGCCCAATGGCCAGACACTTTGCGCCCTGGCCGAGCCGCTGCACCTGAAAAACCTCGGGCTTGCCGCCGGTAAACCGGTGCAGGTGCAGTTCGCGCCATCGAACATCCTGCTGGGTACACCGCTCTAGCCTGCAGGCGCTGCAACAAAAGCTTCATCAACCGCCCTTAAGGTGGCTGCAAAAACCCGCAGGGAGCCTGATGTGAGCCTATTAGAAGACAACCAACCCACCGACCTCGAAAAAATGGTCGGCCTCAGCCGTCGTGGCTTCATCAGCGCCGGCGCCCTCTGCGGTGCGGCGATGTTTCTCGGTGGCAACCTGCTGAGTCGCAGCGTGCTGGCCGCCAGCGTCAGCGCCGGTTCCAGCAAGCTGTTGGGCTTCGACAGCATTGCCGCCGCCACCACCGATACCATCACCCTGCCGCCGGGCTACAAGTCCTCGGTTTTGATTAGCTGGGGTCAGCCTCTGCAAAAGAATGGCCCGGCATTCGACCCTAGCGGTAACGGCACGGCCCAGGCGCAGGAAGTCCAGTTCGGCGACAACAACGACGGCATGAGCCTGTTCGAATTCCCCGGTGACAAAGACCGGGCGTTGATGGCGATCAACAACGAATACACCAATTACCGCTACCTCTACCCCCACGGCGGCATGCCGCAATCGGCGGAAGATGTGCGCAAGGCCCTGGCCTGCGAAGGCGTGTCAGTGATCGAAGTGCAGCGCAAGAACGGCCAGTGGCAGTTCGTCCAGGGCTCGCGCTACAACCGGCGCATTCACGGTAATGCGCCCATCAAACTGAGCGGCCCCGCAGCGGGTCACGACCTGCTGAAAACCAGTGCCGACAAACACGGCAAGAAAGTCCTCGGCACCTTCCAGAATTGCGCCAACGGCAAAACGCCGTGGGGCACTTATCTGACCTGCGAAGAGAACTTCACCGACTGCTTCGGCAGCAGCAATGCCGAGCAAAAATTCGACGCCGCGCAGAAACGCTACGGCGCAGTGGCAACCAGCAAAGACATCAACTGGCATCAACACGATCCACGCTTCGACCTGGCGAAAAATCCCAACGAACTCAACCGCCACGGCTGGGTGGTGGAAATCGACCCGTTCGATCCGCAATCGACGCCGGTCAAACGCACCGCGCTGGGCCGCTTCAAACATGAAAACGCTGCCCTGGCCGAAACCAACGACGGTCGCGCCGTGGTGTACATGGGCGACGACGAACGTGGCGAGTTCATCTATAAATTCGTCAGCCGCGACAAGATCAACCACAAAAACCCCAAAGCCAACCGCGATCTGCTGGACCACGGCACCTTGTACGTGGCGCGTTTCGATGCGGGCGACGGCAACGCCGATCATCCGAAAGGCCAGGGTCAGTGGATCGAACTGACCCACGGCAAGAACGGCATCGACGCCAGCAGCGGCTTTGCCGATCAGGCCGAAGTGCTGATTCATGCACGTCTCGCAGCCAGTGTGGTGAGCGCCACGCGCATGGACCGCCCGGAATGGATCGTCGTCAGCCCCAAGGACGGCCAAGTTTATTGCACCCTGACCAACAACGCCAAGCGCGGCGAAGAAGGCCAACCGGTGGGCGGCCCGAACCCACGCGAGAAGAACGTCTACGGGCAGATCCTGCGCTGGCGCACCGACCGCGACGATCACGGTTCGAATAGCTTTGCCTGGGACCTGTTTGTGGTCGCCGGCAACCCGGGCGTCCACGCCGGCACGCCGAAGGCCGGCTCGTCAAACATCACCCCGCAGAACATGTTCAACAGCCCGGACGGCCTGGGCTTCGACAAGGCCGGACGCTTGTGGATTCTGACCGACGGCGACACGAGCAATGCGGGCGACTTCGCGGGCATGGGCAATAACCAGATGCTGTGCGCCGACCCGGCAACCGGTGAGATCCGCCGTTTCATGGTCGGGCCGGTGGGCTGTGAGGTGACGGGGATCAGCTTCTCGCCGGATCAGAAGACCTTGTTTGTCGGGATTCAGCATCCGGGGGAAAACGGCGGGTCGACATTCCCTGAACACCTGCCCAATGGCAAGCCGCGGTCTTCGGTGATGGCGATTACCCGCGAGGATGGCGGAATCGTCGGCGCCTGACAGGGCCTCTTCGCGGCAAGTCAAGCGCCTACTGCAGGAGCAAGGCTTGCCCGCGAAAGCGTCAGCCCAAACCACACTTACCTCAAGCCCACCCCCTAAAGAGGCCCCGTCTGCGCTACCATGCTTGGCCGGACGCGGCAGCCTGCCGCGCGCAGGAGTCAGCATGGCCCACCCGTTTGAAACCCTCACCCCAGACCTCGTGCTCGATGCCGTCGAAAGCATCGGCTTTCTCAGCGACGCCCGTATTCTGGCGCTCAACAGCTACGAGAACCGTGTCTATCAGGTCGGCATCGAAGACTCCGAGCCGCTGATCGCCAAGTTTTACCGTCCGTTGCGCTGGACCAACGAAGCGATTCTCGAAGAACACCAATTCACCTTCGAACTCGCCGAGTGCGATATACCGGTGGTCCCGCCGCTGATCCACAACGATGAAAGCCTGCACGAACATGCCGGATTCCGTTTCACCCTGTTCCCGCGCCGGGGTGGTCGCGCACCGGAGCCGGGCAACCTTGATCAGCTGTATCGCCTGGGCCAACTGCTGGGTCGTCTGCATGCGGTCGGCGCTACAAAACCGTTCGGACACCGTGAAGTGCTTGGGGTGAAAAACTTCGGTCACGACTCATTGGCCACCTTGCTCGAAGGCAATTTCGTACCGCGCAGTCTGCTGCCGGCCTACGAGTCCGTCGCCCGCGACTTGCTCAAGCGCGTGGAAGAGGTCTACCAGGCCACGCCACACCAGAACATCCGCATACATGGCGATTGCCACCCCGGCAACATGATGTGCCGCGATGAAATGTTCCACATCGTCGACCTCGACGACTGCCGCATGGGCCCGGCGGTGCAGGATATCTGGATGATGCTGGCGGGTGACCGTCAGGAATGTCTGGGGCAACTGTCGGAACTGATGGACGGCTACAGCGAATTCCACGACTTCGACCCGCGGGAACTGGCACTGATCGAACCGCTGCGCGCCTTGCGGTTGATGCACTACAGCGCCTGGCTCGCCCGTCGCTGGGACGACCCGGCCTTCCCTCGCAGCTTTCCGTGGTTCGGCACCGAGCGCTATTGGGGCGATCAAGTGTTGGCGTTGCGTGAGCAATTGGCGGCACTGAATGAAGAGCCATTGAAACTCTTCTAAACACCGCGTCCCTGTAGGAGCGAGCGGTGCGGCGATCCGACTTGCCCGCGAAGAACGATAATGCGGTTTGCCTGACATACCGAGTCATCGTTCTTCGCGGGCAAGCCTCGCTCCTACAAAAAAGGCCACACATCTATACAATCCCTTCTTTGTTAGCTGCCTAAGCAAGGATTCTCATGCAAGCCGCCAACCTGCGTCGCGGGTACATCCTGGGCCTGAGTGCCTACATCATCTGGGGACTTTTCCCGCTCTACTTCAAAGCCATCGCCAGCGTGCCCGCCGTGGAGATCATCATCCACCGAGTGCTTTGGTCCGCGTTGTTCGGCGCCTTGCTGTTGCTCGTCTGGAAACATCCCGGCTGGTGGCGTGAGCTGCGTGAAAATCCACGGCGGCTGGCGATCCTGGCCCTGAGCGGCACGCTGATCGCGGCCAACTGGCTGACTTACGTCTGGTCGGTGAACAACGGACGCATGCTTGAGGCCAGCCTCGGTTACTACATCAACCCGTTGGTAAACGTGCTGCTGGGGATGCTGATCCTCGGCGAACGGCTAAGGCGCATGCAGTGGATCGCGGTGGGGCTGGCGGCGGTCGGTGTCGCGCAGCAAGTGTGGCAGGTCGGCAGCCTGCCGTGGGTGTCGCTGGTGCTGGCATTGACCTTCGGCTTCTACGGTTTGATCCGCAAGCAGGCACCGGTCAAGGCGTTGCCGGGGCTGGTGGTGGAAACCTGGATGCTGGTGCCGATTGCTGTCGCCTGGTTGCTGTTCAATCCGACGGCGACCAGCGCGCAAGCCGCATTCTGGACCAGCTCCGAAGCCTGGTGGCTGGTAGCCGCCGGTCCGGTGACGTTGGTGCCGCTGGTGTGTTTCAACGCCGCCGCACGGCACTTGCCCTACACCACCCTCGGATTTCTCCAGTACCTGGCGCCGACGCTGGTGCTGTTGCAAGCCGTACTGCTGTTTGGCGAACACTTGTCGTCCAGCACGCTGGTGGCGTTCATCTTTATCTGGGCAGGTCTGGCGGTTTACAGCGTCGACGCGTGGATAAGTCTGCGCCGCCGCAGTTGATCAGAAAACGTACAAATCTCTACAGGCCACGTCTCCCGTGGCCTGCATCCATCCTTCCCAAGGTTATCCACAACGTGATCCCCGGCGTTTGTGCGCAAGTCACTGAAACTGCTGGTTTTTTGATCAGATCCTGAAGAGCCCCGGCCGGCGTGGGCTGGCGGGGTGTCTCTACAGGTTATCCACAGGCAGGTGCACGTATAACTTGGATAACCTGTTCAAGGTTCGCTGCGCAGCACCAATTCGACCATCAGGTCGTCCGCCAGGGTTTCCAGGCGCGATTGCAGCACCTCCAGCGACAAGGTCAGGGGCACCGCGAGGATTGCTTCGGCATGGAACAACGGCTCGCTGCTCATCGGCGCCGGACGCACCTCGGTCACCAGCCGCTCCAGGCTCACCCCTTGCTCACTCAGCAGACGCGTAATGTCCCGCACAATGCCCGGACGATCATTGCCCACCAGTTCCATGGCAATCGGCTTCCAGGTGCAGGATTGTTCGATGCTGCTTTCGGCGATCATCACACGGATGCCCTGGGTCGACAGTCCCTGTAGGGCGTCTACCAGTTCATCGTAGGCTTCGGCCGGTACGCCCACCCGAAGAATCCCGGCGAACTGCCCGGCCATGCGCGACATGCGGCTCTCCAGCCAGTTGCCGCCATGCTCGGCAATGCATTGGGCAATGCGCTCGACCTGCCCGGGCTTGTCCGGGGCGAATACCGTGAGTACGAGATGGTCCATGGCGCAGCCCTCTTGTCATGACTTTTGTTATGGAAAGGCAAGTATAGGCAAGGGGCTGGATGTGGCGAGGGGGCTTGCCCCCGTTGGGTCGCAAAGCGGCCCCTTGAGTTTCTCCAGCGTGTTCGCATCAGGCGATCTACGACTGCTTCGCAGTCGAACGGGGGCAAGCTCCCTCGCCACAAAGGCAATGCCCCATAGCAGGGCATCGAAGATTATGTGTACAAGTTTTTATATTTAGCTGGAACAATCCAATAGTTTTTTGAGAACATCCCGTCCCCCGACATGACTGCAATGCGTCATGGGGTCGCAGAACGACGTAATTAGTCTAATTTTCACAACCGCAATTCATCATGTAGTATGCCGCAGCGCGCACTACATAACGTTGGATCGATGTCTGCCGCAGGCACACTCGCAACCCTGAAAGCCCCGTCAGCAAGGCCGCAATGCCGTTGATCGGAACGAACCCAGCCGCCAGCAATGGCATGTACTGGTAGAAGGGTTTGTGGTTTAAATGGCCAGAGGCTTCATTGTTAAATTGAAGAGCTGAAAAGCGAAATAGCTGAGCAGAGTGAGGCAAGCAATGACTGAACACGTTCAAGTCGGTGGCCTGCAGGTCGCCAAAGTCCTGTTCGACTTCGTGAACAACGAAGCCATTCCCGGTACCGGCCTCACCGCCGACACGTTCTGGGCCGGTGCCGACAAGGTCATCCATGACCTGGCACCGAAGAACAAAGCCCTACTCGCCAAACGCGATGATTTCCAGGCTCGCATTGATGCCTGGCACCAGGCTCGTGCAGGTGTTGCGCACGATGCGGTGGCCTACAAAGCCTTCCTGCAAGACATCGGTTATCTGCTGCCAGAAGCGGCCGATTTCCAGGCAACGACACAAAACGTCGATGACGAAATCGCCCGCATGGCCGGCCCACAGTTGGTGGTGCCGGTGATGAACGCGCGCTTCGCGCTCAACGCCTCGAACGCCCGCTGGGGCTCGCTATATGACGCGCTCTACGGCACCGACGCCATCAGCGAAGCGGATGGCGCGGAAAAGGGCAAAGGCTACAACAAGGTACGTGGCGACAAGGTTATTGCCTTCGCCCGCGCTTTCCTCGACGAAGCCGCGCCATTGGCTGCCGGCTCCCACGTCGATTCCACCGGCTACAAGATCGTTGACGGCAAACTGGTTGTCGCCCTCAAGGGTGGTAGCAACTCCGGCTTGCGCAACGATGCTCAACTGATCGGTTTCCACGGCGATGCAGCGGCTCCGACCGCGATCCTGCTGAAGAACAACGGCCTGCACTTCGAAATCCAGATCGACGCCAGCACCCCGGTCGGCCAGACCGACGCTGCCGGTGTCAAAGACATCCTGATGGAAGCCGCGCTGACCACCATCATGGACTGCGAAGACTCGGTCGCCGCCGTCGATGCCGATGACAAAGTGGTGATCTACCGCAACTGGCTCGGCCTGATGAAGGGCGATCTGTCGGAAGAAGTCTCCAAGGGCGGTCAGACCTTTACCCGCACCATGAACGCCGACCGCACCTACACCGCTCTCGATGGCAGCGAACTGAGCCTGCACGGTCGCTCGCTGTTGTTTGTGCGCAACGTTGGTCACCTGATGACCATTGACGCGATCCTCGACAAAGACGGCAACGAAGTGCCAGAAGGCATTCTCGACGGTCTGGTGACTTGCCTCGCGGCGATCCATAGCCTCAACGGCAACAGCTCGCGCAAGAACAGCCGTACCGGTTCGGTCTACATCGTGAAGCCGAAGATGCACGGCCCGGAAGAAGCCGCGTTTACCAACGAGCTGTTCGGTCGCATCGAAGACGTCCTCGGCCTGCCGCGCAATACGCTGAAAGTCGGGATCATGGACGAGGAACGCCGTACCACGGTCAACCTCAAGGCCTGCATCAAGGCTGCCAGCGAGCGCGTAGTGTTCATCAACACCGGTTTCCTCGACCGCACGGGCGATGAAATCCACACCTCCATGGAAGCCGGCCCGATGGTGCGCAAGGCCGACATGAAGGCCGAGAAGTGGATCAGTGCCTACGAGAACTGGAACGTCGACATCGGTTTGAGCACCGGCCTGCAAGGTCGTGCCCAGATCGGTAAAGGCATGTGGGCCATGCCCGACCTGATGGCCGCCATGCTGGAACAGAAAATCGCTCACCCATTGGCCGGTGCCAACACCGCCTGGGTTCCATCGCCGACCGCTGCTGCGCTGCACGCGTTGCACTACCACAAGGTCGACGTGTTCGCCCGTCAGGCCGAGCTGGCCAAACGTGCGCGTGCTTCGGTGGACGACATCCTGACTATCCCGCTGGCTGTAAATCCGAGCTGGACTGCGGAACAGATCAAGAACGAACTGGACAACAACGCCCAGGGCATTCTCGGTTACGTGGTGCGCTGGATCGACCAGGGCGTAGGTTGCTCGAAAGTGCCGGACATCAACGACGTCGGCCTGATGGAAGACCGTGCGACGCTGCGTATTTCCAGCCAGCACATCGCCAACTGGCTGCGCCACGGCATCGTTACCGAAGCGCAAGTGATGGAAAGCCTCAAGCGCATGGCGCCGGTGGTTGACCGTCAGAACGCCAACGACCCGTTGTACCGCCCGCTGGCACCAAACTTCGACAGCAACATCGCCTTCCAGGCGGCGGTCGAGTTGGTGGTCGAAGGCACTAAACAGCCGAACGGCTACACCGAGCCGGTTCTGCACCGTCGTCGTCGCGAGTTCAAGGCTGCCAATGGCCTTTGAGTAAACGCTGACGCCGGACGTGAAAAAGCCCTGATCAAGAGATCAGGGCTTTTTCATTTACGCTGTTTCTTCCTGAAATAGGTTCACACCTGTTTCAGGACTAGACACGCTGCGGTCCCCTGTGGCGAGGGAGCTTGCTCCCGCTCGACTGCGCAGCAGTCGTAAATCCGGCGTATGCGGTGTATCAGGGACATTGGGATCGCAGTTTTTGGGGCTGCTTCGCAACCCAGCGGGAGCAAGCTCCCTCGCCACAAAAGCTGCCAACCTGGAAGTCCGCGCTACACATCCATCCCCAGCTCATGCTTGACCAATTCAAGCAATTTTTCGCTATCGATGGGCTTGAGCAAAAAGTCCACGACGTGCAAATGCATGGCTTCGATCGCATCCTTCACGTCGGCGTCGCCGGAAACGATGATGATCGGCAATGCCGCACGTGCCGACTCACGCACTTGGCGGATCAGTTCCAGGCCATCGACGTGCCCCATCCGCAGGTCGGTAATCACCAGACCGATCGATGGCTTCTCTTCCAGCATTTTGAGCGCCGTTTCGCCACTGGCCGCCGTCATGCAGTGAATGCCATCGAGCCCCAGAATTTCCGACAGCAATTCGCGGGCATCCTTATCGTCATCGACGATCAGCACCCGCTGCGGCGGCAAGTCTGGTTCCAGCATGACGGCGCTGAGCGCTTCGCGCTCGGCATCACTCAAAATATCGTGGTCGGACATGGCGTTCTCAACGTTTTCAATGCGATCCCTGACACAGGGTGTCAGACATCGCTCAGCAGACTTCAATGTGCACTTCGTCGGAAACTTTTCCAATAGACAATGTAGGAGGTTTTTCCCACCGTTGTGTCAGACATTTCCCATATTCCGGCCGCTGCACTGCCTACCTAGACTTACGTCCAATGGGCACCCTGCCCGCAGGGGTCGACCATGCCTGGAACGATCTGAAACAACGATCCGACACAACAATCAGAAAAAGACTGCGGTAATGGTTATGAGTAAAGCGGACGCCTTCACCCAGGCAGGGAAAACCGCGGTGTTGCAGAACATCCAGGGCACTTTGCAATTCCTGCAGCGCTTCCCACCCTTCAATCAGATGGAAAACGCTCACCTGGCCTATCTGGTGGAGCAATGCCAGCTGCGTTTTTATGCCCCCGGCGAAAGCATCATCAAACCCGCCGATGGCCCGATTGAGCATTTCTACATCGTCAAACAGGGCCGGGTCGTGGGGGAGCGCCCGCACACGGCCAAGGGCGGCACCGAAACCACTTTCGAAATCGCCACCGGCGAGTGTTTCCCCCTTGCCGCGCTGCTGGGCGAACGTGCAACCCGCACCGAACATCTGGCGGCCGAAGATACCTTTTGCCTACAGCTGAACAAGCTCGCGTTCATCAAACTGTTCGCACTGTCCAATCCGTTCCGCGACTTTGCCCTACGGGGTGTCAGCAGCTTGCTGGATCAGGTCAATCAGCAAGTCCAGCAAAAAGCCGTGGAAACCCTCGGCACCCAGTATTCGCTCAATACCCGGCTGGGCGAATTGGCCATGCGTCACCCGGTAACCTGCAGCCCGATCACACCTCTGCGTGAAGCGGTGACGCTGATGCACGATCAGCAAGTCGGAAGCATTGTGGTGGTCGATGAACAAAAGGCGCCGCTGGGCATTTTCACCCTTCGCGACTTGCGACACGTGGTGGCCAACGGCACCAGTGATTTCAATGAATCCATCGAGCGGCACATGACCCGGGCGCCGTTTTTCCTGTCGCCGGACCACAGTGCCTTCGACGCAGCGATCGCCATGACCGAGCGACACATCGCCCACGTCTGCCTGGTCAAGGACCAGCGCCTGTGTGGCGTGGTTTCGGAGCGTGACCTGTTTTCCCTGCAAAGGGTCGATCTGGTGCACCTGGCGCGGACCATTCGCAGCGCCCAGCGGGTGGAAAACCTGGTGGCGATCCGCGGCGAAATCGGCCAATTGGTCGAGCGGATGCTAGCCCACGGCGCGTCCTCGACGCAGATCACCCATATCATCACCCTGCTCAACGACCACACCGTCTGCCGGGTGATCGAACTGGCCATCGCGGAGAAAGGTGATCCCGGTGTGCCGTTCAGTTGGCTTTGCTTCGGCAGCGAAGGCCGCCGCGAGCAGACGCTGCACACCGATCAGGACAACGGCATTCTGTTCGAAGCTCGCGATGCGGCCCACGCCGCCGAAATTCGCGGCAAGTTGTTGCCCATCGCCCAGCAGGTCAATCAGAGCCTGGCGCTGTGCGGCTTTACCTTGTGCAAAGGCAACATCATGGCCGGCAACCCCGAGCTGTGTTTGTCCCGGATCGAGTGGGCACGACGCTTTGCGGCATTTATCCGCGAGGCGACACCGGAAAACCTGTTGGGGTCGAGTATCTATTTCGATCTGCGCGTGGTCTGGGGCGATGAGCGAGGCTGCGAGCAACTGCGCCGGGGCATTCTCGATCAGGTCGGCGACAACCGGTTGTTCCAGCGCATGATGGCCGAGAACGCCCTGCGCAACCGTCCGCCCGTAGGACGTTTCCGCGAATTCGTCCTGGCACGCAAGAATGGCGAGAAAGCCACCCTCGACCTGAAACTCCAGGGCCTGACGCCATTCGTCGACGGCGCGCGAGTGCTGGCCCTGGCCCACGGCATCGACGCCAACAACACCCTGGAGCGTTTTCGCCAATTGGTGGAAAAAGAGGTCATCGATCAGCTGGACGGCGCGGCCTATGAAGAGGCGTACCACTTCATCCAGCAAACCCGCATGCAGCAACATCAGCTACAGACCCGTGAGAACTTGCCCTACTCCAACCGGGTCGATCCCGACAGCCTCAATCATCTGGACCGACGCATCCTGCGTGAATCCCTGCGCCAGGCCCAACGCCTGCAAAGCAGCCTGACCCTGCGGTATCAGTTATGAGCCTGTTTTCATGGCTGCGCCCGGCCAGTCCCGTTTTGCCCGGCGAACTGCAACACCGTCTGGATCGCTTGCCGGCCGTGGCCCAGCTGAGCGACTGCAGCCTGCGCGAGCAACGCTGGGTGGTGCTCGACCTGGAAACCACCGGGCTGAACCTGAACAAGGATCGGCTGCTGTCCATCGGAGCCGTGGTGATCGAGGACGGGGCGATCGACTTCAGTCAGCAGTTCGAACGCACGCTGCAATGCACTGAACTCAAACTCGGCCCCAGCGTGTTGATTCATGGGCTGGGCCCGAGCGCCATTGCTGCGGGCAGCGACCCGGCGCATGCCTTGCTCGAGTTCATGGAGTTTGTCGGCGACAGTCCGGTGCTGGCGTTTCATGCGCCGTTCGACCAGCACATGCTCGGGCGTGCGCTGAAAGAGCATCTGGGTTACAAGCTGCAGCATCCGTTTCTGGACGTGGCAGACATCGCCCCGCTGCTTTGCCCCCAGGCACACTTTCGCGAGGCCGGGCTGGATGAGTGGATCGACTGGTTCAAGCTGGAGGTCTTCGAACGGCATAACGCCAGCGCCGATGCCTTGGCGACGGCGGAGCTGATGCTGATTTTGTTCAGCCGCGCGCGGCAGCAACAGATTCATAGCCCGTTGAACCTGCAGCAGCGGCTGAGTCAGTGGAAGCGGCGGCGGCAAGCGCCTTCTTTCTGAATCAGCGGAGCCTGTTCTGACGCCTTCGCGGGCAAGCCTCGCTCTTACAGGGATTGTGCTGTTCACGAAATCGGCAAACGACACAATTGCTGTGGGAACGAGCTTGAGCTCAAACACCAAAGCGCTATGCTCCCGACACTGCCCATGATCGAGATGCCGCCATGTCCGCCCCCAGCATGACCTTGTTCCACAACCCCGCCTCGCCCTTTGTTCGCAAAGTCATGGTGCTGCTGCACGAGACCGGCCAAACGAACCGCGTGGCGCTGCAAGCCTGCCAGCTCACGCCGGTCAGCCCGGATCAGGCTCTCAACAAAGACAACCCGCTGGGCAAGATTCCGGCGCTGCGCCTGGCCGACGGCAATGTGTTGTACGACAGCCGGGTGATCCTCGATTACCTCGATCACCAGCACGTCGGCAATCCGCTGATTCCTCGTGAAGGCTCGGCGCGCTGGCGGCGCTTGACCCTGGCTTCTCTGGCAGACGGGATCATGGATGCCGCCGTGATGATTCGCTATGAAGTGGCCCTGCGCTCACCGGAGAAACATTGGGACGCATGGCTCGACGGTCAACGCGACAAGATTCGTCGCGCCCTGGCGCTGTTGGAGGCCGATGCGATTGCCGAGCTGACCAGCCATTTCGATGTGGCAGCGATCAGTGTGGCCTGTGCCTTGGGTTATCTGGATTTACGCCATCCGGATCTGGAATGGCGCAAGGAAAACCCAAAGTTGGCCGAGTGGTATTTCGAAGTGAGTCAGCGGCCTTCGATGATCGCGACGATGCCCAAGGTTTGATCTTTGGTCGGCCATGCCGGCCTCAGAAGATCGCAGCCTTCGGCAGCTCCTACGCCGAACGCGTGCTCCTGTGGGAGCTGCCGCAGGCTGCGATCTTTTGATCTCTGTGCAAACAACCTGGCAATCCGCGTCGCCAACACCTCACCCACTCGCTGATCCTCGTGCAACCCCAACCACCGGCTCATTCCACGGCACCTATATCAAAGTCCAAGGGCTTCGCGGTTTTCTGCCCGATCCCATACCAGTCCAGCTTACGGGTCAGCACCATGAAAACGCCCAGTAGCCCGAACAACAGCAGCGAGCCCATCAACAGCGCGTAATCCTCGGCGCTCAACAAGCCGTAAAGCAGCCCGTATAACGCCGCCAACCCCGCCGAAAAGCTCAAACCGTGACGCACGCTGCGCAGCACATGGCAGACATAAAAACCGATCAACGCCACACAGCTACTCGCCGACAGCAGATACGCCAGGGCAAAGCCGATGTGTTCGGACAGCGACAACAGCAACAGGTAGAAGAACGCCAGCGCTACACCCACCAAGGCGTACTGCACCGGGTGCACCGCCAGGCTTTTCAACACTTCGAACAGGAAGAAACCGGCGAAGGTCAGGACGATAAACAGCAATGCATATTTGATTGCCCGGTCGCTTTTCAGGTACTGGTCCACCGGGTCGATGAAACTCACGCCGAAACTACGACCGCTGAACGCCTCGCAATGACCGCCCGACACGCAACTGTTCAACGCTTCTTGCAGGTTGGTGGAGAAAAACGAGGTCTGCCAGTTGGCGGTAAAGCCCTGATCGGTGATTTCCCGCTGGGCCGGCAGGTAATTGCCGATGAAGCTGGGGTGAGGCCAATTGGCCGCCAGTGAAACCTTGCTGGTCTTGCCCACCGGCAGAACCTGTAACTGGCCGGTGCCTTGCAGACGCAAGTCGAAACCGAAGGCCAGCTCCGTGGCCTGTTGGGTGTCCAGCGCCGGCAACGTCACATGCACACCCTCGCCCAGCCAGCCCACCTGGCTACCCGGTACAAAATCCAGCTTCTGGCCATTGAGTTCGAGTTTCAGCGCATTTTCGATGCCGCGGATGTCGCTGATGCCAACAGCCAGGAACGGCTGATCGAAGCGGTAATCGGCGAAGTCTTCCTTGATGCCCAGTTGTGCCGGAACCGAAAAATGCCCGCTGATGCGGTTATCGGCATGGAACAGTCGCGCCTCGTAGATGCCCCGGGAGCGCAGCTCTGTCTGGACCTGGCCGTCGAGTTCGAAACGCTCCGGCAAGAAATACAAACGTCCACGCTCCTCGCCGACATCCTGATAACGCTGGTTGGTTTTTTCGTTGGTTTTCCAGGTGCGCACCGTTTTGCGATAGGGCACCACCATCAGCGGGCCGCTCAATTGCTGGCTGTAACTGGAACTGCGGGCGATGTCTTCGAGTACACCGTCACGCAGTTGCTGGCGCTCCTGGATCACGCCGTTGATCATCAGTAGCGGGATCAGCAGCAACAGAATCAGCAGGGCAATTGCCCCGAGTTTTAGGGTCAGGCTTCGGTTCATGGGACTCTCCCTGTTTGGATGGGGAAAGTCTGGATTGGGTATGTGGGGGTTTTGTGGGAGGAATGTGGAGAGTGTGTGGAATTTGCGCTCGGCGCAGGAGCTGCCGAAGGCTGCGATCTTCAGCGGCTTGAAGGCAACCGCAAACGCACTTGAACACCGCCGTCGACGTTGCCGATACTCATCACACCACCATGCAACTTGACCACTTCCTCAACGAAGTTGAGCCCCAAACCGGTGCTCTTGCGTCCACTGTCCGGACGCGGCAGCGAGTAGAAGCGCTCGCTCAAGCGTGGCAACGCATAGTCGGGAATCGCTTCGGCCTGGTTGAACAGCCTGAACTCGATCTGCTCACCGACTCGCTCGGCACACAATCGCAGCACGCCATACGCCTGGGTGAAGTCCAAGGCATTCTCCAGCAGATTGCCCAGCGCCTGGCGCAATAGGAACGGCTCGCCAAGCAGATTCAGATCCGCTGCAATTTGCCGTTCCACACGCAATTGCTTGCCTTCGATTCGTGCAGCCTGCGCGCTCAACAGTTCTTCCACCAGGCCCGCCAACGGCACCGCCACCCGCTCCTCCAACCCTTGGCGCTGCTCAACCTGCGCCAGGTTCAGCAGTCGTTCGATCAACTGCTGCATGCGCGCGCTTTCGCTGTCGATGTTGCTGACGAAACGCTGCTGCTGGGCTGGCGGCATTTCGCCTTGCAGCAGCTCCGCTGCGCCACGAATCGCCGCCAGCGGGCTTTTCAATTCATGGGTCAGGGTGTGTACATAACGCTCGACGTAGGCTTTGCCCTCGAGTTGGGTACGCATGTGCTCCAGCGCCGTGGCCAGTTGTTCCAGTTCGCCCCCGCGGTAATGCGGCACCTCGACCCGTCGACCTTCGCTGACGGCCTGGGCATAAGCCGTCAACCGCCGCAGCGCCGCGCTCAGCCACCAGGACAACAGCGCACCGAACAACAAACCGAGGCCGATCAATCCGGCGCCATACGTCAGCAATCGCCGTTCGGTGCGATCGACGTAAGGCTGCAGTGAGCTGTTGGGTTTGGCCACGGTCACCACGCCGATGATCTGGCCGTTATCGCGAATCGGTGCCCCGACGTGCATCACCGACGAGTTCGAGTCATCGGGGTTGCTGCGCGTCGAACGCGCACCGTACTCGCCACGCAGGGTCAGGTAGACGTCATTCCAGCGCGAGTAGTCCTGGCCCACCGCAATCCCGCTGGAATCCAGCACCACGATGCCTTTGGCATCGGTGACGTAAATGCGGTGATTGACCTGATTCTTCGACAGGCCCCAGATTTTCGCCTGCGGTTGTCGCTCGCCATAAGCCTTGAGCAACTCGGGCCAGCGGTTCTGGCTGAGGGTGCCGGCCTTGAAGTCGTCGCGCAGGATCTCGGCCATCAGGTTGGCGGTGTCCACCAGGGTTTCTTCGGTGGACTGGCGCACACCGGGGCGGATTTCTTCCATCACGGTGTTGAGCACGAAGTAGCCGGTCAGGCCGATGAACAGCACGTAGACCAGAAAAATCCGGATCCCCAGTGACATCAGCTGTGCCCCGGGCTGTAGCTGTAGCCGAGGCCGCGATGAGTCTGGATCGGCTCGGCGTCGGCCTTCACCAGGCGCAACTTGGCGCGCACGCTCTTGATGTGGCTGTCGATGCTGCGCTCGTAACCGGCATCGGCGGCCACCCCCAGCGCATCGAGCAATTGCTCGCGGCTGAAGACTCGCTCCGGTTGTTCCAGCAGGCATTGCAGCAAACGAAACTCATGGCGAGTCAGGCTCAGCGGCTGGTTGCGATAGCTGATCTGCACCCGATCGCCGTCGATGCGAAACAGCGCTGAAGCCACCTCCGACACCTCCGCCACCGGTCGTGGCGCCATGCGCTTGAGAATCGCCCGGACCCGCGCCGCCACTTCCCGAGGGCTGAACGGCTTGACCACGTAGTCGTCGGCGCCGATTTCCAGGCCCACCACGCGGTCGATCTCGGCGTCACGGGCACTGAGGAACATCACCGGCACTTCGCTGAAACGCCGCAATTGCTTGCAGGTCTCGAAGCCGCTGATATCCGGCAGGCCGATATCGAGAATGATCAGGTCGGCCGGCGTGGCGCGCTGATGTTCGAGCGCCGCCGCGCCAAGGCTCAACCAGGTGGTGGTAAAGCCCTCGCCCTGCAAGGCGAAAATCAGGGTGTCGGCAATCGCCGCTTCGTCTTCGACAATCAGGATATGAGGCATGGCGTCCGAGCCCACTGGTTAAGTGGGCGAACGGTGCCCCAAGGCTGATTCGCCGTCAATCAGCAGTCGGGTTTGTCGGCTGTAAAGCGACGCGCCGGGTTCACTGCTGCGCCGAATTCGCGCAGGGCTTTGGCGCCGATCAGCAGCGGATAGTTGAAGCTGCTGCGGTCGGTGAGGTTGACCTCGACGGTGCGCTTGACGTTGCCCAGGCACAGTTCCAGATCGACCACCGGACGCTTGGTCACTTCGCTCACGGCCTTGTCTTCATCTTCTTCATCGGCACGGTTCTTGATCTTGCTGATCCGCGCGACCTTGTGTTCGTAGACCTTGTTGCTCGCGCCTTTGGTGGCGAGACGGAAACGTACCCACTCGTCGCCGTCGCGGGTGAAGGTTTCGATGTCTTTGGCCGACAGCGACGCGGTCAGGGCGCCGGTGTCCATTTTGGCCTTGAGGACTTCACCGCCGATTTCCGGCAGCGCGATGTATTCGTAACGCCCGTACAGGGTCGGCTCGGCGGCCAGGACCGGCAGGGTCACGAGGGCAAGCAGTGCAAGGAGAGATTTCACGTAAGGGGCTTCCTTGAGGGATGTGGACGCATTGGCCGAATTCTAGACCGCAAAAAACAACGATAGTTGGACCACTTCCCACTTTTGTGGCGAGGTAGCTTGCTCCCGTTCGGGGGCGCGGCGCTCGCAAAACCGTTGCCTGCGGTATACCTGAAAATCGCGGCGCCTGGTTTTAGGGCCGCTGCGCAACCCAGCGGGAGCAAGCTCCCTCGCCACAAAGGCAACAGCGATACGCTGAGAGCATACCGCTACCAAGGTGAAACATTCGTCACCACCGATTTGGCCTGCCAACCGAAGCTGCTTATCATGGCGCGCCCACACGCTTTCAAGAGTTATCTATGCGCCGCCTGCTCACCGGCTGTTTCGTTACCCTGCTGCTATTGCTCAACACGCTGGTCCTGTTCGGGCCTTTGATGGTGTTCGCGCTGCTCAAACTGCTCCTGCCCGGGCGCTTTCGCGATTACGCCTCGTGGGCGGTGATGTGGATTGCCGAAACCTGGGCCGAGATCGACAAGCTGATCTTCCGCCTGTGCATTCCCACCCAATGGGACATTCGCGGCGGCGATGAGCTGCGCGGCGACACCTCGTATCTGGTGATCGGTAACCATCAGTCCTGGGTCGATATCCCGGCGCTGATCCAGGCACTGAACCGGCGCACGCCGTTCTTCAAGTTCTTCCTCAAGAAAGAACTGATCTGGGTGCCATTCCTGGGCCTCGCCTGGTGGGCGTTGGACTATCCGTTCATGAAGCGCTACAGCAAGGCGTTCCTGGAGAAGCACCCGGAGCTGGCCGGCAAGGACCTGGAGATCACCAAACAAGCTTGCGAGTTGTACAAGCGCCAGCCGGTGACCGTGGTCAACTACCTGGAAGGCACCCGCTACACCGCGGCGAAAAGCGCCCAACAACAGTCACCGTTCACCCACCTGCTCAAGCCCAAGGCGGGCGGCGTGGCGTTCGTGCTGGCGGCGATGGGCGAACAGTTGGACGCCATTCTCGATGTGACGGTGGTGTATCCGCAGCAGAAGATTCCGGGGTTCTGGGATTTGCTTAGTGGCAACGTGCCCAAAGTGATCATCGACATCCACACCCGCGAACTGGACCCGGCACTGTGGCAAGGCGATTACGAAAACGATCCGGAGTTTCGCGAAACAATCCAGAACTGGGTCAACCAGCTCTGGATCGTGAAGGACCGGCGCATCCAGGCACTACGCGCCGAGGGCTGACTTAGCTACCGGCGCCGGTGCCCCAGATCCCGCCGAGGTTTTGCAACAGCGAACCGGCAACGCCTTGCTGACCGAGGTATTGCAGGATCACCGGGGCAAACACGCCGACCATCCCGGTGTCCATGCCCAGGGCGCTGAAGGCGTTGTTCAGGTCCTTGGTGTCTTTGACGTTACCCAGCAAGCCATCGAGCAACGCATTCTTGTCTGAACCCGCACCGAGCAACCCACCCAAGCCAGTCAGGCCACTGATCGCGCTGTTGCCGGCGATCTGAGCGAGGCCCGGCACGCTTTTGCTCAGTTCGGAGAAGTCCTGGCCGCTGAGCTGATTCCTCGCCAGGCCCAGCATCGCACCGGCGCCGCCGATGGCCTGCTCCGGGGTGATGTCGAGCTGCGAGCCCAGGGTATTGAGCAAACCGGCGGCCTTAGGCGCCGCCGCCACGATGCCATCGACATCATCGGCCTCGACACCCTCGACATCCTCGTCGTCCTGCATCGATGACACCGCCTTGACCGCATCGCTGAGGCTTAACTGTGCAAAGGCCGGGCTGGCGGCCAGCGTCGTCAACGAAGCGACAGCCATGAGCGATGCCAGTGCAAAACAGCGTGAAACGTTCATCCAGACATCCTCTTGTGCCACATGAAGACCGCCCGGTAACAGGAGCGGTAAAACTGCCGATTTGACCGGGGTTTGGGGGGCATTGTTCCTTGCGGGGTTAGCCATTTTTACCTCTGGAACGGAGCGCCAAAATAGCAATGGAATACTTCGGCTTGTTCGCAGCTATAAAAAAGCTCTCATTTACATCCTACCGATATAAAAACTGTCAGATCTGACAGTTGCTGCTTCCGTACAGCATAATTAAGCTGAATTCGTAACAACAGCAATTGTGAGTAAACCAGTAAAAAGCAGCTCACATTTCTTCGTTTTCGCTTAGGTAGGAAGCATCAATATGTCTGACAGAGAAAAGGGTAAAGTTAAATGGTTCAATGATGAAAAGGGCTTTGGATTCATTACACCAGATAGTGGTGCCGCAGACCTTTTTGTGCATTTCAAAGCAATTCAAAGCGATGGTTTTAAATCCCTGAAAGAGGGTCAGACAGTCTCTTTTGTAGCAACAAAAGGGCAGAAAGGAATGCAGGCCGAGCAAGTGCAACCAGAGTAAAAAACACCGTTCCGTGTATGAGCATCCAATAAGGCCTGCGTTGTATAGCCGTATGCGCAGGCCATTTTTAAGGGGGTCGCAGTGATGGAGAAACTACTGGAACAATTTGGCAACTTGGTTATGAACGACTCTACGTCGCTGCCATCGAAAAGCTTGGAAAATATAGATTCGGACATTCAGCCGATTATTTTTTGCATCAACCCAGGCGACTATCATCCGAAGGTCGGCGATAAGGTAACGTATGATGTCGTCCAAGGTGACAACGGACAGCTCTACGCAATCAACATTACAATTGTCGGCCACGAATACACCAACAAACCATTGCCCCTCGACAGCTAGCCCACACATTTCCTTTCTAACCTGCAGCACCTGTTTTTATTTAATCCGGGCAATATAGTTATATCGACTCTATTACAACTTCTCATCAAACGTTAAGAACCCCATAGAAGAATAAAAAAGGGCGACATCACTGTCGCCCTTTTTTCCGTCTTGCTCCAGGCCTTACGCCGCACTAAACAACTTGTGCGGATCGATCACAAACTTCTTCGGCACGCCCGCGTCGAACTCGCCGTAACCCCGTGGCGCGTCATCCAGGCTGATGACTTCCACGCCGACGATGTCGGCAATCTTGATGCGGTCCCACATGATCGCCTGCATCAGCTGGCGGTTGTACTTCATCACTGGCGTCTGGCCGGTGTGGAAGCTGTGGGATTTGGCCCAGCCCAGGCCGAAGCGAATGCTCAGGCTGCCCATTTTCGCGGCAGCGTCCACTGCACCCGGATCTTCAGTGACGTACAGGCCAGGAATACCGATTTTGCCAGCGACGCGAACCACGCCCATCAGCGAGTTGAGTACGGTGGCGGGAGCCTCGTGCTTCACGCCGGCATGGCCGTGACCGCGAGCTTCGAAGCCTACGGCATCGACGGCGCAGTCCACTTCTGGTTCGCCCAACAGTGCAGCGATTTGTTCGTGCAGTGGGGTGTCTGTCGACAGGTCGGCGATTTCGAAACCCTGAGCCTTGGCATGGGCCAGGCGGATCGGGTTGACGTCACCGATGATCACCACCGCAGCACCCAACAGGCGAGCGGAAGCGGCAGCTGCCAGGCCAACCGGGCCGGCGCCGGCAATGTACACGGTGCTGCCAGGGCCGACGCCGGCAGTCACTGCGCCGTGGTAACCGGTGGGCAGAATGTCGGAGAGACAGGTCAGGTCACGGATTTTTTCCATGGCCCGGTCGCGATCTGGAAGTTTCAGCAGGTTGAAGTCGGCATACGGCACAAACGCGTATTCGGCTTGGCCACCGGTCCAGTCACCCATGTCGACATAACCATAGGCACCGCCCGGACGCGCCGGGTTAACGCTCAGGCAGACGCCAGTATGTTGCTCTTTGCACGAACGGCAACGGCCACAGGCAACGTTGAAAGGTACCGACACCAAGTCGCCGATCTGCAGGTTCTCGACACCGCTGCCCTTCTCGATCACTTCACCCGTGATCTCGTGGCCCAGCACCAGACCGGTCTGAGCGGTGGTACGCCCGCGCACCATGTGCTGATCGGAACCACAGATGTTGGTGGAAACTACGCGCAGGATGACACCGTGCTCGATCTTCCTGCCGCGCGGGTCCTGCATTTTGGGATAGTCGATTTTCTGTACTTCGACCTTGCCTGCGCCGAGATACACCACACCACGATTACCAGACATGCTTTCACCTCGCTGTTGTTTTTATGTAGCGGTCGCGTCGCCAGGAAGCGGCGGCGCGTTGATTGCTCGATAAATCAAAAGATCGTCCGAACGCGGCCCGAGCCTTCGGCAGCGGCTACAGAGACAGGCGATCTTTTCAGGCAGTAAAAACGCTAGAGAACAACTGTCCTGTTAGCGTTAAGGAACACGCGTCTTTCAATGTGATAACCCACGGCCCGCGCCAACGTCAGCCCTTCAATATCCCGCCCCTTGGCGATCAAGTCTTCGGGATAGTGACTGTGATCAACGGCTTCCACGCCCTGGGCGATGATCGGACCTTCATCCAGATCGTTGTTGATGTAATGCGCCGTGGCGCCGACCAGTTTCACGCCTTTGTTGTAGGCCTGGTGATACGGCTTGGCGCCCTTGAAGCCCGGCAACAGGGAGTGGTGAATGTTGATCGCCTTGCCATCGAGTTTGCGGCACAGCTCTGGCGACAGGACCTGCATGTAGCGGGCAAGGATCACCAGCTCGGCGCCGGCCTCTTCGATCACCTGCCAGACCTGGCGCTCTTGCGATGGTTTGTCGTTGGGGTCCAGCGGAAAGTGGTAGTACGGAATCTGGTGCCAGTCGGCCAACGGCTTGAGGTCCGGGTGGTTGGAGACCACCGCGACCACGTCCATCGACAACTGGCCGATGCGCTGGCGGTAGAGCAAGTCGTTGAGGCAGTGATCGGCCTTGGAGACCATGATCACCACTTTCGGCCGGTAGTTCGGCGGGGTCAGCTCGAAGACCATCCCGAAGGCGGCACCACGCTCCGCCAGGCCTGCGCGGAAGGCTTGTTCGTCGAAAGCGTCGGGTTGCCGAAATTCCACGCGGATGAAGAAACGGCCTGAGAGCCGGTCATCAAAGGAGTGGTGCTCGGTGACGTAGCAGCCCTGCTCGAACAGAAAGCGGGTCACCGCATCCACGGTGCCGAGGACGCTTGGGCAGTCGGCGGTCAGAATCCATGTGTCTGGGGCGCGGCTCATAGTGCGGTGACTCCTGCTGCTACATCTGTGATCAGAGAGAACTCTGTGGCGAGGGAGCTTGCTCCCGCTGGGTTGCGAAGCGACCCTATGTCAGCAACCGCATTCCTGCAGAAGGAACGCGGACTCAGGTTTTACGACTGCTGCGCAGCCGAGCGGGAGCAAGCTCCCTCGCCACAATTACGCCTGGACGCTAAGCCCGTACTCAGCCGACGCATCCTGCAACCACAACCACCAGTAATCCGAGAAGCTGCGGCGAATCAGCAGTTCCCAGGTGTCTTCGGCGGTATGGCGGATCACCAGTTGCGACTTGGCGAACACCGTGCCCACAGCCTTGCCCACCGGGAAGTTGTTGGGGTGCACGTCGTAGCTGGTGGACTTCATCAGCACCTGACGCACGTTCGGGCCGCTGAGTTCGAGGATCTGCTGGCCACCGCTGACGTTGACGATCTGGATGTGCAGGTCGCCCAGCGCTTCACGGAGCTTTTTCTCGGCGGCGAATTCTTCACCGGTCGGCACGACTAGCAGCCATTCATCCGGCCCCATCCATTGCAGGCTGGTTTCGCCTTTGATGATCACGGTCAGCGCACCTGGCAACTCGATGCCAAGAGCCTTGTGCACACCAGCGGCGAACGCGGCGTCGTGGCCATCGCCACGGATGGTCAGGTGACCGAGGAGTTTTTTCTCACGCACGATCACGCCGGCGTTCTTGCGACCCTTGCCCACCAGGCTGGCGAGGTCGGCGTGATGCAGCGACGACTCGGCCTTGGCCCCAGTGGTTGGGCGTTGTTGGTAAACATTGGCTGCGGTCATAAAGCACCTGTCCTGAATTCTTTGTCGCCCCCCGCGCCTGGCGCGGGGGGTGATCGATTACACGTTCTGGCGATCGCCTTTCGGATCGAAGAACACCGAAGAAACGATTTCCGCCTCGATCACGCTGCCGTCGGCCAGCGGTGCGAACACCCGCTCACCCATGCGCTTCAAGCCGCCCTTGACCACGCCCATGGCAAACGAATAGCCCAGGGAGTTGTGCAAGTAACTGGAAGTCACGTGACCCACCATGGTCATCGGAATCGCTTGCTTGGTGTTGAACACCAGTTGCGCACCTTCCGGCAGCCATTTGGTCGGATCGATCGGCTTCAGGCCAACCAGCTGTTTGCGCTGATCACGCACACAGTCTTCGCGGTTCATGCCACGCCAGCCAATCCACGAGAACGGTTTGGTGCGACCGACACACCAGCCCATGTTCAGGTCGTCCGGGGTCATCGAGCTGTCAGTATCCTGACCGACGATGATGAAGCCCTTCTCGGCCCGCAGTACGTGCATGGTTTCGGTGCCGTACGGGGTCAGGTTGTACTTCTTGCCGGCCTCGACGATTTTCTCGAGCACGCCCATGGCGTAGTCGGCCTGCACGTTGACTTCGTACGACAGCTCACCGGTAAACGAAATCCGGAATATCCGTGCCGGCACGCCACCGACCAGGGCTTCTTTCCAGGTCATGAACGGGAAGGCTTCGTTGCTCAGGTCGGCGTCGGTGACTTCGCTGAGCAGCTTGCGGCTGTTTGGCCCGGACAGGGTCATGGTTGCCCAGTGATCCGTCACGGAAGTGAAGTACACCTTCAGGTCTGGCCATTCGGTCTGGTGGTAGATTTCCAACCATTGCAGCACGCGCGCAGCGCCGCCGGTGGTGGTGGTCATCACGAAATGGTTGTCGGCCAGGCATGCAGTCACGCCGTCGTCGAACACCATGCCGTCTTCTTTACACATCAGGCCGTAGCGCGCCTTGCCCACGTCGAGCTTGGTCCAGGCGTTGGTGTAGATACGGTTGAGGAACTCGCGGGAGTCCGGGCCCTGGATGTCGATCTTGCCCAGGGTCGAAGCGTCCAGCAGGCCGACGCTGTCGCGCACGGCTTTGCATTCGCGTTTTACGGCGGCATGCAGGTCTTCACCGTTTTTCGGGAAGTACCAAGGACGTTTCCACTGACCGACGTCTTCGAACTCGGCGCCATTCTTCACGTGCCAGTGATGCAGCGCGGTGAAGCGAACCGGCTCGAAGATGTGCCCACAGTGACGACCGGCCACGGCGCCGAAAGTCACCGGCGTGTAGTTCGGGCGGAACATGGTGGTGCCCATCTGCGGGATGGTCACGTTCAGCGAACGGGCGGCGATGGCCAGGCCGTTGACGTTGCCGAGCTTGCCCTGATCAGTGCCGAAGCCCAGTGCGGTGTAGCGCTTGACGTGCTCGACCGACTCGAAGCCTTCGCGGGTCGCCAGTTCGATGGCGGCTGCGGTGACGTCGTTCTGCAGGTCGACGAATTGCTTCGGCGCACGGGCGGTGGCTTTCTCGTGAGGTACCTGGAACAGTGCCAGAGTCGGCTCTTCCAGTCGGCTCAGGGCTTTGGGCAGTACGCCCTCGACCTTGCCGAAACCGGCTTCGCTGGCAGCGCGAGCACCGCCTTCAAAACCATCGGCCAACGAATCGCCGAGGCTGTAGACGCCGTTGATGCCACCGACGCACACGCGTTTCTGCGGTGCCTCGCCCGGTACGAAACCGAGGATGTCTTCACGCCAGATCGGCTTGCCACCCAGGTGCGAAGCCAGGTGAACCACTGGGCTGTAGCCGCCGGAACTGGCGACCAGGTCGCAATCGAGCCATTCGCCCGGGCTGGTCACGGTGTGTGCTTTTACATCAATCGCTGCAACGCGAGCGGCGGTCACGTGCTTGCTGCCACGGGCCTCGATCACGGCGCTGCCGGTCAGGATGCGAATGCCTTTGGCGCGCGCTTCTTCCACCAGCGCACCGCGAGGGTTGCTGCGGGCGTCGGCGATGGCCACCACTTGCAGGCTGGCGTCGAGCCAGTCCAGGGCAACGCGGTAGGCGTGGTCGTTGTTAGTCGACAGCACCAGTTTCTTGCCCGGTGCCACACCATAGCGACGTACATAAGTCGACACAGCGCCGGCGAGCATGTTGCCCGGCACGTCGTTGTTGCCGTAAACCAGTGGACGCTCGTGAGCGCCGGTCGCCAGCACCACGCGCTTGGCGCGAACCCGGTGGATGCGCTGACGCACCTGGCCGATCGGAGCGCGGTCGCCGAGGTGATCGGTGAGGCGCTCGTGAATGGTCAGGAAGTTATGGTCGTGGTAACCGTTGACCGTGGCGCGCGGCAACAGCAGCACGTCAGGGGTGTTTTTCAGCTCGGCGATGACACTGGCAACCCACTCGGTAGCTGGTTTGCCATCGAGGCTTTCGCGGGAGTCGAGCAGGCTACCGCCAAACTCTTCCTGCTCATCGGCCAGGATCACACGGGCGCCGCTGCGGGCAGCCGCCAGTGCAGCCGCCAGACCCGCAGGGCCAGCGCCGACGATCAGCACGTCGCAGTGCTGGTTCATGTAGTCGTAGGTGTCCGGATCGTTCTCGGTCGGCGAACGGCCAAGACCGGCTGCCTTACGAATGTACTTCTCGTAAGTCATCCAGAACGATTGCGGGTACATGAAGGTTTTGTAGTAGAAGCCCGGTGGCATCAGCTTGCCGCCGACCTTGCCGAGAATCCCCATCATGTCGTTGTTCACGCTTGGCCAGCCGTTGGTGCTGGTGGCGACCAGGCCTTGATACAGCGCTTGTTGCGTGGCGCGTACGTTCGGAATCTGCGTGGCTTCGGTCGCACCGATCTGCAGCACGGCGTTCGGCTCTTCGGCACCGGCGGCGAAGATGCCGCGTGGGCGCGAATACTTGAAGCTGCGGCCGACGATATCGACACCGTTGGCCAGCAAGGCTGCGGCCAGCGAGTCGCCTTCAAAGCCTTTGTAGACCTGGCCGTTGAAGGTGAAACTCAGCACTTTGTTGCGGTCGATGCGTCCGCCGTTGGACAGGCGATTGATCTGGCTCATACCTTCTCTCCCAGAGCCGTGGCGGCCGCTTTCGGGCTGTCGGTCTTGTCGGTGAACTGCGGCTTGGTGCCGATCTTGTAGGTTTCGAGAATCTCGTAGGTCACGGTGTCACGGGTCACGTTGAAGTACTGACGGCAACCGGCGACGTGATCCCACAGTTCGTGGTGCAGACCGCGAGGGTTATCGCGGAAGAACATGTAGTCGCCCCACTCCTCGTCGGTGCAGCTGTTCGGATCCAGTGGACGCGGGATGTGCGCCTGGCCGGATGCATGGAATTCCTCTTCGGAGCGCAGTTCGCCACAGTGAGGACAGAAGATATGCAACATAGGGATTTCTCCTGTTAGTGGGCGACTGCTGCAGCGCCGTGTTCGTCGATCAACGCACCGCTGTGGAAGCGGTCGATGGAGAAAGGTGCAGCCAATGGGTGCATTTCACCCTTGGCCAGGCTTGCGGCAAACACGTTGCCCGAGCCAGGTGTAGCCTTGAAGCCACCAGTGCCCCAACCGCAGTTGAAGAACATGTTCGGTACCGGAGTCTTCGAGATGATCGGGCACGCATCCGGCGTGGTGTCGACGATGCCGCCCCACTGACGGTTCATGCGTACGCGCGACAGCACCGGGAACATCTCGACGATGGCCTGGATGGTGTGCTCGATCACCGGGTACGAACCACGCTGGCCGTAGCCGTTGTAGCCGTCGATACCGGCGCCGATCACCAGGTCGCCCTTGTCGGACTGGCTGATGTAACCGTGTACGGCGTTGGACATGATCACGCTGTCGATAATCGGCTTGATCGGCTCGGACACCAGCGCTTGCAGCGGGTGCGATTCGATCGGCAGGCGGAAACCGGCAAGTTTGGCCATGTGCCCGGAGTTACCGGCAGTCACCACGCCGACGCGCTTGGCGCCGATGAAGCCCTTGTTGGTTTCAACACCGATGCACACACCGTTTTCCTTACGGAAACCGATCACTTCGGTCTGTTGGATCAGGTCCACGCCCAAGGCGTCGGCGGCACGGGCAAAGCCCCACGCCACGGCATCGTGACGGGCCACGCCGCCGCGACGCTGGACGGTAGCGCCCATCACCGGGTAGCGGGTGTTCTTGGAGCAGTCGAGGTACGGGATCTCGTCTGCCACTTGCTTGGCATCAAGCAGTTCGCCGTCCACGCCGTTGAGGCGGTTGGCGCTGACCCGACGCTCGGAATCACGAATGTCCTGCAGGGTGTGGCACAGGTTGTAGACGCCACGCTGGGAGAACATCACGTTGTAGTTCAGATCCTGGGACAGGCCTTCCCACAATTTCATCGCGTGTTCGTACAGGTGTGCCGACTCGTCCCACAGGTAGTTGGAACGCACGATGGTGGTGTTGCGCGCGGTGTTACCGCCGCCCAGCCAGCCCTTCTCGACCACGGCCACGTTGGTGATGCCGTGTTCCTTGGCCAGGTAGTAGGCGGTCGCCAGACCATGCCCGCCACCGCCGACGATGACCACGTCGTAGACCTTTTTCGGGGTCGGCGTACGCCACATGCGCTGCCAGTTTTCATGGTGGCTGAGGGAGTGTTTGAAGAGGCCGAAGCCCGAATAGCGTTGCATAGTCATTTACTCCAAAACCGCGCTCAGCGATAAACCGGGAAGTCCGCGCACAGGGCTGCCACATGCTGCGCGACATTGGCCTCGACATCGGCGTCGCCGAGGTTGTCGAGGATGTCGCAGATCCAGCCGGCCAGTTCAACACACTGGGTAACCTTGAAGCCGCGAGTGGTCACCGCCGGGGTGCCGATACGCAGGCCGGAGGTCACGAACGGCGACTGTGGATCGTTCGGGACAGCGTTCTTGTTCACGGTGATGTGGGCGCGACCGAGTGCTGCGTCCGCCTCTTTACCGGTGAGGCCCTGACGGATCAGGCTGACCAGGAACAGGTGGTTATCGGTACCGCCGGACACTACATCGTAGCCGCGTTTGATAAATACGCCGGCCATTGCCTTGGCGTTGTCGATCACTTGTTGCTGGTAGGCCTTGAAGCCAGGCTCCAGTGCTTCCTTGAAGCACACTGCTTTACCGGCGATGACGTGCATCAGCGGGCCGCCCTGGGCACCAGGGAATACCGCGGCGTTGAGCTTCTTCTCGATTTCTTCGTTAGCCTTGGCCAGGATCAGGCCACCACGTGGACCGCGCAGGGTCTTGTGGGTGGTGGTGGTCACCACGTCAGCGTATGGCAGCGGGTTCGGGTACAGGCCAGCGGCGACCAGACCGGCAACGTGAGCCATGTCGACGAACAGCAGGGCACCGACCTTGTCAGCGATCTGGCGGAAACGCGGGAAATCGAGGGTCTTGGAGTAGGCCGAGAAACCGGCGACGATCATCTTCGGCTTGCATTCGACGGCCAGACGCTCGACTTCGTCGTAGTCGATCAGGCCGGTTTTGGTGTCGATGCCGTACTGCACGGCGTTGTACAGCTTGCCCGACGACGACACTTTGGCACCGTGGGTCAGGTGACCGCCGTGGGCCAGGCTCATGCCCAGAATGGTGTCGCCGGCTTGCAGCAGGGCCAGGTAAACGGCGCTGTTGGCCGAAGAACCGGAGTGCGGCTGCACGTTGGCGTAATCGGCACCGAACAATTGCTTGGCGCGTTCGATGGCCAGGGCTTCAACTTTGTCGACGTGCTCGCAACCACCGTAGTAGCGCTTGCCCGGATAGCCTTCGGCGTATTTGTTGGTCAGGCCACTGCCTTGCGCTTCCATCACGCGCTTGCTGGTGTAGTTCTCTGACGCGATCAGCTCGATGTGATCTTCCTGGCGTTGCTCCTCGGCATTCATCGCCGCCAGCAGTGCATCGTCGTAACCCTGAATCTGGTCTTGCTTGCTGAACATCGCGTCTCTCCCAGCGGCGGCGGTGCGCCTTTCGTCTCGGTGAGGCACTGGCATTTCGGCAGTGCCCTTTGATAGCGATGGTATGACCGGCGCAGACAGGTCAAATGCCTATGGACGCCACGCAAAGGTGCGTTTACGACATGGGCCGAAATGGGTGAACGGGCGAACACCCCTGTGGCGAGGGAGCTTGCTCCCGCTCGACTGCGAAGCAGTCGTGAAACCGACAAATTCGATCTAACTGACGAACCACATGCGCCGGGTTTGGGTCTGCTGCGCAGCCCAACGGGGGCAAGCCCCCTCGCCACAGGGGACGGGCGTCAGGCGATGAGTTGGCGCAAGGCCAAAAGTACGAGGAAATGCCCGGGATAAAGGGCGTAGGCCCAGCGGCGCATCGGTGGTGGCTGGATGCCTTGGGCATGTCGCAATAGCAGCAGGCCCGAGAATGGCGCAATCAGACAAACGACAATACCCAAAATCGCCGCACCGCTGCCGAACCAGGCAGCGGAGTACAGCACTTGCCATTGATTGGCCGCCAGGCACACCAGCCCCGGCAACAGGCCGAAATACCAGGGCCGCTGGATCACCAGCAACATCGCCAGTGGCAACAGCACGCCGAAAAAGCCGAACATCAATCGCTGCGAGAACAGTGCCGCCAGCACCAAGGCAACGACCGCCAACAGACGCGACTGAACTGGCCCGTGCTGCCAGCCACGGACCACCAGCAACCCCATGACCAGCGTAGGCAATACATTCAAGGTGTCGTGATCAGGAATGTACATCCGATACGGAATTTCGCTCAGGGCACTAAACAGCAACAACCAACCGAGGTAGCGCCACTGGCCGTCGGTCGTCACTGTACGGACACGCGCCAGGTTCGCCGCCATCGCCAGACAGAACCACGGGAACGCCAGTCTGCCCGGCACATACAGCAGATCGAGGGAATAACCGACATATCGCAGGTGATCGAGCACCATGCTCAACAGCGCCAGCCACTTGAGCAGATCCAGTGCACCGTCCCTCTGCGTCATGTGCATAATTGCCCGAGGCGTTTGTATTTTTCTGACAGACTCATCCCGTGTGCTCCCCGGACGATCTTCGGTAAAGTGCACATCATCATTGACCAACGAAGCGCCACAAGCGCCTCGATCACGGAAGCCGGCCATGACCGACAAGAGCCAACAATTCGCCAGCGACAACTATTCCGGTATTTGCCCTGAAGCCTGGGCTGCCATGGAACAGGCCAACCACGGACACCAGCGCGCTTATGGCGACGATGAGTGGACCGCACGCGCCGCGGATCAATTCCGCAAACTGTTCGAAACCGACTGCGAAGTGTTCTTCGCCTTCAACGGCACCGCGGCCAACTCGTTGGCCCTGTCGTCGCTGTGCCAGAGTTACCACAGCGTGATCTGCTCGGAAACCGCCCACGTCGAAACCGACGAATGCGGCGCTCCGGAGTTTTTCTCCAACGGTTCCAAGCTGCTCATCGCCCGCACCGAAAACGGCAAGCTGACCCCGGAATCGATCCGCGAAATTGCCCTCAAGCGCCAGGATATCCACTACCCGAAACCGCGCGTCGTGACCCTGACCCAGGCCACTGAAGTCGGCAGCGTGTACACCCCGGAAGAAATCCGCGCCATCAGCGTCACCTGTAAAGAACTGGGCTTGAACCTGCACATGGACGGTGCCCGTTTCTCCAACGCCTGCGCTTATCTGGGTTGCTCGCCAGCCGACCTGACCTGGAAGGCCGGCGTCGACGTGCTGTGCTTTGGCGGTACGAAAAACGGCATGGCGGTGGGCGAAGCGATTCTGTTCTTCAACCACAAACTGGCCGAAGATTTCGACTACCGCTGCAAACAGGCCGGGCAACTGGCGTCGAA
Source organism: Pseudomonas sp. URMO17WK12:I6 (assembly GCF_003253625.1). Classification (NCBI taxonomy): domain Bacteria; kingdom Pseudomonadati; phylum Pseudomonadota; class Gammaproteobacteria; order Pseudomonadales; family Pseudomonadaceae; genus Pseudomonas; species Pseudomonas sp. URMO17WK12:I6. Next base: position 114,172 of record NZ_QKYZ01000001.1, read on the forward strand.
GATGCGCTTCCTCTCGGCCCCCTGGGTCGGGATTCTTGAAAACGACGCCTGGCTCAAATACGCCCGCCACGCCAACCACTGCGCGCAGTTGCTGGCCGAACTGGTGAGCGACATTCCTGGCGTCGAGCTGATGTTCCCGGTGCAGGCCAACGGTGTGTTCCTGCAACTCTCCGAGCCGGCCATCGCCGCACTGACCGCCAAGGGCTGGCGCTTCTACACCTTCATCGGCAACGGCGGCGCACGGTTCATGTGCTCGTGGGACACCGAAGAAGAACGCGTGCGGGAACTGGCAGCGGATATTCGGCACGTGATGACAGCCTGACACCCTCCCCCTCGCCACAGGCTCTGTGTTCTACCTCAGCTATTTGGTTGAAATGCGACTTTGTGGCGAGGGAGCTTGCTCCCGCTCGGCTGCGCAGCAGTCGTAAAACCAGCCAACGCGGTCCACCTGACAGACCGCATGCTCAGGCTTTGGGGCTGCTTCGCAACCCAACGGGAGCAAGCTCCCTCGCCACAGGTTCTGCGCTCGACCTCAGCTATTTGATTGGCAAGAGATCTTATGGCGAGGGGGCTTGCCCCCCCTTGCCACAGTCCCGCACGAGTTGGTCTACATTGACTGCGAGCCGTTTCGATCCGCTCGGATCACGCCAATCGGGAGCGTCCGCATGTCACTACAAGGCAAAACCCTGTTCATCACCGGCGCCAGTCGCGGGATTGGTCGTGAGATTGCGCTGCGGGCCGCGCGCGACGGGGCCAACATCGTGATTGCCGCGAAAAGCGCCGCCCCTCACCCCAAACTGCCTGGCACCATCTTCAGCGTGGCAGCGGAAGTCGAAGCCGCGGGTGGCAAGGCGCTGGCCCTGGAGGTGGATGTGCGCGATGAAACCATCGTGCGCCAGGCCCTGGCTGACGCCAATGAGCATTTCGGCGGCATCGACGCGCTGGTCAACAATGCAGGAGCGATCAAGCTGACCGGCGTGCAGCACATCGAACTCAAGCGCTTCGACCTGATGCACCAGATCAACACCCGCGCCGTGCTGCTGTGCAGCCAGGCCGCCCTGCCCTATCTGAAAAAATCCAGCGGCCACATCCTCAACCTGTCACCGCCGTTGAACCTGGCCACCAAATGGTTCGCCCAATACAGCCCCTACACCGTCACCAAGTACGGCATGAGCATGCTCACCCTGGGCATGAGCGAGGAATTCGCCGCCTACGGTATCAGCGTCAACTCTCTATGGCCGCAGACCATGATCGCCACGGCCGCGATCGAGTTTCAGCTCGGATCGCGCGAATCTTTCAAACATGCCCGCACACCCGCGATCATGGCGGATGCCGCCCACGTCATTCTCGACAGCAGCGGTCGCAGCATTACCGGTCGGTTGCTGATCGATGAGGAGATTTTGCGCGAGCAAGGGGTGACGGATTTTGAAGGGTATCGGTATGCGCCTGATTCCACCGACAAACTGATGCCAGACCTGTTTATCGACTGACTGAAGCGCGCCCTCTACAGGCGCTGCCGAAGGCTGCTCCTGTAGAGGTTATTCAGCGATCATCCGACCGATCAATACTCGATCCGCACGTCACCCTTCGGCACGCTGCAGCAAGACAGGATGAACCCTTCGGCTTCGTCTTCCTCGGTAATCCCGCCGTTGTGTTCCATTGCCACTTCGCCGGCAAGCTTCATTACCTTGCAGGTACCACAGATACCCATGCCGCAGGCCTTGGGGATCATCAGGCCCAGCTTGGCGGCAGCGGCGTGGACGGTTTCGCCCGGAGCCACGCGGATGCTCTTGCCGGAGGCGGTGAATTCCACCTGGTGCAGGTCGGCGGCGTCGATTGCAGGGGCGTCGGCCGCTTGTTCAGCGTGTTCCTCTGCATCGGCGATAGCCTCTGGCGGTGTGGCGCCGAAGGACTCTTCGTGGTAGCGCTTCATATTGAAGCCGGCGTTTTCCAGCAAACGCTTGACCGCATTCATGTAGGGCGTCGGACCGCAGCAGAACACTTCCCGCTCAAGGAAGTCCGGGACCATCAGTTCGAGCATCTTGTGGTTGAGATAACCGCGGTATCCGGCCCACGGCTCACCGAAACCGTGTTTCTCGCAGATCAGGTGCAGGCTGAAGTTTTCGATCCGCGCCGCCATGTGCTCCAGCTCGCGGTGATAAATGATGTCTTTCGGCGAGCGGGCGCTGTGGATGAAGGCCATATCGACATTGCCGTTGGTATCGAAGAACCAGCGCGCCATGGACATCACCGGGGTGATGCCCACGCCGCCGCTGAGGTACAGCACTTTCGGGTTCGGAAAGTCGATGGCGTTGAACAGCCCGACCGGGCCGTGCACCGCCAGTTCGTAGCCTTCATGCAGGGTGTCATGCAACCAGTTCGAGACCTTGCCGCCCGGTACGCGCTTGATCGTCACCGAGAAGCTGTACGGCACCGACGGCGAGCTGGAAATGGTGTACGAACGCATGATCTGCTGGCCTTCGATTTCCAGCTCCAGGGTGACGAATTGCCCCGGTTTGAAGAAGAACATGATCGGCTGGTCGGCCATAAAGCAGAAGGTGCGCACATCCCAGGTTTCCTGGATGACTTTGACGCAACGGACAATGTGTCGACCATTGGCCCAGGTCTGGGTGGTTACCGGGTTCAGGAAGTTGTTGGACATGCTGATCTCCACGGCCGACTACCGGCCTTTATGTTGGCGATTCTGCGTATAGCGCAGCCCCGCCATTTACCTATCTGCGACATTGACATACTTATCGCGACCAGCCCCCAATTACCGGGGGTTGGGCGTCGGGAACAGATTGGGCCATGTCGCCCATGGATAAGGTTCCGGGGAGCGCCGGCCCCACACTCGCCCCATACCAAGACACAACCTTTACACCTTGCGTAGCAAACCTGATCAGCCACTTTCGCGGCCACGCAGATGGCCTTGAGGAAACACATGATGGACGTCACCACTACCCTGAGCCTCGGCGATCCACTGGAACCCGCACGCAAGGCCACCGCGCAGATGCTGCATGAGCGCGAGCGCACTTTCTCGCTGCCGCAGCCTTTTTACTCTGACGAGCGGCTGTTTGATATCGACATGCAGGAAATCTTCCAGAAAGAGTGGTTGATTGCCGGCATGACCTGCGAGATCCCGACCAAGGGCAACTACCTGACCCTGCAAGTCGGCAAGAACCCGATCATCGTGATTCGTGGCGCCGATGGCGTGGTCCATGCGTTCCACAACGTCTGCCGCCACCGTGGTTCACGCCTGTGCACCAGTGAAAAAGGCAAGGTCGCCAAACTGGTCTGCCACTACCACCAGTGGACGTACGAGCTGGACGGTCGCCTGCTGTTCGCCGGCACCGAAATGGGCGCCGACTTCGACATGAAGCAATACGGCCTCAAACCGGTGAACGTGAAGACCGCCGGCGGTTACATCTTCATCAGCCTGGCAGAAAACCCGCCGGCCATCGATGACTTCCTGTCGACGCTCAGCCATTACATGGAACCGTACGACATGGAGAACACCAAGGTGGCGGTGCAAACCACCTTGATGGAAAAGGCCAACTGGAAACTGGTGCTGGAAAACAACCGCGAGTGCTACCACTGCGGCGGTTCACACCCGGAATTGCTGAAAACCCTGCTGGAATGGGACGACGTCACCGATCCGCGTGCCGACCAGGCCTTCAAGGACCACGTAGCCGCTTCCGCCGCTGCCTGGGAAGCCGAGAAGATCCCTTACGCCCACGCCAGTTTCGGCCTGCGTAACCGTATCGTGCGCATGCCGCTGCTCAAGGGCACCGTATCGATGACCATGGACGGCAAACAAGGCTGCGCCAAACTGATGGGCCGCATCAAGAACCCGGACCTGGGCTCGATGCGCATCCTGCACCTGCCGCACTCGTGGAACCACTGCATGGGCGACCACATCATCGTGTTCACCGTGTGGCCGATCAGCGCCCAGGAAACCATGGTCACCACCAAGTGGATCGTCCACAAGGACGCGGTCGAAGGCGTGGACTACGACGTGGAGCGCATGCGCCAGGTCTGGGATGCGACCAACGACCAGGACCGTCGCCTGGCCGAAGAGAACCAGCGCGGGATCAACTCCACCGCGTACCAGCCAGGGCCTTACTCCAAGACCTATGAGTTCGGCGTGGTGAACTTCGTGGACTGGTACAGCGAGCGGATGCTGAACAACCTGGGGGCCGAGCCTGCGCCTTACCTCAAAGGTGTTCCGGTTCAGGGTTAATCGAAATCTGATCGTTCCCACGCCAGGCGTGGGAACGATCCTTCCTCGCTAAATTGAAGACCACCGCACCGAACCATCCTCGCCAATAAACGTCTCTTCGATGTTCTCCCCCACCAGCCGCACCTTCACATAACCGTTCAACACCCGATCCGGGTACGCCTCATCCCGCGCATTTTGCGTTTCCGACCACAGCACCCCCGGATGCCCGTTCAGCTCGCTGGCATTGCCATAGGGAATCGCCCCGTGCCCGGCGCAACGTGCATGCAAGCCACCTTGAGTGGCATAGCAGATGCCGTTATGCAAATGCCCCCAATACCAGTAATCCGGCTCGCGCCCCAAGGCATCGCAGACCGGCTTGTACAGCGCGGTCTTGTCACGCCCGGTAATGTCAAAGCCCTGGTGATGACTGAGCACCATGATCTTCTTGCGTTTGGGCAGGTCTTTCATCCAGTCGATCTGCTGCTTGTTCAGCGCGCCGTCCATATACAGGTTGATTGGACTGGAGGCATAAGCCGAGTCGATCCCGACCACCAGCCAGTCATCGTTGTACAACGCAAAATAACTGGTGCCCTGCTGCGCCGGGAAACGTTTGGCCAGTTCCTTGAAGTAGCCATGGGCGCCGCTGTACATCTCGTGGTTGGAGTTGAGAGTGAATGAGCCCTGCTTGCCCATCGGCCAACCGACCATGTCGACGTCTTCCTGGGAGCGGGTGCCGGCGTAATACACATCCCCCAGATGAATGGTGAAGTCGGCCTGGGCCAGTTGCATCTGATCGGCCACCGCCACCGCCGGGGCATGACTGTCGAACGGCCCGGTGCCCCAGTCGCCGGCAATGGCCAGGGTCACGTCACTGTCCATGCGCATCAACGCCGGGTTGGTGGCGAACGGTGCGTGATGCCGCAGGTTCTCGATCCACTTGAGCAACGCTTCGCTCCACAACAGATCCAGCAGCTCCCATTTGCGACAACCGAGCAGGCTGCCATCCTTGAGCACTTGGGTCTGCAGCTCATCTACCGATTGCGGCAAGGGGCTGGCGTTGCCGATGTGCAGGATCGACAAACCGTGGGACAACTCCCACGGCACACTCGGTTGATCGTCCGGCAAGTCACCGTGCTTGAGCACGTATTGCGCCTGATCGTGCCCCCGCTGCAGCAGCGCGACGATGGCTTGGTACTCCTCCGGTTCAAGCTCGCTGACGAGCTTCTTCCAGGCCATTTCCAGCCGTGTGAACAGCCCGTGCAGGCGCACCTTCACCTTGTCGTATTCATGTTCCCAATGTCTGACCAATGACATGTCGCTTTCCTCCATCCGTAGTGGAATCACAGGGTTTTCATGAACTCGATGAGCGCCCGCTTATCGAGTTCCGACAACTGCGTGCCGTACAGGTGGCCACCGTTGTGGTTGCCCTCCAGGCGCGTGTCGTATTTGAAGTCCGCCGAGGCTTTCACCTGCTCGCCACTGGTGATGAAGCCGACCTTGTCCTTGTCGTAAATGTCGGAACCGGTGAAGAACACCTGCGGCCGCAGTTCCGGCGGCTGCAGCAAATCCCACAGGGTCGGCACCGAGCCGTTGTGCAAGTACGGCGCGCGCAACCAGATACCGTCAGTGGGCGTATTGCTGTAGCTCTGGGTCTTGCGGTAGGCACCAAAGTCGAACGGCGGTTTCTTGAAGCCGTGGAAGGCTGTCACTAAACCGGTGGTGAACGAGTTCAGTCGATGGGGATCGGTGCCCAGCTCATCAATCGTGGTGGTGACTTGACCGGTGTCGGTGCGGCCGAAGTCATGGCAACCGGCGCAATTCTTTTCCCAGACCGGCTTGCCCCGGGCGACCTTGGCCTGATCCAGTGCGAACGGCCAGGCCGGTGCCTTGTGGCCCAGCAGCCAATTGGTCACCCGGTTGAAACTGTCCGGCAGCACCGACTCCGGCGTCGCGCCCACGGCCATGGCCGCCGCGTAGTTGCGCTCATGGATATCGTTGTTGTTGCCGTCCCAGTGCAGGTACAGCGACTCCCGGGGTTTCTGGTTCCAGACTTGCGGCAAGTCGACGGTGCCGATGGTCGAGTCATCCGGAAAGCCGAACACCACCATTTTCGTCGGGTTGAAGGTGTCGGTACGCCCCGGCCCTTGCGGTGCACGCAGTTGCTGCCAGGCGTAGGCCTGTTTCTGCTTGATCAGCGCGCTGGTGGCCATCGGGATGATCAGATAACGGTTGTACAGACGCTCGAAGAACCCAAGCTGAAACTTGCTGTTGATCGCAGTCATCACCGCATCAGGCGTGAATTTCGGATCGCTCGCGCAATCGTAGGCGAACCACTGGAAGGCCTGCAGTTGCAGGGTATTGGCCGGCGCGGAGGCCACCGGGGTAGCAACGTCGCTGGCATTGGCGCGGTAGGAGCCGGTGTGGCACAGGGCGCAGTTGGGCTCCACGGTCGGGTAGCCGATCTGCCGCTTGGCCATGCCGATCGGCAGGTCCTTGCCGTTCTCGTAGAGGAAACCGAACACTTCGTAACCCCCGGGCTTCGGCAGTTTCTCCGGGCACATCTGCGGCAACACGGCGAACAGGTAATAGGGAATCCGTGCTTCGATGCCCAGGCCGATGGCGGCGTATTTGTAGTGGTCTTCGTCAGAAGCGTATTGCTCGGCCGGCACCACCCGCAGCATCTGGTACCAGGTTTCGTAACCGATAAACCCCAGCGCCAGCACTACGACCAGCGTGGCGACCTTGAAGCTGTGCCGCCGCCAGCGTCGCGCCCACGCTGCGCACCACTCACGCCAGCCATCGCGAAGCAGGGCGAACGGCCGATTGGCCGGCGCGCTGCCCAGGTACAGCAGAATCCCGAGGATCAGGAACATGCCCAGATCGCCCAGCAGCATCGGCACGAACACCTGGGCCTGGTTGCTGGTGTTGATCAGGTAAATCCAGAACGCCACGGCGACCAACCGCGACAATACGCACAGCCACGAATGCACCACGTATTTGGGGGCATTGAAGCCTGACGGCATGTAAAAAAGGCTGATCCCCACCAGCAACATGCCGGCGTTCTCCAGCCAAGGATCGGAGAGCTGCGGAGGCATCCCGAGCATCGAAGTCAGCAACGCCGGCGCGAACAGCGCCGGAATCGCGAAGACCATGTTCATTGCGATGCCTATCCAGATGAAGCGTTGAAACCAGCGGATGTAACTGTCCATGGCATCCATTTCCTTGTAGTCGCCAATCCCAAGTCAGCACACGGCTTTTGTGGCGAGGGAGCTTGCTCCCGTTCGGCTGCAAAGCAGTCGTAAAACCAGAAAACGCGGTGTATCTGATCGATCGCATCCTCAGGTTTTGGGGCTGCTGCGCAACCCAGCGGGAGCAAGCTCCCTCGCCACAAAAAGCCCGATCAACCGAGGGCGGTTTTCTCCAGGTGCTGCAGGATGATCGGGTACACATCGACCACCGCGTTCTTGCCGAACATGCAGTCGATATGCCCGTAACCCGGCACCACATGCCGGCTGTAGCGTTCCGGTCCATGGATTTTGCACACGCGCTCATAGGTCCTTAGCGTGCTTTCGGGCAAGTAGCATTGGTTGTCTTCGCCACTGATGAAGCAGATCGGCATGGTCAGCCGGTCGAAGTGCGGCATGTAGACGTCCTGGCCCTTGAAGTCCACCAGATGGCCTTTGCGCAGGATCAGCGCCAGGTGCTCGAAGGTCTGTATGTTCGACTCGCCGAACAACTCGTGCAGGTTGTCGTGCAGGGTTTCGTTGAGTGTGTCGTGGCGGTACAGCGACGCGTACATGAAGGTGATGCGGTGGCACACCGGGTTGGTGCAGTAACCTTGAGCCTCGATGCGGGCGTAGATGTTGAGGGCCTTGTCGTAGAGTTTGTTGAACCAGCTCTCCTTGTTGTCGGCATACGCGGTGAGGGATTTGATGCCGATGGCGTCGAGCATCCCCGGCAAATGCAGACCGGCCTTGAGCCCTGTTGCCGTGGCGACCACCGTGTCCGCGGCGATCTGCGAACAGACCACCGAACGCACGCCCTGCAATCCGGCCAGCAGTGACATGAAGAAGGTCGTCGCGCCGTAGCAATGCACCACGCACTGCACGTCAGCGGCGAGGGTGGCCTGCTGGATATGCTCGATGGCGGCCTTGAAGTCGTACTGGGCAATCTGGTCGCCGTTCCATTCATGTTTGCTGGCCGGCAGCAGGATGCTGACCCGGAAATCCAGGAGCCAGACGTCGTACTCGTGCTTGCACAGGTACTCCAGCAGGTTGGTCTGGATGGTGTCGGTGGAGAAAATATTCGAGCCCACACCCAAACCATGCACCAGCATCACCGGCCCCTTGCTGCCGCCCTGATAACGGGTCAGGCGGAGCTGGACGCTGTCTTCGGTCTGGAAGAACTGCACACTCGGCGTCGGCGCATCCAGCGGACGTTTCTGCCGGGGCGGCGCATCGGGGTTGAAGTAGATGTCGCCGGCGAACACCCCGCCGTAGCTCTCCCACAAGATGCCGGCGAAGAACTTGCCGAACCGCGCCAGCCCTTCAATGCGCTCACGTTCGTTGCGCGCGTTGAGCACCTTCATGGTGGTCATCTGCTTGGCAAAATCGGCCGGCTCGATGTGCATCACCCCCGAGCCGATCACCTCGCCTGTCTTGTCTGGCCCGCGATACAGCGTCACATAGAGCGTACTGGTGTCGTGCCAGACGTTCAGCACGCCGTTGTCTTCGGGCACGGTCTTGAATGCGCTGAAGTAATAATCGCTGCCGTCCTCAGCGGTCAGCTTCATGTCGTAATTCATGTGCCGCACGCCAACCTGTTCCTGATATTCCTCGAACAGATTGAACACACCATTGCTGGCGGTCAGTGGTTCCGGCGACAAGCCCGGCGCATCCAGAGAGCCGACCAGTGTCGCGGCATGTTCTGGCTCCTTGATCATGCGATTGAGGTCGTTGGCGGTGATGGTCAAGGTGAATTCGATCGGCGAGTTATCCGACTTGCCGCGTTTGGCCGCCGCTTCGTAGAGTTTGAGATCGGTGCCCTGGGGCTGGGTGAAATCTTTGGAGAAATAGCCCTTCATGGTTTCGGTGAACTGCACGCCGAGGGTCGGTGCCGCCACCGGTTTGCGCGGTGCCGAGGGCAACGTGTAGTCGATGTGCCACCCGCGATCGGCGGCCAGCAGCCCCATGTTGCGCTCGCTCACGGCAGAGATGGTCAGCAACGGATTGACCGCCAGTGAGGTCGGGATCACCGCACCGTCGGCCACGTATAGCCCGGCATAGACATCGGTGCCGCTGACGCCGCTGAACACCTGGCCCTTGTGGTTGACCACGCCTTGCGTCGCATCCTCGCCCATCACACAACCGCCCAATGGGTGCACGGAAACGATGCTGTGTTTGAGCAGCTCGGTCCAGATCGGGTTCTCGACCCAGATCCCGCCCAAGGCCTTGGTGCTCTGGTGCAGGCGCTCGTTGCCGATCTTGACGTTTTCCTGCTCGCCAACGCCCGGCCAGTCGATGCGCAACTGATCCTTGCTGTCGAGCACCATGCGCCCCTTGCCGTCGTCGTGGCTCATGATCAGGTAGGTCTGCATGTTATGCAGCGCGCCGTGATACGGGCCACGCAGGAAGCTTTCGGCTTCGCGTTCGGCATATTTGAGCTTGCCGGTGAAGCTGTCATCGGTGGGTTTGCCGATCAACCCGGCGAATGTGGCCATGCTCGGCACCATGGGCCGGCCGAGTGCGCCGGGGATCGAGCCTTCTTCGATGACCATGCGGCTGCGCCAGTCGCCTTCGGTGCGCATGTCGATGATCGAGGTGATGCACGGGCCGACCGGTTTCATCTCCTTGGCCGGATGGGCACCGAAACCGATGCCGTTGATCGTTTCATCGCAGTTGTGGCCGAAACCGAGGATGTCGCCGTTGCCGCTCATGTTTTCGCCAAGCTGATTGGACGTCGACAGGCCTTTGTCCCGAGAGCGCAGGAGGATTTCGGTGGAACCCAGAGTGCCGGCCGACACCACGACAATGTCCGCCTTGACGAACAGCGTCGGCGCGGAGAATTTCTCGCGGCCGCTGTCCAGGTATTGGAAGTGCACGATCCAGCCATCGCCGTCGCGCTCCAGATGCCGGACCTCGGCCTGGCAGAAAATCTCCGCGCCGTGGTTGCAGGCATCCGGCAGGTAATTCATCAACGTGGTGTTCTTGGCCTTGTTGTTACAGCCCGAAACGCAGTCGCCGCAGTGGTTGCACGGCAATTGCTCGACGCCGACGTGGTTGAGGTTGTTCGGCAGTTTGTCGAAGGTCACGTTGATCGGCGGCTTGTAGAAGTGTGCGCCTTGCTTGAGGTAATCGGCGGACTTCTGGTTAGCCTCGAGTTTGGGCAAGGTCGGAGCGGTTTTCGGATAGGGATTGGGCTTGAGCATCTCCCGAGCCCGGGCGTAACCGTCCTTGAGCAGCGTGTCGCGATGTTCACGCACCGCCAACGGCCAACGCGGATCATCGAACACACCGGGTTCAGGTTCCAGCGCGACGTTGGCGTTGATCAACGACGTGCCGCCCAGGCCGCAACCGACCACTACGTTCTGCTGGGCGTTGACGTGCAGGTCGAACAGCCCGGTGCGCGAGCCGATGTGCCCGTCCGGGTCATGCACTTGCAGCTCTTCAGTGGCCGCCAGCATCGTATTGGGGTATTCGCCGGGCTGGATTTCCCGGCCTCGCTCCAGCAGGCACACCCGCTTGCCGGCCCGGGACAGGCGCGACGCCGCGATCCCGCCGCCGTAGCCGGAGCCAATGACGATCACGTCGTAATGTTCCTTGATATCGCTGATGGGCGTGGCGATCCGTGTCATGGGTCATTTCCTCTCGGGCAGATGGGGCAACTCTGCGGTTGCCTGCAATCGATAGACGAACAAACGCCTGGTCACCGGGCACGGTCGGGCCTCAATGGCAGCGGTGTTATGGCATAAGGGGGCCAGGCGCTATAGACGAGCGCGCTGATTGGCGGCGCGACGATGAATCCGCTTGTGCAACGAGGTGGCGGATGTCGGAACACAGGTCACGCAGGGGCTGGGGTGCGAATGTGGCTGCGAGCGATGTGGCTGGCTATCCATCACGCGTTCTCCCTGAACCAGATGTGGATAAGTGACAGTTGTCCTTATGCGATGAGAGTGAAGACAGGCGACAGATCGAAGTCAAGGAAGTGCCTTAGAACTGTATGAAATCTGATCTATCGCGTTCCGGCCTATACGGGCCGTGGCTTACAGGGTTCAGCGAACAAGTTATCCACATCTCCACCCACAGCAAATGGGGACAACTGTGGGTGACAAGCTAAATCTATTCACAAAAACCGAAGAAAAACCGTGACTTATCCAGAAGCAGGGTTTTAGCCAGGCACTGGTTGTTTTTTAATCAGAAGCTTGCAGGCCACGTTTTACATAGCGTGCAGGGGATGGCGAACACCTTATCCACAGAAGCACCAACAGACTTTGGGGGCAACTTTGCGGTCTCTGTGGAAAACCGCTGAAACCCGCGAGTATTCCGGGTTTACGGGACGATTAGCGGAGGAAAACGCCGAATTGAACAATATTTGATCAACCCACTGAAAGCCGCGATCTGTATGGCCTGTAGCGGACAGCGAACATCTTATCCACAGAAGCGCCAACAGAGATTGGGGGCAAGTGTCGGCCAGTGAGCGACGTTACTCTGTGGAAAAAGCCCGAAAAAACCGTGGGTTAGGCTGGTTGTTTTTTGTACGGAGGGCTGCAGGCTTGATTGGCATGGGGTGTAGCGAGGGGCGAACATGTTATCCACAGAAGCGCTAACAGGGATTGTGGGTAACCCAAGTGCGTTAGGAGTACATATCCGTTTCTGCGGTAACGGCGGCTTATGGTTCCGCTCTTACAGCGGGTCACTTTGGAAAAGCGCCAAAGTAACCAAAACGCTTTTGCCCCGCCATTCGGTGCCTCGCCTAGGCTCGGCATACCCTCACTCCGGCATTGCTCCGGGGGCCCGCCGCCATCGGCCATCCATGGCCGGGGGCGGCTACCGCGGCATCCTTGCCGCGGTGCCCCCTGCGCAACGCCTGCGTTCGGCCTCTGGGAAAGGGGCGTACAGATCAAGATCAAAAACCAAAGCAAAGCAAAGCAAAAGCAAGATCAAAAGATCGCCACCTCGCTTCGCTCGACAGCTCCTACAGGGAAATGCGTGCACGTGAGATCAGGCCGGCCGGTAGGCCGCCTTGCTTTTGATTTTGACGCACCGCCCCCTCGAGAGGCCGAGTGGAGGTTCTGCGCAGTGGGCCCACGGAGCAGGACCGGAACGAGGGCATGCCGAGCCTAGGCGAGGCACCGAATGGAGGGGCAAAAGCGCTTTGGTTACTTTCGCCTGGGCCGGCATTCCGGCTTTTCGAAAGTGACTCGCTGTAAAAGCGAAACCGCCAGCCGCCGTGACCGCAGAAACGGATATGTACTCCATCAAAAACGGGAAGCCCCTAAGGCCGATGCATGAGGTAGGCATCACCCGTCACCCGAATCATCGGATGAGGAACGACCTGGCAAGTTTTGACGATCCCAAAACCATGGCGCTCATAAAAACGCCGGGCCCCGGTATTCGCTGCATAGTCGATCAGGCTCAGGCCGTTGAGTTCCAGTTGATCGGCGCGCTGTTGAGCATGCTCGAGAAAGCGCACACCCAAGCCTTTGTTGCGCCAACCTTCATGCAGGGCCAGGCTTGAAATATAGAGGGTATCGGGGACTTCCATGTCGGCGTAAGGCGCCAGGACCGGATCAGTCACGGGAGCTGCCAACGGATCGTGACGCGTCACGTAACTGTGCATCATGCCGATGACCCGCCCCTGTGCCTGCGCGATAACGCAGTTCTGATAGGAGAAATCGACATCTTCACGGGCGTAACGAATGGCCCCCACTTCCAACAGATCCTGCCCGGGCTCCGCCAGCTGGCTCCAGATGTAATCCGAAGCCCCCTCTGACGAAATCTGGAACAAACGGGCAATCTCGCGCGCATCCGTGCGCAGAGCCGGACGAAATTCAACTTCCATTGATGTAACTCCCCAGAATACGAGCGACCTGCTTAGCGTGCAGGTTGATACGTAACAACCGGCCAGGCCAACGGTTTTACGGCCGGTTGTCGCTGTCGATCAACCCTGACGGACCACGCCTTCTTCAATCAGCAACTTGAGGATGGCTTCGGCGCCCGTCTGCGCGGTCACGCCCTTGAGCACTTGCCCGCCGCCGCCACTGGCCTTGGCCGTCGCGGCCTTCATGCGGTCGGCACCGCTCTTGGCCTTGATCACTTTCAGGCGCTTGGGTCGTGGCTTGGCCGGTTGCAGCGTGGCCACTGCCAGCAGTTCATCGTCGACCACTTCAACTTCATCTGCCTGCAATACCCCGCGTCGCGCCGGACCGTAGGCACTTTGCCGAGGCTTGGGCGCTGCGTTATCCACAGTCGCCAGAAACGGCAGGCGCACTTTCAAGCGACGGCGCTGACCGCGCGGCAAGGCCTGCAGAACCAGCGCCGAACCACCGTCGATGGATTCGACTTGCGCCAAACCCACCACCAGCGGCCAGCCGAGGCTTTCGGCCAGCAGGAACGGCAACATGCCCGAGCCTTCACCGGTTTCCGCCTGGCTGCCGGTCAACACCACCTGCGCCCCGGCGTCACGCAAATAGTCGGTCAACGCTGGCAGCGCATCTGCGCCGACCGGTTGTTCCAGCACATGCAACTGTTCCAGGCCCATGCCCAGATAGGCACGCAGCGCCGGTTCCGCAACGTCGCCAGCGTGCAGCACTTGCAGGTTATCCCCAGCCAGCTGCAGACCCAGCTCAACGGCCCGCGCGTCCTGCTCGGCGCGGCGTGGCCGGCCGGAGGTCGGGTGGGCACCGATGGACACCAGGCTGATGATTTTCGTGCTCATAACCCTTTCCTTCCCTTAAGCCGCATCGCGCTTGGCGTCGTTGCGGTAAGCCTCTACCGCATCGATCAAGGCTTGAAGAATCTCGGCGCTCTCGCCGATCACCGACAGGTCGGCCCGTTTGATCATGTCGCAACCCGGATCGAGGTTGATCGCCACCACCTTGTCGCAGGCACCGATGCCTTGCAGGTGCTGGATCGCCCCGGAAATCCCCACCGCCACGTAAACCCGCGCGGTTACCCAGGTGCCGGACGCGCCGACCTGACGGTCGCGCGCCATGAAACCATCGTCCACCGCCACCCGCGACGCACCTTCGGTCGCGCCCAACGCTTCGGCCGTCCTGTGGAAAAGTCCCCAGTCCTTGACACCGTTGCCGCCAGAGAAGATGAACTCGGCTTCGGCCATCGGAATCGCCGCCGGGTCCACCGCCACCGCGCCCAGATCTTCGATCCGCGACAGGCTGCGAGCGACCGTTGTGGATAACTCCACCGGCAACGCTTCATGGCGGGTTTCGCTGACCGGTTCGGCGCATTCGGCAGCCGCCAGAATCAAGCGGGCCACCGGCCGCGCAAGGTCCTGCAAACCGGCACCGGCACGGCCGATGCATTCCTGATCCTTGACCTGCCAGACCCGTGTGGCCGGACGTTCGCCCAGTGCGGCAGCAAAGCGCCGACCCAGTTCGCCGCCACCACTGCGGCTGTCCGGCAGCAGCCAGTGACGCGGGCTGAACTGGTTATCCACAGCCCGCAGGCCCTGCACGCGTTGTTCCGGTGCATAACCGCTGAATTCGTCGCCTTCCAGTACCAGCAAGCGGTCAACGCCAGCCGTGGTGAAGGCGTTTTCCTTGTGCTCACCGAAGACCACCGCCAGTACCGCGCCGTCCTTGCCGGCCAACTGATGGGCCAGGCCGAGCAAATCGCGGTCGTGGCTGCTCAAGCGGCCGCCGACCATGTCCGGCACCACGCTGATGTAGAACGCGGGTGCAGCCACTTGATGCAGCGGCAATTGCACTTCAACCGTGGCCGAGCGTTTAGTCGCCCCGCCTTGCTGAGCGCCACTGCGGTCGATCCGTTTGATCCCGTTGGGACCGATAAAACCGATCCCGTGGGGATTCTTGCGGATGACGCCGTTAGGCCCCATCCAGCTGTGTTGCACCGGTTGCATGGCCGCGTGCAGCGGGTGCAGACGGTTGCGGGCGATCCATTCAGCGCGAGGGTCGCGGCGGATAATGTCGCTCATCAATGCACCTCCGCAGGTTCACGTTTGGCCGGTGCCGAAGGCTTTCCCGGCGCGGCGTCTTCAAGCAGCGCATCAGCCACCAGTTCGGCGATGTCCTTGATCAATGGCCGTGGCTCGACCACGCCCTCAAGCATCGCGGTGCACTGTGGACAACCCACGGCCACCAGTTCGGCGCCGGTTTCGCGGATGTCTTCCATGCGCATGTCAGGGATCCGTTGCTTGCCCGGAATGTCGGTGATCGGCGCACCGCCACCGCCGCCGCAGCAGCGCGAACGGAAACCGGAACGTTGCATTTCCTTGATCTCGATGCCCAGGGCGCGCAGCACTTCGCGTGGCGCCTCGTATTCGCCGTTGTAGCGGCCGAGGTAGCACGGGTCGTGATAAGTCACGCTGTTGCCTTTGTGCTGACCGAGGTTCAGTGCGCCTTCGCCAATGATCTCCGCCATGTAAGTGCTGTGGTGCTGCACGAGGTAGTTGCCATCGAAGGCGCCGTATTCGTTTTTCAGCACATGGAAGCTGTGCGGGTCGCAGGTGACGATGCGGTTGAAGCGGTATTTGGCCAGGGTCTGGATGTTGCGTTTGGCCAACAACTGGAACGTCGCTTCGTCGCCCAGACGCCGGGCCACGTCACCGCTGTCGCGCTCTTCTAGGCCCAGCACTGCGAAGTCGACCTTGGCCGCTTTCAGCACTTTGACGAAGGCACGCAAGGTGCGCTGGTTGCGCATGTCGAAGGCACCGTCGCCGACCCAGAACAGCACGTCGGTGGTTTTCTTTTCGCTGAGCAGGTTCAGGTTCAGATCCGCCGCCCAGTTCATCCGCCCGCCCGGCGCGAAGCCGCCAGGGTTGTCGGTGGCGATCAGGTTTTCCAGGACCTCGGCGCCCTTGTTCGGGGTCGCGCCTTTTTCCAGGGTCAGATGGCGGCGCATGTCGACGATGGCATCGACGTGCTCGATCATCATCGGGCACTCCTCGACGCAGGCGCGGCAGGTGGTGCAGGACCACAGGGTTTCAGCGTCCACCAGACCGTTGACGATCGGTTGATGCGGATTACCGGCGTGCTCACCGATCGGCTTGCCTGGGTAAGGGCTGCCGGCAAACTTGGCATCCGTACCACCGGCCAGGCCGACGACCATGTCCTGAATCAGTTTTTTCGGGTTCAGCGGCTGGCCGGCGGCGAACGCCGGGCACGCAGCTTCACATTTACCGCACTGCACGCAGGCGTCGAAGCCGAGCAGTTGGTTCCAGGTGAAATCCTTGGGTTTTTCCACGCCCAGTGGCGCGGTCGGGTCGTTCAGATCCAGCGGCTTCAAGCCAGTGGAACGACCGCCGCCAAACCGTTCGGAGCGACGGTGCCAAGCCAGGTGCAAGGCACCGGCGAAGGCGTGCTTCATCGGCCCGCCCCAGGTCATGCCGAAGAACAGTTCCGACACGCCCCACAGCACACCGACGCCGAGAATCGCCGCCAGTACCCAGCCACCGAAGTTTTCCGGAAGGATGCCCGCCACCGGCAGGGTCAACAGGAAGAACGACGCCGAGAATGCCAGCAGGCTTTTCGGCAGGCGCATCCACGGACCTTTGGACAAGCGGGCCGGCGGGTTGCGGCGACGCAGGAAGACAAAGATCGCACCGACGAACATCACTGCCGTCATCAACAGCAGTGCATAACCGAGGATGCGGTTATGCAGGCCGAAACCGTGAACCAGAATCGCCAGCACAATGGACGCCACCGCACCACCGGCCGTGGCGACGTGTGTATTGGCGATGTATTTGTCCCGCGCGACGACGTGGTGCAAATCGACCATGTAACGCTTGGGCATGGCGAACAGACCGCCGATCAGGTCGACTTTCGAAGCCCGGCCCTGACGCCACATAGCCACCCGCCGCAATGCGCCCAGGACAGCCAGGCCCAGGGCAGCGAACAACAGGATTGGAAGAAGGGTGTTCAACATGGTGGAGCTCCCAAAGACCTCGGGGTCATGTGCGTGCCGATGAGAGCGACGCACCTACTTGTGGCGAGGGAGCTTGCTCCCGCTGGAGTGCGAAGCGCTCCCAAAACAGTCTCAGGTGTACACCTGATACACCTCGACTGCAGGTTTTGGGGCTGCTTCGCAGCCCAGCGGGAGCAAACTCCCTCGCCACAGGTGATGGTGGTAAATCCGTTAGAAATCCTTGCACAACCGCAGCGCGTCGTAGATCGCCGCGTGAGTGTTGCGCTGGGCCACGCAGTCACCGATGCGGAACAGCAAGTAGCCGTCGCCCGCCTGGCTCAGCGAAGGTTGTGGCTTGATCGCGAACAGGGCTTCGATGTCCATCTGGCCTTTGTTGCGCGAGCCTTCCTTCATGGCGTAGTAGATTTCTTCGTCCGGACGCACGCCGTTCTCGACGACCACCTGGTCAACCACCCGCTCCTCTTTGGCGCCGGTGTATTCGTTTTCCAGCACCGCCACCAGCTTGTCGCCTTCGCGATAGACCTTTTCCAGCATCATGTCGCCGGTCATGATCACTTCTTTCGGGTACATGCTGCGGTAGTAAGTCGGGAACGACGTACCGCCGATGGCCACGCCCGGCTTGATGTCGTCAGTGACGATCTCGACCTGGCTGCCTTTGTCGGCGAGGAAGTCGGCTGTCGACATCCCGGTGAACTCGCAAATGGTGTCGTAGACCAGCACGTTCTTGCCCGGCGCCACTTTGCCGTCGAGGATGTCCCAGCTGCTGACCACCAGGCCTTCAGCCGCACCCCAGTGCTCGTTCTGCTCCAGGAACGGATGGCCACCAACGGCGAGCACCACGACGTCCGGACGCAGGTCGAGAATGGTCGCCGCATCCGCCGCCACGCCCAGGCGCAGGTCGACTTTCAAACGCGCCAGTTCCAGCTGGAACCAACGGGTGATACCGGCGATCTGGTCCCGTTGCGGGGCTTTCGAGGCGGTGGTGATCTGCCCGCCGATGAATTCTTTCTTCTCGAACAGGGTCACGTCGTGGCCACGTTCAGCGGATACACGAGCAGCTTCCATCCCCGCAGGGCCGGCACCAACGACCACAACTTTGCGCTTCGGCCCGGTGGATTTCTCGATGATGTGCGGCACGCCCATGTATTCACGGGAGGTCGCGGCGTTCTGGATGCACAAGACGTCCAGGCCCTGGTACTGACGGTCGATGCAGTAGTTGGCGCCCACGCACTGTTTGATCTGGTCGACCTGGCCCATCTTGATCTTGGCGATCAGGTGCGGGTCGGCGATGTGAGCGCGGGTCATGCCGACCATGTCGACGTAACCGCCTTCCAGAATACGGGTCGCCTGGTTCGGGTCCTTGATGTTCTGCGCGTGCAGCACAGGAGCTTTCACCACTTCCTTGATACCGGCGGCCAGGTGCAGGAACGGCTCCGGTGGATAACTCATGTTCGGAATAACGTTGGCCAGGGTGTTGTGAGTGTCGCAACCCGAGCCCACGACACCGATGAAGTCGATCATGCCGGTGTCGTCGTAGTACTTGGCGATCTGCTTCATGTCCTCATGGCTCAGGCCATCAGGGTGGAATTCGTCACCACAGATACGGATACCAACGCAGAAGTCCGGACCGACTTCCTTGCGCACAGCCTTGATCACTTCCAGGCCGAAACGCATGCGGTTCTCGAAGCTGCCGCCCCATTCGTCGGTACGCTTGTTGACTCGCGGGCTCCAGAACTGGTCGATCATGTGCTGGTGCACGGCAGACAGCTCGACGCCATCCAGGCCACCGGCCTTGGCCCGTGCTGCGGCGCTGGCGTAGTTGCCGATCACCCGCCAGATTTCTTCCGGCTCGATGGTTTTGCAGGTCGCGCGGTGCACCGGCTCGCGGATGCCCGACGGCGACAGCAGGGTTGGCCAATGCTCACCGTCCCAGCGGGAGCGGCGACCCATGTGGGTAATCTGGATCATGATCTTGGCGCCATGCTTGTGCATGGCATCGGCCAGATTCTGGAAGTGCGGAATAATCCGGTCGTCGGCCAGGTTGACCGACTTCCACCAGCCTTGCGGGCTGTCGATGGCCACGCTGGAGGAACCGCCGCAAATCGCCAGGCCGATCCCGCCCTTGGCTTTCTCTTCATAATACTTGACGTACCGATCGGTGGTCATGCCGCCGTCGGTGGCGTAGACCTCAGCGTGCGCGGTGCTGAGCACGCGGTTGCGGATGGTCAGTTTGCCGATCTGGATCGGCTGGAACATTGCTTCGAAAGCCATGGCGGGTTCCTCGACTTACAACGGCTTGACGGTGAACAAACCGTCGTCGTGGCCTTCTTCGGAGCCACCGTAAACTTGTTCGGCGACGGTGCGGATCTTGCTGCCGCGAGCAGCCAGGATCTGGTCCATGGCGCCGGCGAACCAGCCAGTGAACATGTAGTCGACCTTGCGCCCGACCTTGCCGTACACGTAGACGAATGCGGAGTGTTCGAGCTTGACGCTGGCGGTGCCTTTGTCGAGGTCGATGTCCTGGATCTTGAACAGACCCCAGCCGCGCTGCGACAGGCGCTTCATGTAGTGCTCGAACACCGCGACGCCTTCCAGGCCATGGCATTCAGCTTCTTTTTCACACCAGTGCCAGGCGGATTTGTAGCCGGCCTTGTAGAGGATTTCGGCGTAGGCGTCGGCGCCCAGCACTTCCTCGATGCCCATGTGGTTGTTGACGAAGAAGTGACGCGGCACGTACAGCATCGGCAGGGCATCAGAGGTCCAGACACCGGTTTCGCTGTCGACTTCGATTGGCAATTGCGGGGCGATCTTGGCCATGGAAACTTAACTCCAGAAAATTCGTTGTGTTGCCCCCGGCACGGACGGCCGGGGGAAAGGATTCTTCAGATGCGGCGGCTTATTCGCCCCAAACGTCTTTCAAAACGTTGACCCAGTTTTCGCCCATGATCTTGCGCACCACGCGCTCGGAATGGCCGCGCTTGAGCAGGGTTTCGGTCAGGTTCGGGAACTCGCCCACGGTGCGGATGCCCAGCGGGTTGATGATCTTGCCGAAGCTGGTCAGACGGCGGGCGTAGCCCTTGTCATGGGTCAGGTATTCGAAGAAGTCCTGGCCATGGCCCTGGGTGAAGTCGGTGCCGATGCCGATGGCGTCTTCGCCGACAATGTTCATGGTGTATTCGATGGCTTCGGCGTAATCGTCGATGGTCGAATCGATACCCTTGGCCAGGAACGGCGCGAACATGGTCACGCCGACGAAACCGCCGTGATCGGCTATGAACTTCAGTTCTTCATCGGACTTGTTGCGCGGGTGCACTTTCAGGCCCGACGGCAGGCAATGGGAGTAGCAGACCGGCTTCTTGGATTCGAGGATGACTTCTTCGGAGGTCTTCGAGCCGACGTGGGACAGGTCGCACATGACACCGACGCGGTTCATCTCGGCAACGATTTCACGACCGAAACCCGACAGGCCGCCATCGCGCTCATAGCAACCGGTACCGACCAGGTTCTGGGTGTTGTAGCACATCTGCACAATACCGACGCCCAGCTGCTTGAAAACCTCGACATAGCCGATCTGGTCTTCGAAGGCGTGAGCGTTCTGGAAGCCGAACAGGATGCCGGTCTTGCCCTGCTCCTTGGCTTTGCGGATGTCGGCGGTAGTGCGCACCGGGATCACCAGGTCGCTGTTCTCGCGAATCAGCTTCTGACTGGCGGCGATGTTGTTGACGGTGGCCTGGAAGCCCTCCCACACCGACACGGTGCAGTTGGCCGCGGTCAGACCGCCCTTGCGCATGTCTTCGAACAGCTCACGGTTCCACTTGGCAATAATCAGGCCGTCGATAACGATGCTGTCGGCGTGTAATTCGGCTGGGCTCATCAGGCAGTCCCCTATTAACGATTCATGCGCCGAATCGTGTGCCGGCGCTTTGGGGCCAGCATATGCCTGAGGGACGGTGCAGCCGGGTGCAAAAACGACAGGGGAATTGCCGAAAGCGTCAATCCGCGACAAAGGGTCGCCAACCGACATGATTGCCTACCTGTTCAAGCCCGTTCGCATGGGCCAGAATTCGTCGCATCACCGAATGTTTCACTGAATTAAGGGCGGCGACGCAATGAAATCCATCTTCTTGGCTTTGGCACTGATAGCGACCGGCGTACAGGCGGCCGAAGGGGCCGACGACAACCCCTGTGACGCCGTCGAAAACGAAGTCCAGACCCTGGAATGCTCGGCTTACAGCAGAAACACCGCCGAACAGCTACTGAGCGACAACTACCAAGGCCTGAACGAACGCATGCAAACGCGCTATGGCAGCAACAAGGCGCAACTGGCCGACATCACCGCAAAAATCAAAACTGCGCAACAACAATGGCTGAAGACCCGGGATGCCGATTGCGCAGTGGAAGCTTTCCCGGCGACGAGCGGCAGCAAGGCGTTCAACATTGCGCAAAATGATTGCGTGGCACGGATGAGTGACGAGCGGTCGGAGTTTTTGGAGTCGATTGGGCAGGAATAAAAACATAAAAATGGAGAATCATTTGATCCCACACGAAGTAGTCAGCCGCATCGTCGATGGCGCACCCCCTGTTCGTGCCTGGCGTGAACACCTGAACCTTACGCAGGATGAAGTGGCCAGACGCATGGGCATCTCCCAACCAGCCTTTGCCCAGCAGGAAACGGTTGCCAAGCCCCGCAAGGCCACGCGTGAGAAAATCGCCGCGGCTTTTGGCATCACCGCCAATCAACTAGAGCTGTAAGCTGCACGCCAACATCGGAAAAGGGATTGAAATGAAAATCTGCGGTATCGAAATCAAAGGCAGCGAAGCAATCCTTGCCGTGGCCTCCCTCGACGATCAGGGGCTGACACACGTCGCGCTGGCCACCAAGAAAATCGCCCTCGACGATGACGACGAAGCCGCCAACGTCAAAGTCTTTGCCGCTCAGGTGGCGTCGTTTATTCGTGAGAATTCAATCGACCGCATCGCGATCAAAAAGCGCAGCAAGAAAGGTGAGTTCGCCGGTGGGCCGACCACGTTCAAGATCGAAGGGGTTTTCCAGTTACTGGAAAATTGCGAGGTAACGCTGCTGTCGCCGCAAACCATCAATGCGCAGAACAAAAAGTTCGACTTTGAACTGCCGGCCACGCTGAACAAGTATCAGCACGAGGCCTACAAAGCGGCCTGCTCGGCGCTGATGAAGAAGTAACGACATAAATCCCCTAGGAGGTCGGTTTCAGGCCTTCTGGCTTTGTCGGCGATCCTCCCGCGGGCACCGCTCAAACCTCGCCCGATAACTGCGGGTGAAATACGACGGCGATTCAAACCCGCAGGCGATACTCACCTCCAGCACACTCATGTCCGTCTGGCGCAGCAGCTGCCGCGCCTTCTCCAGCCTTAGTCGCAGATAGAAATTGCTCGGCGTGTCGTGCAGGTGCAGGCGAAACAGGCGCTCTAGCTGACGCCGGGTCACTTTGATCGATTCCGCCAGCTCCAAAGTGCTGAGCGGCGGTTCGCTGTGCTGTTCCATCTCCCCAATGACATGCACCAGTTTCTTGTTGCTGATGCCATATCGCGTGGCGACTTCCATGCGTTGGTGATCTTTGCGCGGGCGAATGCGCCCGAGTACGAATTGTTCGCTGACCTGAATCGCCAGTTCCGGGCCATGGGCCTGACCGATGAGGTCAAGCATCAGGTCGATCGAGGCGGTGCCGCCGGCGGAGGTGATACGCCGTCGGTCAATCTCGAACAGTTCCTGGGTGACGCTCAGCTGTGGATAAGATTCCTTGAAGGCGTCGATCGCTTCCCAGTGCAGGGTCAGGCGATGGCCGTCGAGCAGGCCGGCTTCGGCGAGGATGAAACTGCCGGTGTCGATGGCGCCGAGGGTTACGCCTTCGTTGTCCAGCCGACGTAACCAATGCTCCAGGGCCGGGGTGGCGAACTTCAGCGGTTCGAAACCGGCGACCACCAACAGGGTTGCGCCTTTCTTCAGCGGCTCCAGCGCCGCATCGGCGTTGACCGACATGCCGTTACTGGCCAAAACCGCCCCGCCATCGGCGCTCAACACATGCCAGCGGTACAACTCGCCGCGAAAGCGATTGGCGACCCGCAGCGGCTCGATTGCAGAGATAAAACCGATCGCCGAAAAACCCGGCATCAACAAGAAGTAGAAATCCTGGGACATGGAGCGCACTCGACTGGCAGGCAACGAGAGGGCGGGAAGCGTGTGGACGTTGATACGCCACTTGCCAGCAGCATTCAAGTGCGCAGGTCGCCGCAGTGCAAGAGCTGGTCGCCGCAGTGCGTTTTCACGGGGGCTTTGCTGCGTAACTTGGCATCACCGGCGCATCAGACACCGGAACCCACAATAAACGACCTGCCGAGGAACCCCGACATGAAACGACTGATCAGCAGCTGTGTTCTTGCACTCAGCGGTACCGCTTTCTTGAGCGCCAGTGTCATGGCAGCCGAACCCGCGTCGTGCCAGAACGTGCGCATGGGCGTAGTGAACTGGACCGACGTGATCGCCACCAGCGCCATGACCCAGGTCCTGCTCGACGGCCTCGGCTACAGCACCAAACAAACCAGCGCCTCCCAGCAAATCGTCTTTGCCGGCATTCGCGACCAGCGCCTGGATTTGTTCCTGGGCTACTGGAACCCGCTGATGACCCAGACCATCACCCCGTTTGTCGATGCCAAGCAGGTCAAAGTGCTTGAAGCGCCAAGCCTCAAGGACGCCCGCGCCACCCTCGCAGTACCGACTTACCTTGCCGACAAGGGCCTGAAAACCTTCGCCGACATCGCCAAGTTTGAAAAAGAACTGGGCGGCAAGATTTACGGCATCGAACCTGGCTCGGGCGCCAACACCCAGATCAAGGCGATGATCGCCAAGAACCAGTTCGGCCTCGGCAAGTTCCAGCTGGTCGAGTCCAGCGAAGCCGGCATGCTGGCGGCAGTAGATCGCGCGGTACGCCGCAAGGAAGCCGTGGTGTTCTTCGGCTGGGCGCCGCACCCGATGAACGTCAACGTGAAGATGACCTACCTCACCGGCAGCGACGACGCCCTCGGCCCGAACGAAGGCATGGCCACGGTCTGGACCGTCACCTCGCCGAACTACGCGCAGCAATGCCCGAACGTCGGTCGCCTGCTGAGCAACCTGACGTTCACCGCCGAAGACGAGAGCCGGATGATGCAGCCGCTGCTGGATCACAAGGACGCTTTCGAATCGGCCAAACAGTGGCTCAAGGATCACCCGCAAGACAAGCAACGCTGGCTTGAAGGCGTGACCACATTCGATGGCAAGCCGGCCGCTGAAAACCTGAAGCTGACCAGTAAATAGAACCGAAAGGAACCACCGATTCGCAGCCCGATGCGGGCTGCGAGCGGAATCTCCACGCCCAAGCTCCGCCAAAAAACTCAAGCCTGAAGGAAACCGCCTCATGAACCACGACGTCATCATCACCTGCGCACTCACCGGTGCTGGCGACACGACCGCCAAGAGCCCACACGTGCCGGTCACCCCGAAACAAATCGCTGCAGCCGCCGTGGAAGCCGCCAAGGCGGGCGCTACCGTGGTCCACTGCCACGTTCGCGATCCACAAACCGGCAAGTTCAGCCGTGACGTGGCGCTGTACCGCGAAGTGATGGAGCGCATCCGCGAGGCGGACGTCGACATTATCGTCAACCTCACTGCCGGCATGGGCGGCGACCTGGAAATCGGCGCAGGCGAGAACCCGATGGAGTTCGGCCCGAACACCGATCTGGTCGGCCCACTGACCCGTCTGGCCCACGTTGAAGAGTTGCTGCCGGAAATCTGCACCCTGGATTGCGGCACCCTGAACTTCGGCGACGGCGACACCATTTACGTCTCCACCCCGGCGCAACTCCGGGCCGGCGCGAAGCGAATTCAAGAGCTGGGCGTCAAGCCTGAGCTGGAAATTTTCGACACCGGTCACCTGTGGTTCGCCAAGCAGATGATCAAGGAAGGTCTGCTGGATAACCCGTTGTTCCAGCTGTGCCTGGGCATCCCGTGGGGTGCGCCAGCGGATACCACCACCATGAAAGCCATGGTCGACAACCTGCCGGCCAATGCGGTCTGGGCGGCGTTCGGCATCGGGCGCATGCAGATGCCGATGGCGGCGCAAGCGGTGCTGCTCGGTGGCAACGTGCGGGTCGGCCTGGAAGACAACCTGTGGCTGGACAAGGGCGTACTGGCGACCAACGGCCAACTGGTCGAACGCGCCTCGGAAATCCTCAGCCGCCTCGGCGCCCGCGTTCTGACCCCGGCAGAAGGCCGGGCAAAAATGGGCCTGACCAAGCGCGGTTGAAACAAATCACCCTTTCCCCCTGTGGGAGCGAGTTTGCTCGCGATGACGGTTGTCCTGCCGCAGATAACGCATCGGTTGTACCGGCGTCATCGCGAGCAGGTTCGCTCCCACATTTTTTTTGAGCCCAATTCAGGAAGTCGCCATGAGCTTTATCACTGATATCAAAACCTTCGCAGCACTGGGCAGCGGTGTCATCGGCAGCGGCTGGGTGTCCCGCGCCCTCGCCCACGGCCTCGATGTGGTGGCCTGGGATCCGGCACCCGGTGCCGAAGCGGCGCTGCGCAAACGTGTCGCCAATGCCTGGGGCGCGCTGGAAAAACAAGGCCTGGCACCCGGCGCATCGCAGGATCGGCTGCGCTTTGTCGCCACCATCGAAGAATGTGTTCGCGACGCGGATTTCATTCAGGAAAGCGCCCCTGAGCGCCTGGACCTGAAACTGGAACTGCACAGCAAAATCAGCGCGGCGGCCAAGCCCAATGCGTTGATCGGTTCCAGCACCTCGGGACTGTTGCCGAGCGAGTTTTACGAGAGTTCGACGCACCCGGAACGCTGTGTGGTCGGGCACCCGTTCAACCCGGTTTATCTGCTGCCATTGGTGGAAGTGGTCGGCGGCAAGAACACCGCGCCAGAAGCGGTGCAAGCGGCGATGAAAGTCTATGAATCCCTGGGGATGCGCCCGCTGCATGTGCGCAAGGAAGTACCGGGATTTATCGCCGACCGTTTGCTCGAAGCCTTGTGGCGTGAGGCGCTGCACCTGGTCAACGACGGCGTGGCGACCACGGGTGAAATCGACGATGCGATTCGTTTTGGCGCGGGTCTGCGCTGGTCGTTCATGGGCACCTTCCTGACTTACACCCTGGCGGGCGGCGATGCCGGGATGCGGCACTTCATGGCGCAGTTCGGACCAGCATTGCAGCTGCCCTGGACGTACCTGCCGGCACCGGAGCTGACCGACAAGTTGATTGACGATGTGGTGGATGGCACCAGCGATCAGTTGGGCACACACAGCATCTCGGCACTGGAACGCTATCGTGACGATTGCTTGCTGGCGGTGCTGGAGGCGGTGAAAACCACCAAAGAGAAGCATGGGATGGCCTTCAGCGAATAAACACACACCCTGTGGCGAGGGAGCTTGCTCCCGCTCGGCCGCGAAGCGGTCGTAAAACCAGCAAACGCGATTTGACTGATACCTCGCATCCACCGGTTTTGGGACTGCTTCGCAGTCCAGCGGGAGCAAGCTCCCTCGCCACACATGTGTACACCAGCGATTATCTGTGGAGTTCCACCATGCCCACCCTCACCACCTACCAAACCAGAATCATCCCCGATTGGGTCGACTACAACGGCCATCTGCGCGATGCCTTCTACCTGCTGATTTTCAGCTACGCCACTGACGCGTTGATGGATCGGCTGGGTATGGACAGCAACAACCGCGAGGCTAGCGGCCACTCGCTGTTTACCCTCGAACTGCACCTCAATTACCTGCACGAAGTGAAACTCGATGCCGACGTCGAAGTGCATACGCAGATCATCGGCCACGACCGCAAGCGCCTGCACCTCTACCACAGCCTGCATCTGGTGGGCGGTGACAAGGAGCTGGCGGGCAATGAACAGATGCTGCTGCACGTCGACCTCGCCGGACCGCGATCCGCACCGTTCAGCGAAGCAACCTTGAGCAAGCTACAGGCCATTGTCGCTGATCAAGCCGACTTGCCCGCACCCGCCTGGATCGGCCGAGTGATCGCATTACCCCCCGAAAAATAACAAGGAGCCCGCCATGAACACCGCCGCCGCTTTTGCCGATTTCCGCACCTATCCATTGATCAGCGCGTTGACCGCCGTGCACACCCTGGCGGACCGCATTCAAGTGAAGTGGGCGGACGGTCGGGTCAGCCCTTTTCATCATCAATGGCTGCGGGACAACTGCCCGTGCCCACAGTGCGTCTACACGGTGACGCGTGAGCAAGTGCTGGAAATCGTCGATGTCGCAGAGCACCTGATGCCTGAAAACGCCACCGTCGATGCCGAAGGCTGCCTGTGCGTCGATTGGCAGGATGGCCACCTCAGCCGCTTCGATCCGGGCTGGCTGCGGGCCCATGCCTATGACGACGAGTCCCGCGCCGAACGCCAGGCCGGGAAACCGAAAGCCAGGCTTTGGCATAGCGATTTGCAGCTGCCAGTGTTCGAATACCAGGCCCTGATGGAGAACAACGACGCTTTGTTGCAATGGCTGCTGGCCGTGCGCGATATCGGCCTGACTCAAGTGCGCGGAGTACCCACCGAGCCAGGCTCGCTGAAGCTGATCGCCCAGCGGATTTCGTTCATCCGCGAGAGCAATTTCGGCGTGCTGTTCAACGTGCAATCCAAGGCCGATGCCGACAGCAATGCCTACACCGCCTTCAACCTGCCACTGCACAGCGATTTGCCGACCCGGGAGTTGCAACCGGGGCTGCAATTTCTGCATTGCCTGGTGAATGACGCCGACGGTGGCGAGAGTATTTTCGTCGACGGTTTTGCCATCGCCCAAGCTTTGCGTCAGGAAGACCCCGTGGCGTTTCAAGCCTTGTGTGAAATCCCCGTGGAGTTCCGCAACAAGGACCGCCACAGCGACTACCGCTGCCTGGCGCCGATCATCGCGCTGGATGCATTCGGGCAAGTGTCGGAAATCCGCATGGCGAACTTTCTGCGTGGGCCATTCGATGCTTCAGTGGAGCAGATGCCCAGGCTGTATCGCGCTTACCGGCGTTTCATTGCGATGACCCGCGAGCCGCGCTTCCGGGTGATGACACGGCTCAACCCCGGCGAGTTGTGGTGCTTCGACAACCGCCGCACCCTCCACGCCCGCAACGCCTTCGACCCCGCCACCGGCGCCCGGCACTTCCAGGGTTGCTATGTCGACCGGGATGAATTGCTGTCGCGCATTCTCGTTTTACAACGCTAGACCGCGTCATCGTTCATCGCGGGCAAGCCACGCTCCCACAGGTTACTCACGACCCCTGTGGGAGCGTGGCTTGTCGGATCGCCGCACCGCCGCGATGGCGTGCGCACAAACAACACAAATTCTGGATTCGCAGGCAAAAAAAACCCCGATCAAGCCGTGACAAGATCGGAGCTGAGGAGGGTACTGTTGAGGAGCTGTTGCGCGAGGGTGACCAAACCTTCGTGGAGCCAGCTGAGTCCAGTGTGCCTACTCCCATCTTTCGCAAGTTAGCCGAAAGCGACCTGTTCATAGGTATTGCGGCCATTGCGACAAATCGTCCTTGCCGACACCCACAGCCCCTACCAGAATCGAACCACGACACCGTTCCCTGAAGAAGGATTGCGTCATGATGTACGCCGATTTGATAGACCAGGAAGACCTGTTGAGCCAGCTGAAAGCGTTGGGGTTTTCAGTGCCCCCCGGCGCAACCGCCGAGCAAGCCTGCGAATGCGCAGTACGGGGCTTGAACAACGAGCGGGCAATCGAACTGCGGACCATGGTCAAGCAGATGTACACCAGCAGCGCGTCAATCCAGCCGGCCGTGCGTCAGGCCATTGACAAGCAACTGTTACCGGCATTGGCGCAATACCAACAGAGCCATAGCGCCTGATTTCCGGGGTGTGAACACTTTGTGGCGAGGGAGCTTGCTCCCGCTCGAGCGCGAAGCGGTCGCAAAACCGGTACATGTGAATGAAGAATGCATGTACCGGTTTTGGGGCTGCTCCGCAGCCCAGCGGGAGCAAGCTCCCTCGCCACAATAGTTTGCCGGGTTTAGAGCCTTACGCTGGCAAACGTCGATTCATTACGCGCCTGGCTCAACGCCGACAGCGGCCCGGACAACGGCGACAGCACCAAGGCTTGCGGCAGCGGCATCATCGCCACTTGTTGCGTGGTATTGGAGCCTACGCGCTCGTCACGCGGCGGAATGCCGAAGTATTCGCGGTAGCACTTGGAGAAGTGCGGCGTGGACACGAACCCGCACACCGACGCCACTTCGATGATCGACATCGGCGTTTGCTTGAGCAATTGCCGAGCACGGATCAGGCGCAGTTTCAGGTAGTAACGCGACGGCGAGCAGTGCAGGTATTTCTGGAACAGCCGCTCCAGCTGACGACGCGAAACGGCGACATAAACCGCCAGTTCATCGAGGTCGATCGGCTCTTCGAGGTTAGCCTCCATCAGCGCCACGATTTCCTGCAGTTTCGGCTGGTTGGTGCCGAGCATGTGCTTGAGCGGCACGCGCTGGTGATCCTGCTCGTTGCGGATGCGCTCGTAGACGAACATCTCCGAAATCGCGGCCGACAGTTCACGACCGTGATCGCGGCTGATCAGGTGCAGCATCATGTCCAGAGGCGCAGTGCCGCCGGAGCTGGTGAACCGGTTACGGTCGAGGGTGAACAGACGGGTACTCATGGCCACCCGCGGGAAAGCTTCCTGCATAGCGGCCAGACATTCCCAGTGCACGCTGCAATCGAAACCGTCCAGCAGGCCGGCGCACGCCAGCGCCCAGCTGCCGGTGCAGACCGCGCCGAGACGACGGGACTGACGCGCCTGGCTTTGCAGCCACGACACATGCTCACGGGTTACGGTGCGCTGAATGCCGATGCCGCCGCAGACAATGACGGTGTCCATGGGTGGTGCTTTGTGCATGGAGGCGTCGGGGGTGATCTGCAGGCCGTCACTGGCCCAGACCTGACCGCCATCGACGGTGAGCGTGGTCCAGCGATACAGCTCGCGGCCGGACAATTGGTTGGCCATGCGCAGGGGTTCTACTGCGGAGGCCAGAGAAATCAGCGTGAAATTGTCCAGCAGCAGAAAGCCGATGGATTGAGGCGCACGGTTCTGGGGTTGGGCCCCGGAGTTGAACGTCGTCATCGCGGTATCTCCTCACACAAAGCGGGTGATGGCCTCAGGCGGAGGCTCTTTTTATTGCCATCGTTCTCGCGTGGGAGACGGGCTTTGTAATGACAGAGCAATTGCCATGCCTAAATTGAATGCGCGTTCAATAACTCCTGAAAACGACGTCGCGATGCGTCTAGATATGGCGCGCAGAGATAAGAGGTTAAAAGTGCCATCAAAGGCCCCAAACCCGTGCCCCCGTTGCGTGTGAGCAAATCGGTAGCACTTGTGGGAACAGGTCTGCGACGCGGCGGTCAAGAGTGTCACCGCTGGCACAGGTGACGAACGGTCAGGGTTTGAATTTGATCCCCGACCGGGGAGCCGGGCTTGCCTGTTTGCGACGCGCCAAAACGTGGCGCGTTTTAGTGCGCGTGTTCACTTGGTGCGCAGTTTTGACTGGTCTGGTGTAGCACATGAGGTCTTTGTGGAGAGCAGGCTTGCCCCCTCTCCACAGGTCAACTCGGTTTCAGCACTCCACCGCGCTAACCGCCAAGCCACCGCGCGACGTCTCTTTATATTTGTCGTGCATGTCGGCACCGGTATCACGCATGGTGCGGATCACCCGGTCCAGCGAGATAAAGTGCTGGCCGTCACCGCGCAGCGCCATCTGCGCGGCGTTGATCGCTTTCACCGCAGCAATCGCATTGCGCTCGATGCACGGCACCTGCACCAGCCCGCCCACCGGGTCGCAGGTCAAGCCGAGGTTATGCTCCAGGCCGATTTCCGCCGCGTTACACAACTGCTCCGGCGTGGCACCAAGAACCTCCGCCAACCCGGCCGCCGCCATGGCGCAAGCCGAACCGACTTCACCCTGGCAACCGACTTCGGCACCGGAGATCGAGGCGTTCTTTTTGCACAGAATCCCTACCGCCGCGGCACTGAGGAAGTAATCGACCACATTGGCGTCGGTCACTGCCTCGCTGAATTTCATAAAGTAGTGCAACACCGCCGGAATGATCCCCGCCGCACCGTTGGTCGGCGCCGTTACCATGCGCCCGCCGGCAGCGTTTTCTTCGTTGACCGCCAACGCGAACAGGTTGACCCACTCCATCGCGCTCAAGGTCGAGCCGATCACGTTGGGCTTGTTCAGCTCTTGCAAGCTGCGGTGCAACTTGGCCGCGCGACGGCGCACATTAAGACCACCGGGCAGGATGCCTTCGTGCTTGAGGCCTTGCTCCACACAATCCTGCATGGCGCGCCAGAGCTTCATCAGACCGCTGCGGATTTCTTCTTCGCTGCGCCAGACTTTCTCGTTGGCCATCATCAATTCGGCCACGCGCAGGTTGTGCTTCTTGCACAGGCTGAGCAATTCGACGGCACTGGAGAAGTCGTAAGGCAGCACGGTGTTATCCAGATCCACCACACCGCTGGAAGCTTGCGCCTCGTCGACGACAAAACCGCCGCCGATGGAATAGTAGGTATCGCGATGCAGCTCGCCGTGATCGCCTTCGGCGACCAGGGTCATGGCGTTCGGATGGAACGGCAGGTTCTCGTCGATCAGACGCATGTCCCGGGCCCAGATGAACGGGACCGACAAGCGGCCGTCGAGCAATAGCGTGTGAGTTTCACGCAAGGCTTCTATACGGATGCCGATTTGCGACGGATCGATCGCGTCGGGCCACTCGCCCATCAACCCCATGATCACCGCGTTGTCGCTGCCGTGGCCGATGCCGGTGGCCGAGAGCGATCCGTATAGCTGAACTTCGATGCGACACACCTGCTCCAGAAGCCCCCGCTCGCGCAAACCTTGCACGAACAGCGCCGCGGCGCGCATAGGCCCCACGGTGTGCGAACTGGAAGGGCCGATGCCGATTTTGAACAAGTCGAAAACGCTGATAGCCATTACTGCTGAACTCCTGGATGTGCCTGCTCCAGGCGCAAAAGCGCCCAGTGACGGAGCTGCTACGCTCAAGCTGCAATCCGTCGAGATGGCCGCATCATCAGGCTTTTACCATGTCGTTCAACGTCTCACACCGACGCACTCATGCCCACTAGCGCCGCAGGTCTCTTACGCAATGTTTTCGCCGTTTTTTTGCGGATCAGCGGGGCAAATCGGGCTGAAAAAAGCTGTAAACGACGTCACCGACACTGGATGCGACCATCCCTGTACTGGTTACGACGCACCCTGTAGGCGTCAGATTTTCACTGGTACATGATCGTATCGACTCGATTGCAAGGCGCTGTGGTAGAGCTGTCTCCAAAACGCCATCCAACCGCAACAGATAAGTGCGGTGGTCCAGTCGGAACACTGCCAAAAAAAACACTTAGGAGTCGCCCCTATGAAAGGTTCCCCGTCGTTGTTGTTGGCCGCCATGCTGAGTCTGCCGTTCCTGGCTCAAGCCGCAGAGCCGGCCCAATGCAGCACCGTAAACTTCTCCGATGTCGGCTGGACGGACATTACCGCGACCACCGCGACCACCAGCGTTGTGCTCAACGCCCTCGGCTACAAGACCAAGACCACGATGATTTCCGTGCCGGTGACCTACAAGTCCCTGGCCGACGGCAAGAACATGGACGTGTTCCTGGGTAACTGGATGCCGACCATGGAAAACGACATCAAGGCCTATCGGGATGCCGGCACCGTGGAAACCGTGCGCACCAACCTCAAAGGTGCCAAATACACCCTCGCCGTACCACAAGCGCTGTACGACAAAGGGCTGCATGACTTTGCCGACATCGCCAAGTTCAAGAAAGAACTCGACGGCAAGATCTACGGTATCGAGCCAGGCAACGACGGCAACCGTCTGATCCAGAGCATGATCGACAAAGACGCCTTCGGTCTCAAAACCGCCGGTTTCAAAGTCGTCGAGTCCAGCGAAGCGGGCATGCTGTCGCAAGTCGACCGTGCGCAAAAACGCGACACAGCCGTGGTGTTCCTCGGCTGGGCACCGCACCCGATGAACAAACGTTTCAAGATTCAGTACTTGACCGGTGGCGATGACTTCTTCGGCCCGGATTTCGGTGCTGCCACCGTTGCGACCAACACTCGCAAGGGGTATACCCAAGAGTGCAGCAACGTCGGCCAACTGCTGAAAAACCTGGAGTTCACCGTCGACATGGAGAGTACGCTGATGGGCAACATCCTGGACGACAAGATGAAGCCTGAAGCGGCCGCCAAGGCCTGGCTGAAAAAGAACCCACAGGTGCTCGATACCTGGCTCGCTGGCGTGACCACCATTGACGGTAAACCAGGCCTGGAGGCCGTGAAAGCCAAGCTCGCGCAGTAATCGCTTACGCCGGGCAGGCTCGCCTGCCCGGGCTGTTTATTTCCTTGCATGCGGACGTTCACTACCATGCTGATTGATCAGAAAATACCCTTAGGCCAGTACATCGCGAGCTTCGTTGAATGGTTGACGCAACACGGCGCCAGCACCTTCGACGCCATCGCCGTGTCACTGGAAACGATGATCCACGGCGTGACTTTTGCGCTGACCTGGTTCAACCCGCTGGCATTGATCGGCCTCATCGCACTACTGGCACATTTCATCCAACGCAAATGGGGCCTGACCGTTTTCGTCATCGCTTCCTTTCTGCTGATCCTCAATCTGGGGTACTGGCAGGAAACCATGGAAACCCTCGCCCAGGTGTTGTTCGCCACCCTGGTCTGCGTAGTGATCGGCGTGCCGTTGGGTATCGTCGCCGCGCACAAACCGATGTTCTACACACTGATGCGGCCGGTGCTCGATCTGATGCAGACCGTACCGACTTTCGTGTACCTCATTCCTACCCTGACCCTCTTCGGTCTGGGTGTGGTCCCGGGTCTGATCTCGACGGTGGTGTTCGCGATTGCCGCGCCCATCCGCCTGACCTACCTGGGTATCCGCGATGTTCCGGACGAACTGATGGACGCCGGCAAAGCCTTTGGCTGCTCGCGCCGTCAGTTGCTCTCGCGCATCGAACTGCCCCACGCCATGCCAAGCATCGCGGCCGGTATCACCCAGTGCATCATGCTGTCGTTGTCGATGGTGGTGATTGCGGCACTGGTGGGCGCCGACGGCCTGGGCAAACCTGTGGTCAACGCACTGAACACTGCTGATATCGCACTGGGCTTCGAAGCAGGCCTGGCGATCGTATTGCTGGCGATCATGCTCGACCGTATCTGCAAACAACCCGAAGCCAAAGTAGGGGGTGACGCATGAGCATTATTCGCTTCGAAGACGTGGACGTGATCTTCTCCAAAGATCCACGCGCCGCTCTCAAACTGCTCGACCAGGGCATGACCCGCAACGAGATTCTGAAAAAGACCGGGCAAATCGTTGGTGTCGAAAAGGCCAGCCTGGACATCGAGAAAGGTGAAATCTGCGTACTGATGGGTTTGTCCGGCTCCGGCAAATCCAGCCTGTTGCGCTGCATCAACGGCCTCAACACCGTTAGCCGTGGCAAGTTGTTCGTCGAACACGAAGGCCGGCAGATCGACATCGCGTCCTGCACCCCGGCGGAACTGAAGATGATGCGCACCAAGCGCATCGCGATGGTGTTCCAGAAGTTCGCCCTGATGCCTTGGCTGACGGTGCGCGAGAACATCAGCTTCGGTCTGGAAATGCAGGGTCGCCCCGAGAAAGAACGCCGCAAACTGGTGGACGAGAAGCTTGAGCTGGTGGGCCTGACCCAGTGGCGCAACAAGAAACCCAATGAGCTCTCCGGCGGCATGCAGCAACGTGTCGGCCTGGCCCGTGCGCTGGCGATGGACGCCGACATCCTGCTGATGGACGAACCGTTCTCGGCCCTCGACCCGCTGATTCGCCAAGGCCTGCAAGATGAACTGCTGGAACTGCAAAACAAGCTGAGCAAGACCATCGTCTTCGTGAGCCACGACCTCGATGAAGCCCTGAAGCTGGGCAGCCGTATCGCGATCATGAAGGACGGCCGGATCATCCAGTACAGCGTGCCGGAAGAAATCGTCCTGAACCCTGCGGACGATTACGTGCGCACCTTCGTCGCCCACACCAATCCGCTGAACGTATTGTGTGGTCGCAGCCTGATGCGCACCCTGGACAACTGCAAACGCATCAACGGTTCGGTGTGCCTGGATCCGGGCGGCGATTCGTGGCTGGACCTGGCCGAAGGCAACACCATCAAAGGCGCGCGCCAGAACGGCTCGAGCCTGGATCTGCAGAAATGGATACCTGGGCAAGCGGTTGAAGCCCTGGGCCGTCGACCAACGCTGGTGGACTCCAACATCGGCATGCGCGATGCGCTGCAGATTCGTTACCAGACCGGCAACAAGCTGGTGCTGCACGACAACAACAAAGTGGTCGGGATCCTGGGCGACAGCGAGCTGTACCACGCGCTGCTCGGCAAGAACCTGGGGTAAGCAAGACAGCAGACACAAAAACGCCGCGAGATGATCGCGGCGTTTTTGTTTGTGCAGATATCCGGTCTGGAATACCGACAACTGTGGCGAGGGAGCTTGCTCCCGCTGGGTTGCGGAGCGACCCCAATCCAGACACCACGGTATTTCAGATAGATCGCGTAACCAGGATCTACGACTGCTTCGCAGCCGAACGGGAGCGAGCTCCCTCGCCACAATGGAGATGCGGTGCATTCACTGCACCGCATCACCTCAAACCTCAGCTATAAACCCGGCCTAGCAGCTGCCGATGGCTTTCAAACTGATCGAGCACGTCACGGGTGATCTGATCCTGAGTGAAGCCCATCAAGTCATAGTCCTGGCTGCCGTTGTGCAGGTACACCTCAGCACGGTAGTAACGTGCGCGCGGTTCATCGGCACTTTCGGCCGACACCGCTTCACTCGCCGCCGCCAGATAACCGTCCAGGCTCACTTCGTAGACAAAAGGGTTGCCCTCTTCCATCTCGATCCGCAGGCCCATGCAACGCTTGGCTTTACCCAGCAACGTTTGCACGTCCAGGCCCTTGCCGCGCAGTTGAACCACGGCCTCTTCCAGCGCCGGGCTGACTTGTTTGTCCATGAAACGCTGAACAATCGACTGATTCGGCTGCAGATCCAGCTGGGTCAGACGCTCGCTGAAACCACGACGACCACGCGCCGCCAGTTCCGCTTGCTCCTGTTCGATCTGCACGTCCTGGCGCATGGCCTTGTGCAAGCCGAACATGAAGAATACCAGCACCACCGAGAACGGCAGCCCTGCCAGCACCACCATGGTTTGCATGGCTTCGAAGTTACCGGCGAACAGCAGACCGATGGTCACCAGGGTGATCACCACCGACCAGAAAATCCGCAGCCAGTGCGGCGCGTCTTCGTCGACGTTGCCGCCCTTGCAGGAAAGGTTGGCCATCATCACCGCGCCGGAGTCCGCCGGGGTCAGGAACAACACGAAGCCAACAAAAATCGACACGCCAATGACAACTTTCGACGCAGGGTAATGCTCAAGCAACTGGTAGATCGCCATCGATGGCTGTTCCAGCGCCGTCTTCCCGAGCTCCACCGCCCCATGGTTCATCACCAGGTCCAGGGCCGAGTTACCGAAGATCGACAGCCATGCCAGGGTGAAACCCAGCGGGATCAGCAGCACACCGGCGACCAGCTCACGCACCGTGCGACCACGGGAAATACGCGCGATGAACATGCCGACAAATGGCGCCCAGGAAATCCACCAGGCCCAGTAGAACAGGGTCCACAGGCCCAGCCAGCGGTCAGACTTCTCACTGTCGCCTTCATACACGTAGAGGTCGAAGGTCTTCAGCACCACGCCATTGAGGTAGTCACCGATGTTCTGCACAAAGCCGTTGAGCAGGTGCAGAGTCGGGCCGAACAAC
This sequence comes from Pseudomonas sp. URMO17WK12:I6, assembly GCF_003253625.1. NCBI lineage: Bacteria > Pseudomonadati > Pseudomonadota > Gammaproteobacteria > Pseudomonadales > Pseudomonadaceae > Pseudomonas > Pseudomonas sp. URMO17WK12:I6. Next base: position 151,447 of record NZ_QKYZ01000001.1, read on the forward strand.
AGCACGAAAATCAGCAGGCCGCTGAACAGCACGATGTTCAGGTTGGACAGACGGCGAATGCCGTTTTCCACGCCGGACACAGCGGCGATGGTCGCCACGGTGCTCATCACGATGATCACGATCAGCAGGTTGGTGTTGCTGTGTGCCATGCCGAACAGGTTTTCCAGCCCCGACGACACTTGCAGCGAACCGATCCCCAGGTTCGTCACCAGCCCCAGCAGGGTCACGAACATGCCGAAGCCGTCCACCGCATGACCGGCCGCGCCTTTGACCCAACGCTCGCCGACCAACGGATAAAGCGCCGAACGCAATGCCAACGGCTGGTTATGACGATAAGCAAAGTACGCCACGGCCAGGCCGACCAAGGCGTAGATCGCCCAGCCATGCAGGCCCCAATGCAGGAACGTCAGCTGCACTGCCTGACGTGCGGCAAGGTTGCTGCCGGCGACGCCTTCCGGCGGGTTGAAGTAATGGTCCAGTGGCTCGGACGCACCGAAGTACAACAGCGAGATGCCGATACCCGACGAGAACAGCATCCCCGCCCAGGCGCCGTAGCTGAAGTCCGGGGTATCGTCCTTGCTGCCCAGCTTGAGCTTGCCATAAGACGAAAACGCCAGGCCAACCACGAACACCAGGTAGGCGGCGATCACTACCATGTAGTACCAGCCGAAGCTGCGGGACAACCAGGCCTGGGCAATGCCGAGCATTCTGCCGGCCTCTTGCGGGGCGATGATCAGAATGGCGGTCAACAACAGAATCAACGCGGTAGAGGTGTAGAACACCCAACCGTTGACCATCACCTTCTCGGGTGGGGTCTTTATTAGAGAGGCAGAACTCATGGCACAGATGCTCCGGGCAGTGCGAGAGAAGAACACAAGGCAACGCGGTACCCGACCAATCGATTAGTTGGCAGCCGACCGGCGGGTGATATAAAGACACCCCGAAAAAAGCCCGAAACCCCTGGAACGCGTCTGCGTATGGGTTTCGAGCATTTTTGGATGTCGGTTTATCGTCATTTACACGTAGGAAAAATCTGTAAGCAGCGACGAATTGTCGCAGATCTTATTCTTTGTTGATTGAACGTTCAATCAAAACAAAATAGACTGGCCCTCAATCCGGTAGGCGTATTTCGTCCACCGGGAGGCCTAAGGAGATGTGCAAGATGCCCAAGGTCGGTATGCAACCCATCCGCCGCCAGCAATTGATCGAAGCCACGCTACAGGCCGTCGATCAGGTCGGCATGGGGGACGCCAGCATTGCGCTGATCGCCCGTTTGGCCGGTGTCTCGAATGGCATCATCAGTCACTATTTTCAGGACAAGAATGGCCTGATCGCCGCCACGATGCGGTATCTGATGAGCGTCCTCAGCGAGAACGTCACCGCACGCCGTCAGGCGATGGCAGATGACAGCCCACGGGCGCATCTGCAGGTGATTATCGAAGGCAACTTCGACGCCAGCCAGGTCAATGGCCCGGCAATGAAAACCTGGTTGGCCTTCTGGGCCACCAGCATGCACCAGCCGTCTTTGCACAGGTTGCAGCGGATCAACGATCACCGTCTGTATTCCAACCTGTGCTGCCAGTTCCGCCGTGCGTTGCCGCTTGATCAAGCGCGCAGCGCCGCCCGGGGCCTGGCAGCCCTCATTGACGGTTTGTGGTTGCGCGGCGCGTTGTCGGGAGATGCTTTCGACACCGAGCAGGCGCAAAGAATCGCTTACGAATACATGGATATCCAATTGGCCAAGCAGGTGAGTTAGAGCACACATAAAACCGCTCAGCCCCTGAACGCCACTGATCAGCGTCGCCAACGCTACACGGCACGTCCCAGTGGTTAACGCCAACCAACTTATGCACTTGCGAGGACTTTATGGCCCGTTTCGAACTGCAAAAACTCTACATCGACGGCGGCTACAGTGACGCCAGCAGCGACGCCACCTTCGAAGCCATCAACCCGGCTAACGGTGAAGTCCTCGCAACCGTACAGCGTGCGACCAAGGAAGACGTCGAGCGTGCAGTGGTCAGTGCCGAAAAGGGCCAGAAAATCTGGGCTGCGATGACCGCCATGGAGCGTTCGCGCATCCTGCGTCGTGCCGTCGACATCCTGCGCGAGCGCAACGATGAACTGGCCGCCCTGGAAACCCTGGACACCGGCAAGGCGTACTCCGAAACCCGTTACGTCGACATCGTCACCGGCGCTGACGTGCTGGAATACTACGCAGGTCTGGTACCGGCCATCGAAGGCGAGCAGATTCCACTGCGCACCACCTCTTTTGTCTACACCCGTCGCGAGCCGCTGGGCATCGTGGCCGGTATTGGTGCGTGGAACTACCCGATCCAGATCGCCCTGTGGAAATCCGCTCCAGCCCTGGCGGCCGGCAACGCGATGATCTTCAAGCCAAGCGAAGTCACCTCGCTGACCACCCTGAAACTGGCCGAGATCTACACCGAAGCCGGCCTGCCGGCTGGTGTGTTCAACGTGTTGACCGGCAGCGGCCGTGAAGTCGGCACCTGGCTGACCGAACACCCACGCATCGAAAAAGTCTCCTTCACCGGCGGCACCGACACCGGCAAGAAAGTCATGGCCAGCGCTTCCGCTTCCACGCTGAAAGACGTGACCATGGAACTGGGCGGCAAATCCCCGCTGATCATTTTCGACGACGCCGACCTCGATCGCGCCGCCGACACCGCGATGATGGCCAACTTCTACAGCTCCGGTCAGGTCTGCACCAACGGCACTCGCGTGTTCGTCCCGAGCCACCTGAAAGCCGCGTTCGAAGCCAAGATCGTTGAGCGCGTTGCGCGCATCCGCGTTGGCAACCCGGAAGACGAAAACACCAACTTCGGCCCGCTGGTCAGCTTCGCCCACATGGAAAGCGTGCTGGGTTACATCGCCAAAGGTAAGGAAGAAGGTGCTCGCCTGCTGTGCGGCGGCGCTCGTCTGACCGACGGCGAATTGGCCAAAGGCGCATTCGTGGCGCCGACCGTGTTCACCGACTGCACCGACGAGATGACCATCGTGCGCGAAGAAATCTTCGGCCCGGTGATGAGCATCCTGACCTACGAAACCGAAGAAGAAGTGATCCGTCGCGCCAACGACACCGACTTCGGTCTGGCTGCCGGCGTCGTTACCAAAGACCTGAACCGCGCGCACCGCGTGATTCATCAACTGGAAGCCGGTATCTGCTGGATCAACGCCTGGGGCGAGTCCGACGCCAAGATGCCGGTCGGCGGCTACAAGCAGTCGGGCGTGGGCCGTGAGAACGGCATCAGCTCACTGAACAACTTCACACGCATCAAATCGGTACAGGTCGAACTGGGCGATTACGCCTCGGTTTTCTAAGGCACCCGCGCACAACCTGTAGCAGCTGCCGAGGCACGAGGCTGCGTTGCGGTCCGAAGGGCCGCCCTCGGGGGGCCGCTGCGCAGCCCAACGCAGCCTCGTGCCTCGGCAGCTGCTACGGGCGACCTGACCAACTTCAAAGAGGGTGCATTCAATGTCCCAAGTATTCGATTACATCATCATCGGTGCCGGCTCCGCCGGTAACACCCTGGCGACCCGTCTGACTGAAGACGAAGGCGTCACCGTCCTGCTGCTCGAAGCGGGCGGCCCGGATTACCGTCTGGATTTCCGCACACAAATGCCGGCGGCTTTGGCGTTCCCGCTGCAAGGCCGTCGCTACAACTGGGCGTACGAAACCGATCCAGAGCCACACATGGACGGTCGCCGGATGGAATGCGGTCGCGGCAAGGGCCTGGGTGGTTCTTCGCTGATCAACGGCATGTGCTACATCCGCGGCAACGCCATGGACTACGACAACTGGGCGAAACTGCCAGGCCTGGAAGACTGGACTTACCTCGACTGCCTGCCGTATTTCCGCAAGGCGGAAACCCGTGACATCGGCCCGAACGACTACCACGGTGGCGACGGTCCGGTCAGCGTGACCACGCCCAAAGCCGGCAACAACCCGCTGTTCAGCGCGATGGTCGAAGCAGGCGTGCAGGCCGGTTACCCGCGTACCGAAGACTTGAACGGTTACCAGCAAGAAGGTTTCGGCCCGATGGACCGCACCGTGACGCCGAAAGGCCGTCGCTCCAGTACCGCTCGCGGTTACCTGGACATCGCCAAGAAGCGTTCGACCCTGACCATCGTCACCCACGCCCTGACCGACAAGATTCTGTTCGAAGGCAAGCGTGCAGTCGGCGTGCGTTACCTGATCGGTGCCGCCGAAGAACGCGTTGAAGTCCGTGCCCGCAAAGAAGTGTTGCTGTGCTCCGGCGCCATCGCGTCGCCGCAGATCCTGCAACGCTCCGGTGTCGGCCCGGCCGAACTGCTGAAAAAGCTTGATATTCCGGTGGTCCACGACCTGCCGGGCGTCGGTGAAAACCTGCAGGATCACCTCGAGTTGTACCTGCAATACGCCTGCACCCAACCGGTCTCGCTGTACCCGTCGCTGCTCCTGCACAACCAGCCGGCCATCGGTGCCGAGTGGCTGTTCAACGGCACCGGCATCGGCGCCAGCAACCAGTTCGAAGCCGGCGGTTTCATTCGTACCCGCCCGGAATTCGAATGGCCGAACATCCAGTATCACTTCCTGCCGGTAGCGATTAACTACAACGGCAGCAACGGCGTGAAAGAGCACGGCTTCCAGGCACACATGGGTTCCATGCGTTCGCCAAGCCGCGGTCGCATCCAGGCCAAGTCCAAGGATCCGCGCGAATACCCGAGCATCCTGTTCAACTACATGGCTACCGAGCAGGACTGGCAGGAATTCCGCGATGGCATCCGCCTGACCCGTGAAATCATGCAACAGCCGGCGCTGGATGCCTTCCGTGGTCGCGAAATCAGCCCCGGCATCGACGTGCAAACCGACGAGCAGCTGGACAAGTTCATCCGTGAGCACGCCGAAACCGCGTTCCACCCGTCCTGCTCGTGCAAGATGGGCACCGACGAAATGGCCGTGGTCGATGGCGAAGGTCGTGTGCATGGCATGCAAGGCCTGCGCGTGGTCGATGCTTCGATCATGCCGATCATCACCACCGGCAACCTGAACGCACCAACGATCATGATGGCCGAGAAAATCGCCGACAAGATCCGCGGTCGCAAACCATTGCCGCGCAGCAAGGCCAAGTACTACGTGGCCGGCGGTGCACCGGTGAAGGGCAAGCCGTTGCGGGATGTGAGCGCTCAGTAAGCCGTAACACCGAGGCGCGGCCTTCGCGGGCAAGCCTCGCTCCTACAGGGAATCGCATTCGCCCTGTAGGAGCGAGGCTTGCCCGCGAAAGCGTCCGCCCAAGCAATAGATAAATTCCTGACTCACCCAACCTCAACTCTTCCTACACCGCTCTTCACTTGATCCTACCCCCCACGCAGGCCTAATCTAGCGCCACGCAAACGTTTCCCCCCCTCGCAACACCGATTCGCCGCCACTCCATACCAAGGAGGTTCCCGAATGTTCGATTTCCACCCCCAGCTCAAGCAGCGCTTCGCTGCGTTGCGCACGGGCGCTGAATTCTTTTCGCTGCGTTATGTTCGCGAATCCGGTCAGTATCTTTCAGTGCGCAAGAACGTCGCCGAACCACCGAGCCTGAGCCGGGACGAAGGTGCGATGCTGACCGTTCGGGTCAACGGCGTCGAAGCCTATGCCGCGACCAACGACTTGTCCCAGTCCGGGCTGCAAGCCGCGCTGGAGAAGGCCGAGCAACAAGCCCGTCGACTCAAGCCACACGCCCTCCTCGACTTGCGTGAGCAAGCGGTTTCCAGCGAGCGCGCCGACTATTTCTCGCCGAGCCTCGACCAACCCTTCCCGTCTCTCAGCGATTGCTACCAACTGCTCGGCGCCGAATCTGCCGCCGTGCCCAAGGACGAACGCCTGGTGAACTGGCAGGCGAGCATCGGTATCACCAACGTCGAGCAGATCTACCTCAACAGCGCCGGCGCCGAACTGCGCCAGGCCCAGCGCTTCGTCTACCCGAGCATGGACGTCACCGCCTACGACGGTAGCGACAGCCAGACCCGCACCCTCGGCCGCGAGAATTTCGGTCAGCAGGGCGGCTTTGATGTGATCAGCCGCTGCGGCCTGATCGGCGCCGGCCCGAAAGTCGCCGACCAGGCGTTGCAATTGCTGCTGGCACCGAACACCCCGCAAGGCCCGCGCGACCTGTTGCTGATGCCCGACCAGATGATGCTGCAGATCCACGAGTCCATCGGTCACCCGCTGGAACTGGACCGCATCCTGGGCGACGAGCGCAATTACGCCGGCACCAGTTTCGTCAAGGCGCAAGACTTCGGCCGCCTGCAATACGGCTCCGAACTGCTCAACGTGACATTCGACCCGGACATCCCCGAACAGCTCGCCAGCTACGGCCATGACGACGAAGGCACCGCCGCCAGCAAGCAATTCCTGATCAAGCAAGGTTTGCTGCTGCGACCATTGGGCGGCGCGCTCTCGCAGTTCCGGGCCAGCCTCGACGGCGTGGCCAACAGCCGCGCCTGCGGCTGGAACCGTCCGCCGATCGACCGCATGGCCAACCTCAACATCGAGCCCGGCGATCAGCCGCTTGAGCAACTGATCGGCAACATCGAGCACGGCATTTTGATGAGCACCAACCGTTCGTGGTCCATCGACGATGCGCGCAACAAATTCCAGTTCGGTTGCGAATGGGGCCAGTTGATCGAAAACGGCGAACTCAAAGGCGTGGTGAAGAACCCGAACTACCGGGCGATTTCCGCGCAATTCTGGAAGAGCCTGCGCGCCGTCGGTGACGTCAGCACCTTCAAGGTGCTGGGGACGCCGAACTGCGGCAAGGGCGAACCGAACCAGGTGATCCGTGTCGGCCATGCGTCGCCGGCCTGTGTGTTCAGCAACGTTGATGTGTTTGGGGGAGATGCCTGATGAGTACGTCCACGAGCACTTCAAAAAACCAGGCCGATTCGTTCAAGGCCTTGGTCGACTGGCTGCGCGATGCACTGCGCACGCCTGAGCAGTTCACCCTCAGCTACGCCGCCGAATCGTCGGCCTTCGTGCGCTTCAACCACGCCAAGGTGCGTCAGGCCGGGCAGGTGCAGCAGGCAAGCATCGGCTTCAAACTGATCAACGACGGCCGCCACGCCGACCTCGATATCACGTTGTCGGGCGATCCGGAAGTCGACCTTCAGCGTCTGGCCGAGGGGCTACAACAGTTGCGCGAAACCCTGCCGTTGCTGCCTCAGGACCCGTACCTGCTGCTCAACCATGACGACTGGCAGAGCAACAACGTGCAGGATCATCCGCTGCCGGACACCGAGCAGGTGGTCGCTGAAATCACTCAGGCCGGCGAGGGGCTGGATCTGGTCGGTTTCTATGCCGCCGGGCCGATCAGTCGCGGCTTCGCCAGCTCCTCGGGCGCGTTCGGCTGGCATCAGGCCAATAGCTTCAACTTCGATTTCAGCCTGTTCCATGAAAACGGTCAGGCGGTGAAAGCCAGCTATGCCGGGCACGACTGGAACAGCGAAGGCTTTGCCCGGCGTTTCCAGCAGGCCCGCGAGCAGTTGGCGTTTCTCGGGCGGCCATTGCGCACGCTGGCGCCGGGTCAGTACCGCGCCTACCTCGCGCCGGCAGCCCTGGAAGAAATCATGGGCATGCTCAGTTGGGGCGGGTTCTCGGCGCAGTCGATTGCCAGCAAGAGCAGTCCGTTGCAGAAGCTCTACGGTGGCGACAGCTCGTTCAGCCCGTTGGTGTCCCTGGATGAAAAAGTCAGCGGCTCCCTGAGCCCGGCGTTCTCCGGTGAAGGTTATCCACGCAGTGATCTGCGGCTGATTGTTGAGGGCAAGGCGGGCGAGCAACTGGTCGGTTCACGCAGCGCCGCCGAATACGGCCTGACCGCCAACGGCGCCGGCGGCGGTGAAGCCCCAAGTGCATTGAACATGGCGGCCGGCTCTTTGCCTGACGCCGAGATTCTCAAGCAACTGGGCACCGGTCTGTACATCAGCAACCTGTGGTACCTGAACTACTCGGACCAACCGGCAGCGCGCCTGACCGGCATGACACGGTTCGCGACCTTCTGGGTCGAGAACGGCGAGATTCAGGCACCGGTCAGCACCATGCGTTTCGATGACAGCGCCTACAGCCTGCTCGGTTCGCAGCTGGAAGCGTTGACCGAGGAACGCGAGCTGATGTTGTCGGCCAGCACCTACAGTCAGCGGAACACGTCTTCGGCATTGCTGCCGGGAGCGCTCGTCAGCCGACTGACCTTGACCCTGTAAACACAAAAACCTGTGGCGAGGGAGCTTGCTCCCGCTGGGCTGCGAAGCGGCCCCAAACCTGCCAACGCGGTTCAGCAGACAGACCGTATAGCCCGGTTTACGACTGCTACGCAGCCGAGCGGGAGCAAGCTCCCTCGCCACAGGGTTCAGCGCCAGCCACGAATCTGCATTAACAAGAGGCCCCATGCCCAACCGCCCACCTCTCGACGCCGTCACCGCCCGCTGGTTGCCATGGGTCGTGGCCATTGCCTTCTTCATGCAGTCCCTCGACGGGACAATCCTCAACACCGCCCTCCCCGCCATGGCCCGGGACCTGGCCGAAGACCCGCTGCGCATGCAGGGTGTGATCATCGCCTACATGCTCACCGTCGCCTTGCTGATTCCCGCCTCCGGCTGGATCGCCGACCGTTTCGGCACCAAGAAAATCTTCTTCGGCGCCATCCTGTTGTTCAGCATCGGCTCATTGCTCTGCGCCTTGTCGAGCACCCTGAGCATGCTGATCGGCGCCCGGGTGATCCAGGGCCTGGGCGGCGCCTTGATGTTGCCGGTCGGACGCTTGGTAGTGCTGCGCGCGTATCCGCGCTCGGATCTGGTGCGGATCATGGGGTTCATCACCATTCCCGGCCTGCTCGGCCCGCTGATCGGCCCGACCATGGGCGGCTGGATGGTGCAATACCTGACCTGGCACTGGATCTTCCTGATCAACCTGCCGGTGGGCGTTCTCGGTTGCTACGCGGTATGGAAATTCATTCCCGACCTGCGCGGCAGTGAACGCACCCGCTTCGATAGCCTGGGCTTCTTGCTGTTCGGCGCGGCGATGGTGCTGATCACCATCGCCATGGAAGGCCTCGGCGAACTGCGTCTGCCGCACTTGCGGGTGATGTTGCTGTTGTTTGCCGGCATGGCCTGTCTGGCGGCCTATTGGCTGCGGGCCGGGCACATCGACAATCCACTGTTTGCGCCATCGCTGTTCAAGACCCGGACCTTTGCCGTGGGCATCCTCGGCAACCTGTTCGCCCGGTTGGGCAGCGGCGCATTGCCGTTCCTGGTGCCGTTGCTGCTGCAAGTGGCGCTGGGCTATTCGCCGTCACAGGCCGGGATGAGCATGCTGCCCCTGGCTGCGGCCGCGATGGTCGCCAAATCGGTGGCGCGGCCGTTGATCGAACGTTTCGGCTACCGCATCGTGCTGACCGGCAACACATTGGCGCTGGGGATCATGCTGGCGAGCATGGGCCTGGTCAGCGAGCAGACACCGTATTGGCTGTTGCTGGGCCAGTTGGCGATTCTGGGGGCGATCAACTCCTTGCAGTTCACCGCGATGAATACCGTGACACTGATCGACCTCGACGACGCCAGCGCCAGCAGCGGCAACAGTTTGCTGTCGGTGGTAGCGCAATTGTCCCTGAGCCTGGGCGTGGCGTGCGCCGGTGCGCTGCTCGGCGGATTCACGGCGGAGATGGGCAATGACGACGTGGACACGGTGCTGGGCGCGTTCCAGCTGACGTTTGTGACGGTAGGAATCATGGCGATGCTGGCTGCAACGATCTTCTCGCAGCTTTCACCAAAGGATGGCCGACGGATGGTCAGCCGTGAGCACGATATCGAGCACTGACCCGTAGCAGCTGCCGAGGCACGAGGCTGCGTTGGGCTGCGAAGCGGCCCCCCGGGGCGGTCCTGCGGACACGCAACGCAGCCTCGTACCTCGACAGCTGCTACGGCTATTCGTCCAGAATTTGCAGGTGGAGAGCCTGGGACTGATACACTGCGCGACATTTTGTTTTGCAGGCCAGTCCCGTGACCACCATCGCCACCGCTTTTAATACTTTGCCGCTGTCCGCCGCCATGCTGGCTAACCTCGACTCCCTCGGTTATGCCCAGATGACGCCGATCCAGGCGCAAAGCTTGCCGGTGATCCTCAAGGGGATGGACCTGATCGCCCAGGCCAAGACCGGCAGCGGCAAGACCGCCGCCTTCGGTATCGGCCTGTTGAACCCGATCAATCCGCGCTTCTTCGGTTGCCAGGCACTGGTCATCTGCCCGACCCGTGAGCTGGCCGACCAGGTCGCCAAGGAAATCCGTCGCCTGGCCCGTGCCGAAGACAATATCAAGGTCCTGACCCTGTGCGGCGGTGTGTCTTTCGGCCCGCAGATCGGCTCGCTGGAGCACGGCGCACACATCATCGTCGGCACTCCAGGGCGCATCCAGCAACACCTGCGCAAGGGTTCGCTGGTGCTTCACGGCCTGAACACGCTGATCCTCGACGAAGCCGACCGCATGCTCGACATGGGTTTCTACGATTCCATCGAAGAAATCATCGCCCAGTGCCCGGAACGTCGCCAGACCCTGCTGTTCTCCGCCACCTATCCGGTGGGCATCAAGCAGTTGGCGTCGAAGTTCATGCGTAATCCGCAGCAAGTGAAGGCCGAGGCGTTCCACGACGACACGCAGATCGAGCAGCGCTTCTACGAAATCTCCCCGGAAGAGCGCATGAGCGCGGTGACCAAGGTGCTCGGCCACTTCCGTCCGGCGTCCTGCGTGGCGTTCTGCTTCACCAAGCAGCAGGTGCAGGAAACCGTCGATCACCTGACGTCCAAAGGCATCTCCGCCGTCGGCCTGCACGGCGATCTGGAACAGCGTGACCGCGACCAGGTGTTGGCCATGTTCGCCAACCGCAGTACGTCGGTACTGGTCGCCACCGACGTCGCCGCACGCGGCCTGGACATCGATGCGCTGGACATGGTGATCAACGTCGAACTGGCCCGTGACTCGGAAATCCACATTCACCGTGTCGGCCGTACCGGTCGTGCCGGTGAGAAAGGCATCGCGATCAGCCTGGTCGCACCGTCCGAAGCGCATCGCGCCCAAGCCATCGAGCAACTGCAGAAGTCGCCGTTGAATTGGGATCAGGTGGATAACCTCACGTCCCAGGGCGGCGGTCCGCTGCTGCCGCTGATGAGCACGCTGTGCATTGGTGCGGGCCGTAAAGACAAAGTCCGTCCGGGTGACATTCTCGGTGCACTGACCGGCGAGGCGGGCATTCCCGGCGCCCAGGTCGGCAAGATCGCGATTTTCGACTTCCAGGCCTATGTGGCCGTGGAACGCGGGATCGCCAAGCAAGCCTTGCAGCGCCTGAACGACGGTAAAATCAAAGGTCGTTCGCTGCGCGTTCGCATCCTGTAAGAACACTGTATTTCCCTGTGATCGTTCCCACGCAGAGTGTGGGAACGATCAATGTGTGAGGACACCGTTTTGCGCTCTACCGAAGTCGTGATCATTGGCGCTGGCGCCGCAGGGTTGATGTGTGCGCTGACCGCCGCCGGGCGCGGGCGCAAGGTGATGTTGCTTGACCATGCCAACAAGGCCGGCAAGAAAATCCTCATGTCGGGCGGTGGCCGCTGCAATTTCACCAACATGTACACCGAACCGAGCAATTTCCTCTCGCAGAACACCCATTTCTGCAAATCTGCGTTGGCGCGTTACACCCAATGGGACTTCATCGGTCTGGTGGCCAAACACGGCGTGCCGTACCACGAGAAAAAACTCGGCCAGTTGTTCTGCGATAACAAATCCAGCGACATCCTCGACATGCTGCTCGAGGAGTGCAATCAGGTCGGCGTCAGCCTGCATCTGGACACCTCGATCCAGACCATCGAGAAGCTCGAAAGCGGTTATCTGCTAGATACCACGCTGGACCAGATCACTTGCCAATCCCTGGTGATCGCCACCGGCGGCCTGTCGATTCCGACCCTCGGCGCCACCGGTTTCGGCTATCAGGTGGCCAAGCAGTTCGGCCACGACCTGCTGCCGACCCGCGCCGGTCTTGTACCGTTCACCATCACCGATCAGCTCAAGGAGCTGTGCACCGAGCTGTCCGGTACGTCGGTGGATTGCCTGGTGAGCTGCAACGACCAGAGTTTCCGCGAGAACATCCTGTTCACCCACCGCGGTCTCAGCGGCCCGGCGATTTTGCAGATTTCTTCGTTCTGGGAATCCGGCGACACGGTAGAGATCAACCTGATGCCGGATCACGACGTACCGAGCTGGCTGCAACAGCAGCAAGTCGAACGCCCGAACAGCGAGTTGAAAACCCTGCTCGGTGAGATCTTCACCAAGAAGATGGCCAACTTGCTGGCAGACAACTGGTTCGTCTCCAAACCGATGAAGCAATACACCCACGCAGAAATTGCAGACATCGCTGAAAAACTGGCGAGCTGGAAAGTCGTGCCGGCCGGCACCGAGGGCTACCGCACGGCCGAAGTGACCCTGGGTGGCGTCGACACGCGCGAAGTGTCATCCAAGACCATGGAGTCGCTGAAAAGCCCCGGCCTGTATTTCGTCGGTGAAGTGCTCGACGTCACCGGGCATCTGGGTGGTTTCAACTTCCAATGGGCCTGGGCCTCCGGTTACGCGGCGGCGCAATACGTCTGACCGATCGCGTTATCGTTCTTCGCGGGCAAGCCTCGCTCCTACAAGGGTCACCTAAATCCCTGTAGGAGCGAGGCTTGCCCGCGAAGACGTCCTGACAGGCAACACAGAACGAGGAAGGAACAGATTTTGCTGTCTGATGTGATCGGCGCCATTGCGTCGGCGTCATTAGTGGCTCAATTTAGCGTCATTGCCTCGGAAGGCCTTCGCACTTCATGTCATCGACCACATTTCGGCAGTCTCTGCGTCGCCTCTGGGCGCTGGATAAATTCAGTTACAGCGTTCGGGTATTCATCGCCCTGACCGGCACCATGGCGCTGTGTTGGTCTCAGGATCAAATGGGGCTGCTGATCCCGTTGTTCCTGGGGATCATCGCCAGCGCCCTGGCCGAAACCGACGACAGTTGGCAGGGCCGCCTCAACGCACTGGCCGTGACGCTGGTGTGTTTTATGGTCGCCGCCCTGTCCGTCGAACTGCTCTTCCCCTACCCCATCCTCTTTATCATCGCCTTTGCCCTGGCCAGCTTCTGCCTGACCATGCTCGGCGCGCTGGGCGAGCGTTATGGCGCGATTGCGTCAGCGACGCTGATTCTGTCGGTCTACACCATGATCGGCGTGGACCAGCGCGGCGGCGCAGTCACTGATTTCTGGCACGAGCCGGTACTGCTGGTGGCGGGTGCGGCGTGGTATGGCTTGCTCTCGGTGTTGTGGCAGGTGCTGTTTTCCAACCAGCCGGTGCAACAGAGCCTGGCGCGGTTATTCCGTGAACTGGGTTATTACCTGAAACTGAAATCGTCGTTGTTCGAACCGATCCGGCAGTTGGACGTGGAAGCGCGCCGCCTGGAACTGGCCCAGCAGAACGGTCGGGTGGTGGCAGCCCTGAACGCCGCCAAGGAAATCATTCTGCACCGGGTCGGCGATGGCCGGCCGGGGGCGAAACTCAGCCGTTACCTGAAGCTGTACTTCCTCGCCCAGGACATCCACGAGCGCGCCAGCTCCTCGCACTACCCTTACAACGCGCTGGCCGAGGCGTTCTTCCACAGCGACGTGCTGTTCCGCTGTCAGCGCCTGCTGCGCCAACAAGGCAAGGTGTGCCGCGCGCTGGCCGAATCGATCCAGATGCGCCAGCCGTTCATCTATGACGCCAGCTTCGCCGAAGCCCTGAGCGACCTGCACGCCTCCCTCGAACACCTGCGCATCCAGAGCAATCCGGCCTGGCGTGGTCTGTTGCGCTCGTTGCGGGCATTGGCCGCCAACCTCGGCACCCTCGACCGTTTGCTCAGCGACGCCAGCAACCCCGATGCGCTTGCAGACGCCACCGACAGCAGCCTGCTCGACCGTTCGCCACGCAGTCTCAAGGATGTGTGGATTCGCTTGCGCACACAGCTGACGCCAACGTCCTTGCTGTTCCGCCACGCCCTGCGCCTGCCCCTGGCATTGAGCATCGGCTACGCGATGGTGCATTTGATCCACCCCTCGCAAGGTTACTGGATCATCCTCACCACGTTGTTTGTCTGTCAGCCGAACTACGGCGCCACCCGCCGCAAACTGGGCCAACGGATCATCGGCACCGCCATCGGCCTGACCGTGGCCTGGGCGCTGTTCGATCTGTTCCCCAACCCGTTGATCCAGTCGAGCTTCGCCATCGTCGCCGGGGTGGTGTTCTTTACCAACCGCACCACCCGCTACACCCTGGCGACAGCCGCCATTACGATCATGGTGCTGTTCTGCTTCAACCAGGTGGGCGACGGTTACGGGCTGCTTCTGCCGCGACTGTTCGATACCTTGCTCGGCAGCCTGATCGCCGGCCTGGCGGTATTCCTGTTCCTGCCGGACTGGCAGGGCCGACGCCTGAACAAAGTGCTGGCCAATACCCTGACCTGCAACAGCATTTACCTGCGCCAGATCATGCAGCAATACGCCGCCGGTAAAAGCGACGACCTGGCTTACCGCCTGGCCCGACGTAACGCGCACAATGCCGACGCGGCGTTGTCGACGACACTGGCCAACATGCTGATGGAGCCGGGGCACTTCCGTAAGGAAGCCGATGTCGGGTTCCGATTCCTGGTGCTATCGCACACCCTGCTCAGCTATTTGTCGGGGCTTGGGGCACACCGTGAAACCCAACTGCCGTCGGATGTGCGCGAGCACCTGATCGACGGTGCGGGCGTGAGCGTGGCCGCCAGCCTCGACGACATTGCCCAGGGCCTGGCGAGCAAACAGCCGATTGCGATTCAGAGTGATGAGGAAGAAGCACTGGCCAATGCGCTTGAGCAGATGCCGGATGAAATCGATGAAGGCCAGCGGCTGGTACAGACACAACTGGCGTTGATCTGTCGGCAACTGGGGCCGTTGCGGACGTTGGCGGCGCATTTGATCAAGGACACTAACGAAGCCTGAAATGTGCAGTGACCGGGCTTGCCCGCGAAGGCTTCAGCTCGGACACTGCAGGCCTTTCAGATCACATCCCATGCTGCCTGAGCAACTTCTCATAACTCCCGTCAGCCTTCATCGCCGCAATCTCGCGATCGAAACCGGCGACGATCTGTTCATGCTCCGGGTTCTTCAGGCTCACCAGAATATGCAGACTGTTCTCGCTCAACGGCTTGGGCAGGAACTCCACGGCATTGCGCACTTTGGGTGATTCCCGCGCCAGGTAATACCGGGCGACGAACTCGTCTTCCAAAGTCAGCTTGACCCGATCGGCCGCGACCATGCGCACAGCCATGGCGAAGTTATGCACCGGGACTTTCTGCAACGACACATCCTCATCAAATTCCTGCGAATAGGCATAACCGCGTACCACCGCTATCGGGTAGGTGTGCAGTTGTTGCAGGTTGTTGTATTCGATTGGCGTGTCTTTGCGCTTGAGAAAGCGCACGCGGTTGAGCAGGTACTCGCCGGAAAATTGCCCCAGCTTCGTGCGCTCGTCGGTGTACCAGGTGTTGACCAGTACGTCGTAACGTCCCTCGCCCACCCCAAACAAGGCCCGGGCCCACGGCACTTGTTCGAAATCGCTGGCGTAACCGGCCCGGGCCAGCGCGGTGCTGACGATGTCCGTGGCCACACCGCCATTGACCAGCGTGGCGTCGGTAAAGGGTGGCCAGGCATCGGCGACCAGACGCAGCTTTTCCGCAGCCTCGGCCTGTGTCAGCAACAGCAATCCGATCAAAGCAAACGCTCGATGAAACCGCGGCATGCCAGAAATCCTTAGCGGGCGGGCTGCCCGACGTGTTTTTCAGCCAAAACTCCAAGATTCCTCTACCGGCGAACCCAGGTCCTAACATTAGCTCATTGAGGCCATTGCACAGCGCTTCATCGCAGATTACACAAAGAAGACAACTTCGCGAGAAATGAATGATGGCATTTTGGTCTTTATCACAGATTCCCTGCGATAAAGACATCCCGCCTCAGGGCGCTTAGTATCGGAACAACGTTGTTCAAGGAATGTGAAGATGACAATCGATTGGGTCTGCAAACACCACAGCGATCTGGGTAAAGAGCAGCTGTATGCCATTTTGCAACTGCGCGCCGAAGTGTTTGTCGTCGAGCAGAAATGCGCTTATCAAGACATCGATGGCCAGGACCTGGAAGGTGACACTTGCCATTTGATGGGCTGGGACGGGGATCGGCTGGTGGCCTACCTGCGATTGCTCGACCCGCAATTGCAGGGCGGCGACGTGGTGATTGGCCGGGTGATCATTGCACCCCAGGCACGCGGTGCCGGGCTTGGGCATGAGTTGATGAGCCAGGCGTTGAAACAGGCCGAGAAGCACTGGCCCGAGGTGCCGATCTACCTCTCGGCCCAGGCGCATTTGCAGGGGTACTACGGGCGGTACGGGTTTGTGGTGGTGGGTGAGGAATACCTCGAGGATCAGATTCCGCATATCGGGATGCGCCGTTCCTGAGGCCCCTATGAGCGTTCCCACGCTCCGCGTGGGAATGATCGGGGTCGGGAATTCAGGGGTATTCAAGCACCGCTTTGATCTGCCGCAGATTACGCTCGATCCACCCCCGATCAATCGCCCCCCACTCGCGAATCCGATAGCGCCCCGCGTGGTTACGTGCGCCTTCTTCCTGCTCGAATTCACAAACGATATCCAGATCCGCCAACGCCGCGATGGTGTCCTGAGCCGTGCGTCGGGGCATGCCGGTCACCTCGGTCAATGCAGGGACGTTACTGGCCAGCCCGCTGTCGATCAGGTACGCCACGTACAATCGGCGGTAGAAGCTGCTCTTGGTCTTGCTCACGTCCATCCATGCACTCCTTGTAGAAGATCTTGGTCTGTCAGTGCATATCCCGCCATGTCAGGTATACCCGCAAATCGAACTCCACCTGGTGATACCCCGGCAACATGTGCTCGCACAGCTTGTAGAACGCCTTGTTGTGATCCGACTCTTTGAAGTGCGCCAGCTCATGCACCACGATCATCTTCAGAAACTGCGGCGCCGCGTCCTTGAACAGCGAGGCGATGCGAATTTCTTTCTTGGCCTTGAGCTTGCCACCCTGCACCCGTGAGATCGCGGTGTGCAGACCGAGCGCGCGGTGGGTCAGGTCCAGACGGTTGTCGAACAACACCTTGTCGATGGCCGGGGCGTTACGCAGGTATTCCTGCTTGAGGTCCAGGGCATAGGCGTACAGCGCCTTGTCGCTCTGCACCCCGTGTTTTTCCGGATAGCGCTGGCTCAGGTAATCGCCCAGCCGACCTTCGGCGATCAGTTGGCGCACCTGGTCCTGCAACGCGGCAGGATAAGCCTGGAGGTATTTCAACACAGTCATTGGAGCGGCAACACGCATCACGAAAAGGTTGCCAGTGTAGCGAATTCAACTCGTCAGCGCGCCCCAGTCGAACGGCTCGACAAAGTGACCGGTGTCCTCGGCCATCAACGGCCGCGCCACCAGGAAACCCTGCACATACTGGCAACCGTTGGCTTGCAGCCACTCATATTGCGCCACCGTTTCAACCCCTTCGGCGATCACCAACAGCCCTAACCGGTTGCACAAATCGATGACACTGCGTGCCAGCGCCGCATCCCGTTCGGACCCTGGCAACCGGGCGATCAAATGCCGGTCGAGCTTGAGCGTGTCCAGTTCCAGGTCGCGCAAATGCGCCAGCGAACAAGCCCCGGAGCCGAAGTCATCCAGCGCCACCCGTACCCCCAGATTGCGCAGCAAACGCAGTTGCTTGCGGGTCTCGTCGGGGTTAGACATCAAGGCCTCTTCCGTGACCTCGACTTCCAGCTGCTGCGGCTTCAGGCCATGGCGCTCCAGCACCTGACGCAGCTCGGTGACCAGGTTGGGCAACCCGAATTGGGTGCTGCTCAAGCTGACGCCCAGCACCAGATCTTCGGCAAACAAGGTTTCCCAGGCTTTGCGCTGTTTGGCCCCGCGATGATAAATCCAGCTACCCAGGCGACTGATCAACCGCGCCTCTTCCAGCAACGGCAAAAACAGCCCCGGCGGTACATCGCCGACACTCGGATGCTGCCAGCGCAACAACGCTTCGAACCCGCGGATCTGCCCATCGGCAATCGCCACCTGGGGCTGATACACCAGGTTGAAATCGCGGTTCTCGATAGCCGTGCGCACGCTCTCTTCAAGCATCAGCCGCGAGCGTGCCCGGCCGTTCATTTCGTGATCGTAGAAGCGATATTGCTGACGCCCGGCGCGCTTGGCTTCGTACATGGCAATGTCGGAGGCGCGCATCAGCCCGTCCAGATTAGACCCGCAATCGGGATAAGTGGCGATGCCGATGCTGGCACCCAAGGCGATGTCCATGCCTTCGATCTGCTGACAAATCGACACCCGCTCGATGAGCTTCTCGGCAATCTTTGCCGCCTGCTCGGGGAGCTCAAGATCCAGCAACGCAGTGAACTCATCGCCCCCCATCCGCGCCAGAATATCGAAGGGCCGCAGGCACGCCTTCAACTGCTCGGACACCCAACGCAGCACCCGGTCGCCGGCATCGTGGCCGAGGGAATCATTGACCCGCTTGAAGCCGTCGAGGTCCAGGTACAACAGCACCCAAGTGCTGTCGGAACGTTCGCCGCGCAGCAGCAGGTTTTCAACGGTCTGGTAAAAACCCCGGCGATTGAGCAGCCCGGTCAGCGGGTCGGTCACCGCCTGGAACTCCAACTGCTGATGCAGATGGCGCACCACCGACATGTCCAGCACCGTCACCACCATCGCATGTTGTTCGGCGGGCAAAGGCGCGCAAGACAACGCCACCGGCACTTGCTGGCCGGGCGCGGTACGCAGCAGCGCATCGTGCAAGCGCAGGGTTTCACCGCGTTTGTAACCGGCAAACAACTCGGAATCGGCCCAGATCGGAATGTGCGGTTTTTGCAGGAAATCCAGAAACTCCTTGCCTTGCAGGTCGTTCACCGTGGCATTGAGCAAGCGAGACATCGCCGGGTTGGCGAAGCGAATCAGCCCGTCCTCACTCACCACCAGAATGCCTTCGGCGGCGTTATCCAGCACCGAGGCATTGAAGGCCCGGGCGACTTCCAGATCATGGCTCAACCGCTGCAAGGCACGGCGATTACGCTGGTGTTCCAACAACGCCTGGACTTTGGGTTTGAGAATTTGCGGGTCGAACGGTTTGAACAGGTAATCCACCGCGCCACTGGCGTAGCCCTTGATCACCGCGTCCTGGGACTGTTCGTTGGCGGTAAGAAAAATGATTGGCGTAAGACGGGTTCGCTGGCTGCCGCGCATCAAGCGCGCCACTTCAAAACCATCCATGCCCGGCATCTGCACATCCAGCAGCACCAGGTCGACATCGTGTTCGAGTAACAGGCCAAGGGCTTCAAAACCGGAAGCCGCGGTCATGACCTGCCAATCCTGGCGCTGTAATAACGCGCGCATGCTGATCAGGTTTTCAGGGTAATCATCAACAATTAACAGGATTGAGTTGCCTTCAGCTGGCTTAGATTGTGCGCATTCCATGCTGCATCTCTTGTTCGGGGCCTCAGGCCGGCCTTTTGTTAAAACCGGTCACCTATTGCGACTTCACTCTAGACCCGGATCCCTTAAAGCAGAAGCCGCTCGTATCCCATCACTTCGGTAAAGTTTCATATAGCCGACTAACGGTCAGCCCTGCAGGCCTTATAAACCGGGAAGGATGGCATTTCGACAGGTTGTTGACGCCAATCATCTGCCAGAAGGGCATTAACAAAGAGGCCTTCTACGCTTATAAAGACCCACCCGAAGGCGCGAGCTAGAGCTTCTGGCACGCACGTGCAGTAAAAAAAGTGGAAGCTTGAATTATGATCGATCTCGCAACCTGGAACCTCAGCGTTCCTGTCGGCAGCCCGCCGTACACCGTCGAAACCACCAAGCTGGTGGACGGCTTCAAGGATCAATACTTCCACTCCGACACCGGCACTTTATTTTTCTGGTCCCCGGTCACCGGCTCCAAAACCGAAAACGCGATCTACCCGCGCACCGAACTGCGCGAAACCTACAGCAATGGCACGCTGAAGAACTGGTACTACCCCGACGCAGACAACTTCCTGCGTGCCACCCTCTCGGTCAGCCAGGTGCCCAGCTCGGGCAAGATTGTCATTGGCCAGATCCACGCCTTCAACAGCCAGAAGCCCATGGTGAAGGTCGAGTATCAATACAAGGACTACAGCGCGACCGGCAACATCGTCGCCAAAGTCCGCATGCACCCCGACGACGACACCGCCCGGGTCATCACCATCGCCACCGGCGTGAAACTCAATCAGGAATTCTCCTACCTCATCCACCTCAGCCCAGGCGGTGCATTGGGCATCAGTGCGGCGGGGTACCAGTGGGATACCGACATCAGCACGATGTGGCGTGATAAGCCGCTGTACTTCAAGGCCGGGGTTTATGTGCAGGACAACACCGGGTACACCACTGAAGGCGGGGAAGTGACGTTCAGCAAGCTGGATATCGATCACGATACGTAATCCCTGAAAGACCGCAGGAATCCACCCTTTGTGGCGAGGGAGCTTGCTTCCGTTGGGCTGCGCAGCAGACCCTCTTTTTGGGGGCCGCTTCGCGGCCCAGCGGGAGCAAGCTCCCTCGCCACAGGTTCTTTATGTCCAACTCCATCTCTTCACTGACCGGCATCAGCCCCCACTTAAACGCCCACGTTTAAAGACACGCAGCGTTACTTCATGAGACCTACAACGGCTTGCGTCACCGCCTACAGGTACGCCAGAATCCGCCGGCTTGTGCGTCTGGGAGGCCATCGGTAACTTGATTCGTGTCACTGATTCGCAGTGATCGGGTTTAGTAGCCCGTGGTTTCGAGCTTGGTGCACAAGCATCTGTCAGTCAGGGATTTCGATTCCTGCGCTTGATGGTAACTGTGCGCAGGGCACCTTCGGGTGCGCCGGCTTGCTCGAAACCCCGGTCTACTAACCTGCGTACAGTTGCCTCCACTTTGATTAGTAGCCAGAGAGGGGCACTCCAATCAGGTTTCGAGCAAATGACTAAATCAACGCCGCATCCGCCGGTCACAGACCCGGCATCCCCCTACGAATCCCCCGATTCAAAGAAATTCCACGAAGCCGCCGAGCGCGCCCTCGACCATTACCTCAACCCGGCCGCCAAAATCATGGCCACCACCCACGAACCCGAGCCCATGTACCTCGCCAATCCGAAGTACAACACCGAAGCCCTGCTGGCCAACGCCAGCGAAACACTCGGCTCGGCCACCCTCATGCTCAACAATTTCGCAGCATTGCTGGAGACCTCACATCGCAAGACCCTATTGGGCATTGCGCAAGTGGTCATGCTCAGTGAATTGGCGGTGAATCAAGCGTTGGATCATGTCGAATTGAAGGAGTAATCGCGGCTAGGTTGGTGCAAGGCGAGCAAACTTTCTTCCAATGAAAAAACCCGCCTCTCGGCGGGTTTCTTATTCAACGCAGCTTAACGCTCAGGCTCAGTTAACCTTAGCGTTCAACTCGCCTTTCAGGTAACGCTGGAACATCGCTTCCAACGAAATCGGCTTGATCTTCGAAGCATTACCGGCAGTACCAAACTGCTCATAACGCGCAATACACACGTCACGCATCGCAGTAACAGTCGCGCCGAAGAATTTACGCGGGTCGAACTCGCTCGGGTTGGTGGCCATCAGGCGACGCATCGCACCGGTGGACGCCAAACGCAGGTCGGTGTCGATGTTGACCTTGCGCACGCCGTGCTTGATGCCTTCGACGATTTCTTCAACCGGTACGCCGTAGGTTTCTTTGATGTCGCCGCCGTACTGGTTGATGATCGCCAGCCACTCTTGCGGAACCGAAGACGAACCGTGCATCACCAGGTGGGTGTTCGGGATGCGTTTGTGGATTTCCTTGATGCGGTCGATGGCCAGCACGTCGCCGGTAGGTGGCTTGGTGAACTTGTAGGCCCCGTGGCTGGTGCCGATGGCGATGGCCAGGGCGTCGACCTGGGTCTTCTTGACGAAGTCTGCGGCTTCTTCCGGGTCGGTCAGCATTTGGCTGTGATCCAGAACGCCTTCGGCGCCGATGCCGTCTTCTTCACCGGCCATGCCGGTTTCCAGCGAACCCAGGCAGCCCAGCTCGCCTTCCACCGAGACGCCGCAGGCGTGAGCCATGGCCACGGTTTGTTGGGTAACGCGAACGTTGTAGTCGTAGTCGGTCGGGGTCTTGCCGTCTTCGCCCAGGGAACCGTCCATCATCACCGAGCTGAAGCCCAGTTGAATGGAACGCTGGCAGACGTCAGGGCTGGTGCCGTGGTCCTGGTGCATGCACACCGGGATGTGCGGGAACTCTTCGATGGCCGCCAGGATCAGGTGACGCAGGAACGGGGCGCCTGCGTATTTGCGAGCACCGGCCGAAGCCTGGACGATCACCGGGGAGTCAGTCTTGTCAGCGGCTTCCATAATGGCGCGCATCTGCTCAAGGTTGTTGACGTTGAAGGCTGGAACGCCATAGCCGAACTCGGCTGCGTGGTCCAGCATCTGGCGCATGCTGATAAGTGCCATTGTGTGTGTCTCTCCCGGTTGAGGGTCGTTAATCGTGCCAGCCTGCCGTAGCGGCGGCGGCTATTCAAGTTATTGCAGATCGGGGGTTGGCCCGGGCTACGAATTCGGTACAACAAAAACCTGTGCGTAACGAAGAACCTGTGGCGAGCGAGCTTGCTCGCGTTCGGCTGCGAAGCAGTCGTAAACCCGTCGACTCGGTCCTTCTGAAACACCAAATCGACTGGCTTTGGGACCGCTTCGCGCTCCAGCGGGAGCAAGCTCCCTCGACACAACAATAGTCCTGCGATCGGCGTTGTTACTGCGCTTTACAACCGCGGCCGATCAAATCATTGGTGGCGACCCAGTACACCAGGCCTTCCTCACCTTTTACGTGAAACGCCAGCATGTCGTTGCTGTACAGCGAGCCTTCGGCGCCCGGTTCAAGCTTCAGGCGGTAGACCTGATCGGCGCCGCCCAAACGAACATCGACTGCCTTGCGGCTCACATCAGTGTAGCGCCAGAGCACTTTGGCCTGGCTGTCGCAGGTCCAGGTGGTCCAGTTGTCCGTTGATTCGGCAGGCTTGAACAGGTCGAAATTCGAACAACCTGCCAGCAATGCCACTGCCGCAACGGCAATAAAGCGTTTCATCCGTGTTCCTCGACTGACAGCACACGCCGCCAGCCCTGAGTTAAAGAGTCAGACCCGTCAAGGGCAGCCATGTTCCTTGGTCGGGGTCTGTGTCTCGTATTTGTCCAGGCCATCGGGCCCGGACCGCTTGTTGATCACCGGGTTGGTTTCCGCTTGCCAGTCAGCCTGGTAGCAGCCTTTATCCGACGCGGATGGCGCGGGCTCCGGCGTGGCTTTCGGGTTACTCCCGCAAGCCGCCAGCATACCCGCGGCGATCAACAGCATTAATGTCCTGACCATCTGAACACTCCTTTGCCTGGTCAAATGAGCGGCCTCAGGCCTTGGCCCGGCTTTCCAGGACTTCAACGGCCGGCAGCACTTTGCCTTCGACGAATTCGAGGAACGCGCCGCCGCCGGTAGAAATGTAGGAGATTTGCTCGGCAACGCCATATTTATCGATGGCCGCCAGGGTGTCACCGCCGCCAGCGATGGAGAACGCCGAGCTTTCCGCGATGGCTTGGGCCAGCACTTTGGTGCCATTACCGAACTGGTCGAATTCGAACACGCCCACCGGGCCGTTCCACAGGATGGTCTTGGACGACTTCAGCAGCTCGGCGAAATTCGCCGCGGTCTGTGGGCCGATGTCCAGGATCATGTCGTCTGCAGCCACGTCGGCGATCAGCTTGACAGTCGCGGTCGCGCTTTCAGCGAACTCCTTGGCGACCACCACGTCCACCGGCAATGGCACGCTGACTTTCGCCGCGATTTCACGGGCAGTGTCCAGCAGGTCCGGCTCGTACAGCGATTTGCCAACCGGGTGACCGGCAGCGGCCAGGAAGGTGTTGGCGATGCCGCCACCAACGATCAGCTGGTTGCAGATCTGGCTCAGGCTGTTGAGCACGTCGAGTTTGGTCGACACTTTGGAGCCGGCAACAATGGCGGCCATTGGCTGGGCCGGGGAGCCCAGGGCCTTGCCCAGTGCGTCCAGTTCGGCGGCGAGCAACGGGCCAGCAGCGGCGACTTTGGCGAATTTGGCCACGCCATGGGTCGAGCCCTCGGCACGGTGAGCGGTGCCGAAAGCGTCCATTACGAACACGTCGCACAGAGCGGCGTATTGTTTGGCCAGTTCGTCGGCGTTCTTTTTCTCGCCCTTGTTGAAGCGCACGTTTTCGAACAACACGATATCGCCGGCTTTCACGTCGACGCCGCCCAGGTAATCGGACACCAGCGGCACTTCACGGCCCAGGGCCTTGCTCAGGTAGTCAGCCACTGGCTTGAGGCTGTTCTCGGCCGAGAACTCGCCTTCGGTCGGACGGCCAAGGTGCGAGCAGACCATCACTGCCGCGCCTTTTTCCAGGGCCAGCTTGATGGTCGGCAGCGAAGCCAGGATACGCGCATCGCTGGTGACAACACCGTCCTTGACTGGGACGTTGAGGTCTTCGCGGATCAGTACGCGCTTACCTTGCAGATCGAGGTCGGTCATCTTCAACACGGTCATGGGTCGCAATTCCTGGGTTACTGTTTTTGAAAGACAGATTGTGGAGTAGTAGCGGCTTGCAAATAGTGCTCTGCAACGTCCAGCATTCGATTGGCAAAACCCCATTCGTTGTCGAACCAGGCCAGGATGTTCACCAGCCGTGGGCCGGAAACGCGGGTCTGACTGGCATCGACAATGGCCGAATGGGGGTCATGATTGAAATCACAACTGGCGTGAGGCAACTCGGTGTAGGCCAGAAGGCCTTTGAGCGGGCCATGGGTGGCGGCCTCGCGCAGAATCCGGTTGACCTCGGTGGCGTCGGTATCGCTTACGGTCTGCATCGTAATATCGAGGCAGGACACGTTAACCGTCGGCACCCGCACGGCTTTGGCCTGAATTCGCCCGGCAAGTTCCGGCAGCAAGCGTTCAATGCCTCGCGCCAGACCAGTGGACACCGGAATCACCGACTGGAACGCCGAACGGGTGCGGCGCAGGTCTTCGTGGTGATAGGCGTCGATCACCGGCTGATCGTTCATCGCCGAGTGGATGGTGGTGATCGACACGTATTCCAGACCAATGGCCTGATCCAGCAGGCGCAACAGCGGCACGCCGCAGTTGGTGGTGCAGGACGCGTTGGACACCAGCAGCTCGTCACCGGTCAGGCAATCCTGGTTCACGCCGTAGACGATGGTGGCGTCGACATCCGCCTCGCTGGCCATCGGCTGGGAAAACAGCACCCGTGGCGCACCGGCGTCGAGAAAACGCTGGCCATCCTGACGGGTGTGATAAGCGCCGGAGCACTCCAGCACCAGATCGACGCCCAACGACGCCCAATCGATGCCTTCGGGGGTGGCACTGCGCAGGACCTTCACGCAGTCGCCGTTAATATGCAGACAATCGCCCTCAACCCTCACTTCACCGGGAAACCGCCCGTGAGTGGAGTCGAAGCGTGTCAGGTATTCGATGCTGGCCATATCGGCCAGATCGTTGATCGCGACAATTTCAAACCCAGCCGTCGAGCCTCGCTCAAACAACGCACGCAAGACACAACGACCAATCCGGCCGTAGCCGTTGAGTGCAACTTTGTAAGGACGCGGTTGAGGCATGGGGTTCTCGATAGTCGCGGCAGACGAATTCTTGCTAACAACACAAATCCCTGTAGGAGCTGTCGAGTGAAACGAGGCTGCGATCTTTTAAGATCAAAAGATCGCAGCCTGCGGCAGCTCCTACACAGGGAACGCGGTGGCCATAAAACCACCGCGGCGTGCCTTAGTCTTCCAGCAGCTCTTCAGCCTGACCCAGGATGTTTTCCAGGGTGAAGCCGAACTCTTCGAACAAGGCCGGCGCAGGCGCCGACTCGCCGTAGGTGGTCATGCCGATCACGCGACCTTCCAGGCCCACGTACTTGTACCAGTAGTCCGCGTGGGCGGCTTCGATGGCGATACGCGCGCTGACCTGCAATGGCAGAACCGATTGCTTGTAGCCGGCGTCCTGGGCTTCGAAGACGCTGGTGCATGGCATCGACACCACACGAACCTTGCGGCCTTGCTCGGTCAGTTTGTCGAAGGCTTGAACGGCCAGGCCGACTTCCGAACCGGTGGCGATCAGGATCAGCTCAGGCTCGCCTGCGCAGTCCTTCAACACGTAACCGCCACGGGCGATCTCTTCGATCTGGATCGCATTGCGGGTTTGGTGCTGCAGGTTCTGACGGGAGAAGATCAGCGCCGAAGGACCGTCGTCACGCTCCAGGGCGAACTTCCAGGCCACCGCCGATTCAACGGCATCGGCCGGACGCCAGGTGTCGAGGTTCGGTGTGCAGCGCAGGCTGGCCAGTTGCTCGATCGGCTGGTGAGTCGGGCCGTCTTCGCCCAGACCGATGGAGTCGTGGGTGAACACGTAGACGATGCGTTTCTTCATCAGCGCCGACATGCGCACTGCGTTGCGGGCGTATTCCATGAACATCAGGAAGGTCGCGCCGTAAGGCACCAGGCCGCCGTGCAGGGCCACGCCGTTCATGATCGCGCTCATGCCGAACTCGCGAACGCCGTAGTACATGTAGTTGCCGCTGGCGTCTTCGGCGGTGACGCCTTTGCAACCTTTCCACAGGGTCAGGTTGGAGCCGGCCAGGTCAGCCGAACCACCGAGCAGTTCAGGCAGCAGCGGGCCGAAGGCGTTCAGGGCGTTCTGGCTGGCTTTACGGCTGGCGATGGATTCGCCTTTGGCCGCGACTTCAGCGATGTAGGCCTGGGCCTTCTCGGCGAAATCGGTCGGCAGATCACCGCTCAGGCGACGAACCAGTTCGTTGGCCAGCTCAGGGAAGGCGGCGGAGTACGCAGCGAAACGCTGATCCCACTCGGCTTCGGCAGCGCGACCGGCTTCCTTGGCGTTCCACTCGGCATAGATATCAGCCGGGATTTCGAACGGGCCGTAGTTCCACTTCAGCGCTTCACGGGTCAGGGCGATTTCCGCGTCACCCAACGGGGCGCCGTGGCAATCTTCCTTGCCTTGCTTGTTCGGCGAACCGAAGCCGATGGTGGTCTTGCAGCAGATCAGCGTCGGTTGTGCGCTTTTGCGCGCAGTTTCGATCGCGATCTTGATTTCTTCCGGATCGTGACCGTCGACATTGCGGATCACTTGCCAGTTGTAGGATTCGAAACGCTTCGGCGTGTCGTCGGTGAACCAGCCTTCGACTTCACCGTCGATGGAGATGCCATTGTCATCGTAGAAGGCGATCAGTTTGCCCAGGCCCAGCGTACCGGCCAGGGAACTGACTTCGTGGGAAATGCCTTCCATCATGCAGCCATCACCCAGGAATACGTAGGTGTGGTGATCGACGACATTATGGCCAGGACGGTTGAACTGCGCCGCCAGGACTTTTTCCGCCAGGGCGAAACCGACCGCGTTGGCCAGGCCTTGGCCCAGTGGACCGGTGGTGGTTTCAACGCCCGGGGTGTAGCCATATTCCGGGTGACCCGGGGTACGGCTGTGCAGCTGGCGGAAGTTTTTCAGGTCATCGATCGACAGGTCGTAGCCGGTCAGGTGCAGCAGCGAGTAGATCAACATCGAGCCGTGACCGTTGGACAGCACGAAGCGGTCACGGTCGGCGAACGATGGATTGCTCGGGTTGTGCTTCAGGTAGTCACGCCAAAGTACTTCGGCGATATCCGCCATACCCATAGGGGCACCGGGATGGCCGCTGTTGGCTTTTTGCACGGCATCCATGCTGAGGGCACGAATGGCGTTGGCGCGCTCACGACGGCTGGGCATCGCTGATCTCCTGCGGATATTGAATCGAGAGTGAATAAAACGAAACGGAAAAAAGGCGAGCATTTTCCCTCACCGACCCGCCTCGGGGCAATGAGAGATAGTCATCCGAAGGCGTTTTTCCAATGGATAACGGCGTATTCGACTGATGAAACCTTTCCGCTGTTGGTTTGTGGACTGAATCTAACGTTAAGAAGTGCCATCTATCGACCAATATCAAAACTTTTTGATATTGCTCTTGCGGTGTTTTCTGACCGTCACTAGACTGCTGGCCTTATGAATCTGCGCGTGCCTTCCATTCAACATGACGATTGCGATGAGCTGGCGGCCCTGTGCAAGGCCGGCGGCGATCCTCTGCGGCTGAATGTATTGCGCGCGCTGGCCAACGATTCGTTCGGCGTACTGGAACTGGCGCAGATCTTCGGCATCGGTCAGTCCGGCATGAGTCATCACCTCAAGGTATTGGCCCAGGCCGACCTGGTGGCGACCCGCCGTGAAGGCAATGCGATTTTCTACCGTCGCGCCCTGCCCCACACCGACCTGTTGGGCGGCAAGCTGCATGCCGCGCTGCTCGAAGAAGTGGACAACCTGACCCTGCCGACTGACGTCCAGGCGCGGATCGCTCAGGTCCACGGGCAACGCGAGGCGGCCAGCCAGGACTTTTTCTCACGGGTCGCGGAGAAGTTTCGCGCCCAGCAAGACTTGATCGCCGGCCTGCCGCAATACCGCGAAAGCGTGGTGGCCCTGCTCGACAAGCTGAGTTTCGGCCCCGGCGCCACGGCCATCGAAGTAGGCCCCGGCGATGGCGCATTTCTGCCGGAGCTGGCGCGTCGCTTCACTCAGGTCACGGCGCTGGACAACAGCCCGGCGATGCTCGAACTGGCCCGCCAGGTCTGCGAACGTGAAACGCTGGCTAACGTCAGCCTGCAATTGGCCGATGCATTGAACGGTGTAAACCTTCAGGCCGACTGCGTTGTATTGAACATGGTGCTGCACCATTTTGCCGCGCCGGCCGAAGCGCTCAAGCACATGGCCGGTTTGCTGCAACCAGGCGGTAGCCTGTTAGTGACAGAGTTATGTAGCCACAACCAGAGTTGGGCCAGGGAGGCCTGCGGTGATCTCTGGTTGGGGTTTGAACAGGACGATCTGGCCCGTTGGGCCACCGCTGCGGGACTCGTTCCCGGGGAAAGCCTCTATGTAGGCTTACGTAATGGTTTCCAGATACAGGTCCGCCATTTTCAGCGACCGGCTGGCGACACTCACCATCGGTAAATTCAGGAAAAAATCGAGATGAGCGAATACTCCCTCTTCACCTCCGAGTCCGTGTCTGAAGGGCATCCGGACAAAATCGCCGACCAGATTTCCGATGCGGTGCTGGACGCCATCATTGCTGAAGACAAGTTCGCCCGCGTGGCGTGCGAGACTCTGGTGAAAACCGGCGTGGCAATCATCGCAGGTGAAGTCACCACGTCGGCCTGGGTCGATCTGGAAGACATCGTCCGTAACGTGATTCTCGACATCGGCTACAACAGCTCCAATGTCGGTTTCGACGGCGCGACCTGCGGTGTGATGAACATCATCGGCAAGCAGTCCCCCGACATCAACCAGGGTGTTGATCGTGCCAAGCCTGAAGACCAGGGCGCCGGCGACCAGGGCCTGATGTTCGGCTACGCCAGCAACGAAACCGACGTGCTGATGCCAGCACCGATCACCTTCTCGCACCAACTGGTTCAGCGCCAGGCCGAAGCCCGCAAGTCCGGCCTGCTGCCTTGGCTGCGTCCAGACGCCAAGTCGCAAGTGACCTGCCGCTACGAAAACGGCAAGGTTGTCGGTATCGACGCCGTTGTACTGTCGACCCAGCACAACCCGGAAGTGTCCTACAAAGACCTGCGCGAAGGCGTGATGGAACTGATCGTCAAGCACGTGCTGCCTGCCGAACTGCTGTCCAAGGACACCCAGTTCCACATCAACCCGACTGGCCAGTTCATCATCGGTGGCCCGGTGGGCGACTGCGGCCTGACCGGTCGCAAGATCATCGTTGACAGCTACGGCGGCATGGCCCGTCACGGCGGCGGCGCGTTCTCCGGTAAAGATCCATCGAAGGTTGACCGTTCGGCGGCCTACGCCGGTCGTTATGTGGCCAAGAACATCGTGGCTGCCGGCCTGGCCGAGCGTTGCGAGATTCAGGTTTCCTACGCAATCGGCGTCGCTCAACCGACTTCGATTTCGTTGAACACCTTCGGCACCGGCAAGATCAGCGACGACAAGATCGTCAAACTGGTCCGCGAAGTGTTCGACCTGCGTCCATACGCGATCACCACCATGCTCGACCTGCTGCACCCGATGTACCAGGACACCGCTGCGTACGGCCACTTCGGTCGCACCCCGGAAACCAAAACCGTGGGCGACGATACGTTCACCACGTTCACCTGGGAAAAAACCGACCGCGCCGACGCTCTGCGTTCTGCTGCCGGCCTGTAAGACTTCTCCGGTTGTGCAAAAAGCCCCGCACGGTTCGCCGTGCGGGGCTTTTTCATGAAGAAGATCCCACCTCGAAACACGCAGAATTACACCTCTGCACTCCACACTCGAAACCTGACTAGCCTTGAAAGCATCCCAACGAGCAAGGACGCTCTCGATGCTGCCCAACCTGCGCCTGTTTTTCGGTTTCCTGCTGACCCTCACCTGCCTGACCGCCAATGCCGCCGACTGCCCCGATTGGCCGCCGGCCCGCGCTCTGGACGAAATCAACGCACTGCAAAAGCGAATCGACCTCTGGGACGACAGCTATCATCGCGAAGGACGCTCTTTGGTCGCCGATGAACTCTATGATCAATCCCGCATACGACTAAGCGAATGGCGCGAGTGTTTTGACTCAGGCCCTTCAGCCGAACCGTTGCGCACTGCCGGTGGCACGATTGCTCACCCCATCGCCCACACCGGCCTGGAAAAACTGCGCGATGGGCGCGCCGTCGAAGCCTGGCTGAAAAATCGGGATGAGGTCTGGATTCAACCCAAGGTCGACGGTGTGGCTGTGACGTTGATCTATCGCAACGGCTGGCTGCACCAGGCGATCAGTCGTGGTGACGGGATAACCGGCCACGACTGGACTGCCTCAGCGCGCCAGATCGCCGCCATCCCTCAAAAACTTCCACAACCGCTCGACCTGCTGTTGCAAGGCGAACTCTATTGGCGCCTGACCGAACACGTGCAAGCCGAGGCCGGCAGCCTCAATGCCCGCGCCACGGTGGCCGGGTTAATGGCACGCAAGACGCTGAACCCCGAGCAAGCCGCCGGTATCGGCGTGTTCGTCTGGGACTGGCCACAAGGCCCGAAAAGCCTGCCCGCCCGCGTGGCGGCTCTGGATGAGCTGGGATTCCCGAGCACCGCGCCCTACAGCCAGCCGATCGAGGCATTCGCCGATGCCGAACGCTGGCGCGATTACTGGTATCGCTCGCCCCTGCCCTTTGCCAGCGACGGCGTCGTTTTACGACAGAACCAGCGCCCACCCGCCGAGCGCTGGCAGGCGAAAACGCCTTTCTGGAGTGTCGCCTGGAAGTACCCCTTCGCCCAGGCGTTGGCCGAGGTGCGCAAGGTCCACTTCAAGATTGGACGGACCGGCCGGATCACACCGGTGCTGGATCTGGCACCGGTGATGCTCGATGACCGGCAGATCAAGCGTGTCAGCGTCAGCTCCCTGCAGCGCTGGGAAGCGCTGGACATTCGTCCCGGCGATCAGGTCGCCATCAGCCTGGCCGGGCTGACCATCCCCAGGCTCGACGGTGTGGTATTGCGCAGCACCGAACGTCCTGAATTGAACGCACCGCTAGCAGCAGATTTTCATCCGTTGAGTTGCTGGCAGCCGACACCCGGATGCGAAAGCCAGTTTCTCGCACGGCTGGCCTGGCTCAGCGGCAAACAGGGGCTAGCCTTGCCGCATGTCGGGCCGGGCACCTGGGAGAAACTGCTCAAGGCCGAACGTCTCGACAACCTGCTCGATTGGTTGACCCTCGATGAGCAAGAGCTTGCTAACATTGACGGCTTCGGCGAACGCAGCAGTGCTCGTCTTTTGAACAGTTTCAACAGCGCCCGGCAACGACCGTTCGCTCGCTGGCTCAAAGCCCTGGGCTTGCCGCCGACCGGCCAGGCACAGCTCGCCGATTCATGGCAGGTGCTGGCGCAACGAAACACCGAACAATGGCAGGCCGAAACCGGCATCGGCCCGGGACGCGCGGCGCAACTGAGCGCATTTTTCCGCGACCCGCAGGTCCTGGCCTTGAGCGAGACATTACGTGTTGCCGGGATTGACGGTTTTTAGCAGCCGGCGACGCCCGTCAGCCTGGGAACCCATAGGTACCGATGCGCTCAAACAGCCCATCGCTACATCGATTTTTTCACCTGGAGCCTTTATGAAACTTCTTTCACCGCTCGCCTTGTTGACCCTGTGCAGCGTGATGGCCGCTCCATTAATGGCCGACGAAGACGCCCCGGGCCTGACCGGCTGCGCCGCAAAAAAACAAGGCATCATCAACCAGATTGAACTGGCCAAGTCTCACGGCAACGCCGATCAACAGGCTGGCCTGGAAACCGCCCTGAGCGAGGTCACCGCCCATTGCACCGACGCTTCCTTGAAGAAGGAACGGGAAAACAAGGTGCTCGACGCCAAGCACGAAGTCAGCCGGCGTCAGGCCGACCTCGACAAGGCGATGAAAAAAGGCGACGCCGAGAAGATCAACAAGCGCAAAGACAAACTGGCTCAATCGCGCAAGGATTTACAGGACGCGCTCGACGAGCTGGATAAGTAATCCGGTTTGAACACGCCGCCTCAATGATCCCGAAACTCTTTATGGCAGGCACTACAGGCGTCTTCGACTTTCTGTACTGCCGGCCCCAGATTGCTGGCCTTGTAGGGTTGAACCTGGCTGGCGATCACCAGTTCACCGGTGGCGCCTTCAAGGGTGCGAGCCATTTCCTGGAAGCGTGCCTGCTTCTGCCAGACATCGTCCTTGGCGCTGGTGTGATCTTCTTCGCGCACCTGCGGGAAATGTTTCCACGGCTCATGGGACAACGCATCGAGCTTCACGGCACCGTCGGCGAATTTCAGGCCATCGAACGGAATACGCCCACGCAACATGCCACCCAGGTCTTCGCCGGTCTTGAGCATTTGCTTGAAGATCGCCTTGCGCTGGCCCAGAGGCGAGTTCGGGTCGACACCGCCGCAGGCGGACAAGGTCAGGCAGGCCAGCAATACAACAGAGAGTCTTTTAAGAGTCATGGTGGCTTCAGATCACTGGAAACGGCAGCCAGTATCCTCGCGTCACCGGCAAAGACCAATAGCCCTATTATCAATACGGGTTGTTTGAGCGCATGGAGCACTCAGGCAACCGGCAAAGGAATTACTCCATGAACAGCCGTTTCAAGGCGTGGCGTCACAACCTGGCCTGGACCCTTCCGATGGTGGCCATACTTGCTGGCTGCACCGGTGGCGACAGTAGCAAACCGAAAACCCACGCACTGGCGACCTACTCCAGCGCTACCTGGGAAGCCCTTCCAGCGGTGTCCGACAATGACCTCGTCACCGGTTTTGGCTCGTGGCGCAGCGCCTGCAGCCGACTCAAGGCCGACCCGGTCTGGGGTGGCACCTGCGCCGCTTCCGCCAATGTTCAGCCAACCGCCAGCGAAATCCGCGGCTTCCTCAAGCAAAACCTCGATGTTTACGGCTTGCGCGCCGCCAATGACAACCCCAACGGCCTGATCACCGGTTACTACGAACCGGTGTATCCCGGCAGCCTGACCCAGACCAAGCAAGCGAACATCCCGGTGTACGGCGTGCCCGAGGACATGATCATCGTCTCGCTGGACAGCATTTACCCGGAACTCAAAGGCAAACGCCTGCGCGGACGACTCGAAGGTCGCGTGCTCAAGCCTTATGACGATGCGGCAACCATTGAAACCAAAGGCGTGAAGGCGCCAGTGATTGCCTGGCTGACCGACCCGATGAACCTGCAGTTCCTGCAAATCCAGGGTTCGGGGCGCATCCAGCTCGATGATGGCCGTCAATTGCGCATTGGTTATGCCGACCAGAACGGCCACCCCTATCGACCTATCGGCCGCTGGCTGGTGGATCAGGGCGAGCTGAAGAAAGAAGAGGTAACCATGAGCGCCATCGATAACTGGGCCAAGGCCAATCCGACGCGCATTCCCGAACTGCTCGGCAGCAACCCCAGCTACGTGTTCTTCAATCGCAACCCGGACAGCAACGAAGGGCCGCGCGGTTCGCTGAATGTGCCATTGACCGCAGGTTATAGCGCGGCAGTGGATCGCAAGGTGATTCCGCTCGGTAGCCTGTTGTGGTTATCGACGACGCGACCGGACGGCAGCGCACTGGTGCGTCCGGTGGCCGCTCAAGATACCGGCGGCGCGATTGCCGGCGAGGTCCGCGCGGACCTGTTCTGGGGCACGGGCGAGGCGGCCGGGCAATTGGCCGGCGACATGAAACAGCAGGGGCAGATCTGGATGCTCTGGCCTAAAGGGGCGGCGTTGCCTCAGGTGCCGCAGGTGGCTGACAAACTTTAGAAGCAAAAGATCGCAGGCTGCGCCAGCTTCAACATCGAGAGCGTTCGTCGCAATATCGCGAATGAACATCGATCCCTGCAGGGAATGGCGCAGCCTGCGATCCTTTGATCTTGCTGTTAAACAGACACCACAAAGAAACTGACAATCAGCCCCATGCCAATGGCCCACACCAGCGACCGCAGAATCGCCCAGTCCGCCAGATAGCAAATGATGTACAGCAGCCGACTGGTGATGAACAGCACCGACAGCACATTGATCGTCACCAGTTCGGCATTGCCGGCCAGATGCGCCACGATCACCGCCGCGGCAAACGCCGGGGTCATTTCGAAGCTGTTCAACTGCGCCGAATGCGCACGCCTGGCCACGCCTTCGAGCGAATCCAGAAACGCCCTTGGGTCGTGACTCTGTTTCAGCCCGAACTTGCCATTGCTGAACTTGGCGACGCCTGTGCACAGATAAGGCAAGCAGATCGCAATCAAAATGCACCACAGAGCAACCGTCATAACGCAGTCCCTTCTTCAAGTTGTAGAGAATCGAATTCCATCAGCGGCGACTAAAACTTCATCACCAACATGCCGATCAATACCAGTCCACAGGCTAAGAGCCGTGGCCTGCCAAAAGGTTCTTTGAGGTAGCGCATGCCGAACAGCACCACCAGAATCACGCTGATCTCGCGCAGCGCCGCTGCCTCGGCAATCGATCCGAGCTGCATGGCCCAAAGCACCAGAGCGTAGCTGAACAATACGCAGAACCCGACCGCCAACCCCAACCGCCACTGCTCACGCCAGAACAGCATGAACGCCGGGCGTTTGCGCACCAGCGCCAGCAATGGGAACGGCCAGGCACTGAGCACGGTGACCCATACCAGGTAATCCAGCGGATGGGACCAGCGCCGCAAGGCCTGGCCATCGATGAAGGTGTAGCAACCGATGCACAACCCGATCAGCGCCACCACCGGCAGCATCGACCACGGCAGGCGCACCCCGCCACCACCCTGCCAGAGCAGGCACACCATGCCGAACGGGATGAGCAAAATCCCGAAGATCTGCTGAGCCGTCAGCGCTTCTCCGGCGAAGATCAGCGTCAGCGCCAGCACCACCAACGGTGACAGGCCACGCATCAACGGATAGACCAGGCCGAGATCGCCGACCCGATAGGCCTGGATCAACAGGTAGCGATAGAGCAACTCGAATGCCGCCGACGCAAGAATCCACGGCCACATATCCAGTGGCGGCAGCGCCACGAAGGGCAGCATCAGCGCGACAAACAGCAACGCCACGCTGTCCATGCAGGCCACCACCAACAGCCGCTCCGCGCTGAACTTGATCAGGGTATTCCACGCCGCGTGCAACAGCGCCGCCACCAACACCAGAATCGTCGCAAGCACGGCACACTCCTTGTATTGCCCCTACATCGCGGGACAGAGATTTGATTCGCCATATGTCCGCAGCTGTTTATACTGCAAGCGACCACGCCGCACTCAGTTGCGCACAGACTAATTCCAATAATTCCTGCCTCTGCCCGCTCTCATCGAGAACGGTCGTCGGCCTGCGTATGCCTGATCAAAGCGTCAAGACTACCGACAGAGACCTTGCGCATGCCACTCGCCTTGCTTGCACTGGCCGTTGCCGCTTTCGGCATCGGCACCACTGAGTTCGTCATCATGGGCTTGCTGCCCGATGTCGCCCGCGATCTCGCCGTGAGCATTCCTCACGCCGGCCTGCTCATCACTGGTTACGCCCTTGGCGTGGTGTTCGGTGCGCCGATTCTCGCGGTCGGCACCGCCAACATGCCGCGTAAAGCGACACTGCTGGGCATGACGCTGATGTTCATTCTCGGCAACATCCTCTGCGCCCTGGCGCCGAACTACACCACATTGATGGCCGCACGAGTGATCACCGCGCTGTGCCATGGCGCGTTTTTCGGCATCGGCTCAGTGGTCGCTGCCAGTCTGGTGGCACCGAACAAACGAGCCCAGGCGATTGCCATGATGTTCACCGGCCTGACCTTGGCCAACGTACTGGGCGTGCCATTGGGCACTGCGCTGGGGCAATACGCCGGCTGGCGCTCGACCTTCTGGGCAGTGTCGGTGATTGGCGTGATTGCGGCCATTGCGCAGTGGGTCTGGCTGCCCAAGGAAATCCCCATGGACAAAGCCAACCTGGCCAGCGAATTCAAAGTGCTGGGCAAGGTCAATGTGCTGCTGGCGCTGGGCATGAGCGTGCTGGCGTCCACCAGCCTGTTCAGCGTGTTCACTTACATTGCGCCGATCCTGCAGGACATCACCGGCGTCAGTCCGCATGGCGTAACCATCATGTTGCTGTTGTTCGGGGTCGGCTTGACCGGGGGCAGCATGCTCGGCGGCCGATTGGCGGACAGTCGTTTGCTGCCTTCGCTGGTGGGGATGACATTGGCCGTGGCCATCGTGCTGGCCGCCTTCAGCCAAACCAGCCATTCAGTGATACCGGCGGCGATCACGCTGGTGTTGTGGGGCATCTTCGCCTTCGCGCTGTGCCCGATCCTGCAATTGCTGATTATCGATCAGGCCCATGAGGCGCCAAACCTCGGGTCGACGTTGAATCAAAGCGCATTCAATCTCGGCAACGCCGCCGGGGCGTGGATTGGCGGGCTGGTGGTGGCCAGTGGCACGGACCTGGCGGACTTGCCGTGGACCGGCGCACTGGTCAGCGTATTCACGCTGCTGACGGCGCTGTTCTTCATCTACCTGCAACGTCGCAGTGCTGCCGCAATCAACGTCTCTGGCTGACATTGATCATTTTTTGATCTTCTGCGGTTCGGATTCCTGAGCCCGCTTCGCAGAGGTCTTCGGCGGCCCGCTTTCACTGCGAATCTGCGCGTGACTGATCAGCGCGAAGATAAAACTGCCGCCAATAATGTTCCCCACCAGCGTGGGACCTGCGAACACCCACCAGAAATCCTTCCACGGCAACTCGCCGGCAAACACCAGGTAAGAAACCTCGACCGATCCGACCACGATGTGGGTGAAGTCGCCCAGCGCCATGAAATAGGTGATGAGGATGATGATCCACATCTTGGCGCTTTCCATGGACGGGATCATCCAGACCATGGTGGCGATCATCCAGCCGGAGATGATGCCTTTGGCGAGCATCTTGCTGGCATCGTTCTCCATGACCTTGCGCCCGATCTCAAGGAAGGCCAGATCGGTCTTGCTGTCGAAAATCGGCAGGTGCAGCATCACATACGCCACCAGCAAGGTGCCGCAGAGGTTGCCCACCAGCACCACCGTCCACAGCCGCAGCAACCGACCGACATTACCCAGCGTTGGCTTGCTCATGATCGGCAGCACGGCGGTCAGGGTGTTTTCGGTGAAGAGTTGCTGACGGGCGAGAATCACCGCGAGAAAACCGGCGCAATAACCGAAGCTGGCGATCACCTTGTAGCCTTCGCCGTCCGGCAGGCGCGAGTTGAGCAATCCCATGCCCATCAGCGACAGGCCCATGGTCAGGCCGGCAGCCAAGGCCGACCACCACAGCGCCGCAACGCTACGCTCGAGCTCCTGATCGCCTTGGGTGCGAATGATTTCGTGCAGCACCGCCGCGCGCGGGGGCTGGTTTTTATCGACCTCGCGCTGTTCCTGTGCCGAGAGGTCCGGGGTCTTGCCGTCTTTGGGCGTGTCCATAGATTTCCTGAACCGGCTGCGTGTCTAGGTACGACACGCAGGGTTCAGAGCTGTTCAGTGGTCCGTTAAATCATCGCTGACTGATAGACCGCTTTCGCGAGATCACCGCACCGCCGATTTCACCCGCCGATGTCATCATCCTTGAACTGGTCTTTGACGTACCTGATCTCGGTCCGACCGTGCGGCATGGGCAGGCCGTCTTCGCCCAGGTTCACGAACACCATCTTCTCTACCGTCAAAATGCTCTTGCGAGTGATCTTGTTGCGCACTTCGCAGGTCAGAGTGATCGAGGTGCGACCGAACTCGGTGGCGGTGATGCCCAGCTCGATGATGTCGCCCTGACGCGAAGCGCTGACGAAGTTGATTTCGGAAATGTACTTGGTGACCACGCGCTGATTACCCAACTGGACGATGGCGTAGATCGCCGCTTCTTCGTCGATCCAGCGCAGCAGGCTGCCGCCGAACAGCGTGCCATTGGGGTTGAGGTCTTCGGGTTTTACCCATTTGCGGGTGTGGAAATTCATACTCACTCCTGACCGTCTTGCCGATTGATGCCGGCCATCATGGCAGAGCCCGGACTAGAGCTCTATCAAGCATCGACTATGGTCTCGATTACCGTTCGGACATTGACCAACAGAAACGCTTTGGAAGATCAGCATAGCCCGCTAT
This sequence comes from Pseudomonas sp. URMO17WK12:I6, assembly GCF_003253625.1. Taxonomy (NCBI): domain Bacteria; kingdom Pseudomonadati; phylum Pseudomonadota; class Gammaproteobacteria; order Pseudomonadales; family Pseudomonadaceae; genus Pseudomonas; species Pseudomonas sp. URMO17WK12:I6. Next base: position 190,351 of record NZ_QKYZ01000001.1, read on the forward strand.
AATCGCCCCCGTTTCAAAACGGTCGTCTTTGATTGATACCGTTTTCCCGCCACCTGTCCGAGGGGCGCTGCAGCAGGTTCGACCTGTCAGGCTCGGATGGGGCGTTGACTGGCCACGGCCAGACACTAAACGCACAACGGCGCCCATTCGCATACATTACGAATGGAGGCTCTTCATGAGCGCTGTTATCACGCCTGCAGATTTTAACGATTACAAAGTCGCCGACATGTCCCTGGCTGCCTGGGGCCGTCGCGAAACCATCATCGCCGAATCCGAAATGCCAGCCCTGATGGGTCTGCGCCGCAAGTACTCCGTTGAGCAACCGCTCAAGGGCGCGAAGATTCTCGGCTGCATCCACATGACTATTCAGACTGCCGTGCTGATCGAAACCCTGGTTGCCCTGGGTGCCGAAGTACGCTGGTCGTCCTGCAACATTTTCTCGACTCAGGATCAGGCCGCCGCTTCCATCGCCGCTGCCGGCATCCCGGTTTTCGCCTGGAAAGGCGAGACTGAAGAAGAGTACGAGTGGTGCCTGGAGCAAACCATCCTCAAGGATGGCCAGCCTTGGGATGCCAACATGATCCTCGACGACGGCGGCGACCTGACCGAGCTGCTGCACAAGAAGTACCCACAAGTACTGGATCGCGTTCACGGCGTCACCGAAGAAACCACCACCGGCGTTCACCGTCTGCTGGACATGCTGGCCAAGGGCGAGCTGAAAATCCCGGCCATCAACGTCAACGACTCGGTGACCAAGAGCAAGAACGACAACAAGTACGGCTGCCGTCACAGCCTGAACGACGCGATCAAGCGCGGCACCGACCACCTGCTGTCCGGCAAGCAAGCGCTGGTCATCGGTTACGGCGACGTGGGCAAGGGCTCGGCCCAGTCCCTGCGTCAGGAAGGCATGATCGTTAAAGTCTCCGAAGTCGACCCGATCTGCGCCATGCAAGCCTGCATGGACGGTTTCGAACTGGTTTCGCCGTTCATCGACGGTATCAACAACGGTACCGAAGCGAGCATCGACAAAGCGCTGCTGGGCAAGATCGACCTGATCGTGACCACCACCGGTAACGTCAATGTTTGCGACGCAAACATGCTCAAAGCCCTGAAGAAACGCGCAGTGGTCTGCAACATCGGTCACTTCGACAACGAAATCGACACCGCTTTCATGCGCAAGAACTGGGCATGGGAAGAAGTGAAGCCGCAGGTTCACAAGGTTCACCGCACCGGTCCAGGCGCTTTCGACGCTCAGAACGACGACTACCTGATCCTGCTGGCCGAAGGCCGTCTGGTTAACCTGGGTAACGCCACTGGTCACCCAAGCCGCATCATGGACGGTTCGTTCGCCAACCAGGTTCTGGCGCAGATCTTCCTGTTCGGCCAGAAGTACGCCGACCTGTCGCCAGCCCAGAAAGCCGAGCGCCTGACCGTTGAAGTACTGCCGAAGAAACTCGACGAAGAAGTGGCCCTGGAAATGGTCCGCGGTTTCGGCGGCGTGGTCACTCAACTGACCAAGCAACAGGCTGACTACATCGGCGTTACCGTCGAAGGCCCGTTCAAGCCGCACGCTTACCGCTACTGATACGCTGATTGACCGCTCTGCGCAGGAGCTGGCGAAGCCTGCGATCTTTTGCTCTTAAAAGATCGCAGCCTAAGACAGCTCCTACGGGGGGCCAGCGTCCGGCTTACGTGTTTCCAAGGATATGACCATGTCCCAAGAACGTCGCTACAGCTTCGAATTCTTCCCGACGAAGACCGATGCTGGGCATGAAAAACTGATCGCCACTGCCCGTCAGCTGGCGACCTACAATCCCGACTTCTTCTCCTGCACCTACGGCGCTGGCGGTTCGACTCGTGATCGCACCCTCAACACCGTGTTGCAGCTGGAAAGTGAAGTCAAAGTCCCTGCCGCTCCGCATCTGTCTTGCGTGGGTGACAGCAAGAACGATCTGCGCGGCCTGCTGACCCAGTACAAGGCAGCCGGCATCCAGCGAATCGTCGCGCTTCGCGGTGACCTGCCCTCGGGCATGGGCATGGCCAGCGGCGAGTTGCGTCACGCCAATGACCTGGTTGAATTCATTCGTGAAGAGACTGGCGATCATTTCCACATCGAAATCGCCGCTTACCCGGAAATGCATCCGCAAGCGCGCAATTTCGAAGACGATCTCAACAACTTCGTGCGCAAGGCCAACGCCGGTGCCAACAGTGCGATCACCCAGTACTTCTTCAACGCCGACAGTTATTTCTACTTCGTCGAGCGTATACAGGCGAAGGGTGTGAACATCCCGATCGTGCCGGGGATCATGCCGATCACCAACTACAGCAAGCTGGCGCGCTTCTCCGACGCTTGCGGTGCGGAAATCCCGCGCTGGATCCGCAAGCAACTGGAAGCCTACGGCGACGACACCCAGAGCATTCAAAGCTTTGGTGAGCAAGTCATCACCGAGATGTGCGAACGCCTGTTGCAAGGTGGCGCACCGGGGCTGCACTTCTACACACTGAACCAGGCTGAACCGAGCCTGGCGGTGTGGAACAACCTGAAGTTGCCGCGCTAATAGCCGTTAACGCAAGATCAAGAGATCGCAGTCTTCGGCAGCGCCTCCAGGGGAATATGTACCTCTGCAGGCGCCGCCGAAGGCTGCGATCTTTTGCTTTTAATGCCCGATCCAGAGCTTCTGGATCCGGTTTCTGGCTCTTTATGATTTCTCGTCGTAATCTCAAGCCATGCCCCTGATCACCCAGTTACTGACCGTGCTTCTATTCACTTGCCTGAGCTTCACCGCTCGCGGCGAGAAGCTGCGTATTGTCACCGAACCCTGGGCGCCCTACGTCTATGAAGAAGGCGGCAAGAACCTCGGGCTCGACTACGAAACCACGGCCATCGTCTTCAAACGTCTCGGAATTGACGTGGAATGGCAATTCCTGCCGTGGAAGCGCTGCCTGTCGATGCTTGAGCAAGACCAGGCGGACGGTGTGCTGGATATTTTCCACAGCGATGAACGCGAAGCGACCCTGCTCTACCCCAGCGAACCGCTCTCGCAAGTCGAATTCGTGATGTTCTACGCCAATGAACGGCCGTTCCCGTTTCGCACCCTGGACGACCTGAAAGGCCTGACCATCGGCACCTCGCCGGGCTACCTGTACAGCAAGGACTTCAGCGAATCGACGTTGTTTACCCGGGAACCGGCGCCTACCCATGAAGCCAACTTCGGCAAACTGGTGCGCGGGCGGATCGACCTGTTGATCACCGATCGCCGGGTCGGCCAGCACTTGCTCGATCAACTGGACATCCGCGACAAGATCACCGAGAACCCGACTGTCATCAGCCAGCAAAGCCAGTATCTGGCGGTGCGCCGCAATGCCGGGATGGATTTGTTGGTGCAGCGTTTCGGCGCCGAGCTCAAGCGCTTCAAGCGCGAACCGGCCTATGCCGAACTGAGCGCCCGCTATGGTGCCGGTCCGGCTAGCGAAGCCCGGGCCACCAACGCCACCGCAACCGGCGAAAAAACCGTTGAGCAGCAGGAAAGCGGCGCACAGTGATTGCTCTGTTATACTCCGGCCTTCCCGCCAGGCTCACGCCCGGACGCTCGGACTTGTTCAAGGCATCTCGATCCCGCTACAGCGCAGCTTTTCAGCCCGCGCGAGCGCTCCAGACGAGCCTTCGAGGCCCAGCAGGACCGGACGGGATTGCGTCCTCTTAAACGCCATTCGCGCCAGGCAAGACTCCCATTGGGCCAAGCCCTAACTAAAACAGGATTACTCATGTCCTTTGCTTCCCTCGGTCTCTCCGAGGCTTTAGTCCGCGCCATCGAGGCAGCGGGCTATACCGAGCCTACTCCGGTGCAACAGCGGGCCATTCCCGCCGTGTTGCAAGGTCGCGACCTGATGGTTGCGGCTCAGACAGGTACTGGTAAAACCGGTGGCTTCGCCCTTCCGATTCTGGAGCGGTTGTTTCCCAACGGTCACCCGGACAAATCCCAGCGTCACGGCCCGCGTCAACCACGCGTACTGGTCCTGACCCCAACCCGCGAACTCGCGGCTCAGGTGCACGAGAGCTTCAAGGTCTATGCCCGTGACCTGAAGTTCGTCAGCGCCTGCATCTTCGGTGGCGTCGGCATGAACCCGCAGGTTCAAGCCATGTCCCGTGGTGTCGACGTGCTGGTGGCCTGCCCAGGTCGCCTGCTCGACCTCGCCGGCCAAGGCAGTGTCGATTTGTCCCACGTGGAAATCCTGGTGCTGGACGAAGCCGACCGCATGCTCGACATGGGCTTTGTCCATGACGTGAAAAAGGTCCTCGCCCGCCTCCCGGCCAAACGGCAGAACCTGTTGTTCTCGGCGACGTTCTCCAAAGACATCACCGACCTCGCCGGCAAGCTGCTGCACAACCCGGAACGCATCGAAGTCACGCCACCGAACACCACGGTCGAGCGGATCGAACAACGCGTATTCCGTCTGGCCGCCAGCCACAAGCGTTCGTTGCTGGCGCACCTGATTACTGCCGGCGCCTGGGAACAGGTGCTGGTATTCACTCGCACCAAGCACGGCGCCAACCGCCTGGCCGAGTACCTGGACAAACACGGCCTCACCGCCGTCGCGATCCACGGCAACAAGAGCCAGAACGCCCGCACCAAGGCCCTGGCCGACTTCAAGGCCGGTGAAGTGCGCATCCTGGTCGCCACCGACATCGCTGCTCGTGGCCTCGACATCGACCAGTTGCCTCATGTGGTCAACTTCGAACTACCAAACGTCGACGAAGATTACGTGCACCGTATCGGTCGTACCGGCCGTGCCGGTCGTTCGGGCGAGGCGATCTCGCTGGTCGCTCCGGACGAAGAAAAACTGCTGAAAAGCATCGAGCGCATGACCAAGCAGAAAATCGCCGACGGCGACCTGATGGGCTTCGACTCCAGCGCTGTGGAAGCCGAGAAACCGGAAGTCCGCGAGCGTCCGGATGTGCGTAACCCACGCGCCCCACGTGGCCCACGCGGCGACGGCCCGAACGGCAGCGGGGGTGGTGGCGGTCGTAAAGACAAAGGCAAGGACAAGGGCGGCAAGGAAAAGCCTGCCGCTGGCCGTGGCGAGCGCCCGGCCCGTGAACACAAGCCACGCGAAGGCACTCCGGCCCGCGAGCAACAGCGCCCGGCCCCTCGCGCTGCCGCCGACCGTGCTCCGGACGAGTTCCTGGACGACGATATCGATAACTTCGGTAACCGCGTCGACTACGTGCCTCAAGCCAAACCGGCTCAGGGCCGTGGCCGCCGTCCGGGCGCACCGGCACAAGGCGCTGGCGCTCCGCGCGCCGGTCAGCCACAAGGTCGCCAGAACGGTCCGCGCAACAGCAGCGGCGCAACCACCGGCACCCCACCGGCCAAGCGCAGTGGCCCACGCAACGGCGCTCCACGTGACGGCCAGGCCCGTCGCGAAGAGTCCCGCAACCGCCGTCCGGCCCGTGACGACCAGTCTCGTTCGGAACCGGCCGTGCAGAACCCGCGGAGCCCGGCACCGAAGATCATTCACAAGGAATCGAAAAGCGATCGCTTCCCGACCCCTGAGCAACTGGATCAACTGCCAGGCCGTCCGCGCGGCGAAAAACCAGCATTGCTGACCCGCAACCGCTGAGTTAGCACCGTTATAAAAAATGCCCTGATCTTGCGATCGGGGCATTTTCATTTCAGTTGAGAACATCCCTGCAGATTTTCTCCGACCATAAAAAACGCCCGCGATCGTGAGATCGGGGGCGTTTTTGTGTCAGGTGCGAAGATTATTTCGCTTTGACACCTTCAAACGTCACGTACAGATCGACCGCGTCGGACGCTGGGCCCAGGTCTTTCTGCTTGCCGAAATCGGAACGCTTGATGCTGGTGGTGCCTTCGAAGCCGGCACGGTAGCCGCCCCATGGATCCTTGCCTTCACCCAGGAACGTGGCTTTGACCACGATTGGCTTGGTCACGCCCAGCAGGGTCAGGTTGCCGGTCACGTCGGCAGTGTCTTTGCCGGCGGCGTTTTTGCCGGTAGGTTTGACGCTGGTGGAGACGAACTTGGCGTCGGCGAATTTGCCCACGTTCAGGAAGTCACCGCTGGCGATGTGCTTGTCGCGTTCGGCGTGGTTGGTGAACACGCTGGCGGTGCGCACATTGAACTCGATCTTGCTGTCTTCAGGCTTGGCAGCGTCGAAGCTGAACTTGCCGTCGATATCCTTGAAGGTACCGATGATGTAGCTGTAGCCCAAGTGGCTGATCTTGAAGTCAACAAAGGCGTGCTGGCCTTCTTTGTCGACCACATAGTCGGCCGCCATCACGTTAGCCGACAGCAGAGCAGAACCGATTGCCAGAGCGGCGAGCGTCTTTTTCAACATGCTTTCTATTCCTTTGGAGTCGAGGTAGAACATCAGGCTTTGCGCCCCAGCATTCGCGTCAGGGTCGCATCACGATCGATAAAGTGGTGCTTCAATGCAGCCAACGCATGGAAACCGGAAAAAATTACCAGCAGCCAGGCCAGGTACAAATGAATCACACCCGCGGTGTCTGCCTGGTCCGGTAGTCCGGAAACCAGTGCAGGAATTTCAAACAGGCCAAACACCGGAATCCCGACACCGTCTGCGGTGGAAATCAGGTAACCGGCGATCATCACAGCGAACAGACTGAGATAAAGGAACGAATGGCCGAACTTGGCGCCAAGGCGGGTCATGCGGCTATAGCTTGGCAAGAGCGGCGGCGGTGGGCTGATGAAGCGCCACACTACCCGCAGCAACATCACGGCAAATAACACCAGACCAATGCTCTTGTGCAGATCCGGCGCGTCTTTACGCCAGGTGCTGTAGTAATCGAGACCGACCATCCACAACCCCAACGCAAACAGGCCGAAGACGGCCAACGCCACACCCCAGTGCATAAAGATGCTGACCCAACCGTAGCGGGAAGAAGAGTTACGTAGCTGCATTGCCCAAATCCTGTAAGAACTGCGCCCAAGACTATCGAGTTATCTATCGATTTAAAGCGGAAAATTTCGCTCTGAAATATCGAGAAATACGATCAAGACCTTGGGGCCGGGAGGTTAAGAGAGTGTTAACCGAAGGAAAAAACCTTCACGCACCCTCCTTATATTCATTTATGAGCCGATACCACTCGTCAGAACTGTCACATTTAACAGTGGCTTTCATTGCAGGTCATTGATGAACTTGAACTTGGACGTCAGTCCAAGTGTCTGAACAGGAGTTCTACCATGAGTCACAATTCGAGTTCATCCCCCGTGATAACACGCAGTCAATCCAATTCAATACCCGTAGGGGAAGGACCGCGAGGGATGGCCATCAGCAACGATGGATCACGTGTATTTGTTTGCAATTACATGTCGGACAATGTGTCCGTCATCGACACCCGGAACAAAAAGGTAATCCGCACCATCGCCGTGGAGCAGTATCCCCGAAGCATTGCCCTTGGCCATGAGGGGAAAAGAGCTTACGTGACCAACTACGGTTCAAGTTCGGTTTCGGTTATTGATACCGAAACATACGCGGTGGGTAACATCACGGTGGGTAGACACCCTTGGGGAGTCGTCGCGAGCCGGGACGGGAGGCATGTTTACGTCACCGTACGGCAGGATAAAGAGTGGCTGGCGATAATTGACGCTCGCACTTATGTGGTGAGCAGAGTCCGAGGGTTACCTTCACCGTCCATAAGTGTGGACATCAGCCAGGACGATTCGCGTCTCTATATTTCCAGTACCGATTCCCCTGGTCGCCCTTTTCAGGACGCGCTCACGGTCATCAGCAGCAAGACGTTCGAAGTCATCAACATCATCAAAACCGAAAAATATCCGTCAGCCGTTACTGTCAGTCCCGACGGTAGAAAAGTGTATATCGTGGGTCTGGACGCTCGAAGACTGACCGTGTTGGACACCCGGTCACTGACCACCCGGCATTTCGATTTTGTGGCTTGCGAAGGGGAAATAGTGTTTAGCAAAAAGAACGCTTACGCCGTTGATCACACCGAAAAAGAGGTCGTGGAAGTGAATACCGCCACCCATAAGATTGTTCGCAGGTTTCCCATCCCTGGGGCTATCGACCCGCATCATATGGTTCTTGATCATCATAACTGTGCCTATATCAGCGACTACCAAGGCGACGAAGTCCATATCGTCGATCTGCCTTAGTACCAAAGCATCAGCCGGCCTCTACGAGGGGGCAAAGACATAAAAAAAGCGCGGCATCACTGCCGCGCTTTTTTTTGATCCCAAGACTTACTGTGTCTTGGTTTCAGTCGCCACCGGGGCCTTCGCAGCGGTACTCACCACTGGTTTCTTCACTGGTTCAGCCTTTTTCGCCGTTGCCTTGGCCGGAGCCTTTTTGGCCTCGGTTTTGGCAGCAGGCTTTTTCACTGGCGCTTTGGCCGGTGCTTTCTTCACCGGCTCGGCTTGCGCCGGCACCACTGGCTTCGGTGCCTCAACCGGTGCAGGTGCCGGGGCCGGCGCAGCAACTGGCGCGGGTGCCGGAGCAACGGGGGCCACGGGTTCTGGCGCCTTGGCCGGAGCCTTGTCGGAGCCACCACCAAACATCCGCGAGAAGAAGCCAGGCTTGGTCTCTTCAGCTTTCGCTTCAACCTTCGCAGGTTCTGCCTTGTCGGCCGCTTTATCGGACGAACCACCGAACATGTTGCTGAAGAAGTTGCCTTTCTTCGCCACTGCCGCGCCTGCCGCCGCAGCGGTCGCTGCCGGCACAACTTTCGCCGGTTCAAACGATTTGCCCGCTGCCAGGTCTTCCAGCTGACTGGCTGCACGCTGACCGGTGCGCAAGGCGCCTTCCAGGGTGCCTGGGTACAAGGTGTCAGTGTGTTCGCCGGCAAAGGCTACACGTTGCAGCGGACGCTCCCACAGGCGCCAGTATTTGCTGATCTGCCCCGGACCGAAGGCCAGGTAAGCGCCGCCCATCGATGGGTCAGTGCTGTAGCGGCGGATTTCATAACCGGTGAACGAACCGCGTGCCTGTGGATAAAAGGCGTGCAGACGAATCAGCACCTGATCGGCCATTTGCTTGTCGCCAAAGGCCTGCATCACCCGCGCGTTGTCGCCGGAAATGTTGATCACCACGTTGGCGCCGCCCTTCAAGGCCGGCTCGATCCACAACATGCCCAGACCGGCGTTGCTGTAGATCTCGCCAGACATGCGCGCCTTGCTTTCCCACACTGGCGTCTTGAACTTCAGCATGATCTGGTCACGCCAGCCGTAGTTGGTGCCCTTGATGGCGCCCATGTGCTGGGCGTCCAGCGCCGGAGTCATCTGGATCTTGCTCAGTGCGCGCAACGGCACGGCCAGCACGACGTAGTCCGCCTGATAGCCAACGCTGCCGACCTTGACACTCACGCCATCCTTGTCCTGGGTAATGGACGAAACCGGGGAACTGGTCTTGATGGTTTTCAGTTGCTTGACGAAGGCCTGGGCCAACACCGGACTGCCGCCGGGCAGGCGCGAGGCGCGCAGATCACGGTCAGCAATGCCACGGTAGACGCGGCTTTGTTGGGCAAAATACAGCAGCGACAGGCGCGAAGGTTCGTCGTAACGGGTACGAATCTCCTGATTCACCAACTGACGCGCAGTGGCTGGCAGATTCAGGCGATCGAGCCAGTTGGCCACGTTGATCTGGTCCAGGGCGAACAGCGTGCTGTTGGCGGCCGGGTTTTGCGGGTCTTCGATCGAGCGCGCCAGGTCATCCAGAGTCTTTTCGTAGCGTTTCAGCGCGTCGCTGGTGGCCGGCTGTTTAGTCGCCAGATCGGCGGCGCTGAAGTATTCACCGTCGATCAGGTAACCCGGGGTCCGCACGAACTCGGGGGCTGGCGTGGTGCTCAGCTTGAACGTCGAGATGTACTTGTTCAAAACCGGTTGGGTCTTGTCGTTGCCGATCCACTCGCTGGTGGCCATGCCGGAACGACCGCCCAGGGTCGGTTTGGCTTCCAGCAAGGTGACCTGCCAGCCTTTGCTCTGCAGTTCGTACGCCGCGGTGAGGCCCGAAAGCCCGCCGCCGACCACGATCGCTGTTTTATCCTTGGCCAGCGCCGAAACGCTGAACAGTCCTAACATCACCAGCGCACAGGCGCGCAGCCAACCAGCAGACATTCAGAGAACTCCGGAAATACACGAGGAAATAGCGGTTTTACGAGTCAGACGACTCAAAGAGCCGCGAAGAATACGTCAGCCATCAAAACGCCGCCAGCGACGTCTATCGTCCTATACAAAGTAGCTCAATCGACACAATGGGTTGTCCCCGTGACGCGCATTGCATAGGCTTGCGCGATTGTTTACCCGCCTACGTCACGGGTAGCCTCGAGGAGACAGAAAATGGGCCTGAATAAACAGTGGATGGAACGCGATCTCGCCGTGTTATGGCATCCCTGCACCCAGATGAAAGACCACGAACAGCTGCCGCTGATCCCGATCAAGCGCGGTGAAGGCGTATGGCTGGAAGACTTCGAAGGCAAACGCTACCTCGACGCCGTCAGCTCCTGGTGGGTCAATGTGTTCGGCCACGCCAACCCGCGGATCAACCAGCGCATCAAGGATCAGGTCGATCAGCTGGAACACGTGATCCTCGCCGGTTTCAGCCATCAGCCGGTGATCGAGCTGTCCGAGCGTCTGGTGAAGATGACGCCCGAAGGCCTGACCCGGTGCTTCTACGCCGATAACGGTTCGTCGTGCATCGAAGTCGCGCTGAAAATGAGCTTTCACTACTGGCTCAACCGCGGCCAGCCGAACAAGAAACGCTTCGTCACCCTCACCAACGGCTACCACGGCGAGACCATGGCGGCGATGGCAGTGGGCGACGTGCCGCTGTTTACCGAAACCTACAAAGCCCTGCTGATGGACACCATCAAGGTGCCGAGCCCCGATTGCTACCTGCGCCCCGAGGGCATGAGCTGGGAAGAACACTCACGCAACATGTTCGCCGCCATGGAGCAGACCCTGGCCGACAACCACGATACCGTGGCCGCCGTGATTCTGGAGCCGCTGATTCAGGGCGCCGGCGGCATGCGCATGTATCACCCGGTGTACCTCAAGCTGCTGCGCGACGCCTGTGATCGTTATGGCGTGCACCTGATCCACGATGAAATCGCCGTCGGCTTCGGTCGTACCGGCACAATGTTCGCCTGCGAACAGGCTGGTATCCGCCCGGACTTCCTCTGCCTGTCCAAGGCCCTGACTGGCGGTTACCTGCCGTTGGCGGCCTGCCTGACCACCGATGAGGTCTACAGCGCGTTCTACGACGACTACCCGACCCTGCGCGCCTTCCTGCATTCCCACAGCTATACCGGCAATCCACTGGCCTGCGCGGCGGCATTGGCGACGCTGGATATCTTCGAAGAAGACAACGTCATCGAGAACAACAAGGCCCTGGCCCAGCGCATGGCCTCCTCCACCGCGCACCTGGCCGATCACCCGAACGTCTCTGAAGTGCGCCAGACCGGCATGGTGCTGGCGATCGAGATGGTCAAGGACAAGGCCAGCAAGACCGCTTACCCGTGGCAGGAACGTCGCGGTTTGACCGTGTTCCAGCATGCACTGCAACGAGGTGCTTTACTGAGGCCGTTGGGCAGCGTGGTGTATTTCCTGCCGCCTTACGTGATTACCCCGGAGCAGATCGATTTTCTGGCCGAAGTGGCCAGCGAAGGCATCGACATCGCCACCCGTGACAGCGTCAGCGTGGCGGTACCGAAGGACTTTCATCCGGGCTATCGCGATCCGGGCTAGCTGCCACTGAGTAGTAACCCTGTGGCGAGGGAGCTTGCTCCCGCTGGGCTGAGTAGCAACCCCAAAACCTGGCACTGAGGAGTGTCAGGCAAACCTTGCGACCGCTTCGCGCTCGAACGGGAGCAAGCTCCCTCGCCACAAAAGCAACTCGATCCGAACTTACCGTAGAGACCCAAGATGAGACTGTCCCGCTTCTTTATCGACGCCCCTTTGAGCACCGGCGAACACGAGCTGCCCGAAGCCCAGGCGCATTACATCAGCCGTGTGCTGCGCATGGCCGAGGGTGATGCGGTGCAGCTGTTCGACGGCTCGGGCCACGAGTTTCGCGGCACGCTGGTGGAAGTCGGCAAGAAGCGCGTGGTGGTGCAAATCGATGAAAGCTTTACCGGTCAGGTCGAGTCGTCGCTGGCGGTCCATCTCGGCCAGGGTTTGTCCCGTGGCGAGCGGATGGACTGGGCGATTCAAAAAGCCACCGAACTGGGCGTCACCGAAATCACCCCGATTTTCACCGACCGCTGCGAAGTCCGCCTCAAGGACGAACGCGCCGACAAACGCCTGATGCACTGGCGTCAGGTGGCGATCAGCGCCTGCGAGCAGTGTGGGCGCTCACGGGTGCCGGTGATTCATCCGCCATTGCTGTTGGCTGACTGGTTGAAGCAGACCGCGGCCGAATTGAAACTGGTGCTGCATCCGGTGGCCGAGCCGCTGGTGAGCCACGCCAAACCTGCAAGCCTGGCGTTCCTGATCGGTCCGGAGGGCGGCTTGTCCGACGTCGAAGTCGAACAGGCCAAGGCTGGCGGTTTCCACGCCGCCCGCCTCGGCCCGCGCGTGCTGCGCACCGAAACCGCGCCGGTGGTGGCATTGGCGGTGGCCCAACAACTCTGGGGTGACTTCTAGGGACTTGTGGCGAGGGGCTTGCCCCCTCGCCACAAAAGCAGTCACAAGACGTAGAACCAAATCGCCACAAAGTGCAGCAAACTCCCGGCTATCACGAACAGATGCCAGATCCCATGGGCGTGGCGCAGACGATGGTCGAGGGCAAAAAAGATAATCCCCACGGTGTACAACACCCCGCCCGACGCCAGCAAGGTAAAGCCGACAGGGCCCAGTGCCGCCAGTAACGGCTTGACCGCCACCAGCACGATCCAGCCCATCACCGCGTAAATCACGACCGACAGAATCCGTGCTTCCGAGCGCGGTTTGATCTCTTGCAGGATACCGATCAGCGCCAGCCCCCAGACAATCCCGAACAAGGTCCAGCCCCATGGCCCGCGCAGGGTCACCAGGCAGAACGGCGTGTAACTACCGGCAATCAGCAAGTAGATCGAAAAGTGATCGACCTTCTGCATGATCGCTTTCTTGCGCCCACGCACGCTGTGGTACACGGTCGAGGCGCTGTAGAGCACCAGCAAGGTAAACGCGTAAATCGCCACACTGACGATCTTCCACGGACTGCCATCCATACTGGCGATCACCAGCAGCCACACGCCCCCGACCAATGCCGCCACCGCCCCAACCAAATGCGTCCAGGCGTTCAATCTTTCCCCGTGATACATGTGTTGCTCACCTCTACGTTCATTACCGCCGCGCGCAAGGCTCAGGCCTCAAGGTTAAAAGCGCAATGTTTCAGAACACAATGCCCCCCTACGAAAGCCATCGAGCCAAACGTTAGCCAATTGGGCACAATCGAGACATACGAATAAGAGTCTGGCCCATGTTGATCGATGAAGAGTTGACCCTGAAAAAACTCGAAGTGTTCCTGGCCTTCATGCGCACCGGCAACCTGGCCCGCGCCGCCGTCGAGTTGCAGACCAGCAACGTCAGCGTGCACCGCGCCATCCACTCCCTGGAAAGCGCCCTGCGTTGCCCGCTATTCAAGCACGAAGGGCGCAACCTGACCCCGTTGGAAAGCGCTTATGTGCTGGAAGAGCGGGCGCAGAAGCTGATTCAGGACGTGCTCGAAACCGTGCGCCTGACCCGCGAAGCCGCCGGGTTCTCCGCCGAACGCTTCAAGCTCGGCTCGCTGTATTCGCTGACGGTGAAGACTGTGCCGCAGCTGATCATGGGCCTGAAAATCCGCCGCAGCGAACTCAATATCGACCTGATCCTGGGCTCGAACATCGACCTGCTGTACAAGCTCAAGAACATGGAAGTCGACGCGATCCTGGTGTCTCTGGACGACAGCGTCAACGACCCGGACTGCGAGCAGATCCCGCTGTTTTCCGATGACATCTTCCTCGCCACCCCGGCGGACTCGCCCTTTGCCCAGCGGAGCGAAGTCGACCTGGCCGAGGTTCGCAACGAAACGTTCATCACCTTGACCCAAGGCTTCGCCACGCACCAGGACGGCATTCGAGTGTTCAAGCAGGCGGGGTTCGAGCCGAAGGTGGCGATGCAGGTCAACGACATCTTCACCCTGCTGAGCATGGTCAGCTCGGGGGTGGGTTATGCGTTGCTGCCGGGGCGGATTGCGGCGGTGTATGAGAACCGGGTGAAGCTGATTCCATTGCAGGAAAAGTACCGGTTGCAGCAGCACATTGGCGTGGTATTTCTCAAGGCCAAGGAACGTGACCCGAATTTGCTGGCGCTGTTGGCGGAGTGCCGGATGTATGCCAATCGCCAGGCTTGAAACCTTGTGGCGAGGGCGCTTGCTCCCGCTCGAGTGCTGAGCGCCCGCAAAATCAGGCCACCGGATTTACCTGATACACCTCGGTGGTAGAAGTTGGGGCTACTGCGCAGCCCAGCGGGAGCAAGCTCCCTCGCCACAAGAAGCAGTCATCCGTTAACCAACAATCCCGCGAACAACGAAGTACAGCAACGAAGGCCCAAGCAAGCATCCAAGCCCGGTATGGAACGTCGCCGTCAGCGCTCCATACGGCACCAACCGCCGATCCGTCGCCGCCAACCCGGCAGTCACACCACTCACCGTCCCGGCCAAGCCGCCAAATACCATCGCCGAGCGCGGGTTATCCAGGCCCATCCAGCGCGCCGCCACCGGCGTGCCGACCATCACCAGAATCGCCTTGATCAACCCGGTGGCAATCGACAGCGCCATCACATCGGATGAGGCCCCAATCGCAGCACCCGTCACCGGCCCGACGATGTACGTCACCGCACCCGCGCCAATGGTGGTCATGCTGATCGCATCGCGATAACCGAACACCCAGGCAATGCTCGCCCCGACAATGAACGGCAGAATCGTGCCCAGCAGCAGCGCGATGACGCCAATCATCCCGGCCTTTTTCGCTTCGGTGGCCTGCACCTCGAACGCCGTGGCAACGATGGCGAAGTCACGCAACATGGCGCCGCCCATCAAACCGATGCCGGAAAACAGTGACAGATCCGCCAGGCCTTTTTGCCCGCCGGTCATGGTGCCGCCAACCCAGGCCAGCACCAGGCCGATGACGATGGCAATCGCCGAGCCATGAATCCGCCCGAAAGTCAGGCGCTTGGACAGAATCACCGACACCCACATGATTACGCCAACAAACGCGAATGCCGTGACCAGACTGTTATTTACCAGGCCTTTCTCAATGAGTTCCCACATATCAGCGACCTCCTACTGGCGTGCCGACCGGTGTTATGTCCACCGGTTCATCGGGCAAGGGTTCGCCTTTGTGGGTTCGGCTGATCAACGCAATGGTGCAGCCGCAGAGCACCACCGAACCGATCGCCGCCAGCACCGCCACCGGGCCGCCGTGCAGGGCGGTGACCACGTTCTGTTGCGCCGCCATGGCAACAACCACCGGAATGTACATGGCGCCCCAGAAGCCGACGCCCATCTCGCAATCCTTGGTCATGCCGCCGCGTTTTTGCATCCACAACCGCGCGCAAATCAGCAGGATCATCGCGATCCCGACCCCGCCGACGTTGGATTTCACACCCAGCAACACGCCGAGCATGTCACCCATGATCACCCCTGCCAGCGTACAGATCGCCAACAGCGCCACACCGTAAATAATCATTGTTGTAGTCCTCAAAGTGCATCGTCGGAATTGTTGTTTTTGTAGTTCGCAACCTGAGTCGGTGATCTAGGGTTGGCGGCTTCCCTCCTCACGCAACAGTGCCTGCAAGGTATCGAGCCGTGCACCGTCATAGGCAATCACGGTGCCCTGCTCGAACACCCGGCGCGCCAGCCCGGTCAACACCGCACCGGGCGGCAGTTCGATCTGTAGACGCACGCCGCGCTCGTAAGCGCTTTGCACCGTACCGCGCCAATCGACGACGCGGCACATGTTGAACGCCAGGTCATCGCGCAAGGCGTCAGTGTTGATGACAGGCCGTGCGCGACTGCCGCTCAGGTAACCCAGGGTCGGCGTTTTCAATTGCACCTTGGCGAAGGCTTCGGCCAGGGTTTTCGCCGGTGTTTCCAGCAGCGGGCAATGGGACGGCACGCTGACCGCCAGACGCTTGGCCAGACCGGCGCCACGGCTGCGCGCCAGGTCGGCAACTGCTTTCATCGCCGAATCACTGCCAGCAATCACCACCTGGTTATCGGCGTTGATGTTGGCCAGGTAAACCGGCGTGTCAACACAGTGAACCTGCGCCAGCAACCCCTCCACCGTGGCCAGTTCCAGACCGATGATCGCGGTCATGCCGTAACCCTGAGGATATGCCTGCTGCATCAGCTCACCGCGCAGGCTGACCAGATGCAGTGCATCACTGAAACTCAAGGCGCCCGCAACCACCGCCGCCGGATAGGCACCGATGGACAGTCCCGCCACGTAATCCGGCGCCATGGATAACTGGCGTGCAGCGGCGACGCCGGCAATCAGCAGGCACAGCTGAACCGCCCTTGTCGACTGCAACGCCTCGGCAGAATCGAGCAGCAAGACGTCTTCGCCAAGCACCTCGCTGGCCTCGATCAGCGTTTCCCGAGGCAAGCGATGGAGCATGCCCGGCTGCTGCGCGCCCTGACCGGGGAACACCAGCAAGCTGCTCACGCTGCTTGCTCCTGCGGGTTCCACGGATCGGACACCAGGCACGCTTCATGGGCGTTCTTGAGTAGAACCCGTTGCGACGGGCCAGCCCATTCGCGCAGGGCAACAGCGCCATTGGGCGTCTGCAACTGCATGTCCACCAGACACTCGGCGCTGCCGAGAAGCATCATCAATGCCCGCGCTTGAGTACGGCTCAACGGCTGCGGTGTACGCAGGATCAAGTCGAGGTCGCTGCGCTCATGGAGCGCCGTAAAACCGCTGGCCAATTCGAACCCGGCGCTACCGCTGACACCCCACACCCAACCGCAGGCGTCGAGCATCGGCCGCAAGTGCGCCAGCGTTCGCAGGGCCGGCAGGTCGCGAGTCGACTCGACATGGCAAAGCTCTTCCGGCTGTACCCGATGAGAAATCGCAGCAGCGACCATCGACGTTGCATAACGCTGCTCACGCAAGCGCCCACGCACTCCGACCGCGATTTGACCCGGCGCGGTGATCGCGCGCCGGACTACCACCGGCTGACCCGCGCTGATCGACTCGACCACCCACCCAGGCGCATCCGCCGGCAACTGCTCCGGGGTCATCCCCCAAAGCAGGTCGTGGGGCAGAAACCTGTTCACCACTGCGCTCTCAGCAACTGGCGAACCTTGCTCGACGCGGCGCGGTTACTCGCCCCCTGGCGGCGGCTCAGATCGCGACCGTTGGCAGCGACATCGCCAATCGCCTGGCTCAGGCACTCCGTCACGCGAGCCAGATCCGCCGTCGTCGGCTGCTCGATCTGATCCACCGACAAGGTTTCCCAGAGCAACCCCAGGCTGGCATAGCTGTCGATGTCATAGGCCATCGGCGGCACGCTGGCGGCCAACGCCTCCAGCTCTT
The DNA here is from genome assembly GCF_003253625.1 of Pseudomonas sp. URMO17WK12:I6. Lineage (NCBI taxonomy): Bacteria > Pseudomonadati > Pseudomonadota > Gammaproteobacteria > Pseudomonadales > Pseudomonadaceae > Pseudomonas > Pseudomonas sp. URMO17WK12:I6. Next base: position 207,906 of record NZ_QKYZ01000001.1, read on the forward strand.
CGACGCTGCGCAACGTCACCCGCGCCGCCGACGCCTTGCCCATCGCATGCACCATCACCCCCGGATCGCGCAACGCGATCAGCCGGTTGGCCTGATACCCGTGAGCCAGAAACGCCCCGGACATCGCCTTGCCCACCAGCAAACCGATCACCGCATGCCCGGCCAGTCGAGCGCGGGCATAACTGTCCGCCGCACCGGCCAGGGCTTGATGAATGCCAAGGGCTTCTTCGCGCCGACCGTAAGCCTGGCTCGGCACATCGACGACGGCGATCAACGCCCGTTTGTGCGGTGTATCCCGATCGGCTTCGATCACCTCATCCACCGCTTTGGCCAGCCCCCAACCTTCCAGCAGACCAACCTCGCCATTGCGGGCGCGGACGAAGCGGTTGTCGGGGTCGGCCACCACCGCAATAAACCGCACGGGCTGATCGCCCAGTACACCGTCGGCGACTTTCAACGAAGCCGGCAAACCCTCGACCGATTTCGCGCCAGCGCGCAAGGCGTTGAACCAGTTCAGGCCTCTCAGGGAATACGAACTCATGAGCGCTCTCCTTGATACAGATCGCGAACCACTGACGGCTCGATTTGCGGTTCGGCGTCCAGACGGGCCAGCCGTTGCAAGAACCACTCGGCCTGACGGCTGCGTTGTTGACTCGGCAAACCTTGCTTGAACAATTCGCCGACCTGCTGCTGAATCTGCGCCACGTCGTCAGCGACGTAGCGATCCACCAAGCCACTGGCGAAGCGTTGCTCGCCGCCGGTCAGGCTCCAGATAAACGGGCGATCACGGGAGTCGTATTCCTCAAGCCCGGCTTCCTGCTCGATCACCTGCGGGCCGTTGAGGCCAAGGCGTGCTTCCTGAGTCACCAGCAAATAACTGCACAACCCGGCGGCAATCGACATCCCACCAAAACAGCCGACGCTACCGGCGACCACGCCGATTACCGGTTGGTACTGGCGCAGATCGACGATCGCCGCATGAATATCGGCAATCGCCGCCAGCCCGAGATTGGCTTCCTGCAAACGCACGCCGCCGGTTTCCAGCAGCAACACGGCACGGGTGGGAATGCCTTTGCGGTTGTCCTCGGCGGCCAGTTCCAGCGCACCGGCAATCTTCGCCCCGCCGACTTCACCCAGGCTGCCGCCCTGAAACGCGCCTTCGATGGCCGCGATCACCACCGGCAAACCGCCAATGCTGCCCTTGGCGATCACCACGCCGTCATCGGCTTGCGGCACCACGCCCTGGCGCGACAGCCATGGCGACATGACGCGCTGAAACGGGTCGAGCAATTCGCGGAAGGTGCCAACGTCGAGCAAAGCCTTGGCGCGTTGCCGCGCACCGAGTTCGACGAAGCTGTGTTTATTCAACAAGGCTGCGCTGTCAGTCATGACCGATCTCCTCAAAGCCCTGTTCCAGACGCAAGCGCACTACGCCGGGGGTGGCGCCGAAATCGTGGATATCGATCGCCATCGCGGGCGGTGTCTGGCCATCGAACATCCGTGCGAACAGATGCTGCCAGCGTTGTTCGCTGCCATTGACCGAGGTCTGCACCTGGATCGTCAACTTGCCCGCCAGCCCTGGTTCGATCAGCACTTCCAGATCGCCCGAGCCCACACAGCCCACCAGCGCCCTGCCCCGTGGCGGCTGCCCGGCGGGGAATTCAAAGGATAAGGTTTCCATCAAAACGCTCCCTGGGAGATGCCGTCGCGCGACTCAATGCGGTCGATGAACAGGCAGGCTGCGAGCAAGTCCGCAGCGCCACCGGGCGAGGCATTCAACGCGATTAATTGTTGGTCCAGCTCATGCAAACGGCGGCGACCGGCGAGGCTGGCGCTGCCGCCGGCATCGAGCACGGCTTGAGCGCCGAGTTGCATGGTGTGCAGGCCGGTTTCGCCGGCGCGGTAGAGCACGCAGGTGTCGGCCAGTGTCGTCATGATCGCCAGCAAGGCGTCGAGCCGGGCGTTCTGTTCGGCATGGCCTGCGTCGCGGCTGCGTTTGAGTTGCGGCAGTGCGCGTTGAATCACCGCCGGGAAACCGAGCTGTGCTTCTTCACGGGCACCGCGTGCGCCGTAACGCTGTGCGACTTGCGCGCCGTGGCTGAGCGAACGCGGGGCGTAACGGTCGTCGAGAAGGGCCAGGCGCGCAGCGCGCAAGGTGATGGCGCTTGCGGCACTGGACTCAGGTTCCAGCGCAACGGCCGTGACCAGAAGCCCCAAGGCCCAGATCGCCCCACGATGGGTGTTCACACCGCCCGTAGTAGCGAGCATCACTTGCTCGCCTTCACGACCAATGCACCCGACAGCTTCACGCAGGGGCAGGCCGACTTCACCGAACTCGATGGCCGCGTCCGCCATTGCCTTGAACGCCGGCCACAGGGACAACGCCGAAGCGTGCATCAGCCCGAGGTGCAAATCGGTGTGCGCACCATTGCCGCGACGGTCCACCAGCGCCGGTTTCGGCGACAGGTCCGCTTCGTCGATCAGCGCGTCCACCGCCAGGTCCGCCAGCCGTTCGGGCATCGACAAGGGCTGGGTTAACGTTTTCGGTTGCAGGTTGAATGCGTGCATTACCAGCTCCTGAACTTGGCGGGCGGGTTGTAGAGGCCACCGGACCATTCCACCAGATCGGCCACGCTTTTCGCTGCGAGCAGTTCGCGAGTGGCGTCGGTGCGGCGGATGCCGAGGTCTTCGGGCAAGGCGATCAGGCCTTCGCGGCGCATGCGCGCGGTGTCTTTGGGGTTGTGGCGCAAGCCGATGGCGGTCACCCCGGCGACAGCAGCGATCATCGCCTGGCGCTCTTCGAGGGAGCGAGCCTTGTACAAGTAGGCAATGCCTTCTTCGGTGAGCAGATGGGTGACGTCGTCGCCATAGATCATGATCGGCGCCAGCGGCATGCCGCTTTTCTTCGCCACCTCCACCGCGTCGAGGGTTTCGACGAAGGTCGGTTTGCCGCCCTCCTGGAAGGTCTCGACCATCTGCACCACGAGTTTCTTGCCGCGCTCGAGCATCGGCTCGGCCGCGTCGGTGTGGCGCATGTCGAGCCAGGCTGGCGTGCCGTGACGACGCCCGCGCGGGTCGTGCCCCATGTTCGGCGCACCACCGAAACCGGCCAGGCGACCGCGAGTCACTGTCGAAGAATGACCATCGCCATCGACTTGCAGGGTCGCGCCGATGAACAGGTCCACCGCGTATTGCCCGGCGAGCTGACTGAACATCCGGTTGGAGCGCAAGGAGCCATCGCGACCGGTGAAGAACACGTCAGGCCGGGCGGCGATGTAGTTTTCCATGCCCAGTTCGGTGCCGAAGCAATGCACGCTTTCGACCCAGCCACTTTCGATGGCCGGGATTAGGGTTGGATGCGGATTGAGCGTCCAGTTGCGGCAGATCTTGCCCTTGAGGCCGAGGGACTCGCCGTAAGTCGGCAGGATCAATTCGATGGCGGCGGTGTTGAAGCCGATGCCGTGGTTCAGCGACTGGACGTTGTGTTTTTCGTAGATCCCACGGATCGCCATCATCGCCATCAACACATGCACAGGCTTGATGTGGCGTGGGTCGCGGGTGAACAACGGTTCGATGTAGAACGGCTTGTCCGCCACCACCACGAAATCGACCCAGGACGCGGGGATATCCACGCGCGGCAACTCGCTGACATCGTCCACCAGTTGATTGACCTGGACGATGACGATGCCGTCGCTGAACGCCGCCGGTTCAATCAATGCGGGCGTGTCTTCGGTGCTTGGGCCGGTGTAGATGTTGCCCGCACGGTCGGCCATGAAACCGGCCGAGAGCACGACGTTGGGGATCAGGTCCACCACCAGCCGCGCATAGAGCTCGATGTAGGTGTGGATCGCGCCGATTTCCAGCAAACCGTCTTCGAGCAACTGGCTGATGCGCAGGCTCTGGGTGCCGGCGAACGAGAAGTCGAGCTTGCGGGCAATGCCGCGCTCAAACAGATCCAGGTGCTCGGAGCGCCCGACGCTGGGCATGATCATGTGCAAGTCATGCAGCTTGCCCGGATCGGCCTTGGCCAGGGAGCGGGAAAGGAAATCCGCCTGCTTCTGGTTATTGCCCTCCAGCACCACACGGTCGCCGGGCAAGATCAACGCCTCCAGCGCCGCCACGATCTTGTCGGTGGGCAACACCACACCATCGGCAAGCCCCTTCACCAATTCGAGACGCCGCTGCTTTTCGCTGCGCCGCCGCGTCCATCGCGAGTCGGGGGATATTGTTGTTGTCATGACCACTCCACGGGTTCGCTGTCGTGGGAGTCACCTTAGGAGTGTTGGGTGGGGGGCATCAATCAAGCAGAGAGACGGATCGTTACGCTGACCGTAATGATCGAACACCGCCCCGATCAGGTCCGCGATGAACTGAAGGACGCCATCTGTTCCTGCACTCGAATCAGAAGCTGTTCAGCACTTTCCAACAACTGCGCCAACAGCGCCGGATCTTCATCCATATAGCCTTCGTACTCCGCCAGGTTTCGTCGCTCATGACACAGGGCGAATAGCCGAACCTGTACTTTGCCAATATCAGCGGTATGAACCAGGCACTGAAACACCAGATAGCGTTTGTCTGAACGGTAGCCGCACAAACGAAGAGCCGTCAGTGCAAGGGCATGGGCAGCGTTGTATGCCAGGTCGAAACGACTCGCGAAGGAAAGTGAAGACGTTTGGGCGTCCTTCAATCGATCCACAGCCGAACGCATCAGCCCTTCGCATTCCTTGCGATCCGGCGGCTCAGCTTTCAGTCCACCACTACGTAACAGGTTTTCCAGGTTCTCGTTGCTGCCCATCCTTGGACTCCAAAGGGTTTCCCCCCATCAGATTGATCTTGTCCTGCTGCGCTACCCGCACGACAAAACTATTTTCAGCCGCCAGTTTTGCGGCCCAGTCGTCGGGGGTGTAGAGCGTCGGGTTGAGGACGCGGCCCAACTGCTCCTCCATTGGTATAAGCCGCTCCATCACTTCACTGTAGTGCAGGCCCTCGCCGATCAGCATGAGATCAATGTCACTGGATGCGTTTGCCTGATCCTTGGCGATAGAGCCGTACACAAATGCCCAGGTGATCTGTTCGGCAAAGGGTTGAAGCGCCTGACGCAGAGGCTCTGTAATACCAAAGGTTTTGCGGGCAATGCCCAGCAGTTCGGCATAGATCGGGCAGTCGGGATTGGCTTGATAGTGGGTCTGGTTGCCCTGACGGGTCATGGTCAGCACGCCTGCCCGCTGCAACCGATCCAGCTCGCGCATGAGGCTGCCTTTACCCACTTGAGCCCAGCGGGCGATCTCGTTGGCGTAAAAACTTCGGTCGGGTTTACCAAACAGCAGGCCGAGCACTTTTTGCTGGGTGGTGGTGAACAAGGCTTCGCTCAATGACAGGTTTTTCACGGCAACGACCGATAAGTCCCAAAAAAGGAACGATAGGTCCCTTTTTGGGAATCTTCAACCTAATGCAGAAACCTTTGTGGCAAGGGGGCTTGCCCCCGTTGGGTTGCGAAGCAGTCGTAAAACCATTGTTCTCGGTGTACCTGATACACCTCGGTTGCAGGTTTTGGGGCTACTTCGCAACCCAACGGGGGCAAGCCCCCTCGCCACAGGGAGGTCCGACAGCCTGGGGTTTTGTGTTTAAAAGTTTGTCGGCAGGAACGGTGAGAGGCTACACAGTCGTGCGTTGCTGCCTACAGCAATGCCGGAAGCCGCTGACTGGTGAGGTTTTGCGTTGATCTTTATCGTTTGTGTGTCGCTGACAACCTCAGCGACCGGGCCTGGAATCCCGAGGTGTTAACGAGGCAAAAGCGCCTTTCATAACGTATGCTTGCGCACCTTTAATGTGTGCACTCCGTTATGGCGGCTGTGCGCGGGAGACCTTAGTGTCTGCCGGGTTTTGTCCGTTTGCCCGGGTTCCAGCCTGCGTACAGCTGCCACCCCTTCGGCTGGAACCGAATGGAGCAGCTGAAACTCATTAAATGGAGCTTCACTATGTTCAAAGCTACTCCCAATCCCCCGGAAACCGACACTGATTCCCAAGCATCCCTCGATGCAGAAAAAATGAAGGAAGCCGCCGACCGCGCCTTCTCCCATTACTTCCCTCCGCTCCACGAAAAACCGGCCAAACGCCGCAAACTCCGCCTCTTCAGCGTCTCCCCCGACATCGACACCGAAGCCCTTCTGGCCAATGCCTCCGAAGACCTGCTGTCCATCAGCGCCATTGCTGCCGATCTCGCGGACGATGTGGAAGGCTCACGCCGCTCTGTAGCCTTGGCGCTCAGCCGTTTGGCCGATGGCGTGCAGTTGTTGGTGGAGCGGGTGCTGGATCATCATGAGTCGTTGCAGATGAAGGCTCGGGCCGGGGTTTAACGCACAACCCCCTGTGGCGAGGGAGCTTGCTCCCGTTCGGCTGCGAAGCAGTCGTAAAACCATTGTGCTTGGTGTACCTGACACACATCGATGACAGGTTTTGGGGCCGCTTCGCGACCCAGCGGGAGCAAGCTCCCTCGCCACAGGGTCCGGTCAGACCAGACCCGCATTCACAAGCAGGTCTTCCAGCGCGAGCAAGTCAGGCACCTTGGCCACTTGCTCCCCCACCTGCACCGCCGCCTTCTCCAGCGAACACAACGGCACGTCAACATAACTCAACTGACTGTCGAGCTTGTAAGAACGCGGAATCCCCTGCACCAGCAGCGCAATGAACTTCAACTCAGGCCGCCCGCCGAGGGCGTTGAGGATGACGATCCGCGCCCGCTCGCCGATCACCACTTTGTTGCCACACGCCGACTCGAAACTGAGCAGTGGAATCTGCCGTTCGCGCCAGGTCACCCGCCCCAGGTACCACGGCGGTGTATCGAGATCGAAAGCCCCCGGCTGATAGTCGATGAGTTCGGCGACGGCAACGTTGGGCAGAATCAGGTTGCGGTCGGCCAGGGGCAGCAGCAACCCCGTAAGGTTGCTGGAGCGGTGCTCATGCATGGGTTTTGCTCCAACGGGCGATGCTGTCGAGCAGCACCGATTCCTGATACGGCTTGCCGAGGTAGTCGTTGACGCCGATGGCCATGGCGCGGTCGCGGTGTTTCTGGCCGGTGCGGGAGGTGATCATGATGATCGGCAGATGCTGCAAGCGCTCGTCGGCGCGCACTTGGGTGGCCACTTCAAAGCCATCCATGCGCGGCATTTCGATGTCCAACAGCATCAGATCGGGCATGTGTTCTTCCAGCAGTAGCATGGCGTCGACACCGTCCTTGGCGGTCAGTACGTTCATGCCGTGGCGCTCCAGCAGACGGCTGGTGACCTTGCGCACGGTGACCGAATCATCGACCACCAGCACCAGCAACGGCCGTTGCGCCTCGGGCTCGACGTCCTGTGTCACCGGTCGTTGCGGCACCTGCGCTTGCATCGCGCGGATCGGCGCCAGCAAGTCGAGAATCAGCACCACCCGACCATCGCCGAGAATCGTCGCACCGGACAAACCCTGCACTGCGGCAAATTGCGGGCCGAGGCTTTTGACCACGATTTCCCGGGTGCCGGCCATGGCGTCCACCTGCACCGCAACGTGCCGTTCGTTGCACTGCACCAGCAATACCGGCAACGGCAGGCTCTGGCCCAGCAGTTTCGGGCGGGTACTGGTTTTCAGCAGATCGCCGAGGTAGCACAGCTCATAGCGTTGCCCGGCGTATTCGTAGCTCGGTGGATCGAGCCGGTAATGCCCTTCGAGTTCGTTGGGCAGCACGCGAACGATGCCGTCGATGGTGTTCAGCGGGATCGCATATTGATCCTCCCCGCACTGCACCATCAGCGCGCGGTTGACCGACACGGTGAACGGCAGGCGAATCCGGAAATGCACACCCTGCCCCGACGTCGAGTCGATGCTCATGGTGCCGCCGAGCTGCCGGACTTCTTCGTGAACCACGTCCATGCCGACGCCACGCCCGGAGATCTGGGTGATTTTCTCGGCGGTGGAAAACCCCGGTTGCAGGATGAATTGCAGCACGTCGCGGTCGCTGATGTCGCTGTCCGGGGCGAGCAAGCCGCGCTTGATCGCCTTGCGCCGCACGGCGTCCAGCGGCACGCCGGCACCGTCGTCGCAGATGTCGAAAATGATGTCGCCACCCTCTCGCGACAAGTCGAGGGTGATCTTGCCCTGGGCCGGTTTCCCGGCCGCGATCCGTACCTCGGCCGATTCCAGCCCATGGTCGACGGCGTTGCGCAGCATGTGTTCCAGCGGCGCGGCCATGCGCTCGAGGACGTTGCGGTCCATCTCGCCTTCGGCGTTGCCAACGATGAACTCCACATCCTTGCCCAGTTCGCTGGAAACCTGACGCACGATGCGTTTCAAACGCGGCAGCATTCGCTCGAACGGCACCATGCGCGTGCGCATCAGGCCTTCCTGCAATTCGGTGTTGATGCGGCCCTGCTGTTGCAGCAGATTTTCCGCATCCTGATTGCGCCGGTCGAGGGTTTCCTTGAGGTCAAGCAGGTCGGAGGCGGACTCGAACAATGCCCGCGACAGCTGTTGCAACTGCGAGTGACGGTCCATCTCCAGCGGGTCGAACTCTTCATAACCCAGGCGTTCGGCCTCGACTTGCTGACGGCTGAGAATCCGCCCCTGGGTTTCGGTATCGAGGCGGCGCAACTGGTCGCGCATGCGCTCGATGGTGGTTTCCATTTCGCTCAGGGCCACCCGCGCATCGTTGACCTGTTGTTCGATACGGCCACGGAAGATCGAAGTCTCCCCGGCCAGGTTGACCAGGTCGTCGAGCAACTCCGCCGAGACCTTGACCGTGTCGGCGCCTTCGGGTTGCAACGCGGCTGGCTCGGCTTTGGGCGCTGCGGGCATCGCCACCGGTGTCGGTGTTTCGGGCACCGCCGGGTGGCTGAAATTCTTGATCGCCTCGATCAGCTGATCGGCCGGTGGAAGTGGCTGACCGGCGCGGGTGGCGTCGAGCATCTGCGCCAGTCGGTCATGGCTGCTTTGCAACAGCGTGAACAGCGCCGCGGTCGGTTGCAGCGCGCCAGCGGACAAGCCTTCGTAGAGGAATTCCAGCTCATGGGCCAGGTCGCCGATCGTCGCGATTTCCACCATTCGCGCGCCACCCTTGAGGGTATGCAGGTCGCGCAGCAGGGTTTCCACTTCCTGACGATTCGAAGGCTCGGCCTGCCAGCGCAACAATGCTGCGCCGGAGTTTTCGATGATGTCGAAACCTTCTTCGAGGAAGATTTCCAGAAGCTCGGGATCATGCCCCGGCGAGTCGTTGCTGGCCGCCGGTTCGATCACCTCGGCACTGCCGGCATTACCCAGACGAAACTCACGAATGGCCTCGATCAATTCGCCCGGATCGCCCAACGGACGGTTGTGCTGCAACTGTTCGAGGAACACGGCCAGTCGGTCATGGCTCTGTTGCAGCAACTGCGCCAGCGCTTCGCTGTGGCAGTAACGGCGGTCCACCAGGCCTTCATAAAGGCTTTCCAGCTCATGGGCCAGATCGCCGACCGGCTCGACCTCGGCCATCCGCGCACCGCCCTTGAGGGTGTGCAAATCGCGCTGTAAAGACAGTAGCGGCGCGGCGTTTTCCGGGTCGCTCAACCAGCGTTGCAAGGCCTGGCCGGCGCTTTCAAGGATATCCACCGCTTCCTCAAGAAAGATCGAAACGATTTCGTCGTCCAGATCCACCTCAGTCGCGGCCTGCTCCAGCTCGGCCGTGGCGCCGCCCAGTTCTCGAATACTCAGGGTGCGGCTGCCATCACTGCGAATCAGGCCCATGGCGGATGGGTCGAGACTCTCATCCAGCAAGTCGCGCAAGGCCCGCACCCGCTGCGGTTGCGCAGTGACTTCCTGGCCGGCAGCCAGTTCATCGAGCATGTTGATCAGCGCTTCGTGGGCACTTTGTGCTTCGTGGAAAAACCTGTCGCTGACCGCCAGGCTGCTTTCTTCTACAGCGCCATAGAGATCGAGCAAGGCTTCACAGAGTTCATCCACCGGATGCAGGTCGGCCAGGTGCGCGCCTTCGCCGAGGGTGGTCAATTCGTCCAGCAGCGCGCTGAGTTCCTGGCGCTCGCCGGGATGCTGCTGCCAGCGCTGCAACAGGCTTTCGGCGTCCAGCAGGATGTCCATGCCCTGGGCGAGGAAGTTGTTGATCAGTTGCGGGTCGCGTTTGATCCGCAGCCCCGTGCCGGGCGCGCTCGACAGGCTTTGCAGATGTTCGGCCAGCAATGTCCGGGTGCGTTCAATCAACGAACGGGCGCCGGGGATTTCGGCCAGCGGGTCGCTCTTGAGCTGTCGCAGCCCCAGGCGGAACAAGCCTTCGGCTTCCAGCAGCAACTCGACTTCGTCCAGGTCGAGGGCAATCCGGTGCGCCTTGTACTCCCGGGCCAGTTGATCCAGCGACGCCGCCAGCTCGGCAATCGGCAGCACGCCGGCCATCGACGCGCTGCCCTTGAGGGTGTGCAAGGCTCGCTGCAACTCGTCACTGGCCTGCAGCGGTACGTGCTCGGCAGCCTGATCGAGGAAGCGATTGAGGCTGTTCAAATGGGTTTCGGCTTCGTTGCGGAAGATCTCCAGCAACAGCGGATCGAGCGCCGCGACATCCTGCGCGTCCTCATCGGACAGCGGCTCATCACCCTTGGCGAGGGCATGGGCGCGGGCAGCCAATTGATCGACATCGTTGCGCTGGCGCTGGGCGTTGGCGGCGAACTCGGCCACCAGTTCCGGCAGCAACTTCAGCGCGTCGCCCACCAGTTGCTGCACTGCAGGCAAAGGTGCAACGCTGTGTTCAAGCACGCGGTTGAGCAGGTTTTCCACCGCCCAGGCCAGCTCGCCCAGCACCAACGCGCGGACCATCCGGCCACTGCCCTTGAGGGTGTGGAAGGCGCGGCGTAATTCACTCAAAACCGATGTGCTGTCGGGATTGGCCGACCAGCGCGGCAGGTACTCCTGGAGGATTTCCAGAACCTCGTCGGTTTCTTCGAGGAAGACTTCCCGCAGTTCATCGTCCACCGGTTGTTCATCGGCGGGCGGCGGCAACAGACTACCGGGCATCGTCAGTGCCGGCGGGTTGACGGACGACACCGGGCTGGCCAGTACATCGGCCAACGACTGGACGGTTTCGGGGTCGTCCAGCTCCTGCATGTCCTGCATCACCAGGGCTTCACTGGGGCTGAGCACATCCTCAAGCTTCGGCACGTGCTGTTCGCTGGGGAAACAGCCGAGTGCGGCCAGGCCTTTTTCCGCAACGTCGAGCAGTTGTTCACCGGGCGCTTCGGGGTCGTCGCTGAGGCGCTCCAGGTAATACTCGATGCTGGTGATGACGTCGGCCAGGCTGTCCAGTTGCTGCCAGCCGGGCTGCCCCGGGTCCACCAATAGATGCTCGCGGATGAAACCGTTACAGGCCTCGACCAGGCTCGCCGCGCGGGCCAACGGAATCATCGCCAGCGCACCGCGCACTTGGGTCAGCAATGCCGGCAACGGTTGCAAATGCTGACGGTCCCAGTCGGCGTCGATGTAGTCGACGATCATGTCCTTGGCCTGCTGCAGGCAGATGCGCGCTTCCTTGATCACGATCTGGTGGATCTGCGTCAGGTCGGTGGTCGGCAGACGGCTGTCTTCCTGGCTTTCCGGCTCCACGGTGCCGACCATGCCGGCCAGGGTCGCTTCGACGTAGAGCAAGGCCCCGGCGACGTCCATGAGGGTCGCGTCGTTAGGTTCGCGCTGGCCCTGGGCGAGGCTCAGCACCACCGCCAGTTGATCGATGATGACCTTGCGCGGCTGGCCGAAACCGAGCACCGCCAGGGTGTCGGCGATTTGCCGCAGCGGCGCCAGCAGGCTTTCGAGGTCCGAGGTGTGCTGGCGGTCGCTGCGCACGAACAGGTCCAGGCGCTCCTTGACCCGCACCAGCTCTTCGCACAACGCCGCCAATACCGAACGCATGGCATCGCGATCAGGGCCGGCCAGCCTCGCCCGTTCTTCATCGACCATCGCACTGTCGGGTAGCGCGTCGTCCAGTGAGTAGCGATCTTTCATGGTCAGCATCTGCCCGGTGGGGTGTTCGGCCTTGGCAATATAGAACAACAAACTCTTGAGCAGCTCTGGCGGTGCCGGTTGATTGATCGCGGGCATGCCTTGCTCGAGCAGACGCTTGAGCTCTTTGTCGGCCTCCTTGAACAGGCTGCGCAACGCGGGGCTGTTGGCGATCGAGCCATTGCGCATGCCTTCGACCAGCGCCGAAGCGACGTGCCATAACGGGCTCAGCGGCGCATTGCCGCACAGCCCTTCAAGGCGTGCAAAAACCCTGGCCAGGTAAGCCAAGTGGGTTTCGTCATCCTGCTCACGCAGCAAGCCGACCAGCGCCATCTGCAGCATTTGCCGCAACTTGCGCAGCACATTCGGCAAGTCGGACGGCTCCAGCAGCGCCAGGGCCTCTTCGCTCAGGGGCGGCAGTTCCGGGAGTTGCGGGCTGAACAGGCTGGTTTCCGACAACAGGCTTTCGCCACGGGCACTGCGCAGATCGTTGATCAGCGGCAACACCACCAGCGGCAAGTCACGCCGGGCGCCCTGCACCCGGTCGAGGTAAGTCGGCAATTGTCCCAGGGCATGCAGCAGCAAACGAATGGCCTCGTCGCGATGGCTGATGCGGTTCTGCTGCAAGGCGCTGGTCAGTTGCTCGATCTCTTCGGCGAGCAGCGCCGCGCCGTAGAACTCGACCATCTGCAAACTGCCGTGCACCTGATGGACACAGGCCAGGCACTCTCTCAGCGCGTGCGTCGCCTGCGGGTCGTCGATCAGGGTTTCGATCGCCCGATGAGCCTGCTTCAGCGTTTCGGCAATCTCGCCCTTGACCCATTCGAGGGCCACATAGTCGTGCCGATCACCCATAACTACTCCAATCAAATGCATACGCCCTGAGGCGGTTCAAGCGTTGTCCGCAGCTTGCGCAGGCTTGGCCGGCAAGGTGAAACCGGACACCGAACGCCGCAGCTGGCTGGCCATTTTCGCCAGGTTGCCAATGCTCTCGGCAGTGGCGGTGGAGCCGGACGAGGTCTGCGTGGTGATCTGCTGGATCACGTTCATCGTCAGGGAAATCTGGCCGGCCGAAGACGTCTGTTGCTGCGCGGCGTTGGAAATACTCTGGATCAATGCCGCGAGGGTCTTCGATACTCCTTCGATTTCTTCCAGGGCCACTCCGGCATCCTGCGCCAGACGCGCGCCGCGCACCACTTCGGTGGTGGTCTGCTCCATGGAAATCACCGCTTCGTTGGTGTCGGTCTGAATTGCCCGCACCAGCGTTTCGATCTGCCGGGTCGCCGCGGACGAGCGCTCGGCCAGCCGCTGTACTTCGTCGGCCACCACCGCAAAACCGCGCCCGGCGTCACCGGCCATGGACGCCTGAATGGCCGCGTTGAGGGCGAGGATGTTGGTCTGATCGGCAATGTCATCGATCAGGCTGACAATGTCGCCGATTTCCTGAGAAGACTCCCCGAGGCGCTTGATGCGCTTGGCGGTGTCCTGGATCTGCTCGCGAATATTGTCCATGCCGTGGATGGTGTTGTGCACCACTTCGTTGCCCTTGTTGGCAATTTCCACCGAGCGCTCGGCCACCGCTGAGGATTCGGCGGCATTGGCCGAGACCTGATCGATGGACTCGGCCATGTCGTTGATCGCCATGGAGGCCTCGGAAATCTGCTGCGCCTGATGCTCCGAGGCCTGGGCCAGGTGCATCGCGGTGGCCTGGGTTTCCTGCACGGCGGCGGCGACCTGGCCGGCGGTGAGGTTGATGGTCGCCACCAGATCGCGCAACTGGTCGACGGAATAGTTGATCGAGTCGGCGATGGTCCCGGTGAAGTCTTCGGTCACCGAGGCGGTCACGGTCAGGTCACCGTCGGCCAGGTCTTCAATTTCGTCCAGCAGGCGCATGATCGCGCTCTGATTGCGCTCGTTCTTCTCAGCGGTTTCACGCAACTGACGGTTGGTTTCGCGCACCATCACCAGGCCAATGAGAATGATCGACATCAACGCGAGCAAACCCAGCACGTAGCCGCCGATGGTATCGGTGTTGCGCCCGCCGGCGAGGTTTTCGAAACGGCTGGCCAAGTGCGAAGCTTCATCGAGCAGGGTTTGCGACAGGGTAAAAATGTTGCTGGCCGATTCGCGGACCTTGAACAGCTCCGGCGAGGTTTCGAGGATTTCGTCCACCGAACCCGAGACGAATTCGAACAGTTCGGAAATCTCGGTCAACCGGGCACGGGCATCGCGGTCTTCGACCTGGCTGATTTTCAGGGCCGCATTGCCTTGAAGCATGCCGTTGAGTACCTGGCCGAAACGCGCCGCGTCGCGACCGAAGGCGTCGGCGGCCTGCTGCGAGTTTTCGTCGCCGGACAGCACGGTGTTCACTGCACCGAGAATCCGCTCGGCCAGCAGCGACTGACGCTGGGCCATCGCCACCTGAGCGGCCGGGGCGCCACGTTGCAGGAGGGTTTCGACGACCTTTTCGTACTCGACCTGCAATTGCGGCACGGTTTCGGCCAGCGTCGCGGCGACTTGATGCAATGACAACACGGTCTGTTCGCTGGAGAGAATGGCGTCGGTGTTTTTCAGCAGCCGCTCCCAATCCAGCTGTACCGCGCGCATTTCCGGGCGCACGGTGGACGGTGCCGGCGGCAGGCCGGTGGAGGGATCGCCTTTCTTCAGATAGCCCCAACGCAGGGCGAAGTCGTTGCGCGCATCGCTGAGCAACTTGAACGCCGCGGCCTTGCCAGCGGCGGCTTCGGTGGCGTTCTTGGCGATGCGTTGCGACAGCACCCGCAGCTCACCGGCGTGGCCGATGTACTGCTTGTCGTAATTCGCCTGGGTGTTGAGGTACGCGAAGTTGGCGAACAGCAGCATGATGAAGATGATCAGCGCGATGAACAGCACGATGATCTGCGACCGGCTGCGCGACCCTTCCGGCGTACCTGCGTTTGCTTTAATCATCGGTCCTCGCCTGTCCTGCCCAATTCAACCTACTCCCCGGCTACAGCGCTACATTCATGAAACCTTGCGACTGCGCCAACGCAAACGGGCTGAACACCTGCCAATTCTGTTCACGCTGAAAGCGGCCTTTGACGAACGGCGCGATCGGCCCCTGCAGCTCGTCCATGGGCACCGGCTCCAGGCTGTCCTGGGCAAAGTGCTGCAAGCCGAAGACCTCATCGACCAGCAACCCGGCGAACACGTCGTTGTGCTCCACCACCAGTATCCGCCGCTGCTTGCGCAGGGCCGACAGTTCATGGCCGGCCTCATAACCATAAAAGAAGCCGTACACATCCATGATCGGCAGCAGCCGCCCACGCAGGTTCGCTACGCCCTTGACCCAGGGCTTGACCCCCGGCATTTGGGTAACGCGCGGTTCGTGCAGGACTTCGCTGACTTCGCCCATGGGCGCGACGTACCCGTGCTCGCCCAAGCGAAAACCGATACCGCTCCAGCTGTCCTGTCGAGTCGGCTGGGACGGCAGGTCCGCCGCCAGCAGACGACAACGTTGATCAATCTGCAGCAGCAGTTCGAAGGCCGTCAGCGACTCGGTCATGGCCGGACGATCAACCGGCCAGCACGTTGTTCAGCGTCTTGATCAGGGTGTCTTCATCGACCGGTTTGGTCAGGTAGTCCTTGGCGCCCTGGCGCGTGCCCCAGACTTTGTCGGTTTCCTGATCCTTGGTGGTGATGATGATCACCGGGATGTGCCCGGTTTCCGGGTCTTTGGTCAGCTGACGGGTCGCCTGGAAACCATTGAGGCCGGGCATGACGATGTCCATCAGTACCGCGTCGGGTTTTTCCTGGCGGGCCAGGGCCACGCCGTCGGCGCCGTTTTCGGCTTTCAACACTTCATGACCGTGCTTTTCGAGCATGCCGGTCAGTTTGTACATTTCGGTCGGCGAATCATCGACGATCAGAATACGTGCCATGGTCTTCCCCATTCTTGTCGACGCAAGGCCCACTGGCCGAGCGTCACTGTGCGTGTCCTACTGCGGCGAAACGACAGCAAAGCCCGGTACGTGGGCCTGAATCGCGTTCAGCAGTTCTTCCTTGCTGAAAGGCTTGGTCAAAAACTGGTCGGAGCCGACGATCCGCCCCTTGGCCTTGTCGAACAACCCGTCCCTGGACGACAGCATAATCACTGGCGTGGACTTGAACGCACTGTTGTTCTTGATCAACGCGCAGGTCTGATAGCCATCCAGACGCGGCATCATGATGTCGACAAAGATGATGCCTGGGTGATTGTCGGCAATCTTGGCCAGGGCATCGAAACCATCGATTGCGGTGATGACTTCACAGCCCACGTTTTTCAACAGCGTTTCGGCGGTGCGACGAATCGTTTTCGAATCATCGATCACCATGACCTTCAAGGCGCTGGAATGCTGTTCCATAGGGGCTCTACCGTCGCCTTTGTGAATCAATTTGTCCGTTTGCGGCCCGAAACCCTTGATACTCAAGGGCCAAGACGGCATGGCAGCCTTTTTAGCACAGTCTCCCCGTCCAATCTATCGGGTGACCTGTGCGGTGGTTTTTCCTTGACCGGGAACCCACTCAGCGCCACTCTGACGCCACTTTTTCATCGCACTTTCCACCCCAATTTCGAGGAAAACCCCATGAGCGTTCGCGTCGGGATTGTCATGGATCCTATCGCCAGCATCTCCTATAAAAAGGATAGCTCGCTGGCCATGCTGTTGGCCGCGCAAAAGCGTGGCTGGGAACTGTTCTATATGGAACAGCGCGATTTGTATCAGGCCGAGGGCCAGGCGCGCGCGCGGATGCGTCCGCTGAAAGTCTTCGCCGACCCGCACAAGTGGTTCGAGCTGGGCGCCGAATCCGACGCACTGCTGAGCGACCTGGACGTGATCCTGATGCGCAAGGATCCGCCGTTCGACATGGAGTTCGTCTACTCCACTTACCTGCTGGAGCAAGCCGAGAACGCTGGCGTGCTGGTGGTCAACAAGCCGCAAAGCCTGCGTGACTGCAACGAGAAGCTGTTCGCCACGCTGTTCCCGCAGTGCACGCCGCCGACCATCGTCAGCCGTCGCCCGGACGTGTTGCGTGAATTCGCCGACCATCACGGTGACGTGATCCTCAAGCCGCTGGACGGCATGGGCGGTTCGTCGATCTTCCGTCATACCGCCGGCCACCCGAACCTGTCGGTGATTCTTGAAACCCTGACCCTGCATGGCAAACAGCAGATCATGATCCAGGGCTACCTGCCGGCGATCGTTGATGGCGACAAGCGCATCCTGATGATCGACGGCGAGCCTGTGGATTATTGCCTGGCGCGGATTCCGGCAGCAGGCGAAACCCGCGGCAACCTCGCCGCTGGCGGCCGTGGCGAAGCCCGACCGCTGACCGAGAAAGATCGCTGGATCGCCGCGCAAGTCGGCCCGACCCTGCGCGAGAAGGGCTTGCTGTTCGTCGGTCTCGACGTGATCGGTGAGCACCTGACCGAAATCAACGTCACCAGCCCGACCTGCATTCGCGAGATCGATAACGCGTTCGGCACCGACATCGGCGGCCAGTTGATGGATGCCATCGATCAGAAGCTCAAGGCTCGTTGATCGAGAACAGCCAAGAGACAACCAACATTGCGTTATCATCGCCGGCCTGTAAAAAACGCGATGTTGGTTTTCTTGTCATGACACTCCCGTCCGATCTGCCCCCTGAACTCGCCCATCGTGGCGTGCGCCCGGCCGATCGCCTCGGTTTTACCCTGTTTCTCGCGGCGCTGATTCACCTGGCCTTGCTGTTGGGCGTCGGGTTCACCATGGTCGAACCCAAGCAAATCAGCAAAACCCTGGAAATCACCCTCGCCACCTTCAAAAGCGAAACCAAGCCGAAAAAAGCCGATTTCCTCGCTCAAGAGAATCAGCAAGGCAGCGGCACCCTGGATAAAAAGGCCATTCCCAAGACCACCGAGGTCGCGCCCTTCCAGGACAACAAGGTGCAGACGGTCACTCCGCCGCCAACCGCCAAACCCCAAGTGCAGGAAGCCGCGCCCAAGGCCGCCGTGACGACTGTCGCGCCGAAGCCGAAAAAAGCCGCGACCAAGCAGGAAGACGTCAAGACCGAGACCAAGCCCAAGGTCGAAGCACCGACCTTCGACAGCTCACAGTTGTCCAGCGACATCGCCAGCCTGGAAGCGGAACTGGCCAACGAGCAACAGCTGTACGCCAAGCGCCCGCGCATCCACCGCTTGAGCGCCGCGTCGACCATGCGCGACAAGGGTGCCTGGTACAAGGACGAATGGCGCAAGAAGGTCGAACGCATCGGCAACCTCAACTACCCCGACGAGGCCCGACGCAAACAGATTTATGGCAATTTGCGCCTGATGGTCTCGATCAACCGCGACGGCTCGCTGTATGAAGTGTTGGTGCTGGAATCGTCCGGCCAACCGCTGCTGGATCAGGCGGCGCAGCGCATCGTGCGGCTCGCCGCGCCGTTCGCACCGTTTACCGGGGATCTGTCGGACATCGACCGCCTGGAAATCATCCGCACCTGGAGGTTTGCGCGCGGGGACCGGTTGTCCAGTAATTAGCCGGAAGATTTGCAGTGATCGAGCCAATGCCTTCGCGGGCAAGCCCGGATCAAAAAGACACCTGCACAGGCATTTCCTGTGCATCCTCAGCTTGTCAGTTCGCCCCTCCAACGCCACACTAGCGCTCATGAAGAACGTCAGCCCCAGCTACCTCAAGCATCACTTCCTGATCGCCATGCCTCACATGGCCGACCCGAACTTTGCGCACACCTTGACCTACATCGTCGAGCACACGGCCAATGGTGCCATGGGTCTGGTGGTCAACCGTCCGCAGGATCTGAACCTGGCCGATATCCTCGAGCAATTGCGCCCCGATATCGAACCGCCAGTGCTCTGCCAGCACGTGCCGATCTTTATCGGCGGCCCGGTGCAAACCGATCGCGGCTTTGTCCTGCACCCGTCGGGAAAAACCTATCAGGCTACCGTTGATCTGGATGGCGAGTTGTCGCTGTCGACCTCCCAGGACGTGCTGTTCGCCATCGCCGATGGCGTCGGCCCCGCGAAAAGTTTGATCACCCTCGGCTATGCCGGTTGGGAAGCCGGGCAACTGGAAGCCGAACTGGCCGACAACGCCTGGCTGACTTGCCCGTTCCATGCCGACATCCTGTTCAACACCAGCAGCGAGTTACGTCTCGAAGCGGCGGCCAAGCACCTGGGTATCAACCTCAGCCTGCTCACCAGCCAGGCGGGGCACGCCTGATGGCCCTGCGGCTGATTCTGGGTTTCGACTACGGCACCAAGCAGATCGGCGTTGCGGTCGGCCAGGTGATTACCGGCCAGGCCCGCGAGCTGTGCACCTTGAAGGCACAAAACGGCATTCCCGACTGGAATCAGGTCGAAGCCCTGATCAAAGAGTGGAAACCCGACGCCGTGGTGGTCGGCCTGCCGTTGAACATGGACGGCACGCCCAGCGACATGTGCCTGCGGGCCGAAAAATTCGCCCGGCGCCTGAACGGCCGCTACAACCTGCCCTTCTATACTCACGACGAACGCCTGACCACCTTCGAGGCCAAAGGCGAACGCCTGGTCCGTGGCGGCCAGAAAGGCAGTTACCGCGACAACCCGGTCGATGCCATCGCCGCCGCCCTGCTACTGCAAGGCTGGCTCGACGAAAACACCGCACTGTTCGAATCCTCAAGCACCTGATCCTGACGAGTCGCTGCGCGTCTCTTTTAGCTACAACCCGAGCCCCCACCCAGGCGCTATACCCCAAAAGCAGGGCTCGGGACCAAGAAGGAGCAAACCATGAGCCTGCCTAATCCCGCCGAACTGATCAGCCAGATGGCGATCCGTCTCAAGGCTTACCTGGAAAACCGTGGCATCAGCGAACCGCGTTATATCGGTATTCGGACCGGTGGCATCTGGGTCGCTCAGGCGTTGCTCAAGGAGTTGGGCAGCGACGCGCCGCTGGGCACCCTTGATGTGTCCTTCTACCGCGACGACTTCAGCCAGAGCGGCCTGCACCCGCAAGTACGCCCTTCGGCGCTGCCCTTCGAGATCGAAGGCCAGCATCTGGTGCTGATCGACGACGTACTGATGAGTGGTCGGACCATCCGCGCCGCGATGAACGAACTGTTCGACTACGGTCGCCCGGCCAGCGTGACACTGGTGTGCCTGCTGGACCTGGACGCCGCTGAGCTGCCGATCCGCCCGAATATAGTCGGAGCGACCCTGTCACTGGCGGCCCACGAACGGGTGAAGTTGTCCGGTCCGGAACTCAAGCTCGAACTGCAAGACCTCGCCCTTTAATTCGCCCTATTGAGAGTCCCCCTCGCGATGACGCCTCTAGAAACCAAGCGCCCGCTGCAGCTCAATGATCAGGGCCAGCTACGCCACTTCCTCTCGCTCGACGGTTTGCGCCGCGAGTTGCTGACGGAAATCCTCGACACCGCCGACTCGTTCCTCGAAGTCGGCGCCCGGGCAGTGAAGAAAGTCCCGTTGTTGCGCGGCAAGACCGTGTGCAACGTGTTTTTCGAGAACTCCACCCGCACCCGCACCACCTTCGAACTGGCGGCCCAGCGGCTGTCGGCCGACGTGATCACCCTGAACGTGTCCACGTCATCGGCGAGCAAGGGCGAAACCCTGCTCGACACCCTGCGCAACCTCGAAGCCATGGCCGCCGACATGTTCGTCGTGCGTCACGGTGATTCTGGCGCGGCGCACTTCATTGCCGAACATGTCTGCCCGCAAGTGGCGATCATCAACGGTGGCGACGGCCGTCACGCGCACCCGACCCAGGGCATGCTCGACATGCTCACCATTCGTCGGCACAAGGGTGGCTTCGAAAACCTCTCGGTGGCCATCGTCGGCGACATCCTGCACTCGCGGGTAGCACGCTCGAACATGCTGGCCCTGAAAACCCTCGGCTGCCCGGACATCCGCGTGATCGCGCCGAAAACCCTGCTGCCGATCGGCATCGAGCAATACGGTGTGAAGGTCTACACCGACATGACCGAAGGCCTGAAAGACGTCGACGTGGTGATCATGCTGCGCTTGCAGCGTGAGCGCATGACCGGCGGCCTGCTGCCGAGCGAAGGCGAGTTCTACCGCCTGTTCGGCCTGACCACCGCGCGCCTGGCCGGCGCCAAACCCGATGCCATCGTGATGCACCCGGGGCCGATCAACCGTGGGGTGGAGATTGAGTCGGCGGTGGCCGACGGCCCGCACTCGGTGATCCTCAACCAGGTGACCTACGGCATCGCGATTCGTATGGCCGTGCTATCCATGGCCATGAGCGGGCAAACAGCCCAGCGCCAATTCGAGCAGGAGAACGCCCAGTGAAGCTCAGCATTCTCGGCGCACGCGTTATCGATCCGGCCAGCGGCCTGGATCAAGTGACTGACATCCATGTTGAAGCCTGCAAGATCGTCGCCCTTGGCGCTGCTCCGGCCGGTTTTGTTGCCGTCGACACCATCGACGCCAAGGGCCTGGTGGCCGCCCCGGGTCTGGTTGACCTGAACGTTGCCCTGCGCGAGCCGGGCTACAGCCGCAAAGGCTCGATCGCCAGCGAAACCCGCGCAGCCGCCGCCGGCGGCGTGACCAGCCTGTGCTGCCCGCCGAAAACCAAACCGGTGCTGGACACCTCGGCCGTGGCCGAATTGATCCTCGACCGTGCTCGTGAGGCCGGCAACACCAAAGTTTTCCCGATCGGCGCCCTGAGCAAAGGCCTGGACGGCGAGCAGCTGGCCGAACTGGTCGCCTTGCGCGATGCCGGCTGCGTGGCCTTCGGCAATGGCCTGGAGAGCTTCCGCAACACCCGCACCCTGTGCCGGGCGCTGGAATACGCGGCGACGTTCGACCTGACGGTGATTTTCAACTCGCAGGATCACGACTTGGCCGAAGGTGGCCTGGCCCATGAAGGCCCGACCGCAAGCTTCCTCGGTCTGCCGGGCATTCCGGAAACCGCCGAAACCGTGGCCCTGGCCCGGGATCTGCTGCTGGTCGAGCAAAGCGGCGTACGTGCGCACTTCAGCCAGCTCACCAGCGCGCGCGGCGTAGCGCTGATCGCTCAGGCCCAGGCTCGCGGGCTGAAGGTCACGGCGGATGTGGCGTTGTATCAACTGATCCTCACCGACGAAGCGCTGATCGACTTCAGCAGCCTCTATCACGTCCAGCCGCCCCTGCGCACCCGTGCCGACCGCGACGGCCTGCGGGCAGCGGTGAAGTCCGGTGTGGTATCCGCCATCTCCAGCCATCACCAGCCCCATGAGCGCGACGCCAAGCTGGCACCGTTCGGCGCGACCGAACCGGGCATCAGCAGCGTTGAACTGCTGCTGCCGCTGGCGATGACCTTGGTGGAAGACGGTTTGCTCGACCTGCCGACGCTGTTGGCACGCCTGAGTGCCGGCCCTGCCGAGGCGTTGCGCCTGCCGGCAGGGAAATTGGCAGTAGGTGGCGCGGCAGACATCGTGCTGTTTGACCCGACGGCCTCGACCGTGGCCGGTGAAACCTGGCTGTCCAAGGGCGAAAACTGCCCGTTCATTGGCCACAGCCTGCCGGGCGTGGTGCGTTACACCCTGGTGGATGGGCGGATCAGCCACCAGACGTAGAACCCTGTGGCGAGGGAGCTTGCTCCCTCGCCACTACTTACTGGAAGGCGCCTCTGTTCTGCGCGTTACGAATTGAAATCTGATCGTTCAGCGTCCAGAAGTCATACAACACCCCCAGAAAGAACAACCCGCCCGTGACCAGGTACAGCAACCCGCTGATCCACTTCCCCTGATACATCCGGTGTACGCCGAATACCCCAAGGAACGTCAGCAGAATCCACGCGACGTTGTATTCGATGGGGCCGGCGGTAAAGCGCAGGTCTGCTTCACGATCCATGGCCGGAATCAGGAACACGTCGATCAACCAGCCAATACCCAGCAGGCCCAAGGTCAAAAACCAGATCGTCCCGGTCACCGGCTTGCCGTAATAGAAGCGGTGAGCCCCGGTAAAACCGAAAATCCACAGCAGGTAACCGATCACTTTGCTGTGCGTGTCTTGTTGTGAAACGGGTTGTCGATAGGTGTTCATGGATGACCTCGATTCACGCGATAGAGAAATATTCTTGAATTCTTTGTGACTTTTTTACAGGCAGCCGACATACGGCAAATGCTACCTTCACTTCCGTCAAAGCCCTGTACCGCCTGACTTGTGTCAGACAATTGCGTCCTTTTTCCGCTTATTTGGTTCCGTTGACCCCAAGGTTGAATCGACCAACGGCCTCGGAAGGGACAAAAAAGCTGTTATAAAGTTGCGCGCTAACCCATACGAGCCTTGCCTAATGCGTCCATTTTTCAAGACATGGCTAACCATTTGCCTATTATTGCCTCTGGCCGCCCACGCCACCAATCGTGAGCAACGTCTTCCGAACGTTAATGGTTACACCCCAAAATCCCATGTTTCTGCTCCTTCGAGCAAAAACCAACAGACGGTAAAACGCTCCACCCAACTGAGCCGCGCCAACGGCAAGCTGGTTCCGCCGATGGCGACCAAGGAAAGCAGCAACGTGTTGAGCCGCGCGGTAAACGTGCTCGGCACACCTTATCGTTGGGGTGGCAGCAGCCCAAGTAAAGGGTTCGATTGCAGCGGCCTGGTGAAATACGCGTTCAACGACGCGACCTTCGACCTGCCACGCACCTCCAATGCCATGGCCAGCGGTCACGGTGAGAAAGTCGATCGCAACGAACTGAAGCCAGGCGACCTGATCTTCTTCAACATCAAGAGCCGCCGGGTCAACCATGTGGCCATCTACCTGGGCAACGACCGCTTCATCCACGCACCACGCCGTGGCAAGTCGGTAAGCATCGACACCCTGAAGAAGCCGTATTGGGATAACCACTACGTGGTTGCCAAGCGGGTTCTGCCGAAAGAACCGAATCAACTGCGCGTCGTACAGCGCTGATCCGATTGTGGCGAGGGGGCTTGCCCCCGTTGGGCCGCGGAGCGGCCCCAAAACCTGCCACCAAGCGTTACTAGAAAGACCGCGTCGCCCGAGTTTGCGACTGCTTCGCAGCCGAACGGGGGCAAGCCCCCTCGCCACAGGTCGCGCTCCAACCCTCAAAAATTATCCGGCGACCGCGCCTTCTCCCGCGCATGCTCGCGACTGATCACACCCTTGGTCACGAGATCCTTCAGGCACATATCCAGCGTCTGCATCCCCAGCGACCCACCGGTCTGAATCGACGAGTACATCTGCGCCACCTTGTCTTCACGGATCAGGTTACGGATCGCCGAGGTGCCGAGCATGATTTCGTGGGCGGCAATCCGCCCGCCGCCGATTTTCTTGATCAGTGTCTGGGACACCACCGCCAGCAACGACTCGGAGAGCATCGAGCGCACCATCGATTTCTCGTCACCCGGAAACACGTCCACCACCCGGTCGATGGTTTTCGCCGCCGAGGTGGTGTGTAGCGTGCCGAATACCAGGTGGCCGGTCTCGGCGGCGGTCAACGCCAGCCGAATAGTCTCCAGGTCACGCATTTCCCCCACCAGAATCACGTCCGGGTCTTCACGCAGGGCCGAGCGCAGGGCCGTGGCGAAGCTGCGGGTATCGCGATGGACTTCACGCTGATTGATCAGGCATTTGCGCGATTCGTGGACGAACTCGATGGGGTCTTCGATGGTGAGGATGTGGTGATGGCGATGGTTGTTCAGGTAATCGATCATCGCCGCCAGCGTGGTGGACTTGCCGGAGCCGGTCGGGCCGGTCACCAGCACCAGGCCCCGGGGCGCTTCGGTAATCTTGCGAAACACGTCCCCCATGCCCAGATCGTCCATGCTCAGGACCTTCGACGGAATGGTCCGGAACACCGCGCCCGCGCCACGATTCTGGTTGAAGGCATTGACCCGGAAACGCGCCACGCCGGGCACTTCGAAGGAAAAGTCGGTTTCAAGATGCTTCTCGAAGTCCACCCGCTGGAGGTCGTTCATGATGTCGTAGATCAGGTCATGCACTTCCTTGTGGTCCAAGGCCGGCAAGTTGATGCGTCGCACATCGCCATCGACACGGATCATCGGTGGCAGGCCGGCGGACAGGTGCAGGTCGGACGCGCCTTGTTTGGCGCTGAAAGCCAGCAGCTCAGTGATATCCATAGCGCTCCTCAATTCCAGTAGAATGCCGCGAACCTTCAGACCGCTGGCGCCTCTTGATGTCCACGATAGCAGACAACACTCTTCAGGTTAGTTCACGCATCCAGGCAGCAGCCAAAGCCGCCCACCGCGATGAGAACAGCATCCAGCTATTGGCCGTGAGCAAAACCAAGCCCGCCGAGGCCCTGCGTGAAGCCTATGCCGCCGGGATCCGCGACTTTGGCGAAAACTACCTGCAGGAAGCCTTGGGCAAACAGCTCGAATTGGCCGACCTGCCCTTGATCTGGCACTTCATCGGCCCCATTCAATCGAACAAGACTCGTGCTATCGCCGAGCATTTCGACTGGGTGCACTCCGTGGATCGTTTGAAAATCGCACAACGCCTGTCCGAACAGCGCCCTGCCGATTTGCCGCCCTTGAACATCTGCATCCAGGTCAACGTCAGTGGTGAAGCCAGCAAATCCGGCTGCACCCCGGCCGACCTGCCCGGCCTGGCCGATGCCATCAGTGCGCTGCCGCGTTTGAAATTGCGCGGGCTGATGGCGATTCCCGAGCCGACTGAAGATCGCGCCGCCCAGGACGCCGCCTTTGCTGCCGTGCAGAGCCTGCAAGCCAGCCTGAACCTGCCACTCGACACACTTTCCATGGGCATGAGCCACGACCTCGAGTCGGCCATCGCCCAGGGCGCCACTTGGGTCCGTATCGGTACGGCTCTGTTTGGCGCCCGCGATTACAGTCGACCATGAACATGGCTGACTCACCTCTCTATAAGGACCTGACATGAGCAAGACTCGTATTGCCTTTATCGGAGCCGGCAACATGGCCGCCAGCCTGATCGGCGGCCTGCGCGCCAAAGGTCTGGACGCCGCGCAGATCCGCGCCAGCGATCCGGGCGAAGAAACCCGTGCCCGCGTGAAAGCCGAACACGGCATCGAAGTGTTTGCCGACAACGCCCAAGCCATTGAGGGCGTGGACGTGGTCGTGCTGGCGGTCAAGCCACAGGCGATGAAAGCCGTTTGCGAAGCCATTCGCCCAAGCCTCAAGCCGAACCAGCTGGTGGTGTCGATTGCGGCCGGCATCACCTGCGCCAGCATGAACAACTGGCTGGGTGCCCAGCCGATCGTGCGCTGCATGCCCAACACCCCGGCGCTGGTGCGCCAGGGTGTGAGCGGTTTGTACGCCACGGCCCAAGTGAGCGCCGAGCAACGCCAGCAGGCCCAAGAGCTGCTGTCGGCAGTCGGCATCGCTTTGTGGCTGGACGAAGAACAGCAACTGGACGCGGTCACCGCCGTTTCCGGCTCTGGCCCTGCGTATTTCTTCCTGCTGATCGAAGCCATGACCGCCGCTGGCGTGAAGCTCGGCCTGCCACCCGAAATCGCTGCACAACTGACCGTGCAAACCGCGCTGGGCGCTGCACACATGGCAGTCGCCAGCGATGTCGACGCCGCTGAACTGCGTCGCCGCGTGACCTCGCCTGCGGGCACCACCGAAGCGGCGATCAAAGCGTTCCAGGCCGGCGGCTTCGAAGCCCTGGTGGAAAAAGCACTCGGCGCCGCCGCGCACCGCTCGGCCGAGATGGCCGAACAACTGGGCAAATAAGGAGCCTTACATGATTGGATTGAACACTGCGGCGATTTACGTGCTGCAAACCCTCGGCAGTCTGTACCTGCTGATCGTGCTGCTGCGTTTCGTGCTGCAACTGGTGCGCGCAAACTTCTACAACCCGCTGTGCCAGTTCGCCGTGAAAGCCACCCAGCCACTGCTCAAGCCACTGCGCCGGATCATCCCGAGCCTGTTCGGCCTGGACATGTCCTCGCTGGTGTTGGCAATCCTCGTGCAACTGGCGTTGATGGCCCTGACCCTGCTGCTGACCTTCGGCACCACCGGTAACCCGCTGCAATTGCTGATCTGGTCGCTGATCGGCGTAACGGCGCTGTTCCTGAATATCTTCTTCTATGCCCTGATCATCAGCGTGATCCTGTCCTGGGTCGCGCCGGGCAGCCACAACCCCGGCGCCGAGCTGGTGAACCAGATCTGCGAGCCGGCCCTGGCGCCGTTCCGCAAGATTCTGCCAAACCTCGGCGGCCTGGATATCTCGCCGATCCTGGCGTTCATGGTGCTCAAGCTGATCGACATGCTGGTGATCAACAACCTCGCAGCCTTGACCATGATGCCGCAGATCCTGCGCCTGCTGATCTGATCCGGTGAGCTACTTTCGCTGGGACGGTGATGACCTGATTCTGGAATGTCACCTGCAACCTGCGGCCCGCAGCGATGATTTTGCCGGGCTGCACGGTGATCGCCTGAAGATCCGTCTGACGGCGCCGCCGGTCGAGGGCAAGGCCAATGCGTACCTGATGGCGTTTCTGGCCAAGGCGTTCGGGGTTTCCAAGAGCCAGGTCAGCCTGATCAGCGGCGAGTTGAACCGGCAGAAGCGGGTGCGGATCTGTTCGCCGAAGAAGCTGCCGGATTTGCCGGATCTGGTGCGCCCGGCCTGACCTCAATGTGGCGAGGGAAAATCAGGCCCGGCCTTTGCTTGCCGCTAGCCACAGCGGTCTTTAGACTTACGCCTCATTTCAATGAGAGCAGGGTCGATGCCAGCTGCCTTCCCCCCCGATTCTGTTGGTCTGGTGACGCCGCAAGTGGCGCACTTCAGTGAACCCCTGGCCCTGGCCTGCGGTCGTTCGCTGCCCGCTTATGACCTGATCTATGAAACCTATGGCACGCTGAACGCCACGGCGAGCAATGCCGTGCTGATCTGCCATGCCTTGTCCGGTCACCATCACGCCGCCGGCTTCCACAGCCCCGACGACCGCAAACCCGGTTGGTGGGACAGCTGCATCGGCCCCGGCAAACCGATCGACACCCGCAAATTCTTCGTGGTCAGCCTGAACAACCTCGGCGGTTGCAACGGCTCCACCGGCCCCAGCAGCGTCAATCCGGAAACCGGCAAGCCGTTTGGCGCCGACTTCCCGGTACTGACCGTGGAAGACTGGGTGCACAGCCAGGCACGCCTTGCCGACCTGCTCGGCATCGGCCAATGGGCGGCGGTGATCGGCGGCAGTCTGGGCGGCATGCAGGCCTTGCAGTGGACCATCACCTATCCGGATCGCGTGCGGCACTGCCTGGCGATCGCCTCGGCACCGAAACTGTCGGCGCAGAACATCGCGTTCAACGAAGTCGCACGCCAGGCGATTCTTACCGACCCGGAGTTCCACGGCGGTTCATTCCAGGAATACGGGGTGATCCCCAAGCGCGGGCTGATGCTGGCGCGAATGGTCGGGCACATCACGTACCTGTCCGATGACTCCATGGGCGAAAAATTCGGCCGCGGTCTGAAGAGCGAAAAGCTCAACTACGACTTCCACAGTGTCGAGTTCCAGGTCGAAAGCTACCTGCGCTATCAAGGCGAGGAGTTTTCCGGACGTTTCGACGCCAACACCTACCTGCTGATGACCAAGGCGCTGGACTACTTCGATCCTGCGGCGAACTTCGACGATGACCTGGCGAAAACCTTCGAAGGCGCGAAAGCCAAGTTCTGCGTGATGTCCTTCACCACCGACTGGCGTTTCTCCCCTGCCCGCTCGCGGGAGCTGGTGGACGCGCTGATGGCGGCCAGGAAAGACGTCTGCTATCTGGAGATCGACGCTCCGCAAGGCCACGATGCCTTCCTGATTCCGATCCCGCGTTACTTGCAGGCCTTCAGCAATTACATGAACCGCATATCGCTTTGAGGAAGACATGAGAGCCGATCTGGAAATCATCCAGGAATGGATCCCCGCCGGCAGCCGCGTGCTCGACCTCGGCTGCGGTGACGGCGAGCTGCTGACCTGGCTGCGTGACCACAAGCAGGTCACCGGCTATGGCCTGGAAAACGACCCGGACAACATTGCCGAGTGCGTCGCCAAAGGCATCAACGTCATCGAGCAGGACCTGGACAAGGGCCTGGGCAACTTTGCCAGCAACAGTTTCGACATCGTGGTCATGACCCAGGCCCTGCAAGCCGTGCATTACCCGGACAAGATCCTCGACGAAATGCTGCGGGTCGGTCGCCAGTGCATCATCACCTTCCCCAACTTCGGCCACTGGCGCTGCCGCTGGTACCTGGCGAGCAAGGGCCGGATGCCGGTTTCGGAGTTTCTGCCGTACACCTGGTACAACACGCCAAACATTCACTTCTGCACCTTCGAAGACTTTGAAGCGCTGTGTCGCGAACGTGAAGCCAAGGTCATTGATCGACTTGCCGTGGATCAACAGCATCGACACGGGTGGGCCAGTAAGCTATGGCCTAATCTGTTAGGTGAGATCGGCATCTATCGCGTCAGCAGCCCCGGTCTGCCGGACCACAAGGTCGCGGTCTGAATCACGACACTTCGAGGAGAACGATCATGGGTCGTCTAGCGCTGTTTGTACTTACTGCCTGCCTGAGCGTCACCGCCATGGCCGCCGACGTCATCAAAAGCGAACGCCAGGAAACATTTGGCGATGTGACAGTGCACTACAACACCTTCAACTCGACTTATCTGACACCGGACATCGCCAAGGCTGCCGAGCTGATCCGCAGCAAGAACCAGGGCGTGATCAACGTGTCGGTGATCAAGGACGGCAAACCGCAAACCGCACAAGTCAGCGGGACGGTCAAAGACCTGACCAGCCAAAGCGTCCCATTGCAGTTCAAACAGATCACCGAAACCGGCGCGGTCTACTACATCGCCCAGTATCCGGTGCCACAGCAGGAAATCCGCACCTTTGAAATCAAGGTGCAGACCGGTGACAAAATCAACACCATCAATTTCAACCAAGAGCTCTTCCCCGGCGAATGATCAATTTCACGCAACTCGTACTGGCCAGCCATAACGCCGGCAAACTCAAGGAACTCCAGGCCATGCTGGGCGAATCGGTGCACTTGCGCTCGATCGGCGAGTTCAGCAGCGTCGAACCTGAAGAAACCGGCCTGTCGTTCGTCGAAAACGCCATTCTCAAGGCCCGCAATGCCTCGCGTATTTCCGGCCTGCCGGCCTTGGCCGACGATTCGGGGCTGGCAGTGGATTTCCTTGGCGGTGCGCCGGGTATCTATTCGGCCCGTTATGCTGATGGCAAAGGCGATGCGGCGAACAACGCCAAACTGCTCGACGTCATGAAAGACGTGCCGCAAGCCGAGCGCGGCGCGCAATTCGTCTGCGTGTTGGCGCTGGTGCGTCATGCCGACGATCCGTTGCCAATCCTTTGCGAAGGCCTGTGGCATGGGCGCATCCTGACCCAGGCCAGCGGTGAGCACGGTTTTGGCTACGATCCGCTGTTCTGGGTGCCGGAGCGCGAGTGCTCCAGCGCCGAGCTTAAGCCCAGCGACAAGAACCAGATCAGTCACCGCGCCCGTGCAATGGATCTGCTGCGCCAGCGTCTGGGCTTGAAATGACCATTGAATCGTCCGCGTCGCCGCTGATCTTCGGCGGCGCGCATTCGCCTCGGGCCGCTTTGCCTGTGCTGCCGCCCTTGGCGCTGTACATCCACATCCCGTGGTGTGTACGCAAATGCCCTTATTGCGACTTCAACTCCCACACCGCCAGCCCAGTGCTGCCGGAACAAGAGTATGTGGACGCCCTGCTCTCCGACCTCGATCAGGACCTGCATGCGGTCTATGGCCGCGAACTGAGTTCGATCTTCTTTGGTGGCGGTACGCCGAGCCTGTTCAGCGCCGAGGCGTTGGGCCGTTTGCTCAAGGGTGTCGAGCAACGTATTCCGTTTGCCAGCGACATAGAAATCACCCTGGAAGCCAACCCAGGAACGTTCGAGCAGGAGAAATTCCGCGCTTACCGGGCGCTGGGCATCAATCGCCTGTCGATCGGTATCCAGAGCTTTCAGGAAGAAAAACTCAAGGCGCTGGGGCGGATCCACAACGGCGATGAAGCCGTGCGTGCCGCCGACATGGCGCGCCAGGCTGGCTTCGACAACTTCAATCTGGACCTGATGCACGGTTTGCCCGATCAGACGCTGGACGATGCCCTGAGCGACCTGCGCCAGGCCATCGCCCTGAAGCCGACGCACCTGTCCTGGTATCAGCTGACCCTGGAGCCGAACACGGTGTTCTGGAACCAGCCGCCGACGCTGCCGGAAGATGACGCCCTGTGGGACATTCAAGAGGCCGGCCAGGCGCTGTTGGCCGAGCACGGTTACGCGCAGTACGAAGTCTCGGCCTATGCCCAGCCCGGCCGTCCGGCGCGGCATAACCTCAATTACTGGAGTTTCGGCGACTTCATCGGCATCGGCGCCGGTGCCCACGGCAAGCTCAGCCATCCGGACGGGCGCATCGTACGCACCTGGAAGACTCGCCTGCCGAAGGATTACCTCAATCCGGCCAAAAGCTTCAAGGCTGGCGAGAAAGCGCTGACCAACGAAGAACTGCCGTTCGAGTTCCTGATGAACGCCTTGCGCCTGACCGAGGGCGTCGAAGCGCGGTTGTATACGGAGCGCACCGGGCTGCCCCTGGAAAGCCTTGCCGAAGGCCGCCGAGAGGCCGAACAAAGTGGCTTGTTGCAGGTCGAACCGTCACGTCTGGCAGCCACGATGCGCGGACAACTCTTTCTCAATGACTTGCTGCAGACTTTTCTGACATAAGGAAATCGAATGGATCTGGTACTCGACCTGCTCGCCACCGTGTCCCGCTGGAGCCGTAGCAACCTGTCGGAAATCTCTCTGGCACTGGTGGGCTGCCTGCTCGTGCTGTTTGGCGCCGACCTCAAGGGCTGGGTCGACCAACGCCTGGGCAGCATCGCCGGCGCCTTGCGCATCCCGCTGATGGCCCTGCTGTGCATGGTCGGCAGCGGCGTAGCACTGATCTATGCCACGCCATGGATCATCAAAGGCTTGAGCCAGTTCAACAACTACAGCCTGGCGCCGGTGTTGTTGGTGGTGCTGGTGTTGATCGGGGTTGTGGCAGACCGCCGCTGACTTCGAATAACACACAAAAAAATGTGGGAGCGGCGCACCGCCGCTCCCACATTTTGTATTGCGTTACGGCTTAGGACTGCTTTTCGAACTTCAGATCCCACACGCCATGCCCAAGACGTTCGCCGCGGCGTTCGAACTTGGTGATCGGGCGTTCGGCCGGGCGCGGCACGCACTTACCGTCTTCGGCGAGGTTGCGATAGCCCGGGGCGACGTTCATCACTTCCAGCATGTACTCGGCGTACGGTTCCCAGTCGGTGGCCATGTGCAACACACCGCCGACCTTCAACTTGCTACGCACCAGTTCAGCGAACGATGCCTGAACGATACGACGCTTGTGGTGACGGCTCTTGTGCCACGGATCCGGGAAAAACAGCATCAGGCGGTCGAGGCTGTTGTCGGCGATGCAACGGTTGAGCACTTCGATCGCATCGCAATCGTAGACACGCAGGTTGGTCAGGCCCTGAGTCAGCACGCCATTGAGCAGCGCGCCAACACCCGGACGGTGAACTTCAACGCCAATGAAATCCTGCTCCGGCGAGGCCGCGGCCATTTCCAACAGCGAATGGCCCATGCCGAAACCGATTTCCAGCGAGCGCGGCGCCGAACGGCCGAACACCTGGTCGAAATCCACCGGCGCATCGGCCAGAGGCAGCACGAACAGCGGAGCGCCCTGCTCCAGGCCGCGTTGCTGGCCTTCGGTCATGCGCCCGGCGCGCATCACGAAACTCTTGATGCGGCGGTGTTGGCGCTCTTCGCCTTCTTCCTGCTGGATAGGCGTGTCGTTTGATTCAGTCATCAATGGCTCTTACTTGATCAGACCATCCAGCGGCGAGGAGGCGCTGGCATAGAGTTTTTTCGGCATGCGGCCCGCGAGGTAGGCCAGACGACCTGCCACGATGGCGTGTTTCATGGCTTCAGCCATCATGATCGGCTGCTGGGCATGGGCGATGGCCGAGTTCATCAGCACCGCTTCACAGCCCAGCTCCATGGCGATGGTGGCGTCGGAGGCAGTACCGACACCGGCATCCACCAGCACCGGAATTTTCGCCTCTTCGAGGATGATCTGCAGGTTGTACGGGTTGCAGATCCCCAGGCCCGAGCCGATCAGACCAGCCAGCGGCATGACTGCGATACAGCCGATTTCCGCCAGTTGACGGGCAATGATCGGATCATCGCTGGTGTACACCATCACGTCGAAGCCTTCCTTGACCAGCACTTCGGCGGCCTTGAGGGTTTCGATCACGTTGGGGAACAGGGTTTTCTGATCCGCCAGCACTTCCAGCTTCACCAGGTTGTGGCCGTCGAGCAGCTCACGGGCCAGGCGGCAGGTGCGCACGGCTTCAATGGCGTCGTAGCAACCGGCAGTGTTCGGCAGGAAGGTGTAGCGATCCGGCGACAGGACTTCGAGCAGGTTCGGTTCGCCCGGGTTCTGGCCGAGGTTGGTCCGGCGCACGGCGAAGGTGACGATCTCGGCACCCGAAGCCTCGATGGCCAGGCGGGTTTCTTCCATGTCACGGTACTTGCCGGTGCCTACCAGCAAACGCGACTGGTAAGTACGACCGGCCAGGACGAAGGGCTTGTCGCTACGAACGATGCTCATGGGAAATCCTCTGTTGGGGTGAGGTTCTTGCAGAATGATTCTGTGGCCGCTCGGGCCGGGCGGCTAGCCGCCGCCGATGGCGTGTACCACTTCGACCGAGTCGCCGTCGTTCAGCGTGGTTTCAGCGTGCTGGCTGCGCGGGACGATATCCAGATTGAGCTCGACCGCCACCCGGCGCCCGGTCAGTTCCAGACGGGTCAGCAGGGCCGCAACGGTTTCACCGTCGGGCAGTTCAAGGGATTCGCCGTTCAACTGAATGCGCATGCCGAATGCCGCCATCATTTTTAGGGGCTGGCATTCTAGCCCGATCAGACTTGGCGACCCAAGCCATTCGTCACGAAATGGACTGCGTGGTCAGCTCAGCCGCCAGGCGGCTAGCCCCAGGCAAACCCAGCCGACCAGAAACGCGAGACCGCCGAACGGTGTAACGATCCCAAGCTTGCTGACGCCAGTCATCGTCAACAAATACAGGCTGCCGGAAAACAACACAATGCCAATGGCAAACGAGGCGCCGGCCCAGGTAATCAGACGACCGGGAATCTGCGTGGCCAGCAATGCAACACCCAGCAACGCCAGGGTATGCACCAGTTGATAAGTGACGCCCGTGTGGAAAATCGCCAAATACTCAGGCGTCAGGCGGTTTTTCAGGCCGTGGGCGGCGAATGCGCCCAAGGCAACGCCGGTGAAACCGAAGAAAGCGGCTAGCATCAGAAAGCTACGCAGCATGAAGAACTCCAGTCAGACTCGATCAGCAGGGTCTGTATAATGGCCGGCTCAACGGGTTCGGCCAAGCCATCTCTATGCTGCAGTTAATTTTCCGTCGTTTCACAAAGGCCCTGCTCTGGTTCGCGGCCGGCAGTGTTTTGCTGGTTCTGCTGTTTCGGGTGGTGCCGCCACCAGGAACGGCGTTGATGGTCGAGCGCAAGATCGAATCCTGGATCGACGGCGAGCCCATCGATCTGCAACGCACCTGGAAACCCTGGGATGAAATCTCCGACGACCTGAAAGTCGCGGTGATTGCCGGTGAAGACCAGAAGTTTGCCGAGCATTGGGGCTTTGATTTCAGCGCGATTCAGGCGGCGTTTGCACATAACGAGCGCGGCGGCTCGATTCGCGGCGCAAGCACCCTGAGCCAGCAAGTGTCGAAAAACCTGTTTCTGTGGTCTGGCCGCAGCTGGCTGCGTAAAGGCCTGGAAGCCTGGTTTACCGGGCTGATCGAAGTGTTCTGGCCCAAGCAGCGGATTCTTGAGGTATACCTCAATAGCGTCGAGTGGGATGAAGGTGTGTTCGGCGCCGAAGCGGCGGCCCGGCATCACTTTGGCGTGGGCGCTGGTTCGCTGTCCCGGCAGCAGGCAAGTTTGTTGGCCGCGGTACTGCCGAACCCGCGGGTGTGGAGTGCCAGCCATCCGACTTCTTACGTTGCAAGGCGGGCGGGGTGGATTCGCCAGCAGATGAATCAGTTGGGCGGGGACAGCTATCTGGTCGGCCTCAACGATTCCCGCCGGGCGCCATGGGCTCAATGACACCGAAGATCCCACAAAGTCGACGCTAAACCGGAAATTGGGCAGAAACAAAAACGCCCCGATCAATGATCGGGGCGTTTTTTATTGCCTTCGCGCGGGTTACGCAGCGATCGACAACTTGAGCTTGTTCATCGCGCTCTTCTCGAGCTGACGAATACGCTCGGCCGACACGTTGTACTTCTGCGCCAGGTCGTGCAGCGTGGCTTTTTCTTCTGCCAGCCAGCGCTGGTAGAGAATGTCGCGGCTGCGGTCGTCCAGCACTTCAAGCGCTTCGTGCAGGTTGTGGTTGGAGTTGTCGCTCCAGTCGGCATCTTCCAGTTGACGGGCCGGGTCGTACCGGTGGTCTTCCAGGTAGTTGGCCGGCGATTGGAAGGCACTGTCGTCGTCCGCTTCCGCGGCCGGGTCGAAGGCCATGTCATGGCCGGTCAGGCGACTTTCCATCTCGCGCACTTCCCGCGGCTCTACGCCGAGGCTTTCCGCCACACGGTGGACTTCCTCGTTGTTCAGCCAGGCCAGACGTTTCTTCTGGCTGCGCAGGTTGAAGAACAGCTTGCGCTGAGCCTTGGTGGTCGCGACTTTGACGATCCGCCAGTTGCGCAGGATGAACTCGTGGATTTCCGCCTTGATCCAGTGCACCGCAAAGGACACCAGGCGCACACCCATTTCCGGGTTGAAACGCTTGACCGCTTTCATCAGGCCGACGTTGCCTTCCTGGATCAGGTCAGCCTGGGCCAGGCCGTAACCGGAATAGCTACGGGCAATGTGTACGACAAAACGCAGGTGGGCGAGCACCATCTGCCGAGCCGCCCCCAAATCCTGCTCATAATAGAGACTCTCGGCCAGTTCACGCTCCTGCTCCGGCGTCAGCAATGGAATGCTGTTCACCGTGTGCACATAGGCCTCCAGGTTCGCACCCGGGACCAGAGCATATGCAGGTTGCAAAGAATTGGTCATACGAAAAAACCTCCGACTTACATAACTCGTGCAGTTCAGCACTGCGAAAATTGACCGGAAACCAAAAAACAAGTTCCCATAAACGCTGAAAGGTCAATACGAGCAAAATGATATTACTTTGGCGCAAGCTCCCGCAGGTGGCGTGCGACTGCAATCCATGCACCGATATACCCCAACAGCACCGCGCCAAGCAAGAGCGACAGACCGTCGGCAACTGGCACTCCGGCCAGCGCAAAATCACTGCCGTACAAACCGGCCAGTCCAACCACCGCGTCGTTCAGCCAGTTCAGGCCGAACGCCAATACGCCCCAGGAAAGAATCCCCGCACCGAAGCCATATAGCGCGCCCATGTACAGAAAGGGCCTGCGCACATAACTGTCCGTGCCGCCGACGAGTTTAATCACTTCTATCTCTGTGCGGCGGTTTTCAATATGAAGACGAATGGTATTGCCTATCACCAAAAGTAATGCAGAAACCAAAAGCACGGTCAGACCGAAGACAAAACGGTCGCCCAGCTTGAGGATGGCCGCCAGACGCTCGACCCAGACTAGATCAAGTTGCGCCTGTTGTACCTTCGGCAACTCGGAAAGTTTTTGTCGTAATGCTTCAAGCGCAGGCTTGTCGACCTCTTTCGGAGTCACCAGAACCACGCCTGGCAGCGGGTTTTCCGGCAGTTCCTTAAGGGCTTCGCCCAGACCGGACTGCTGCTGGAACTCTTCCAGTGCCTGATCGCGGCCCACGTATTCGGCATCCGCTACCCCCGGCATGCCTTTGATCTGCTCACGCAACGACTCACCCTCGGCAGGGCTGGCCTCAAGTTGCAGGTACAGGGAAATCTGCGCCGCACGCTGCCAGGAGCCACCGAGACGCTCGACGTTATTCAGCAAAAGTGACAGCCCCATCGGCAAGCTCAGGGCCACCGCCATCACCATGCAGGTGAAAAAGCTGCCGATCGGGTGCTTGCCCAAGCGACGCAAGCTGTCCAGCAAACTGGCACGATGACTTTCGATCCAGGCGCGGAACAGCGTGGCGAAATCCGGGCCATCGTCATCGTCGCGTTTTTTCTTCTGCTGTGGTTGCGGGTCGGCGGCCTTCGGGGCCACACGCTCGGAAACCTTGGGGCTACGTGTCGCACTCATACGCCGGCCTCCCCGTCGCCGATCAATCGACCACGCTGCAGGGTCAGCATGCGATGACGCATGCGGGCAATCAGCGCCAGGTCGTGACTGGCGATCAGCACGCTGGTGCCCAGACGGTTGATGTCTTCGAACACGCCCATGATTTCTGCCGCCAGACGCGGGTCGAGGTTACCGGTCGGTTCATCCGCCAGCAGCAAGGCCGGGCGGTGAACGATGGCGCGAGCGATGCCGACGCGCTGTTGCTGGCCGGTAGACAGGTCGCCAGGGTAGAGATCGGTTTTGTCCGAGAGTGCCACGCGCTCCAGGGCCGAGTCCACGCGCTTGACGACCTCGGCCTTGGACAGGCCAAGGATCTGCAACGGCAACGCGACGTTATTGAACACCGTGCGATCGAACAGCAACTGGTGGTTCTGGAACACCACGCCGATCTGTCGGCGCAGGAACGGAATCTGTGCGTTGCTGATGGTGCTCAGGTCTTGCCCGGCCAGCAGCAATTTGCCGGTGGTCGGACGTTCCATGGCCAGCAACAGCCGCAACAAGGTGCTTTTACCGGCGCCGGAATGGCCGGTGACAAACAAGAATTCGCCCCGACGGACTCGAAAGCTCAGCTCATGCAAGCCGACGTGACCGTTCGGGTAGCGTTTACCGACCTGTTCGAAACGAATCATGAACGCTCCCGCTCGGCAAACAATGCCTGGACAAAGGGTTCTGCTTCAAAAGTACGCAAATCGTCGATGCCTTCACCAACGCCGATGTAACGGATCGGCAAGCCAAACTGCTTGGCCAGGGCGAAAATCACCCCACCCTTGGCGGTGCCGTCGAGTTTGGTCAGCGCCAGGCCGGTCAATTCGACGGTCTGGTTGAATTGCTTGGCCTGGTTGATGGCGTTCTGGCCGGTACCGGCGTCGAGCACCAACAGCACCTCATGAGGCGCGTCGGCATCGAGCTTGCCGATCACCCGGCGAACCTTCTTCAACTCTTCCATCAAATTGTCTTTGGTGTGCAGGCGACCGGCGGTGTCGGCGATCAACACATCAATGCCACGGGCCTTGGCGGCCTGCACAGCGTCGAAAATTACCGAAGCCGAGTCGGCGCCGGTGTGCTGGGCGATCACCGGGATCTTGTTGCGCTCGCCCCAGACCTGCAGTTGCTCGACCGCTGCGGCGCGGAAGGTGTCACCGGCGGCGAGCATGACTTTCTTGCCTTCCAGTTGCAGCTTCTTCGCCAGCTTGCCGATGGTGGTGGTTTTGCCGGCACCGTTGACGCCGACCACCAGAATCACGAACGGCTTGTTCTGCGAGGTGATTTTCAGCGGCTGCTCGACCGGTTTGAGCATCGCTGCCAATTCGGCTTGCAGGGATTTGTACAGCGCGTCGGCATCGGCCAGCTCCTTGCGGGCGACTTTCTGAGTCAGGCGCTGAATGATCACCGACGTCGCTTCGACGCCGACATCGGCGGTCAGCAGACGGGTTTCGATGTCTTCGAGCAGTTCGTCATCAATGGTTTTCTTGCCGAGGAACAGGCTGGCCATGCCCTCGCCAATGCTGGCACTGGTCTTGGACAGGCCTTGCTTGAGACGGGCGAAGAAACCGGCTTTGGTCTCTTCGGTACGCACAGGCTCGACTGGAGTTTCGAGGGGCGCAACCGGTGTGGCGGCAACAGGAGCGATGACGGGTGCAGGCGCAGGCGCTGGAGCAACCGGAGCAACCGGAGCAACAAATGCTGGCACTGCCGGCTCTGTAACCACTGGAGCAGGTTCGGCCACGAACACGGGCGCAACGGCTGCCGGTGCAACGACTGCCGGCTCAACCACTGGCGCCCGAACCGGCTCCGGAGCAAACGCAGTCGGGGCCGGAATCGGTGGCGTGATGTGCGGCGCTTGCTCATCTTCAACCAACGCCACCGGCTCTTCCGCTACCGGCAAAGTCAGCCACGGCGTAGCAACTGGCGTCAGCGGCAATGGGGCCGCGACTTCGGTTTCAGGTACGAGCGCGGCCGCAGGTTGCAGCACCGGCTCGGCAATCGGCGCAGGCTTTTGCTCTATAACCGGTGCCGGGGTTGGCACAGAAAGTGGCTGTGGCTGTTCGACAACGGGTTCCTGCGGCTTTTTGCGCAGCCATCCGAACAGGCTTTTCTTCTCACCAGCCGCAGCTGGGGTCTTCTTGTCGTCGTTGGAACCAAACATGGAGGACGGCTATCTCACGGTAGCGACGCGCCAAAAGGCGCCTCGGCAAATAAATAATTCGATGCTGAACAGACTGCGATTCATCCAGCTTGTTCACGCGCAACATTTTGTCGAGGAGCCAACGGCGCCTCAAAGGTCGACTAATACGAAGGACTGGAACGGCATCGTCGGCGAAAACGCAGAGTTTAGCTGACAAACTCAAAGCTTCTGCCGGTAACCCATACAACCTGCAAGCCGATCAAAGGCTTGATAGGCGTGGCCGCCAGTAAAACGGATCAGTATCCTAGCACCCTCTCGCCCGCCGACGCTAAGACCAAGCGGGCAGCCCAACAGGTTTAAAAACGAATGAATGCTCTAGCCCGCCGCGCTGCAGGCCTGCTGCTCAGCACAGTTTGTCTGCCCCTCTCGGCCCTGGCTGCCGATCCACAACCGACCCACGAATTCACCCTCGACAACGGCCTGAAGGTTGTCGTGCGCGAAGACCATCGTGCGCCGGTCGTCGTTTCCCAGATCTGGTACAAGGTCGGCTCCAGCTACGAGACCCCGGGCCAGACCGGGTTGTCCCACGCGCTGGAACACATGATGTTCAAGGGCAGCGAGAAAGTCGGCCCCGGCGAAGCCTCGCTGATCCTGCGCGACCTCGGCGCCGAGGAGAACGCCTTCACCAGCGACGACTTCACCGCGTATTACCAGGTGCTGGCCCGCGACCGTCTGGGCGTGGCCTTCGAACTGGAAGCCGACCGCATGGCCAACCTGCGCCTGCCGGCCGACGAGTTCACCCGCGAAATCGAGGTGATCAAAGAAGAGCGTCGCCTGCGCACCGACGACAAGCCGATGTCCAAGGCCTACGAACGTTTCATGGCCATGGCCTACCCCGCCAGCGGTTACCACACGCCGACCATCGGCTGGATGGCCGACCTCGACCGCATGAAAGTCGAAGAACTGCGCCATTGGTACCAGTCCTGGTATGTGCCGAACAACGCCACTCTGGTGGTGGTCGGCGATGTGACCCCGGACGAAGTCAAAACACTGGCCCAGCGTTACTTCGGCCCGATCGCCAAGCGCGACGTGCCACCGGCGAAAATCCCGCTGGAGCTGGCTGAGCCCGGCGAACGCAAGATCACCCTGCATGTGCAGACCCAATTGCCGAGCCTGATGCTGGCCTTCAACGTGCCGAGCATTGCCACCGCCGAAGACAAACGCTCGGTGAACGCCCTGCGCTTGATTTCCGCCCTGCTTGACGGCGGCTACAGCGGCCGCATCCCGACGCAACTGGAACGCGGCGAAGAGCTGGTGTCCGGCGGGTCGTCGAGCTACGACGCCTATACCCGTGGCGACAGCCTGTTCACCTTGTCGGCTTCGCCGAACACCCAGAAAAATAAAACCATGGCCCAGGCCGAAGCCGGCCTGTGGAAACTGCTCGAACAACTGAAAACCACCGCGCCATCCGCTGAAGAACTGGAGCGGGTACGAGCGCAGGTCATTGCCGGCCTGGTTTTTGAGCGTGACTCGATCACCAGCCAGGCCACCGCCATCGGACAGTTGGAAACCGTCGGCCTGTCCTGGAAACTGATGGACACCGAACTCGCCGACCTGGAAAGCGTGACCCCGCAAGATATCCAGAAGGCCGCCAAGCTGTATTTCACCCGCGAACGTCTCAGCGTCGCCCATGTACTGCCACAGGAGACGACTCATGAGTGAGCGTAAAAAGTCGCGTCTGGCCCTGATTGGCCTGATCGCTGTTGCACTGATCGGGTCTGCCGCCTTCTATCTGTCAAAACCCGACGAGTCCAACGCCAGCGAAGCCCTCGACAAGGCCAAGTCCAGCCAAAAGCTGCAATCGCTGGCCGAACTCGACGGCAAGGCCCCAAGCCATCGCTCGCTGAACGTGCAGACCTGGAATACCGCCGAAGGCGCCAAGGTATTGTTCGTCGAAGCCCGTGAACTGCCGATGTTCGACATGCGCCTGATCTTCGCCGCCGGCAGCAGCCAGGACGGTGATGCACCCGGCCTGGCATTGCTGACCAACGCCATGCTCAACGAAGGTGTGGCCGGCAAAGATGTCGGCGCCATCGCTCAGGGCTTCGAAGGATTGGGGGCTGACTTCAGCAACGGCGCGTACAAGGACATGGCGCTTGCCTCCCTGCGCAGCCTCAGTGCCGTGGACAAACGCGAGCCTGCCTTGAAGCTGTTCGCTGAAGTCGTCGGCAAGCCGACCTTCCCCGCCGACTCGTTTGCGCGCATCAAGAACCAGATGCTCGCCGGCTTCGAATACCAGAAACAGAACCCCGGCAAACTCGCCAGCCTGGAGCTGATGAACCGCTTGTATGGCGATCACCCGTACGCACACTCCAGCGACGGCACAGCCAAGAGTATTCCCCCGATTACCCTGGCGCAGTTGCGAGCCTTCCATCAGAAAGCCTACGCCGCCGGCAACGTGGTGATTGCGCTGGTAGGCGACCTGTCGCGCACCGAGGCCGAGGCAGTTGCCGCCCAGGTGTCCGCCGACCTGCCCAAAGGCTCGGCCCTGGCGAAAATCGAACAACCGACCGACCCCAAGCCCAGCATCGGCCACATCGAGTTTCCGTCCAAACAGACCAACCTGATGATCGCGCAACTGGGTATCGACCGTGACGATCCGGATTACGCAGCGCTGTCCATGGGCAACCAGATTCTTGGCGGCGGCGGTTTCGGCACCCGGCTGATGAGCGAAGTGCGCGAGAAGCGTGGCTTGTCGTATGGCGTGTATTCGGGTTTCAGCCCGATGCAGGCTCGTGGCCCGTTCATGATCAACCTGCAAACCCGCGCCGAGATGAGCGAAGGCACCCTGAAACTGGTGCAGGATGTGCTCGCCGACTACCTTAAGACCGGCCCCACCGAGAAAGAACTCGACGACGCCAAGCGTGAACTGGCCGGCAGCTTCCCACTGTCCACCGCCAGCAACGCCGATATCGTCGGCCAGATCGGTGCCATGGGTTTCTACAACTTGCCTCTGAGTTACCTGGAAGACTTCATGCAACAGTCCCAGAGCCTAACCGTCGAGCAAGTCAAAGCCGCACTGAACAAACACCTGAGCACGGATAAACTGGTCATCGTCAGCGCTGGCCCGACCGTGCCACAAAAGCCGTTGCCGGCCCCAACTGACAAACCCGCCGAGCAACCGCTCGGGGTTCCGGAGCATTAATGGCCACTCGCCCAAAAAAACCTGTCCATAACGTGCATAACGGTGTGAACCAACTGCGCATCATCGGTGGCGAATGGCGCAGCCGAAAGCTGAGCTTCCCGGATGCCCCAGGCCTGCGCCCGACGCCGGACCGGGTGCGTGAAACCCTGTTCAACTGGCTCGCGCCTTACGTCGCCGGGGCCAAGGTACTCGATCCGTTTGCCGGCAGCGGCGCGCTGTTCCTGGAAGCCTTGTCCCGTGGCGCGGCCATGGGCCAGGCGCTGGACGCCAGCAACATCGCGGTGTCCAGCCTGAAAGAACATCTGGGCACCCTGCGCTGCACCAACGGCCAGGTACAGACTGCCGACGCCTTGCGCTATCTGGAAACCCAACCGGCCACGGCGTTCGACCTGGTATTCCTCGACCCGCCGTTCAATCAGAATCTGTTGCCTGTTGTTTGCACTCTGCTCGAAGAACGTCATTGGCTGGCCGACGATGCGTGGGTCTACACTGAAAGCGAAAGCGCACCGTCGATATTGGGTTTGCCAGAAAATTGGCGCCTGCATCGGGAGCAAAAATCGGGACGGGTGTACTACGCGTTGTGGCAACGTATGGCAGGGATCGCCGGCTAGTCCGGCCTGAGAAAACGGTGCGAAGCTCAGTCAGCTAACGCTGCGGGTACGCGCCGCAGCATCGAGAGCAATCGTGTCCCATCTGCCAGAACGTTTCACCCCTGCCTTCACGCCCGCCTACGGCCTGGGTAATCCGCACTTACAAACCTTGTGGGGACCGCTATGGCGCAAAACCACGCATATCGAGCGTGAGCGCGAGCGATTGTGGCTTGAAGATGGCGATTTCCTTGACCTGGACTGGCACGGCCCCCACAGCGCGAATGCACCGTTGGTGCTGGTATTGCACGGCCTGACCGGCTCGTCGAATTCGCCTTATGTGGCCGGCATGCAGAAAGCGCTGGGTGCACAGGGTTGGGCCAGCGTCGCGCTGAACTGGCGAGGTTGCTCCGGCGAGCCCAATCTGTTGCCGCGCAGTTACCATTCCGGGGCCAGTGAAGATTTGGCGGAAACCATCAGGCACCTGCGCACCCAACGCCCCCTCGCGCCGCTGTATGCGGTTGGTTATTCCATGGGCGGTAACGTGTTGCTCAAGCATCTGGGTGAAACCGGCAGCAACAGCGGTGTACTCGGTGCGGTGGCAGTGTCGGTGCCGTTTCGCCTCGATCACTGTGCCGATCGTATCAGCCAGGGTTTTTCCCAGTTCTACCAAGCGCATTTCATGCGAGAGATGGTCGCCTACATCAAGAACAAACAACGCAGATTCCAGCATGAGGGCCATGAGGTTGGCCTGGCGGCATTGGAGGCGCTGGGCTCTTTGGAGAACTTGCGCACCTTCTGGGATTTCGACGGCCGGGT
This sequence comes from Pseudomonas sp. URMO17WK12:I6, assembly GCF_003253625.1. NCBI lineage: Bacteria > Pseudomonadati > Pseudomonadota > Gammaproteobacteria > Pseudomonadales > Pseudomonadaceae > Pseudomonas > Pseudomonas sp. URMO17WK12:I6. The sequence continues at coordinate 251,962 of NZ_QKYZ01000001.1, forward strand.
CACCGCGCCGCTCAATGGTTTCGCCGATGCCGCGGATTACTATCGTCGCGCTTCGAGTCGTTATTTCCTTGGAGAGATTCGCACGCCGACCCTGATTATCCAGGCGGCTGACGATCCGTTTGTGTTTCCGCATAGCCTGCCGCAAGCCGACGAATTGTCCGCCAGCACTCAATTCGAGCTGCAGGCCAAGGGCGGGCATGTCGGTTTCGTCGAGGGCTCGTTCAGGCAACCGGGTTACTACCTGGAACGGCGTATTCCCCAATGGCTGGCCGCCACAGGGCGCAAGTAAACAGTGGAAGTCGATCAGGGCGAGTCGATCCACTTCTGGCAAACGGCACCGCTGGCCGGGGTCGAGTTGTTGTCCGCGCGCTACATCGAACACCGTTTCGCCCCGCATGTGCATGACGGCTATGTGATCGGCATGATCATGGCCGGCGCCCAGCGTTATCGCTATCGCGGTGCCGAGCATTTGGCGGGCAGCGGCACGCTGGTGCTGATCAACCCGGATGAACTGCACACTGGCCACAAAGGTACGGAAGACGGTTGGTTGTACCGGGCGTTTTATCCCGACAGCGGGCAAATTCTCTCGCTGCTGGAAGAGCTAGAACTGCCGAGCGACACCTTGCCGGTGTTTGGCGCCACGCTGTACCGCGACCCGGATCTGGTGAGGGGGTTCTGCCAACTGCATCGACTGCTGGAAAGTCCATCCACGGCCCTGCAGCAGCAAACGGTCTGGCGGGAAATGATGTTGTCGCTGTTGCAACGCCACGCAGCTGTTCCGATCGCCGGCAAACCCGGCAAGGAACACCGCGCGGTGACCTTGGCCAAAGAACGGCTGCAATCGCAATTGGCGGCGCCGCCCTCGCTGGAAGAACTGGCGGCGACGGTGAACCTGTCCCCTTTCCACTTCGCCCGGGTGTTCCGCCGCACCACCGGCATGCCGCCGCACGCCTGGCTGATGCAGCAGCGTATCGCTCGGGCACGGGCGTTGTTACAGGACGGCTGTCTGCCGCTGGAAGTCGCGACGCAACTGGGTTTTGCCGACCAGAGTCATCTGAGTCGGCAATTCAAGCAGGTTTATGGCGTTGGACCGGGAGCGTATCGCAGCGCGCGGCAGTTACCCGGTTGATGACAGCAAAGATCCAAATGTGGGAGCAAGCCAGCCCCCACATTGGCTCTGCGCTTACTCGCCGGTGGCGACGCCTCGCGCAGGGTCGTTGATCCACTCGCTCCACGAACCGGCATACAACGCCCCCAACGGATAACCCGCCAGGCACAGGGCGAACAGGTTGTGGCAGGCCGTCACGCCGGAACCGCAATACGCGACCAGCTCCGTCGGCGAACGATCACCGAGCTTCGCGGCAAACCGCTGCTTGAGCTGATCGGCGGGCAGAAAACGTCCGTCGCTGCCCAGGTTTTCGGTGAACGCGGCGCATTGTGCGCCGGGGATGTGCCCGGCAATCGGATCGATCGGTTCCACTTCGCCCTTGAAGCGCGGCATGGCGCGGGCGTCGAGCAAGGTCAACGCGGGCTGGCCGAGACGTTTCTGGAGCTGTTTGGCGCTGAGCACCAGCGAAGCATCCGGCGTCCCGGTGAAGGTGCCGCGATTAATCGACGGCGGATCAAGACTCAGGGGTAATCCGGCGGCATGCCAGGCTTTCAGCCCGCCATCGAGAATGAACACACCGTCGCGCTTGCCCAGCCAGGCCAGCAACCACCAGGCCCGCGCCGCGTAGGCGCCTGGACCGTCATCGTACAAAACCACTTCGCTGTCGGCATTGATGCCCCAGGCTTGCAGGCGCTCGATCAGCTTTTCGGGTTCAGGCAACGGATGACGCCCGGTAACCCCCTTGACCACCGCCCCGCTCAGATCACGCTCGAGATCGGCAAAACTCGACCCGGCAATATGCCCTTCGGCATAACTGCGCTGACCATAATCCGGGTCTTCGAGGGCAAAACGACAATCCAGAATCACCAGCCCCGGGGTCTCCTTTTTCAGGTCCAACGCTTGCGGGCTGATCAGTTGCGCAATGGGCATAACGGGCTCCTGTGATGTTGTCGATCTTGAATCCTAATGCACTTCTTCCAGCGCCTGGGCCAGTGGCACGTAAAATTCGTCGAACAGCGCATTTACCGCGTCGCGCGATTGATCGGTGACGAACCCGGCCTCAAGCACCAACACCTGATACACGCCGCGCTTAATAGCCTGTTCGCTCAAGTGGTTGGAGTTTTCCCGCGTGGTGCACAGAAACCGCACCCACGACGTGAGGATGATCCAGGCGTTCAGCGTCAGGGACTCGATCTGAACCTTATCCATGTTCAGGATGCCAGCGGCGACGAACCCTTCGTAAATGGCGGTGCCCTGGATCAGGCAGCGCTGGGAAAAGCGCCGGTAACGGGCGGCCAGCTCGGGATCGCTGTCGAGCAAGTGCTCGAGGTCGCGATGCAAAAAACGGTAACGCCACATGGCGGCGAGCAATTCCTTGAGGTAGAAGCGCTTGTCTTCGACCGTCGCGGCGCGGCCCTGGGGTGGGCGCAGGAAGCTGTCCACCAGGCTTTCGTACTCACTGAACAGCACAGCGATAATCGCCTGCTTGTTGGGGAAGTGGTAGTACAGGTTGCCCGGAGAAATCTCCATGTGGGCAGCAATGTGGTTGGTGCTGATGCTGCGCTCGCCCTGCTGATTGAACAGCTCCAGGCTGTTCTGCACGATGCGCTCGCTGGTTTTGATCCGAGGGGCCATGGCTTGAGCTTTAATTCAGAGTGCGGTGACGGGCATCTTACGACCTATCCGTGGGTGGATAAAACAAAGCTGCGTCAGGATGTCATTTGACTTTTTAGAGCATGGACTCTAAAAATCCCCTCATTACAATAAATCCGGAGCCGACCATGCCTGCTGACATCGCCTACCTGAAGAACTTGCAGCAGCCTCTGGACGAGCTCCAAACCCTGTTCGATGCTCAACGCGCCGCGTATGCAGGCAACCCGATGCCGCCGGCAGCTCAGCGCCAACAATGGCTAAAGGCACTGCGGGACCTGTTGAGCAATGAGCGCCAGGCCTTGATCGACGCCATCAGCCAGGATTTCAGCCACCGCAGCGCCGACGAAACCTTGCTCGCCGAATTGATGCCCAGTCTGCAGGGTATTCACTACGCCAGCCAACACCTCAAAAGCTGGATGAAGGCCTCGCGGCGTAAAGTCGGCATCGCCTTTCAACCCGCGTCGGCCAAAGTCGTTTATCAACCGCTGGGCGTAGTCGGGGTGATCGTGCCGTGGAACTACCCGTTGTATCTGGCCATCGGGCCACTGGTGGGGGCGCTGTCGGCGGGTAACCGGGTGATGCTCAAACTCAGCGAATCGACCCCCGCCACCGGTTTGCTGCTCAAGGAATTGCTGGGGCGGATATTCCCTCAAGACCTGGTTTGCGTGGTGCTCGGCGAGGCCGACATCGGCGTGGCGTTCTCCCGGTTGCGCTTCGATCACCTGCTGTTCACCGGCGCCACCAGCATCGGCAAACACGTGATGCGCGCCGCCGCCGAGAACCTGACTCCAGTGACCCTCGAACTGGGCGGCAAGTCCCCGGCCATCGTTTCCCGCGATGTGCCGCTCAAGGATGCCGCCGAACGCATCGCTTTCGGCAAGACCCTCAACGCCGGGCAAACCTGTGTCGCCCCGGACTACGTGCTGGTGCCCGAAGACCGCGTCGGCTCTTTCGTCGAAGCCTATCGCCAGGCAGTTCGCGGGTTTTATCCGACCCTGGCCGACAATCCGGACTACACCGCCATCATCAATGACCGACAACTGGCGCGGCTCAACGGCTACCTCAGCGACGCCACCAGCAAGGGCGCGCTGCTGATTCCGCTGTTCGATCAGGGCCAGGGCCGGCGCATGGGTCATAGCCTGCTGCTCAACGTCAGTGACGATATGACGGTGATGCAGGACGAAATCTTCGGCCCGCTGCTGCCAATCGTGCCGTACAAGGACCTCGATGAAGCGTTTGCCTACATCAACCAACGGCCTCGTCCGCTGGCGCTGTATTACTTCGGCTACGACAAGCGCGAGCAAAACCGCGTTCTCCAGGAAACCCATTCCGGCGGCGTATGCCTCAATGACACCTTGCTGCACGTTGCCCAGGACGACATGCCGTTCGGCGGCATCGGTGCCTCGGGCATGGGCCACTACCACGGCCATGAGGGCTTCCTGACCTTCAGCAAGGCCAAGGGTGTGCTGATCAAACAGCGCTTCAACGCGGCGAAGCTGATCTATCCACCGTATGGCAAAGCCATTCAGAAACTGATCCAGAAGCTGTTTGTCCGCTAACGATCAACACCGCCGGGTAATAACAATAATGAGCCCAAGCCTGTCCGACACACCCGCGCTGTCACGGCGCAGCCTGCTTAAATTCAGCCTGGGCGCCAGCGCCTTTCTGGCCACGGCCGGATTAGGCGCCAGCCTCAGCGGCTGCTCGTCGAGCACGGCGGCCAACGGTTTCGCGACTCTGCGCAGCGGTGACCTGTTGTTTCTGCGGGCACTGATCCCGGTAATGCTCGACGGCGCCGTGATCGTCGAGAAGATGCCGGCCGCCGTCGAAGGCACCCTCAAAAGCCTGGATTACAGCCTCGATCACCTGTCTGCGGAAATGCTCAAGCTGACCCGGCAATTGTTCGATGTGCTGGGGATGGGCATCACCCGCGGCCCACTGACCGGGATCTGGGGCAGCTGGGAAAACGCCAGCGGCGAAGATATCCGACACTTTCTCGACCGTTGGGAAAACAGCTCGCTGAGCTTGCTGCGCATGGGCCATAGCTCGTTGCTGCAAATGGTGATGATGGCGTGGTACAGCCGAGCGGAATCTTGGGTGCATTGTGGGTATCCGGGGCCGCCTACGGTCTGAAACCGTGGCGTCCCTTTCGCGGGCAAGCCGCCTCACCATCGCACCCAAAACATAACAACAAGAGACCCCGAACATGCCCGTACCCGATCCGTTTCGCGAAGGCCTGGCCCGTGGCTGGAAAACCTATAACGGTTCGCAATTGCCCCAGGACCTGACCCTCGAAGCGGATGTGGCGATCATCGGCAGCGGTGCCGGCGGCGGAACCACCGCCGAAATTCTCAGCGCAGCAGGCTACAAGGTCTTGCTCATCGAAGAAGGCCCACTCAAGACCAGCAGCGACTTCAAGATGCTCGAAGATCAGGCCTACACCAGCCTCTATCAGGAAGGCATCGGGCGCATGAGCAAGGATGGTGCGATCACCATCCTCCAGGGCCGGGCGGTGGGCGGTACCACACTGATCAACTGGACTTCGAGCTTTCGCACCCCGGATCCGACGCTCGAACACTGGGCCAAAGAACATGACGTCGTAGGCCACACACCGGCCGAGATGGCGCCCTGGTTCGAGAAAATGGAACAACGCCTGGGCGTCGCCCCGTGGCGGGTGCCGCCCAACGCCAACAACGACGTCATCCGCAAAGGCTGCGAAAAACTCGGCTACGCCTGGCATGTGATCCCGCGCAACGTGCGCGGCTGCTGGAACCTCGGCTACTGCGGCATGGGTTGCCCGACCAACGCCAAGCAATCGATGCTGGTCACGACCATCCCGGCGACCCTGGAAAAAGGTGGCGAGCTGCTCTATCTGGCCCGCGCTGAAAAGCTGTCGATCAAGGACGATAGGGTCACGGGTCTGCACTGTGTGGCGATGGATGAGCGTTGCGTTGCCCCTACCGGACGCACAATCACGGTCAAGGCACGGCATTACGTGCTGGCCGGCGGCGGAATCAACAGCCCGGCGCTGCTATTGCGTTCAGAGGCGCCGGATCCGCATGGGCGACTGGGAAAACGGACGTTCCTGCATTTGGTCAACATGTCCGCCGGGCTGTTCGACGAGGTGATCAACCCGTTCTACGGCGCGCCGCAGTCGATTTATTCCGACCATTTCCAGTGGCAGGACGGCATCACCGGCAAGATGTCCTACAAATTGGAGGTCCCACCGCTGCACCCGGCGCTGGCCACCACCCTGCTCGGTGGCTTCGGCACGGAAAACGCCCGGCACATGGAGAATCTGCCACATACCCACGCGATGCTGGCGTTGCTGCGAGACGGTTTTCACCCGGACAGCCCCGGCGGCAATGTCGAATTGCGCAGTGACGGCACGCCGGTGCTCGACTATCAGGTTTCACTGTATGCCTGGGACGGGTTGCGCCGGGCGTTCCATAGCATGGCCGAGATCCAGTTCGCCGGTGGCGCCAACGCCATGATGCCGATGCATGCCGACGCCCGTTACGTCAGAACCCTCACCGAAGCGCGTGCCTTGATCGATGGATTGAGCCTTGAGCTGTATCGCACGCGTCTGGGCAGTGCTCATGTAATGGGCGGTTGTGCCATGGGTGAAGACCCGAAAAACGCCGTGACCGATAGCCTCGGCCGACATCACCAACTGCACAATCTATCGATTCACGACGGCTCGCTATTCCCCACCAGCATTGGTGCAAATCCACAATTGTCGGTCTACGGACTGACGGCACAACTGGCGAATTCACTGGCCCAGCGTTTGAAAAACCCATGAAAACGAGGAATATTCCCATCGTCTATAGTGCTTTCTTACCCAACAGGCGACTTGGCCGACCGGGAAGGCTGCGATACCATCCGACTCCCCAACGGACTCCCGCCAGGACGACGCGATGAACCGAGTGTTGTACCCAGGTACCTTCGACCCTATTACCAAGGGCCATGGCGATCTGGTCGAACGCGCCTCGCGCCTGTTCGATCACGTGATCATCGCCGTCGCCGCCAGCCCGAAGAAAAACCCGCTGTTTCCCTTGGAACAACGTGTGGAGCTGGCCCGCGAGGTCACCAAACATTTGCCGAACGTTGAAGTCGTCGGCTTCTCGACGCTGCTCGCGCATTTCGCCAAAGAGCAGAACGCCAATGTATTCCTGCGTGGTTTGCGCGCGGTGTCGGACTTCGAATATGAATTCCAGCTGGCCAATATGAACCGCCAACTGGCACCGGATGTGGAAAGCCTGTTTCTTACCCCGTCCGAGCGTTATTCGTTCATTTCCTCGACACTGGTCCGTGAAATCGCGGCCCTGGGCGGCGATATCACCAAGTTCGTCCACCCGGTGGTGGCCGACGCCCTCACCGAACGCTTCAAAAAGTAGGCGCTGCCGAAGGCTGCGATCTGCTGCACTTGATCGCGCCCGCGTGCACTGCGGGCGCCAATGCGGCACAATTGTGCGCATTGGTTTATTGCGCCAGGGCCTGCCGCCCCGGCTGGAGTTAGCATGTCCCTGATCATCACCGACGATTGCATCAACTGCGACGTCTGCGAACCCGAGTGCCCGAACGCCGCTATTTCCCAGGGCGAAGAGATCTACGTGATCGACCCGAACCTGTGCACGCAATGTGTCGGCCACTATGACGAACCGCAATGCCAGCAGGTCTGCCCTGTGGATTGCATTCCACTGGACGAGGCCCATCCGGAAACTGAAGAACAGTTGATGGAGAAGTACCGGAAGATTACCGGTAAGGCTTGAAAGCCTGGAAAGATCGTCCGAAGGCGGCCCGAACCTTCGGACGATCTTTTTTATGCCTCACTCCCGCTGCTCAAACCCTTCCCCGACGCACCCCAGACACCGCACAAACGCCGCTTTCGCCGGGTCGACCACCAGCGCCTGCCCTGCATCGCCAATGCCGCCGCCCAACGCGGTAAATGGCAGCGACACCACAAACGCCCCGGCACCGATCACTGTCGCCACCACCAGCAACGGTCGGGCAATCAGCAGATCGCCAAGCATGGCGTAGGCCGGTGGATTCTGGATGGTGTAACGCGGGTCGCCGCTGCCGTTCTCAGTAGCCAGCGTGGGCGCAGCGATGCTCAGCAGCAGCGTGACGACAAAGGTTCGAAACAGATTCATGGCACGGTCCTTCGGCTAGGCAGTGAGAACACTGACTATAGACCGTAGCCGATATCAGCTCTGACAGCGCGGACAAAAGACACTGGCGCGCTGCCCGAGTTTGACTTCCCGCAGCCCCGTGCCACAGACCTTGCAGTGTTCACCACCACGGCCGTATACGAACAGCTCCTGCTGGAAGTACCCCGGCTGGCCGTCGCCGCCGATAAAGTCCCGCAACGTGGTGCCGCCCCGTTCGATGGCGAGCGCCAGGATGCGCTTGATCTCGATCGCCAGCTTCAAATAACGCCCCCGGGAAATGCTCTTGGCCTCGCGGCGCGGGTCGATGCCGGCAGCAAACAGCGCTTCGGTCGCGTAGATATTGCCGACGCCAACCACCACCGCGTTGTCCATGATGAACGGCTTGACCGCCATGGATCGCCCGCGGGACAGCTGGAACAGACGTTCGCCATCGAACAGATCGGTCAACGGCTCCGGCCCCAGACGAACCAGCAGTTCGTGATTCAGCGGGTCCAGACTCCAGAGCATCGCCCCGAACCGACGCGGGTCTGTGTAACGCAGGGCCAGGCCCGATTCCAGCTCGATGTCCACATGCTCATGCTTGGCCGCCGGCAAGCCGGCTTCCACCAGCCGCAGATTCCCCGACATGCCCAAATGGCTGATCAACGTGCCGACTTCGGCATTGATCAGTAAATACTTGGCCCGCCGTTCCACCAGCATGATGCGCTGGCCCGACAGCCGCACATCCAGGTCTTCGGGGATCGGCCAGCGCAGACGGCGCTCACGCACGATCACCCGGCTGACGCGCTGGCCTTCCAGGTGCGGTGCAATTCCGCGGCGGGTGGTTTCGACTTCCGGCAGTTCTGGCATGGGGCTCTCGAATCAGGCGAGGTTCGACACTCAACGTGTGGCGAGGTCGCGAATTTCTTGTTTCTGGGTTTCGAAATCGTATTCCGATAGACCGATGTAATCGAGCACCAGATGCCCGACATTGTTCCATTCGTGGTCTTCAGACTGGTTGCCCAGCACCCGATAGGAAGCACAAATGTGCTCGGCCATCTTCAGGATTGCCAGCAGGTTCTTCAGCGGCGTATTGCGGCACGACTCATCGCTGAAAATGGCCAGGGCATTGTGATGGTTGGCAATGGCCTGGGTGACATGTTCCGGCAGACGCCAGGACTTGGCGGTGTAATACCCGACCACGGCGTGGTTGGTGTTGTATTGCTTGTTCTCGGTATCCACCACGCGGCATTCGGCGCTGGCGTTGGCATAGGCCTGTTCCAGCACTTTCATGTAATCGGGGAATTTCTTGAGCATCAGCGGAATGCCGCAATCGTGGAACAGGCCCAGCGCATAAGCTTCATCGCCGGCCTGGACACCGACGCGCTTGGCCAGGCTCAGGCAGGTCATCGCCACGTCCTGCGCCGTGTCCCAGAAACGGTTGAGGGTGACGATGGTCTCGTCGTTCAGCTCGCCCTTGATCGACTGCGCGTTGATCAGGTTGATGATCGAACGACTGCCCAACAGGTTTACTGCACGCTGGATCGCGGTGATCTTGTTACTCAAGCCGTAGTACGGCGAATTGACGATTTTCAACAAAGCGCCCGAAAGGCCTGGGTCCTGGGAGATCAGTTTGGCGATCACCTCCAGGTCCGGGTCGGGCATATATTGCTCCATCTGCAGATCCACCATGATCTGCGGCTGGGCCGGCACACTGATGCCTTGCAGGGACTGTTGAATCTGTTCAGAAGACAGCTCTTGGGACATAAGTACGCACTCCGGGTCAGGCGGGGATTCTAACCCTTAAAAAGATCGATCCGACAGCCAGTCAAACTCAATCCATATGTGTGCGGGCCCGCGATGGCGCCATGCGCGTTTCATCGTCCGTCAAACCCGCCACTCCCTCAACACGCTATACTCCCGCTCTTTTTTCCGGAGCGACGTCATGTCCCTGCCTAGCCTGCGCCTCAAAGCCAACGCCGACCGACGCCTGCGCAACGGTCACCTGTGGGTCTACAGCAACGAAATCGATGTAGCCGCCACCCCATTGCACGGCTTCAAGGCTGGCGATCAGGCGATCCTCGAAGCCGCCGGCGGCAAGCCGCTTGGCATCGTTGCCATGAGCCCGAACAATCTGATCTGCGCCCGCCTGCTGTCGCGCGACATCAAGTTGCCGCTGGACAAATCGCTGCTGGTGCATCGCCTGAACGTCGCCCTGTCGCTGCGCGATCGCCTGTTCGACAAGCCGTTCTATCGTCTGGTCTATGGCGACTCCGACCTGCTGCCAGGCCTGGTGGTCGACCGTTTCGGCGACATCCTGGTGGTCCAGATCGCTTCGGCGACCATGGAAGCTCACAAAGATGACGTGATCGCGGCCCTGACCCAAGTGCTCAAGCCAAGCGGCATCCTGTTCAAGAACGACTCCGCAGCCCGTGACGCCGAAGGCCTCAACCGTTACGTCGAAACCGTGTTCGGCCTGGTGCCGGAGTGGGTGGCGCTGGAAGAAAACGGCGTGAAGTTCGAAGCGCCGGTCATCCAGGGCCAGAAAACCGGCTGGTTCTATGACCACCGCATGAACCGCGCGCGTCTGGCACCTTATGCCAAAGGTAAACGCGTACTGGACTTGTACAGCTACATTGGTGGCTGGGGCGTGCAAGCGGCCGCCTTCGGCGCCAGTGAAGTGTTCTGCGTCGATGCGTCGGCCTTCGCCCTCGACGGCGTCGAGCGCAACGCCGCACTGAACGGTTTCGCCGAAAAAATGACCTGCATTGAAGGCGACGTGTTCGAAGCCCTCAAAGAGCTGAAAGCCAGCGAAGAACGTTTCGACGTCATCGTGGCCGACCCTCCTGCATTCATCAAACGCAAGAAAGATATGAAAAACGGTGAAGGTGCCTACCGTCGCCTGAACGAACAAGCCATGCGCCTGCTCAGCAAGGACGGCATCCTGGTCAGCGCATCGTGCTCGATGCACCTGCCGGAAGACGATTTGCAGAACATCCTGCTGACCAGCGCCCGTCACCTGGACCGCAATATCCAGATGCTGGAGCGCGGCGGACAAGGCCCGGATCACCCGGTTCACCCAGCCATTGCCGAAACCCGCTACATCAAGAGCATTACCTGCCGTCTGCTGCCAAACAGCTGAGTACGCCGGTTTGACGGGGAGCCGACAGGCTCTCCGTCAGCCATTCTGACGCTGCGACATCTCCTCTCCCGCCCCATCGTCTTACTCTTGCAGTCCTACAAACTTGCAGGACGTTTCCCTGCACATTTGATTTGAAAGAATATAACTTACAAACTTTCTCCAACCCCAAGACTGCTCCGACAAAATTACTGGAATATTCCTACTTGATCTCCCCTTGATAAGAGTCCATTAAAGCCTATGATTGAGTTGTCACCTCGAAGTGACACTCACTATCAAATGACAAGGAGTCAACAACATGAAAGCAATTACTCTGGAAGCTAACAAAATCGCCAACCTGGCTTTTCTGGTTGCACCAAAAGCCCGCTAAGTAAATGAGACGCTGGGGAGTGCCGGCTACCCAGCGTGTTCTATGGCACCCGTCCAGAGCGAACCGCCCACCATGCAGATAAACCCATATCTATTCATACTTCCTCGCACGCCCGGCCAAATAGTCTGGGATTACAAAAATCACAAACAATTTGAACTAAGTCTTGAATACTCAAGCAGACTTACGCAACTAATCAACAACCCCGAACTTTATAACGACAGCAACATAGTTGACACTCAACTCCTGAACGCAGGAATACTGACAACATCAATACAAGGTACTGTTGAATGGGGCTGGGATGAACTGTCGAAGATATTCCATATCGGTACCAAAAACATCCCCTGCAAACATGTCCCTCAGGATATTCATGAATGGTCCAGACACTACCTGGACCACTGCACCGAAGTGCTGGCCGCTCCTGCGCCGAGCAACCGGCCCACAGAACGCCAGGCGCGGGAGCTGATTGGCCTGCCAAAGCCTTCCTGCCTGCCGGAAGGGTCTCTTGCCAACGTCCTGATCGGCCGAAAAACCTGCCGCACCTTCACGGACGCAGCAGTTTCACTGGAAGCTATCGGCACGCTGCTTTACCTGTCCCTTGGCTACTTGCATGAGCGCGAAAACGATGTCGACGAAACCCTTGTCGAAGGTCTCGATGCCCGGCGCAGCAGCCCATCCGGTGGCGGGCTGAATGCCTGCGAAGGCTTTCTTCATGTACACAACGTCAGCGGCCTGAAACCCGGGCTCTACGCCTATCATCCCACCGACCACGCCTTGAGTTTCGTCAACCCGACACCTGACTCACCACTGGGGCAGTTGCTGTGTGGACAGCACTTCATCAACAACCTGCCCGTGGGCCTGTTCATCACCAGTCGGTTCGACAAGCTGTGGTGGAAATATGAACACTCGCGAGCCTACCGAATGGCCTTCGTGGAAGCAGGGCATATCTCGCAAACATTCCAACTGGTGGCCACTGCACTGGGGTTGAACACCTGGCTGACGGGGGCGCTGGCCGATGATCAGGTCGAGGTCTTGCTGGGGATCGAGAACAGCGCGGAACAACCTTTGTTTTTTGTCGGCTGTGGCTACAGCGACGGACAAGTGATGTGCAAGGAATTGAAAGATCTTCTGAGCAGTCGGGAGCCGCAACAATGACCACTCCCATCATTGCCCCGTTGGAGCAGCCCGTGTCCTGGGCTCATCGTTACACCCTGGGCGACTGGAATACCCGTGCGTCAGTGCGCACCAGCGAACACGACTATCTATTACCACCAGACCTGGAACAGCAACTGGAAACGCGCCACTGGTTTCCTCCAGGCTTCCTGGCTTACCTGACTCACCCGGCCATCCAGGCGGCAGGTCAAACCGTCATCCATCGGTTGTCGGCCAATCATCTGGTGTACTTCCTCGACTACACCACCTTGCTTGAGCACCGCATCGTCAACCGCTCCGTGGAAACCATCATCCATGATGAACTGAACGTCCACATTCCCGCACGAATGAAGACCGCCGCGCTTCAGCTTTATACCGACGAGGGTTATCACGCCCTGTTTTCCAACAGCCTTGCCGAGCAAGTAGCCAGTTTCTACGGGATCAGCCGACGTCCGGTCATGCCCCACCGCATCATGCGATTGAACGCCCTGCTTGACGGCGCCCCGGAAAGATACAGGGCGCTGGCCTGGTTCCTCGTCGGGTTCGTGTCGGAGACGATCATTGCCAAGGAGCTGCTCGATGTCTGCCGTAACGACCTGGTTTCCAGCGTCCAGGCAATGCTCAGGGATCATCTGGCGGACGAGGCGCGCCATAGTCGCTATTTCTCTGAAGTGTTCCATTACCTGTGGCTGACGCTGAACAGCCCTCAACGCACGTTTGTCGCCAAAGCGCTGCTGGACATCATCCGGATGTTCTTCGAAGCCGATGAGCGATGGATGCGCGAAAGCCTGCTCAGCGCGGGTCTTGGCGAGACCACCATCACGGAAATTCTTGGCGGACTGACCAGCCCCCAAGCCACCCATCAACGGGCGCGATCCGGTGCTGGCGCAACGCTTCAGGCGTTAACAAAGGCTGGTTTCTTCGACTTGCCCTCCAACCAGCAACTGTTCATGAAGGCAGGGCTTATCGATGGCTGAAGGACAATCCGCGGCGACCGTCAAACAACGTCGGGGGGCGGTCAGCCTGTTGTTGGCCATGGTGCTGCTTGGCGTGTTCCCGCTGGATGTCCTGCTGCCCTCTTTCCCGGCGCTCGCCGAACACTTTCGCAGCACGCCCGCCGACATTGCGCTGTCGATCAGTCTGTTTGCCGTCGGCATAGCGGTCTCCCAACTGCTGATCGGGCCGCTGTCGGATGTGATCGGGCGCAAAGGGCTGTTGCTTGCCGGAATAACCGTTTCGATGCTGGGCGCAGTGGGCTGCACACTGACCACGGACTATGTTCACTTCCTGTTGTTCCGTGTGATTCAGGCACTCGGCTGCGGGTGTTTCGTGCTGTCACAAGCATTGATCCAGGACCTGTTCGAGGGCGAGGAGCGTGACCGGTTGCGGATCCTGATGGTGACTGCCACCGGCGTTTTCATCTCGGTCTCACCGTTGGCCGGCACGTTCCTGCAAGCCACGCTGGGCTGGCAGGGCAGCTTTGTGGTGTTTATCGCACTGGCTGGAATAGTACTGCTCAAGGCCTGTTTTTTTCTCGAAAACACTCGGCCTGCGGCAACCAGGGCGCTATCGAATATCTTCCAGCCCTACCGCCGGGTCTTGTGCGATGTCGACTTTCTGTCCTACTGGCTGATTTCAGCCTTTGCTTTCGCCTGCCATTTTTCCTTCATCGTGATTTCGCCGCTGATTTTCATGGATCGACTGCAGCTATCGGCCTATGACTTCTCCCTGGTCCTGCTGGCATACGGCGGCGCCTACATTATCGGCGGCATGGTTGCGACGCTGCTGGGTAAACGTCTCAGTCCCGGCCATCAAGTCATCAGCGGGCTGAGCCTGATCCTGCTGTCCGGCCTGATCATGCTTTACCTCTCAAGCCACTTTGCGTTGTCCCCGATCACCGTCCTGGTACCGATGCTCATCTGTACCGCCGGCACCACCATTGCCCGACCGGCCGCCACGTCCAAAGCCATGAGCCTGTTCCCTGAAAATGCGGGAACTTCGGCGTCGGCCGGCAGTACGGTGATTTTCATCTGTGGCGGGTTGATCAGTGCGCTCATCAGCCTGAGTCCGGCCAACCTGCAATCCACGCTGGGATACAGCTTTATCATCCTGAGCAGCGTGGCGCTGGTACTCAACAGTCGTATCCATAGCCGAGCCAAGAGCCCGGGAGCCAGCCCAAGCGTCGAATAATCCTGCCAGTCGTCATCCCACACGCCCCGTCAGCACTGGATCAACGTTTTCCGGCATTCCCTCCTGACGCCAGCGGTGTAGAATCGCGAGATTCATCGCCAGTCATCCCCCGGCGGGTTTATGAGCTCAAGCTGAAGCGCGCGGCGATCCCGCAAAGTTATCGGCAACTTCCGGACACACGGCCATTTCTGAGTGTTCCAGACGTCAATAGAAGCTCACTTCCCTTTTGATACCTGATTTGCCGCCCGGAGTGCTCCATGCCTGATTACCGCTCGAAAACATCCACCCACGGTCGCAACATGGCCGGTGCTCGCGCACTGTGGCGCGCCACGGGGATGAAAGATGACGACTTCAAGAAGCCGATCATCGCTATTGCCAACTCCTTTACCCAATTCGTACCGGGCCATGTGCACCTGAAGGATCTGGGTCAACTGGTCGCACGTGAAATCGAACGGGCCGGCGGCGTAGCCAAAGAATTCAACACCATCGCCGTGGATGACGGCATCGCCATGGGCCACGACGGCATGCTCTATTCGCTGCCGAGCCGCGAGATCATCGCCGACTCCGTCGAATACATGGTCAACGCCCACTGCGCCGACGCCATTGTCTGCATTTCCAACTGCGACAAGATCACCCCTGGCATGCTGATGGCCGCCTTGCGCCTGAACATCCCGGTAATCTTCGTGTCCGGCGGCCCGATGGAAGCCGGCAAGACCAAACTGGCCAGCCACGGTCTCGACCTGGTCGACGCCATGGTGATCGCCGCCGACTCCAGCGCCTCTGACGAGAAGGTCGCCGAGTACGAGCGTAGCGCCTGCCCTACTTGCGGTTCCTGCTCCGGCATGTTCACCGCCAACTCGATGAACTGCCTGACCGAAGCCCTTGGTCTCGCATTGCCGGGCAACGGTTCGACCCTGGCCACCCACAGCGACCGCGAACAGCTGTTCCTGCAAGCCGGCCGCACCATCGTCGAGCTGTGCAAGCGTTACTACGGCGAGAACGACGAGTCGGTGTTGCCGCGCAACATCGCCAACTTCAAGGCGTTCGAAAACGCCATGACCCTGGACATCGCCATGGGCGGTTCCACCAACACCATCCTGCACTTGCTGGCCGCGGCCCAGGAAGCCGAGATCGATTTCGACCTGCGCGACATCGACCGCCTCTCCCGCCATGTACCGCAACTGTGCAAGGTCGCGCCGAACATCCAGAAGTACCACATGGAAGACGTGCACCGCGCCGGCGGGATCTTCAGCATCCTCGGCTCCCTGGCCCGTGGCGGCCTGTTGCACACCGACCTGCCGACCGTACACAGCAAGACCATGGCCGAAGGTATCGCCAAGTGGGACATCACCCAGACCAACGACGAAGCGGTGCATCACTTCTTCAAGGCTGGCCCTGCGGGCATCCCGACGCAAACCGCGTTCAGCCAGTCGACCCGCTGGGAAACCCTGGACGACGACCGTGAAAACGGCTGCATCCGCAGTGTCGAACACGCTTACTCGAAAGAAGGCGGCCTGGCCGTTCTGTACGGCAACATCGCGCTGGACGGTTGCGTGGTGAAAACCGCCGGTGTCGACGAGTCGATCCACGTCTTCGAAGGCAACGCGAAGATCTTCGAAAGCCAGGACAGCGCCGTACGCGGCATCCTCGCCGACGAAGTGAAGGCTGGCGACATCGTGATCATTCGTTACGAAGGCCCGAAAGGCGGCCCGGGCATGCAGGAAATGCTCTACCCGACCTCTTACCTGAAATCCAAAGGCCTGGGCAAAGCCTGCGCCCTGCTGACCGACGGCCGTTTCTCCGGCGGCACTTCGGGCCTGTCCATCGGCCACGCTTCGCCAGAAGCCGCTGCCGGTGGCGCGATCGGTCTGGTGCAGGACGGCGACAAGGTCCTGATCGACATTCCGAACCGCTCGATCAACCTGTTGGTCAGCGACGAAGAACTGGCCGCGCGCCGGGTCGAGCAGGACAAGAAAGGCTGGAAGCCGGTGGAAAAGCGTCCACGTAAAGTGACCACCGCTCTGAAAGCCTATGCCCTGTTGGCGACCAGCGCCGACAAGGGTGCCGTGCGTAACAAAGCGATGCTCGACGGGCTGTAATACTTAACCGTCGAACAAAAAAATGCCCCGCCAAGTGCGGGGCATTTTTTTGATCGTTCCCACGCAGAGCGTGGGAACGAGATCACAGCGCTTACTGAATCTCTTCCGGTTTGACGATCACCCAGTTCTTGTCCGCCGTCACCGCCAACCCTTCTTTCGCCTGGGCCGCTGCGTGCTTGGCCATCATGCCGTTAATCTGGGTCATGTACTTGTCTTTGCGGTTGACCCACAAATGGATGCCGCCCTTGGACACGTCGACGCTGTGGAACAGCATGTAACCGTCGCTGCTCGGCGTATCACCACCCACCAGGACCGGTTTTTTCCATTCATCGATGTAGGTCAGGATCGCCGCTTGCTTGCCGGCCATCCAGGTTGCCGGAGTCCACAGGTACGGGGTCAACTCGAGGCCAAGGTTGGCCTTCTCGTCATACTTGCCCGCAGTGATCTGCTTACGCGCCGTGGTCAGTTCACCAGTCTTGCGGTCCTTGAGCATCGTGGTCACACCGATCACGTTCTGCGGTTTGACGTTGTAGCCGTACTTCGGATCGGCAGCGACCATGCGCACCAATTCTTCGGAGGCAGCGGTCATCACGTAGACCTCAATGCCATTTTCCATCAGCTTGTTGTAGAGCTCGGCCTGGCCGGTGAAGACTTTCGGCGGCTGGACGTCGATGGTCTTGACCACATCGCCGTCGTAATAAGTGCTCGGCACCGGTTTGCCAGACGCCATCAGCTCATCGACGTAGCCCTTGAGCTCTTGAAGCGTGAAGCCGGAAAACACTTGGGCGACCCATGGATAGCAGACCATGTCGTCGATTTCGCAGAGACGATAGTAGTAGCTGAACAGGCTCTCCTTGTGGTCGGCGGTGTCTTTGAACGGGATCAGTTTCAGCGAGGGGTCGAGGCTCTCGCGGGTGATCAGGCCCTTGTTTTCCATGAACGGCAACAATGACTCTTCGAGGTCGTAGCGGTAACTGGTGTTGTCCATGTCGAACACCGCGAAGTTACCCTTGTTGGCATTGGCCGCGATCATCGCGTCCAGCGCCTTGGCCTGATCCGCTGGCCAGTGCTTCAGGTCGGTAGCGAACGCCTGGCCGGCAAGGCCAAGACTCAAACCCAATCCAAGTGCAGCAGCAAGAAATTTCGGTGCAAGCTTCATCGGCGTTTCTCCCCGGTTCAAAGAAATCGACGCTAACAAATAAGTGTGACAGTCCTCGCCTGCCCGCGACCGCTTGCATCCTGATTCCGTCAGCGGCATTCCTTATAGCGGCATTGGCTTATTCCAAAAACGACAGTTGACCGCTGTTTTTGATATTAAATCATTACATATCAAGCTGTTAGGCTTCCCGGTTCGCAGTCACACACGAAGGTGGCTGGCACAAGTCTATGGAGCCTCTATGAATCTGCCGCTGATTCTCAATCTGCTGGTGTTCCTCGCCTTGCTCTTTGGCCTGGCGCAAACCCGTCACACCACCTGGAGCCTGGCGAAAAAGGTGTTGCTGGCGCTGGTGCTGGGCGTGGTATTCGGTATCGCCCTGCACACGATTTATGGTGCGGGCAACCCGGTGTTGAAAGCTTCGATCGGTTGGTTCGATCTGGTGGGCAACGGTTACGTGCAGTTGCTGCAGATGATCGTGATCCCGCTGGTGTTCGCCTCGATCCTCAGTGCCGTGGCCCGTCTGCACAACGCTTCGTCGCTGGGCAAGATCAGCTTCCTGACCATCGGCACGCTGCTGTTCACCACCGCCATCGCGGCGCTGATCGGTATCGGTCTGACCAACCTGTTCGGCCTCACCGCCGAAGGTCTGGTCGCCGGCACCCAGGAAATGGCTCGTCTGCAAACCATCCAGACCGACTATGCGGGCAAGGTCGCCGACCTGAATGTGCCGCAACTGTTGTTGTCGTTCATCCCGCAGAACCCGTTCGCCGACCTCGCTCGCGCCAAACCGACGTCGATCATCAGTGTGGTGATCTTCGCCGCATTCCTTGGGGTCGCGGCGCTGCAACTGCTCAAGGATGATGTCGAGAAAGGTCAGAAAGTGATCAACGCCATCGACACCCTGCAAGCCTGGGTGATGCGTCTGGTGCGCCTGGTGATGAAGCTGACCCCATACGGCGTGTTGGCGCTGATGACCAAAGTGGTCGCCGGCTCCAACCTGCAAGACATCATCAAGCTCGGCAGTTTCGTGGTGGTGTCGTACATCGGCCTGGGCCTGATGTTTGTGATCCATGGCGTGCTGGTGTCGGCCGCCGGGATCAACCCGTTGCGCTTCTTCCGCAAGATCTGGCCAGTGCTGACGTTCGCCTTCACCAGCCGCTCCAGCGCCGCCACCATTCCGCTGAGCATCGAAGCCCAGACCAGCCGTTTGGGTATTCCACAGTCCATCGCCAGTTTCGCTGCCTCGTTTGGCGCGACCATTGGCCAGAACGGCTGTGCCGGTCTGTACCCGGCAATGCTGGCGGTGATGGTTGCGCCAACCGTGGGCATCAACCCGCTGGCCCCGTTGTGGATCGCGACGTTGGTGGCGATTGTGACGCTGAGTTCGGCCGGGGTGGCCGGGGTTGGTGGCGGTGCAACCTTCGCCGCGCTGATCGTGTTGCCGGCCATGGGTTTGCCGGTGTCACTGGTGGCGTTGCTGATTTCCGTTGAACCGCTGATCGACATGGGTCGCACGGCGTTGAACGTCAGTGGCTCGATCACCGCTGGGGCGATCACCAGCCAGATCATGCAGCAGACGGATAAAGCGCTGTTGGACGCAGATGAGCATGGGGCGTTGGCTCAGGCTTGATTGGCGCCTGATGGATCGCTATCGCGGGCTTGCCCGCGATGCGCTCAGGCCTTCTCCCAAACCTCAAAGCTATACGCCGGTTTGTCGCCTTCTGCCGGATTCGGAACATTCGACACCAGCTTCCACTGGTTCACATCAAACTCCGGAAACCACGCGTCCCCTTCCGGGCTCAGCGCCACGCGCGTCAGGTATAGCCGATCGGCCTGCTCCAGACCTTGCGCATACAACTGCGCACCACCAATCAACATCAACTCATTGGCACCCTGCTCCAGCGCCCATTCCTCGGCGCGAACCACGGCCGCCTCCAGTGACGGATAAACCTCCGCGCCTTCCAGCTGCAGATCCGCCTGGCGACTGACCACGATGTTCAACCGGCCCGGCAGCGGACGACCGAGGGAATCCCAGGTCTTGCGCCCCATGATAATCGGCTTGCCGAGGGTGGTGGCCTTGAAGTATTTGAAGTCCCCCGGCAAGTGCCAGGGCATGCTGTTGTCGACGCCGATCACACGGTTTTCACCGAGGGCTGCGATCAGGCTGAGGGGGAGTGATTTAGTCATGCCGGCGAGGATACCAGAGCCTCCCTTACCCCGATAAGCGTCACAGCGGTTATGCTCATCGCTCAATGAAGCGACGGGATGCCGCGTGACTGAACTGACGCCCCTGCAAAACCTCTGGCTGAGCGAAACCATACGCCTGCGTGAAGAACACGCCGGGCCCCTGGATGATCTGGAAGCCAACCGAGTCGCCCGTAGCGCCGGCGGCGACCTGCCGACGCGCATTCAATGCCGCGCCCGGTGGCTGGCCGAGCGCGACGGGCAGACCCGCGCCCTCAAACACTGGCTGCAAGGCGCGCGACTGGCGTTGATCGTGCTCGCCGTGCTGGCCGTGATCAGTGGCGCCGGCCTGGCGTTTGCCGCGCTGGGCGACGGCCAGTCCCCGGTCAATGTGTTCTGGGCCTTGGGCAGCCTGCTGGGGCTGAACCTGATTCTGCTATTGAGCTGGGCCCTGGGCCTGGTGTTCGCCGGCGAACAGGGCGCCGCTCTCGGACGCTTGTGGTTGTGGCTCAGTGAAAAACTCGCCCGCGATGCCAACGCCGCGCAACTGGCGCCGGCCCTGCTGCTGTTGCTGCAACGGCAGAAACTCAATCGGTGGGCGTTGGGTGTGCTGGTCAACGGCTTGTGGTTGTTGGCGATGCTCAGTGCCTTGGTGATGCTGCTGACGCTGATGGCGACCCGGCGCTATGGCTTCGTCTGGGAGACCACCATTCTCGGCGCCGACACCTTCGTCGCCATGACCCAGGCCCTCGGCGCCCTGCCGGCCTTGCTCGGTTTCAGTGTGCCCAGCGTGGAGATGATCCGCGCCAGCGGCGATGCCGCGCTGAACATCGAAAGCGCCCGCCAGGCCTGGGCGGCGTGGCTGGTGGGCGTGCTGCTGGTGTACGGCGTGTTACCGCGTTTGCTGCTCGCATTGTTCTGCCGGTGGCGCTGGAAAACCGGCCAGGCAGCCTTGCATCTGGACTTGAACCTGCCAGGTTACGCCCAACTGCGCGAACGGCTGATGCCCACCAGCGAACGCCTGGGTATTAGCGATGCCGCGCCTGAGCAACTTCACCGGGTTGAAAACGCGGCCAGCGATCTGCAAAGCGATGGCGCACTGTTGGTGGCCATCGAGCTGGACGATCAACGCCCCTGGCCACCGCAGCTGCCGAAAAGCGTCAACGACGCCGGCATCCTCGACAGCCGCGAATCCCGGCACAAACTGCTTGAACAACTGAGTCGCTTTCCCCCGGCCCGGCTGGCCATCGCCTGCGATCCACGGCGTTCGCCGGACCGTGGCAGCCTGGCACTGATTGCCGAACTGGCTCGCAGCGCCACCGCCACCCGCGTGTGGTTGCTGCAAGCGCCGCCCGGCGAAGCGCTGGATGCCGAACGCCTGGGCGACTGGCACGTTGCGCTGCAACAACTGGACTTGCCATTCGCCGATTGCGCGCCGTTGAGCTGGCTGGAGACGGGTCATGACTGATGCCTGGAAACGGCCATTGAAACTCGCCGTGGTCGGCCACACCAACGTCGGCAAAACCTCGTTGCTGCGAACGCTGACGCGGGATGTCGGCTTCGGTGAAGTCTCCCATCGCCCCAGCACCACGCGCCACGTCGAAGGCGCGCGATTGTCGGTAGACGGCGAGCCGTTGCTCGATCTGTTCGACACGCCGGGCCTGGAAGATGCCATCGCCCTGCTCGACTACCTCGAGCGCCTGGAGCGACCCGGTGAACGCCTCGACGGCCCGGCGCGGCTGGCGCGCTTCCTTGAGGGCAGCGAAGCCCGGCAGCGCTTCGAACAGGAAGCCAAGGTGTTGCGACAATTGCTCGCCTCCGACGCCGGCCTCTATGTGATCGACGCTCGGGAGCCAGTGCTGGCCAAGTACCGCGACGAACTGCAAGTGCTGGCCAGTTGCGGCAAACCGCTGCTGCCAGTGCTGAATTTTGTCAGCAGCGCCCAGCAGCGCGAACCGGATTGGCGTGAAGCCCTGGCGCGGTTGGGCTTGCATGCCTTGGTGCGGTTCGACAGCGTCGCGCCGCCGGAAGATGGCGAACGCCGACTGTATGAAAGCCTCGCGCTGCTGCTGGAAAACTCCCGCGAACAACTGGAACGCCTGATCGCCGATCAGCAGGCCCAACGCCTGGCCCGTCAGCAGAGTGCAGCGCAGTTGATTGCCGATTTATTGATCGATTGCGCCGCCTGCCGCCGCAGTGTCGCCAGCGAGGCGGAGCAGGAACAGCAAGCGATCAGCGAACTGCGCAAAGCGGTGCGTCAGCGTGAACAACGTTGCGTCGAAGCCTTGCTCAAGCTCTACGCCTTCCGCCCACAGGACGCGGCGGCCAGTGACCTGCCGCTGCTCGATGGTCGCTGGGGCGATGACCTGTTCAACCCGGAAACCCTGAAACAACTCGGTGTACGGGTCGGCGGTGGCATCGCGGCTGGCGCGGCGGCCGGGGCCGGCGTCGATTTGCTGGTGGGCGGCCTGACCCTCGGCGCGGCGGCACTGGCCGGAGCGATTGCCGGCGGCGCCCTGCAAACCGCCCGCAGTTACGGCAGCCGCCTGCTGGGCAAGATCAAGGGCCAGCGAGAACTGACTGTCGACGACAGCGTGCTGCGGTTGTTGGCCCTGCGTCAGCGACAACTGTTGCAAGCCCTGAACCAGCGCGGGCACGCGGCGATGGACAGCATTCAGGTCGCCACACCACAGGACAAAACCTGGCGCGAAGGCAAACTGCCGGAAGCGCTGAACAAGGCTCGAGCACATCCGCAGTGGTCGTCGCTCAATCCTCATTCGAAGGTGAATCAGGCGGAGCGGCAGGAGCAGGTTGAGGTGTTGGCGCAGCAGCTCTAACCAACGATCGTCAGCGCCAATCCAGTTTCAGAAACTCTTTGGCCAATGCCTTCACACGGCTACGATCGGTCCTGTTCGCTCGCCCGTCATTGTCCACATCCGAGCTCAACACCCACTCAAAAACCCCATCGTTATCCAGATCGCGGACCGCAGCCTTGTAGGCAATCCTCGGTCCGTCATGAAAATGCAGTCGTACCGTCTCAGGCGTACCGTCAGCGGATGGATTCTGCGAGAAGATGCGCAAGTGCCGCTCCTCAGCTTCATCCGCGTTATACCAGGCGCATTTCAAGTACGTTTTGCCAAACGACTTGAGCTGTTGACGATCCGCGTCCGTCGCCTCGCGCTGCAACTGTTCACCTTCAAAGAACTGGAAAACGACGGTATCTGCCGAGCCCTTCCCGCTTCGATCCTGTGCAATAACTTTCAAAAAATGCATCCATGCGCTCCTTTGCGAAAAGGCCAGATTGATGCTTCGACGCGCGTTGATCCATAAACCGATTCCCTATCGTGTGTCAGACAACTCAGCGCAGAACGCCGGACAACAGGCCCGCAGCCTTGCGTTTCAAGACGTCGAGGTCCATCACCGGCACGTCCATGTCCTTGGCGCGCTCATCCCACTGACGCATCCGCAGACTGACCTCGCACAATGGATCGCGCTCAAAAGCCTCAGCCTCTTCAGCGCTCATCACCCCGCCCTGATACTCCAGCGTCCGCCGACTGGCTTCACTCAAACGCTCGTAGTACCCAGGCTCTCTGAGCGTCAGATAACGCTTGGCCTGCACGTGATATTCCACCAGCCGCGCCATGCGTTCGCTGAAACCGGCCCGACGCAAATAATCAGCGCCCAAACGCTCATGGCTGACCACCCCGAAGCCACCCATGCTCTCGACCCCCTCGGCACAGAGATGCCCGATGTCGTGAAAGAACGCCGCCAGCACCACTTCATCATCGAAGCCCTCGGCCATCGCCAGTTCGGCCGCTTGCGACATGTGCTCGATCTGCGACACCGGTTCACCGATGTAGTCGATATCGCCAAACCGTTCGTACAGACCGAACACCTCGGCGATCACTTGCTGATGTCGGTCCATCACCTGTCTCCCAATAAGCTGGCGACATTACGTTCCGCCAACGCCGGCCCGACGCTCATGCCGACACCGGTGTGCATCAGCGCCACGCTCACACCCGGCATCGGCCGCAGAAAGGAGAACGGGCCAGGACCGCGTGAACCGTAAACACCCTGCCAGCGCTCGACCACTTGGACCTTGCAGCCCAACGTCTGCTCGGCCAGTTCGAGCATCCAGTCGTCCACCTGTTCGGCATTGAACGGTGATGAATCGCTGCCGTAATGGTGGGAGTCGCCGATGATCAACTCACCGTACGGTGTCGGGCTGATCAGCAGGTGAATGCCGTTTTCATACAGATGAGGAGTGTCGCGCAAAATCTGCGCCTGTACCGCCGCGGCTTCCGGCAGATCGGCGAAGGCGCCGTAGTGCACGCAACTCAGACCGGTGAGCAGTGCGTGTTGCAGGTTGAGGTTGATCTGCGGCCGGGCGCGGAGCATTTGCAGGCGGCAGATTTGCGGGTTGAGTTCGGCAATCGGCTCGGCCAGCAAAGTTTGATAATCGTGGCCGGAGCAAACGATGATCTGCTCGGCGCTGAAGGTGCCGGCGGTGCTGTGCAAGCGGCCCGGCTCGATGTCGCGCACCAGGGTGGTAAAGTGAAACTCGACGCCCAACTCACGGCGCAGGTAGTCGATCAATGCCGGAATCGCCTCGCGGGAATACAGCTGTTGGTCGTCCATGCCGTGCAACGCGACGCGGTGATGGCTGAACTGACCGCCGTATAAATCCCGCAATGGGTTGCCGCGCAACAGCTCGACACGGTAACCGTGCTCCACGGCACGCCCGGCGCAGAAGGCTTCCAGCAGGTGTTCTTCCGCTTCGGTACGCGCGAACAGGTACGAGCCGTTGCGCTTGAGGTGCAGGCCGGCAAGTTCTGCCCATCGGCCCCAGATGTCGCGGCTGGCCTTGGCCAGTTCCAGCATTGGTCCCGGTGGTTGGCCGGTGACCAGTGCCTGGCCGAAGTTGCGCACCGAAGCGCCCAATGGTGTGGCGCTGCGTTCGAAGACTTTGACCTTGAGGCCGCGCCTGGCGGCGGCATAGGCGTGGGACAGGCCGAGAATGCCGGCGCCGACGATCAGCATGTCGCTGTGGTGTGTCATGAAGATAATCCCGCTTTTTGTGGCGAAGAAGCTTGCTCCCGCTGGGGCGCGTAGCGCCCCCCCTCTCTATCTGAAAAGAAGGGGCCTGCTGCGCAGTCCAGCGGGAGCAAGCTCCCTCGCCACAAGGTGTGAGTCCGTTACTTGGCAGCCACTTTCTCGGACTTGCCGTCATAGCGCTTGCGCCATTCAGTCAGGATCTCGTCGCGATTCTTCGAGGCCCAGGCAAAGTCGTTCTTGATCAGGCGCTGCTCATAGTCCGCCGGCAATTCGGTCTGTGGCTTGGCGATACCCGGTTGTGCGAGCACTGCGAAGTTCTCTTTATAAAGCTCCATCGCCGCCGGGCTTGCAGAGAAGTCGGCCAGTTTCTTCGCTGCTTCTTCATGCGCGGTGCCTTTGATCACGGCAGTCGCTTCGATCTCCCAGCCCAGGCCTTCTTTCGGCAGGATGATGTCCAGCGGCGCGCCTTGGCGCTTCAGTTGAACAGCCGGGTATTCGAAGGAAATACCGATCGGGAATTCACCGGCAGCGGCGAGCTTGCACGGCTTGGAACCGGAGTGAACGTACTGGCCGATGTTCTGGTGCAGGTCGTCCATGTACTGCCAGCCCTGCTTCTCGCCGAAGGTTTGCAGCCAGGCGCTGACGTCGAGGAAACCGGTGCCGGACGAGGCCGGGTTGGGCATGACGATCTTGCCTTTGTACTCAGGCTTGGTCAGGTCCTGCCAGCTCACGGGTTTGCTCAGCCCCTGCTTTTCGGCTTCGACAGTGTTGAAACAAATGGTCGCCGCCCACACGTCCATGCCGACCCAGGCCGGTGGGTTGGCGGCGTCGCGGTAGTTGCCGCCGATTTTTCCCAGGTCCTTCGGCGCGTAGCTTTGCAGCATGCCTTGCTGATCGAGGATCGCCAGGCTCGATGCCGCCAGGCCCCACACTGCGTCGGCTTGCGGACGGGCTTTTTCGGCCAGTAGCTTGGCGGTGATGATGCCGGTGGAGTCGCGCACCCACTTGATCTCGACGTCCGGGTTGGCCTTCTCGAAGGCTTCTTTGTAGGTCTTCAGTTGTTCGGCTTCGAGGGCGGTGTACACCGTCAACTCGGTTTTCGCAGCGAAGGCGTTCAGGCTGAAAGCGGTGAGGACAGCAGCGGCCAGGGCCAAGGGCTTGAACATGGTGCAATTCCTGTGTGAGTTGAAGGTGTGAATCAAAGACCGGGCGCGGTCTGCCGCCAGGCCTGGGAGCGGCGCAATAAACCGCGCGAGGCCCAGGCCAGCAGCAGGGACACGCCCGCCGAGGTGAACAGAATCAGGGTCGACATCGCCGCCGCGCCGCCGACGTTGCCGGCGTCGTCCATGTTCAGCACCGCCACCGCCGCGAGGATGGTGTCAGGGCTGTAGAGGAAGATTGCCGCCGAAACGGTGGTCATGGCCGAGACGAACAGGTAGCGCACGATGTCCAGCAACGCCGGCAGGCAGATCGGCACGGTGACTCGCAGGTAATGCCGATACAGCGGCGCCTTGAGTGACAGCGCGGCGGCTTCGAACTCGGCGTCGAGCTGGCGCAGCGCGGTGGTCGCGGTCATTTGCGCAGTGGTCAAATAGTGAGCAATGGTGCAAACCACCAGCAGCGTCATGCTGCCGTAGAGCACATGCAGCGGATTGCCGCTGAGGTTGAAGAAGAAGACGTAACCCAGGCCCAGCACCAGCCCCGGCACCGCCATCGGTACGAAACTGAGCATGCGCAGTGTCAGATTCAGCCCGCGCTGGCCACGGGTTTTCTCCATCAGGTAGGCGCCGGTGAAGATCAGCACGCTGCCGATCAACGCCGTGCACAACGCCATCTTCACGCTGTTGCCATAGGCCAGCCAGCCGCCGCCCGCGGTGTCGTTGAACTGGTAATGGTTGAGCGACAGCGACAGGTTGTACGGCCAAAATTTCACCAGCGATGAGTACACCGCCATGCCGAACACCAGCAGCAACACCGCGCAGATCAGCAGCACGATGGCCAGATAACAACCGTCGCGCAGCCTCGACGGCATTGGCTGAAAGACTTGCGCCCGACCACTCATGGAATCGCCATGACGCCGACGCAGCCAGGCGTCGACACCAAAGCTGAACAGCGCCGGCAGCAGCAGAACCATGCCGATCAGTGCGCCGCGACCGAATTGTTGCTGGCCGACCACCGCTTTGTAGGCTTCCAGCGCCAATACCTGATAGTCGCCACCGACCACCACGGGCACACCGAAGTCGGTGATGGTCAGGGTGAACACCAGACAGAACGCTGCGAACACCGCCTGACGCGTCGCCGGCCAAGTGATGCTGCGAAAGGCTTTCGCCGGGCTCGCGCCCATGCTGGAGGCGGCATCGAACAGTCGCGCATCCGCCAGGGACAGCGCTGACAGCAAAATCATCAAGGCGTGCGGGAAGGTGTAGATGACCTCGCCGAGCACAATGCCCCAGAAGCCGTAGATGTTGTCCGAAAACAGACCGCGCAACAGGCCCTGATTGCCGAACAGATAAACCAGCGCAATCCCCGGCAACATCGACGGCGCCATCAACGGCAGCAGCGATGTACCGCGCCAGATGCCTTTGCCAGGAATCAACGTGCGTTGCAGGGCGTAGGCAAACAGGTAGGCCAACGGTACGACCATCGCCGCCACGCTGAGGGAAACCTTCAGGCTGTTACCCAGCAACCAATGGAAATTCGCACTGGTCAGCAATTCACCGGCAGCCACCAGACCACCGCCCTGCCCGGCCTGCGAACTGAACCCGCGCCAGAAGATCGCCAGTAACGGCATCAACACTGCCACACAGAGCAACACCAACAACAGCAGCTTGCCGCCGACCACGAACAGCCGGTCGCCGATCTCGGCACGGGAGGCCTGCCGAACCTGCTTGTGCGGTATCGGCAGCGCGACGTTCGCGCTCATCAGGCGAACACCTGCAGGCTACGCGGCGGCAAGGCGACCATGATCTGCTGCGCACCGAGACGCGGCATCGCTTCCGGCGCCAGTTCCGCCAGCAATGCATGACCCGGCAGCTGATCGAGTTCGAAGCTCATGCGGCAACGATTGCCGAGGAAAGTGATTTCGCGAACCTTGGCCGGGAACAGGTTTTCTTCATGCACCAGCGGGTTGACGTTGATCGCCTCGGGGCGGCAGAACAAGCGGCCCGACGCGGTTTTCGCACTGCCTTCGGCCAGGCGCATGTGCATCCCGCCGACCAGGGCATGACTGTCGCTGCTACGGCGGAACGGCAGCCAGTTGCCCTGACCGACGAACTCCGCCACAAACGGTGTGGCCGGGCGGTCGTAGATGTCCTGCGGTGTGGCGTACTGCTCGACCTTGCCGTTGTTCATCACGGCGATGCGGTCGGCCATCAGCATGGCTTCGTCCTGATTGTGCGTGACCATCAGGGTGGTGATGCCGAGGTTGCGCTGCAATTGGCGCAACTCGGTGCACAGATGCTCGCGGACCCGGGCATCGAGCGCCGACATCGGTTCGTCCAGCAGCAACAAGGAAGGGGCCGGCGCCAGAGCCCGGGCCAGCGCTACGCGTTGCTGCTGACCGCCGGACAACTGGCCGGGGTATTTTTTCTCGCTGCCGGTGAGGCCAACCAGCTCCAGCATCTGACCGACACGCTTGCGCACCTCATCGCGACCGCTGCCGGCGAGGCCGTAGGCGATGTTCGCTTCGACGGTGAGATTGGGAAACAGCGCGTAGGACTGGAAGAGAATGCCGTAGTCCCGGGCCTGAGGCGCCAGGTGGGAAACGTCGCGATCACCGAGGTATAACTCGCCGCTGTCCTGGCGCTCAAGGCCGGCGATGCAACGCAGCAAGGTGGTCTTGCCACAGCCCGACGGCCCCAGCAGACACACCAGTTCACCGGCTGCCACGTCGAGGGAAACGTTATCCAGCGCGGTGAACGCGCCGAAGCGTTTCTGCACGCCGCGCACTTTCATCGGCGCACCGGGGTTGGTCAGGGCAGTTGCGATCGAGTGGTTCATGGACAGGCCTCATCAAGCAGATGAGGGCCATCCTAGGTTTGCAATGCGTCCGTCATGTGGCAACGAGGCAAAAACGGCCGATAGTGGTATTCGGGGATTTTAGTTGGATGGAACGAACAGTGAATAACCTGTGGCGAGGGAGCTTGCTCCCGCTGGGTTGCGAAGCGGCCCCAGAAAATGGGCCTGCTGCGCAGTCCAGCGGGAGCAAGCTCCCTCGCCACAGGGATCTACGCGGGGGCCATTTCCTGCGCCAGTCCGAGAAACGCCGCCGGCAGCCGGGCGCCTTTTCGCTCCTTGAGGCAGTACAGGTACTCGGGAATCTGCGGCGCATTCTCGAGGGTCAGCACCCGCAATTGCGGATCGTGCGGCACTTCCTGCCGCGCGATGATGCTGATGCCGATGTTGCGCAGCACCGCTTCACGAATCGACTCGCGGCTGCCAATCTCCAGCAGCGGCCCGAAACTCACCCCGGCACTGGCCAGCAACTCTTCGGTCAAGCGCCGGGTGGTCGAGCCCGACTCGCGCATCAACAAGGTGTGCCCCGCCAGCGCACTGAGCGGCACATGGTCATGCACCGCCAGAGGATGATTACGATGCACCGCCAACACCAGTGGATCACTGCCTAGCACCCGGCGGATCAGCCGCGCATCGTCGAGCAACTGCGAGGACGCGGCAACATCGACCCGGTAATCCTCCAGCGCTTCGAGCACCTGCTGGGAGTTGCCGATTTCCACCGACACCTCCACCTGCGGCAAGCGCTCGCGAAAGGTCTTCACCAGATCGAGGATGTAATACGGCGCCGTGGCGGCGATGCGCAACGTGCCCTGGACCTGACCGCTGTTACGCAGGAAGAACTCGATATCGGCTTCCTGCTGCAGCAGTGCCTTGACCATCGGCAACAGCCGCGCACCTTCGTCGCTGACGCTGAGGCGGCGGCCGCCACGGTAGAACAGCTCAACCGAATACTGGCTTTCCAGGTGCCGGATCTGGGTCGTCACCGTCGGTTGGCTCAGGCCGAGCTTTTTCGCCGCCAGGGTAATGCTGCCCAGCCGGGCCACCATGTAAAACGCCTTCAGCTCGGCACTCAGCACACCCGTCCCTCATCTTCTATTTGCGCAACAGGCGCAAACCGTTGAACACCACCAACAGGCTCACGCCCATGTCGGCGAACACCGCCATCCACATGGTGGCGATCCCGGCGAAGGTTACCCCAAGAAAGATCGCTTTGATGACCAATGCCAGGGCAATGTTCTGTTTGAGGATATTGGAGGTCTGCCGCGACAGGCTGATGAAGGCCGGGATCTTGCGCAGATCGTCGTCCATCAGGGCGACATCGGCGGTTTCGATGGCGGTGTCGGTCCCGGCGGCCGCCATGGCGAAACCGATCTCGGCCCGCGCCAGTGCAGGAGCGTCGTTGATGCCGTCGCCGACCATCCCCACGCGATAGCCCTGGGCATACAGCGTTTCGATGGCCTGCAGCTTCTCGCTCGGCAACAGATCGCCTTGCGCCTGATCGATGCCCACATGGGCGGCGATGACCTCAGCGGTGTGAACGTTGTCACCGGTCAGCATCAGGGTTTTGATGCCCAGTTCATGCAACTGCTGGATCGCTTCGCGACTGGTCGCTTTCACGGTGTCCGCGACGGCAAACAAGGCCAGCGGACCCGACTTGTCGAGCAACAGCACCACCGACTTGCCCTGTTTCTCCAGCGCAAACAGCTGCTCTTCCAACGCTGGAGAACACAGCCCCAGATCTTCCACCAGACGGTGATTGCCCAAGTGGTAGAGCTCACCATTGATCTCGCCGCGCACACCTCGCCCCTCCAGGGCGTGGAAGTTATCCACAGTCAGCGGCGCGCGCTGGTTATCCACAACTGCCGCGTTGGCGATGGCCAGCGACACCGGGTGATCCGAGCGACCAGCCAGCGCCGCCGCAAGGGCCGGGGCTGTTTGATCGGCGGTCGGGTCGAGGGACAAATAGTCGGTCTGCACCGGTTTGCCATGCGTGAGGGTGCCGGTCTTGTCGAGGGCCAGGTAGTCGAGTTTGTAGCCGTGCTCCAGGTAGACGCCGCCCTTGACCAGAATCCCTTTGCGCGCCGCTGCCGCGAGGCCGCTGACGATGGTCACCGGGGTGGAAATCACCAAGGCGCATGGGCAGGCGACCACCAGCAACACCAGCGCCCGATAGATCCAGTCGAACCACAGCGCATCCATGAACAGCGGCGGGATCACCGCCACGGCGAGGGCCAGGATGAACACCGCCGGTGTGTAGATTTTCGAAAAGCTGTCGACGAAACGCTGGGTCGGCGCCCGCGCGCCCTGGGCCTGTTCGACGGCGTGGATGATCCGCGCGAGGGTCGAGTGGTCGGCCGCTGCGGTCACGGTGTATTCCAGTGAACCGGACTGGTTGATGGTGCCGGCGAACACTTTGTCGCCGATGGTTTTTTCGACCGGCAGGCTTTCACCGGTGATCGGCGCCTGGTTGATGGTCGAGCTGCCAGACAACACTTCGCCGTCCAGACCGATCCGCTCACCGGGACGCACCCGCACCCGTGCACCCAGTTCGATGCTTTTCACCGGTTGTGCGACCCAACTGCCGTCGGCTTGCTGCACCGTGGCTTGCTCAGGCGCCATCTGCATCAGTCCGCCGATGGCGTTGCGCGCCCGGTCCAGGGACCTGGCTTCGATCAACTCGGCGACGGTGAACAGGAACATCACCATCGCCGCTTCCGGCCACTGGCCGATCAGGACCGCACCGGTCACCGCGATGCTCATCAGCGCGTTGATGTTCAGATTGAGGTTTTTCAGGGCGATCCAGCCCTTTTTATAGGTACCCAGGCCGCCACTGAGGATTGAGATCAGCGCAATCACCGCCACCACCCAAGTGGGCGCCGCGTTAGTGAAGTGGATCACTTCAGCCGCCAACGCACCAACGCCGGACAGCGCCAATGGCCACCAAGGTTTTTTCTCTGGCACAGGTATTGGCGCTTCGACGCCTTGCTCCAGCGGCTCGGCGTGCATGCCGAGGGACTTGATCGCCTCGATGATCGGCGCGGTGCCTGGCAGGTCATGGGTCACGCCCAACACCCGGTTGATCAGGTTGAACTCCAGTTGCTGCACGCCCGCAAGCTTGCCGAGTTTGTTCTGGATCAGCGTCTGCTCGGTCGGGCAGTCCATGGCCTCGATGCGGAAGCTGCTCAGCCGCGCGCCGGCGGTCGGTGTCTCGCTCAACTTGATCAGCGATGGCGCCTCTTTGGAGGAACAGCAGGCATCGCCGTGGCCGCCATGATCATGGCTACCATGGGCATGCTGGGGCGCAGGCTGCAGCTTGTGGCTGTGATCGTGATCGTGATCGTGATCGTGATCGTGATCGTGATCGTGATCGTGATCAGCCTCGGGTTTGTGGGTGTGAAGAGAATCGCTCATTGGTCGCGTCCATGAAGGTGCCTGTTGCCAAGTAAAGACCCTGTAGCCACTATAGGGTCAAGCACCCTTTTGGAGATCGACGCGATGAAAATAGGAGAACTGGCGAAACTCACCGACTGCGCCGTAGAAACCATCCGCTACTACGAGCGCGAAAACCTGCTGCCGGAACCGGCCCGCAGCGACGGCAATTACCGCGTCTACACCCAGGCCCACGCCGAACGCCTGACTTTCATCCGCAATTGCCGCACCCTCGACATGACCCTGGAGGAAATCCGCAGCCTGCTGGCCCTGCGCGACAGCCCGCAGGATCAATGCGAAAACGTCAACGCGTTGATCGACGAACATATCCATCATGTGAAGGCACGAATCGACGGTTTGCTGGCCTTGCAGACACAACTGCTCGACCTGCGCCAACGCTGCAGCGAAGGGCCGGATATCGATCAGTGCGGGATTTTGCAGCGGCTGGAGGTGAGTGGCGGGGTTGTGGCGACGGAGGTTGAGCATTCCCATGTCGGCCGAAGCCATGGGCATTAAGAATGCCTTCGCGGGCAAGCCTCGCTCCTACAGGTATCGTGTGAACCTGTAGGAGCGAGGCTTGCCCGCGAACACCGCGAAGCGGTGCCAGACTCAGACCGCCATCGGCGCCGTCATCGGAGCGTGGTGCTCGTAGCCTTCGAGCGAGAAATCACTTGGCTCGATCAGCTCCAGCCACTCCGGCTGGTACACACCGGTCTTGGCGAACTCCGGCACGCGATCGGAGATCTTCAGCTTCGGCATGGCGAATGGCTCGCGCTTGAGCTGTTCGTTGAGCATGTCCAGGTGGTTTTCGTAGACGTGGGCATCGCCAATGAAATAGGTGAACCAGCGCGGCGTGTAACCGGTCAGGCGGCCGATCAGGCTCAGCAGCGCAGCGCCTTCGGTGAGGTTGAACGGCGTGCCCAGGCCCAGGTCGTTGGAGCGGATGTAGAGGGTCAGGGAGATTTCCCTGGTCTCGACATTCGGGTGGAATTGGTACAGCAAGTGGCACGGCGGCAGGGCCATCTCATCGAGCTGCGCAACGTTCCAGCCGTGGAACAGGATGCGACGGCTGCCCGGGTCCTTGATGATGGTGTCGACGCACTGGCGGATCTGGTCGATCGCCTTGTACAACACCACATACGCCTGGCCATCTTCTTCGCCTTCAGCAATCTGCCGATAACCCTGGCTCAGGGTCTGCTCGATGGCGGCCTGGTTGCTGACCGGGATTTGCTTATACGCCGGCCATTTGCGCCATTGCACGCCGTAGATCTCGCCGAGGTCGTCTTCGCCCTGACGGAACGGGTTGGCCAGCCACTGGGCGTTTTCGTTGGCGTTCTGGTCCCAGACCTTGCAACCCAGCGCACGGAATTCAGCGGCGTTGTTCACCCCGCGCAGAAAACCGCACATCTCGCCGATGGCCGACTTGAAGGCCATCTTGCGGGTGGTGATCGCCGGGAAACCTTCCTGCAAATCGAAGCGCAGCATCGCACCCGGAAAGCTGATGGTGTTCACGCCGGTGCGGTTGGCCTGTTTGGTGCCGTTCTTGATGACGTGGGCGACCAGATCGAGATATTGCTTCATGAATTACCTGTGTCCTTGAACCCGGAGCCGTCGCCCCGGGGTTCGATTTTTTTGCGCCTGCTGCTTATGCAGCTGCTGCGGGGGCCACCGGGGCGCGTCGATAAGCCAGCCAGATCAGGAATAGACCGCCGACGATCATCGGTACGCACAGCACTTGGCCCATGGTCAGCCAATTCCACGCCAGATAGCCCAGTTGCGCATCCGGAACGCGGACGAACTCGACAATGAAACGGAAAATGCCATAGAACAGCGCAAACATCCCGGATACCGCCATGGTCGGCCGTGGCTTGCGCGAGAACAGCCAGAGGATCAGGAACAGCGCCACACCTTCCAGCGCAAACTGGTACAGCTGCGACGGGTGACGCGGCAACTGCGCCGGGTCGCTGAACGGAGGGAAGATCATCGCCCACGGCACGTCGGTCGGCTTGCCCCACAACTCGGCGTTGATGAAGTTGCCGATGCGCCCGGCACCCAGACCGATCGGCACCATCGGCGCAACGAAGTCCATCAGCTGGAAGAACGACTTGTTGTTCTTTTTACCAAACCACAACGCTGCGAGCATCACACCGATGAAGCCACCGTGGAACGACATGCCGCCCTTCCACACTTCGAAGATCAACATCGGGTTGGCCAGGTAAGCGCTCAGATCATAAAACAGCACATAACCCAAGCGGCCACCGACGATGACGCCCATCGACATCCAGAACACCATGTCGGAGAGTTTCTCCTTGGTCCAGGTCGGGTCGAAGCGGTTCAGCCGACGGGACGCCAGCAGCCACGCGCCGCCGATGCCGACCAGATACATCAGGCCGTACCAGTGGATTTTCAGCGGACCGATGGCCAGGGCCACCGGGTCGATCTGCGGGTAAGGCAGCATTGCGACTCCTCGTTAGAGTTGAAACCTTCAAAATTCCCGGGCGACGCTGTCACGCCAGGATTAAGCCAGGATTGCGTTAGGTGTCAGAGCAGGAAGTTCAAGCCGACGCAAAACAGCAAAGCGGCAAACAGTCTTTTCAGCAAGCGTGGCGACAGCCTGTGGGCCAGTCGTGCACCGAGGCGGGCGAAGACCATGCTGGTCAGAGCGATCCCCAGCAGCGCCGGCAAATAAACAAAACCGAGACTATGGGCCGGCAGCAGTGGATCGTGCCAGCCCAGAATCATGAAACTTAATGCACTTGCCAAGGCGATGGGCAGGCCACAGGCCGACGATGTGGCCACCGCTTGTTGCATCGGAACGCTGCGCCAGGTCAGGAATGGCACGGTCAGCGAACCGCCGCCGATCCCGAAAATCGCCGAGGCCCAGCCAATTACACTGCCGGCCACGGTCAGACCGACTTTACCGGGCACCGTTCGGCTGGCCTTGGGTTTGAAGTCCAAGGCGAGTTGAACAGCGATGATCAACGCGAATATGCCGATGATCTTCTGCAGATTCGGCCCGGAGATCGCTTCGGCGGTCAGCGCGCCGAAACCGGCACCGATCAGAATGCCGAGGGTCATCCAGGCAAAAATCGGCCAACGCACGGCGCCGCGGCGATGATGTTCGCGAACCGCATTGACCGACGTAAAAATGATCGTCGCCAGGGAAGTACCGACTGCAAGATGCGTCAGGATCGACGGATCAAATCCCTGCAAGGTGAAGCTGAACACCAGCACCGGGACGATGATAATCCCGCCGCCTACCCCAAACAGCCCGGCCAGCACGCCCGCACAGGCGCCCAGCGCCAGATAGAGCAGAAATTCCATGGCCACATCCCCAAGCATCCCGAAACAGGAGCGGCATGGTAACGGATGCATGGCCTCGGGCTCCACTGCGGATGGCGATGGATCGATGAGCGATGTCTGCGTAGAGTGAGCAAAAAACACACAAGGACCACCTTATGTGCCTGATTGTCTTTGCCTGGCGGCCGGGTCATGCCCAGCCGCTGATCGTGGCGGCCAACCGCGACGAATTCTATGCCCGGCCCAGCCTGCCCCTGGCGCAATGGCCGCACGCCCCGCATGTCTACGCCGGGCGTGACCTCGAGGCCGGCGGTACGTGGCTCGGTGTCGGCGCCAATGGGCGCTTCGCCGCACTGACCAACATCCGTAATCCCCTTCAACCGCCGGCCGCCAAGTCGCGAGGCGAACTGGTGGCGCAGTTTCTCAGCGGGGAAACGCCCATTGAAGACTATTTAAGCGACGTTATCGCACGTTCGGCTGAATATGCCGGGTTCAATCTGCTGATCGGCAATGCCAAAGAGCTCTGGCACTTCAACGCTCGGGAAACCTCGGCGGTCAGGCTCGAACCAGGGCTTTATGGGTTATCGAACGCGGGGCTGAATACGCCGTGGCCAAAAGTGCTCAAGGCCAAGGCAGCGTTGAGCGAAGTCCTGGACGATCCACAACCACAGGCGTTATTGGCCTTGCTGAGCGATCCGCAGATCGCACCACTTGCCGAGCTGCCGGACACTGGCGTGGGGCAAGCCACCGAGACGTTGTTGTCGAGCGTGTTTATCAAGAGCCAGGCTTATGGGACGCGGGCGAGCACGGCGTTGATTGTTCAGGCGAATGGGATGCGGCATATGGTCGAGCGGAGTTTCGGGCCGTATGGGGGGCATTTGGGGGAGGTAGAGATCAGGATTTAGAGATGCGGTGTGTTTGCGGACGTCTTCGCGGGCAAGCCTCGCTCCTACAGGACGGTGTAGGAGCGAGGCTTGCCCGCGAAGAGGCCCTCAGCGTTTTAGAGGGTCTTGACCGAAGCCGGATTGATCATCCGTGCCAACCCAAGGTTTTTCAGCGCCAGTTGCAGCGAGCTGTGGATAACTTGCGGGTTGTCGATGGTCATCAGCTCCGCCAGCAACTCCTTGGCCTTGCTCAGGTTGATCTGACGCAGCATCCACTTCACTTTCGGCAAGTTGGTGGCGTTCATCGACAGGCTGTCGAAGCCCATTGCCATCAACAGCACTGCCGCCGCCGGGTCACCGGCCATTTCGCCGCAGATACTCACCGGTTTGCCTTCGGCATGCGCATCGCGCACCACGCTCTGCAGGGCTTGCAGCACCGCCGGGTGCAGGTAGTCGTAGAGGTCGGCCACCCGTGGGTTGTTTCGGTCCACGGCCAGCAGGTACTGAGTCAGGTCGTTGGAGCCGACCGACAGGAAGTCCACCTGCCGCGCCAGTTCCTTGGTCTGATACACCGCTGCCGGAATCTCGATCATCACGCCAACCGGCGGCATCGGCACGTCGGTGCCTTCGTCGCGGACTTCGCCCCAGGCCCGGTGGATCAGGTGCAAGGCTTCTTCCAGTTCATGGGTGCCGGAAATCATCGGCAGCAGAATACGCAGGTTGTTCAGGCCTTCGCTGGCCTTGAGCATGGCGCGGGTCTGCACCAGGAAGATTTCCGGGTGGTCGAGGGTCACGCGAATCCCGCGCCAGCCGAGGAACGGGTTGTCTTCCTTGATCGGGAAGTACGACAGCGCCTTGTCACCGCCAATGTCCAGGCTACGCATGGTCACTGGTTGTGGATGGAACGCGGCAAGTTGCTCGCGATAGATCGCCAGCTGTTCCTTTTCGCTCGGGAAACGCTGGTTGATCATGAACGGCACTTCGGTGCGGTACAGACCCACGCCCTCGGCACCGCGCTTCTGCGCCCGTGCCACGTCCGCCAGCAGGCCGGTGTTGACCCACAGCGGCATGCGGTGGCCATCAACCGTTACGCACGGCAGGTCGCGTAATGCATCCAGCCCGAGGGCCAGTTGTTTCTCTTCCTCGACCACGTCGGCGAACTGCTTGCGCAGCACGTCACTCGGGTTGGTGTAGACCTCGCCGTGGTAGCCGTCGACGATCATCTGGATGCCGTCGACCTTGGAGTACGGCAGGTCGACCAGGCCCATCACCGTCGGAATACCCATGGCGCGCGCCAGGATCGCCACGTGGGAGTTGCCAGAACCGAGTACCGACACCAGGCCCACCAGCTTGCCTTCCGGTACCTCGCCGAGCATTGCCGGCGTCAGTTCTTCGCTGACCAGAATGGTGTTGTCGGGGTAGACCAGCGTCTGCTGCCGCTCTTCCTGCAAGTAGGCGAGCAAACGGCGGCCGAGGTCCTTGACGTCCGAGGCCCGCTCACGCAGGTAGGCGTCGTCCATCAGTTCGAAACGGTTGACGTGATCGGTAACCACCTGACGCAGCGCGCCCTGGGCCCACTGACCGGTCTTGATCACGGTGGTGACTTCGCTGCCGAGCGAGGCATCGTCGAGCATCATCAGGTAGACGTCGAACAGCGCCCGCTCTTCAGGTCGCAGCTGGGTTGCCAGCTTGGCGGACAAGGCACGCATGTCGGCGCGCACGCCTTCGATGGCCGTCTTGAACAGCCCAAGTTCTGCATCGATGTCGGTGATGGTCTTGTCCGGCACCACATCCAGATCGGCCGGCGGCAGCATGACGACTGCGGTGCCGACCGCCGCGCCCGGCGAACCCGGTACGCCGACGAACTTTGCTTCCTGGATACCTTTGCCCTGACGGCCCAGGCCACGGATCGAACCGGTGGCCTCGGCATGGGCGATAACGCCGGCGAGCTGCGCGCTCATGGTCACGAGGAAGGCTTCTTCACCCTCATCGAACTGGCGGCGTTCCTTTTGTTGAATGACCAACACGCCGACGACGCGGCGGTGGTGAATGATCGGCGCCCCGAGGAACGACGCGTAGCGCTCTTCACCGGTCTCGGCGAAGTAACGGTAGCGCGGGTGATCCGCGGCGTTTTCGAGGTTCAGGGGTTCTTCACGCGTGCCGACCAGGCCGACCAGACCTTCGTTGGGTGCCATGCTGACTTTGCCGATCGAGCGCTTGTTCAAGCCCTCGGTGGCCATCAGCACGAAGCGGTTGGTCTCTGGATCAAGCAGGTAGACCGAGCAGACCTGGCTGCCCATGGCCTCTTTGACGCGCAACACAATAATCCCCAACGCCGCCTTGAGATCCTTGGCGGAGTTAACTTCCTGGACGATCTTGCGCAGCGTATTGAGCATGGCTCGGGGTCGAACTCCGTCGTCAGTCGCGCGCTAAAAGGCGCGGGGCAAGCTCTTTGAGAGCGCGTCGATACACCTCGCGCTTGAA
Organism: Pseudomonas sp. URMO17WK12:I6; assembly: GCF_003253625.1. Lineage (NCBI taxonomy): Bacteria > Pseudomonadati > Pseudomonadota > Gammaproteobacteria > Pseudomonadales > Pseudomonadaceae > Pseudomonas > Pseudomonas sp. URMO17WK12:I6. The sequence continues at coordinate 291,329 of NZ_QKYZ01000001.1, forward strand.
TGTCACCACCTGGCCCAACGGATACCAATAGCTGACCCAGCGCCAGCCATCGAATTCCGGTTTACCGGTCAAATCCATCCGCACCCGCTGCTCGTTGGAGATCAGGCGCAGGAGAAACCATTTCTGCTTCTGGCCGATGCACAGCGGTTGGCTGTGCGTTCTGACCAGACGTTGCGGCAAACGATAACGCAACCAGCCCCGGGTGCAGGCGAGAATTTCAACATCTTCGCGCTCCAGGCCCACTTCTTCGTTCAACTCGCGGTACAAGGCGTCTTCCGGCGTCTCCTGGGGGTTGATCCCGCCCTGTGGAAACTGCCAGGCATCTTGATTGATTCGGCGAGCCCATAGCACCTGGCCAGCATCATTCGTCAGAATGATCCCGACATTGGGGCGGAAACCATCGGGGTCGATCACGGCAACAACCTCGCAAACGCATGTCGCCGCATTGTTCCACAAAGGTTGTGAAAGCAGCAACGAGCCGACCTACCTTATGTGCACTCTTGTGAAAAGTCCGTATTCTGGAGACCTTTCTACAGACTTTTCAGCGAGTAACTGCAATGCGGCTGGCTTTATTCGACTTGGACAACACGCTTCTGGGCGGCGACAGTGACCACGCCTGGGGCGATTATCTGTGCGAACGCGGTTTCCTCGACGCCGTCGCCTACAAGGCGCGCAACGACGAGTTCTATCAGGATTACCTGGCCGGCAAGCTGGATAACGATGCGTACCTGAACTTCTGCCTGGAAGTCCTCGGTCGCACCGAAATGGCTACGCTGGATCAATGGCACCTGGACTACATGCGCGACTGCATCGAACCGATCGTGCTGCCCAAAGGCCTCGAACTGTTGGCCCAACACCGTGAGGCTGGCGACAAGCTGGTCATCATCACCGCCACCAATCGCTTTGTGACCGGGCCGATTGCCACGCGTTTGGGCGTCGAGACCCTGATCGCCACCGAATGCGAAATGATCGACGGACGGTACAGCGGGCGCAGCACCGATGTCCCGTGCTTCCGTGAAGGCAAGGTGACCCGGTTGACTCGTTGGCTGGAAGAGACCGGCCACAGCCTGGAAAACAGCTATTTCTACAGCGACTCGATGAACGACTTGGCATTGCTGGAGATAGTGACCAACCCGATTGCGGTCGATCCGGATCCGAACCTGCGGGCCGAAGCCGAGAAGCGGGGTTGGCCGGTGATCAGTCTGCGCGACTGATTAAGCCTGTAGCAGCTGCCGAGGTACGAGGCTGCGTTGCGGTCCGCAGGACCGCCCTTGGGCCCGCTTCGCAACCCATCGCGGTCTCGTACCTCGGCAGCTGCTACAGATTCCGCGCTATACCGGCTTGGCCCCCATCAACCCCGCAATGGCGATCAAGCAGACAAAACTGAACAACGCCAACGCCAACGTAAACTTCCCATTACCCACCGAAGGCGCCTTGCGCAGCCGATTGAGCCGCACCAGCAGCCAGAACCAGCCCAGCGCCGCCACGGTGTACAGCACACTGGACGCCAGCAACCAGGTCTGCCCCAACGGCCAGCCCACCAGATGCACCATCCACCAGCCGGTGAACGGCATGCTCAACAGCGCCAGGCCCATCAACAGCCAGATGAACACCTGCGGTCGCTGCAAGGTACGCGCAGGCGCCGTCGCATCACCGTTACGACGAGTGCGCCAGACCCAGATTGCCAGCCCCAGTGCGCTGATCAACAGCAGCACCGTCGCCACGCCATGCGCGACTTTGAGGGCGGTTAACGTTTCCATTGTTCGAATTCCTTATAGGCTGCCCATCAGCGTAGCCGCTCAGCCGAGAAACAGCTGATAGGCCGGGTTGTCGCTTTCGTCCCAGTACGGGTAGCCGATTTCTTCCAGCGCCGCCGGTACCAGATGACGCTCGTCGTGGGGCACTTGCAGGCCCGCGACCACACGGCCATCCGCCGCGCCGTGGTTGCGGTAGTGGAACATCGAAATATTCCAGCGCCCACCGAGCTTGTTGAGGAAGTTGAACAACGCACCCGGACGCTCCGGGAACTCGAAGCGCAGCACCACCTCATCGACCACCTGGGCGGCACGCCCGCCAACCATATGGCGAATGTGCAATTTGGCCAGTTCGTTGTCGGTCAGGTCGAGTACCGGGAAACCCTGCTCGGTCAGGCTGGCGAGCAGCGCACTGCGCGGGTCGTTTTCCGGATGGGTCTGCACGCCGACAAAGATGTGCGCTTCGCTGCCGGTGTTATAGCGGTAGTTGAATTCGGTGATCTGGCGCTTGCCGATGGCTTCGCAGAACGCCTTGAAGCTGCCCGGTTTCTCGGGGATGGTCACGGCGATGATGGCTTCGCGGCCCTCGCCCAGCTCGGCACGCTCGGCGACGTGTCGCAAGCGGTCGAAGTTGACGTTGGCGCCGGAATCGATGGCCACGAAGGTGTGGCCGGTGACGCCACGTTGCTCGACGTATTTCTTGATCCCGGCCACGCCCAAGGCGCCGGCAGGTTCAGTGATCGAGCGGGTATCGTCGTAGATATCCTTGATCGCCGCACAGATTTCATCGGTGCTGACGGTGATCACTTCATCAACGTAGTCTTTGCAGATATCGAAGGTGTGCTGGCCGATCTGCGCCACCGCGACGCCATCGGCAAACAGGCCCACGGTCGGCAACACCACGCGCTCACCGGCCGCCATGGCGGCTTGCAGGCAGTTGGAGTCATCCGGTTCGACGCCGATGATCTTGATGTCCGGACGCAGGTATTTCACGTACGCCGCAATCCCGGCGATCAATCCGCCACCGCCCACCGGAACGAAGATCGCATCCAGACGCCCCGGGTGCTGGCGCAGAATCTCCATGGCCACCGTGCCCTGCCCGGCAATGGTGTGGGGATCGTCGTAGGGGTGAATGTAGACGTAGCCTTTTTCGTCGACCAGTTTCAGCGAGTAGGCCAGGGCTTCCGGGAACGAATCGCCGTGCAGTACCACTTTGCCGCCGCGCGAACGCACGCCCTCGACCTTGATCTCCGGGGTGGTCTTGGGCATCACGATGGTCGCTTTCACGCCCAGCACTTTGGCTGCCAGGGCCAGGCCTTGCGCATGGTTGCCCGCCGAAGCGGTGACCACGCCACGGGCGCGCTCTTCATCGCTCAGTTGCGTCAGCTTGTTGTAAGCGCCGCGAATCTTGAACGAGAACACCGGCTGCAAGTCTTCACGCTTGAGCCAAATCTCGTTGCCCAGCCGCTCGGAGAGCTGGCGAGCAGTCTGCAATGGGGTTTCTACGGCAACGTCATAAACGCGCGAGGTGAGGATCTTTTTGACGTACTGTTCGAGCATCGGAAAGCATCACTGAACGGGTTGGGCAGGGCCAAGGAGTCTAACCCGGCTTTCGGGCGGGCGACCACACTAAACAGGTGGTTTTAGCCACTCGCAAACGCAAGAGACTCATTGTGGCGAGGGAGCTTGCTCCCGCTGGAGTGCGAAGTGCTCCCCAAAACAGGCAGCCCGTTTCTTCAAACACACTGTATTGGCAGGTTTTACGACTGCTGCGCAGCCGAGCGGGAGCAAGCTCCCTCGCCACAGACAAGCCCCCTCGTCTCCATTCGACACACTGGCAATGACCTTCCACATCGCGAGGCCTATAATGCCGGCCTTTCGTCCCCCTCTTCGGCACCTCGGAGCCCGCATGACCCAGGATCAACTCAAACAGGCAGTGGCTCAGGCCGCCGTCGACTTCATCCTCCCGAAACTCGATGACAAGAGCATCGTCGGGGTCGGCACCGGCTCTACCGCCAATTGCTTCATCGACGCCCTGGCCAAGCACAAAGGCTCGTTTGACGGCGCAGTGGCCAGTTCCGAAGCCACCGCCGCGCGCCTCAAGGGCCACGGGATTCCGGTGTATGAGCTCAATACCGTCAGCGATCTGGAGTTCTACGTCGACGGCGCCGATGAAAGCGACGAGCACCTGCACCTGATCAAAGGCGGCGGTGCAGCCCTGACCCGCGAGAAGATCGTGGCGGCCGTGGCCAAGACCTTCATCTGCATCGCCGACGCCAGCAAACTGGTGCCGGTGCTCGGTGCGTTCCCATTGCCGGTGGAAGTGATCCCGATGGCTCGCAGCCACGTGGCCCGCGAACTGGTGAAGCTGGGCGGCGACCCGGTTTACCGTGAAGGCGTGCTGACCGATAACGGCAACATCATCCTTGACGTGCACAACATGCAGATCACCAACCCGGTGGAGCTGGAAGCACAGATCAACGCCATCGTCGGCGTGGTCACCAACGGTTTGTTCGCGGCCCGCCCGGCGGACTTGCTGCTGTTGGGCACGAGCGAAGGCGTGAAAACCCTCAAGGCCTGATGCCACACCCATTTGTAGGAGCGAAGCTTGCTCGCTCCTACAATTGGTTTTGCGGTGTTGGTCAGGGCTGTGCCGGTTTTTTGAAGACGTAGAACAGGTTCGGCTCGCTGACGAGGTACAGGGTGCCGTCGTCATCCATGGCAATGCCTTCCGGCTTGTGCAATCCCTGACGACCCTTGCTCAGTGACAGGGTGCTCAGCGGTCGCCCGTCCACATCCAGTTCAAGAATCAACCGCGACTCATCGGACAGTGCCAGCAAATGGCCGCTGCGCTCGTCATATTGCAGGCTCGACAGGTCTCGCACGAACATTCCGCCATCGCGCTTGGGATTGTTCACCACGTGCACCGCGTAGGACTTCTCCGGGTTGTAATGGGGAAAGCCCTGCACTTCGTAGATCAGCATCGGGTCGCGCTCCTTGGCGACGAACAAGCGCTTGCCCACCGAGTCATAGGCCAAACCCTCGAAACCCTTGTTGCCGCTCATGTGCACGCCGAGGGTCATCTGCTCGGCGTCCGCGGCATCGAGGAACGTCGTGCCCTTGCGCAGATGAATCTTGATCAGCCGTTGCTCACGCTCATCGGTGATCACGTAAGTGTCAGCGCTAATGAACTCCACTGCTTCCGGGTCGCCGAACCCGACCAGCGCCACACGCCGCAGGATTTTGCCTTCCAGGGACAACTCGATCAGCTCGGCGTTTTTTTGGGTGACCGTGAACAGGCTTTTGCGCACGGGATCGAAGGTCAGCGCTGAAACATCGTCGTCCAGACCGTCAATGACTCGCGCCTCGATCGCCACCTGATACTGGTCCAGGCCAATGGATCGGGTATTCATCGGCTGCCATAGCGCCTGCACATTGAACCCGCTGCGTTCAAACAGGCGCTGGTACTGGCCGACGGCAACCAACACGATCAGGGCAATGACCGACAGGATCAGCATCAGGGGTTTGGGGCGGACAAGTCGACGCATTCAGGCAAACTCGGAAACAGGACGGGCGGATGAAACACCACGGCTGCCTGAATTAAAACCCTAATGGCCCGCGACCTTCTACCGCAACTACCGAACCTGTTGCTTTTCGAAGCGGTAGAACAGGTTCGGCTCGCTCACCATGTACAGCGTGCCTGCTTCGTCCATGGTGACGCCTTCGGCACGGGGAATGGTTTTCTTCAGGCCATTGAACCCTCCGAGCAAGGTCATGAAACTGACCTGCTCGCCCTTCTCGTCCAGTTCCAGCAACAAGTGAGAGTCGGCGGACAGCACCAGGGTGTGGCCAGTGCGCGGATCGATGGCCAAGGCCGACAGGTTACGGACATCCAGTGCGTCGCTGGAGAGTTTCTGCTTGTCACCCTTCAGGATCTGGCTACCATCGCTTTTCCAGCTGAACAGCGCTGGTGGACGCTCTTCACCCAGCAGCAGTTGCTGGCGACGGGCATCCCAGACGACGGCTTCGAAGCCTTTATTCTGGTTTTTCGAGGGGCCGAGATCGTACTTCGGGAAATTGGCGATGTTCAGCTCGCGCGTATCGGCATCGACCTTGACGATCGAGAGCAGGTGTTCGCGCTCATCGGTAATCGCCAGCAAACCATTGCCCATTACCGTCACCCCTTCCGGGTTGCTCCACCCCACCAGCGGCATTTTGCGCAACACGTCGCCTTGCAACGTCAGCTCGACCAGGAACGGGTTCTTGCCCATCACGGAGAACAGGGTTTTGGTCTGCGGGTCGTAAGACACGTCCGACGCTTCGTCCTTCTCCATCCCCGGCAGCAGTTTGGCGTCGATCACCGCCCGATAGTCCGGCAGCCAGACACTCTCTTTTCGTTCGGCAGGGCTTTCGAAGCGTTCCTTCACCCAGAGCACACCGCGATCATCCCAATGCATCGCAAACGCAAGGCCATAAGCGGCGACCGCCACCAGTAAAAGCCAGAAATACCAACGCATGACAAAGCGCGAGCGGCGGGCAGTTTTCAGCTTGGGCAGCGATTCGATGGCCATTCAGGGATGCGTTCCAGAAATTCAGGCTATGGGTAATAGCACATTGGGACAGGCTCAGATGCCATAAGCCCCGGAATTATCCAGACAAAATGTGAAAAAAACGGGAAATGGCCGGATTGCCCTGTGTGGGCAGCCAAGATCAAAAGATCGCAGCCTGCGGCAGGCTGCGATCTTTTGCTTTTTAGAGAACGGTACTGGTAAAGCGGCTGACACCCGGCAATTCAAGCACCAGTTCGTCACCGACATTCAGCGGGCCAACGCCCACCGGCGTGCCAGTGAGGATCACGTCCCCGGCCTGCAGCGAGAAGCAGCCGGCCATGTACTGGATCATCGGCACGATCGGATTGAGCATGTCCTTGCTGTTGCCATCCTGGCGGACTTCGCCATTGATGGTCAGGCGGATGCCGATGTCGGTCAGGTCGGCAAACGTGCTGCCGGCCACGAATGGTGCAATCACCGCCGCACCGTCGAAGCACTTGGCGATTTCCCACGGCAGGCCCTTGGCTTTAAGCTCGGCCTGCTTGTCGCGCAGGGTCAGGTCCAGGGCCGGGGCGAAGCCGGAGATGGCATCCAGCACTTCTTCGCGGCTCGGCTTGGTCGACAATGGCTTGCCGATCAGCACCGCTATTTCTGCTTCGTAATGCACCGAACCGCGCTCGGTCGGAATGCTGAAGCTGCCTTCCAGTGGCACCACGCAGCTGCCGGGCTTGATGAACAGCAGTGGTTCGGTGGGCACCGGGTTGTCCAGTTCCTTGGCGTGTTCGGCGTAGTTGCGGCCGATGCACACCACTTTCCCCAGCGGGAAATGAATACGCGTTCCGTCGACATACTGGTGCTGATAGCTCATTGACCGACTCCTGCTTCGTGCTCTTAAAGTTCGAAGAATCAAACAGCGAAAATCTTGCCCGGGTTCATGATGCCGTTCGGGTCGAACACCGCTTTGACGGCTTTCATGTACTCGATCTCAACCGGTGAGCGGCTATAGGTCAAGTAGTCACGTTTGGTCATGCCCACGCCGTGTTCGGCGGAAATCGAACCGTTGTACTTCTCGACGGTTTCGAACACCCACTTGTTGACGGTGGCGCACTTGGCGAAGAACTCATCCTTGCTCAGGTTATCCGGCTTGAGGATGTTCAAGTGCAGGTTGCCGTCGCCGATGTGGCCGAACCAGACGATTTCGAAGTCCGGGTAGTGTTCGCCGACGATCGCGTCGATTTCCTTGAGGAACCCCGGGACTTTCGACACAGTGACCGAAATGTCGTTTTTGTACGGCGTCCAGTGGGAAATGGTTTCGGAGATGTACTCGCGCAGCTTCCAGAGGTTCTGCAACTGGGTTTCGCTCTGGCTCATCACACCGTCCAGCACCCAGCCCTGCTCGACGCAGTGCTCGAAGGTTTCCAGGGCGTGATTGGCCACTTCATCGGTGGTCGCTTCGAATTCCAGCAATGCATAGAACGGGCAGTCGGATTCGAACGGCGCCGGCACATCGCCGCGAGCCATGACCTTGGCCAGGGCTTTGTCGGAGAAGAACTCGAAGGCAGTCAGGTCAAGTTTGCTCTGGAACGCGTGCAATACCGGCATGATCGAATCGAAATCGGCGGTACCGAGCACCATCGCGGTGAGGTTTTTCGGCGCACGGTCCAGACGCATGGTGGCTTCGACGACAAAACCCAGGGTGCCTTCAGCGCCGATGAACAGCTGACGCAGGTCGTAGCCGGTGGCGTTCTTGATCAGGTCTTTGTTCAGTTCCAGCAGATCGCCCTTGCCGGTGACGACTTTCATGCCGGCCACCCAGTTACGGGTCATGCCGTAGCGAATCACCTTGATCCCGCCGGCATTGGTGCCGATATTGCCGCCAATTTGGCTTGAACCTGCCGAAGCGAAGTCCACCGGGTAGTACAAACCGTGCTCTTCAGCCTTGTTCTGTAATTGTTCGGTAACCACGCCCGGCTGACAAACAACGGTGCGATCGGTGAGGTTCACGTCGAGAACCTGGTTCATGTAGTCGAAGGACACGACCACTTCGCCATTGGCCGCCACTGCTGCGGCAGAAAGCCCGGTACGACCGCCGGACGGCACCAGTGCAACCTTGTGTTCATTGGCCCAACGGACAATGGCCTGGACCTGCTCGATGGTCTTGGGGAACACAATGGCCGTCGGGGCCGGGGCGAAATGTTTGGTCCAATCCTTGCCGTAAGCGTTCAGGGAGTCGACGTCGGTCAGCACCTTGCCAGGCTCAACCAGGGTCTTCAGCTCATCAATCAGCGCAGGATTGGTCATCGACAGAACTCTCGAACAATTCATGGTCATCCTGAGTACGCTTCACGTCGCAGAATGAGTGTTAGCAGGTCGCATATGCTAGCATACCGACCCCGCAGGATAGTGCCCAAAGGCTGTTCTGCGGCGACGGCTTTCCTGCCGTCCGGGTCAGCTCTGGCTGCTCCCTTCCCTGCCATTTTTTCTCCGGGACACAGGTTTACGCAGATGAGCAAGACTTCTCTCGATAAGAGCAAGATCAAGTTCCTTCTTCTCGAAGGCGTCCACCAATCGGCTGTCGACGTCCTCAAGGCGGCGGGCTACACCAGCATCGAGTACCTCACAGGTTCTCTGCCGGACGCCCAGCTGAAGGAAAAGATCGCTGATGCTCACTTCATCGGCATTCGCTCCCGCACTCAACTGACCGAAGAGATCTTCGATCACGCGAAGAAACTGGTGGCTGTCGGCTGTTTCTGCATCGGCACCAACCAGGTCGACCTCAACGCGGCTCGCGAACGCGGTATCGCGGTATTCAACGCGCCGTACTCCAACACTCGCTCCGTTGCCGAGCTGGTGCTGGCCGAGGCGATCCTGTTGCTGCGCGGCATCCCTGAGAAGAACGCTTCCTGCCACCGTGGCGGCTGGATCAAAAGCGCAGCCAACTCCTTCGAAATCCGCGGTAAAAAGCTGGGTATCGTCGGTTACGGCTCGATCGGCACTCAACTGTCGGTCCTGGCTGAAGGCTTAGGGATGCAGGTTTACTTCTACGACACCGTGACCAAGCTGCCATTGGGCAACGCCACCCAGGTCGGCAACCTGCACGAGCTGTTGGGCATGTCCGACATCGTCACCCTGCACGTTCCGGAAACCGCTGCCACCCAGTGGATGATCGGCGAGAAGGAAATCCGCGCCATCAAGAAGGGCGGCATCCTGATCAACGCCGCGCGCGGCACCGTGGTCGAACTGGACGCCCTGGCGGACGCGATCAAGGACAAGCACCTGATCGGCGCGGCCATCGACGTATTCCCGGTGGAGCCACGCTCCAACGAAGAAGAGTTCGAAAGCCCGCTGCGTGGCCTGGACAACGTGATCCTGACCCCGCACATCGGTGGTTCTACCGCTGAAGCGCAGGCCAACATCGGCCTGGAAGTGGCGGAAAAACTGGTCAAGTACAGCGACAACGGTACGTCGGTATCGTCCGTGAACTTCCCGGAAGTGGCCTTGCCGGCTCACCCTGGCAAGCACCGTCTGCTGCACATCCACGAAAACATTCCGGGTGTGATGAGCGAGATCAACAAGGTCTTCGCCGAAAACGGCATCAACATTTCCGGTCAGTTCCTGCAGACCAACGAGAAAGTCGGCTACGTCGTGATCGACGTCGATGCCGATTACTCGGAAATGGCGCAAGAGAAGCTGCAGCACATCAACGGCACCATTCGTTGCCGCGTGTTGTTCTGATCGCGACTTGAGCGACAAAAAAGGGAGCTCCTCGGAGCTCCCTTTTTTACGGCTGCTTTTTTATCGCTGTGGAAAAGTTACTTCACCGTCACGGTGATTTTCTTCGACACGATCGGCGGCTCGAACGGCATGTGACCGCTGTCGCCCAGTTCGAGCTGCAAGGTGTGCTTGCCCGGTGCCAGTTTGATTTCAGCGTGAGTCTGCGCTTTGCCAAAGTGCATGTGATTGGCATCGTTTGGAATCGGAGCGCCGGCAGCCGGTAGTTTGTCGACATCGATCAGCAGATGGTGGTGCCCAGTGTTTTTGGTGGTGTCGCCCGCTGGTGCCAGTGCGATTTCCTTGACGCCGAAATTCACTGTAAAGGTTTGCGCGACCGTGGCTCCGTCCGCAGGAGATACGATGAACACTTCTGCCCCCTTCGGAGCCGGGGTGGCGGCACCGGCCAGCACCGAAACACCCATCAGCACACCAGCCAATGCTGCTCGTGACATAAAGCTTTTCATTCTCTTCTCCAGTTTTTCCGTAAAATTCGCTCGACCGTGAACAACTTAACGGCCATTCGTTGTCGAAGGCACTCAATAACCATAGCAAAGCGAGCCTGAACAGCGCGTCGCGATAGATAAATGAATTCAAAGGAGTGACCATGCGCTTTTTGCCTGGCCTGATCTGCCTGCTACCCCTTTTGAGCCCTTTGGCTCATGCCGAACTGATGGACGATGTAAACGACCGCGGCGAATTGCGCATTGCTCTTGAGGCTAATACACCGCCCTTCAATTTCAAGGATGACGGCAAACTGACCGGGTTCGAGGTCGAGTTGGGTCAACTGCTGGCCAATGAGCTGGATGTACGGGCCGACTTCGTCGTCACCGATTCCGACGATCTGATGACCGGCGTCGAAAGCGGCAAATACGACGTTGCCATCAATCACATAGCACTGACCCCGGACCTGAAGGATCGTTTCGACTTCAGCGAACCTTACATTCACACCAACGCACAATTGATCGCGCAGAAAGAAGAGCAACCACGATCAATCCTGTTGGTGCAGTCGCTGACGGAACAAAAACCGAAGGCCACCCCTGTGAGCCTGGCGATTCCGTTTCAGAAGGGTAATCCGGCGTTTCATGCCAGCCTTGAGAATGCAATGCAGCGGATCAAGGCCGATGGCCGGCTGGAGGCGCTGGAGCAAAAGTGGTTTGGGGCAGATGCGGGTGTGGCGCCGAAACCTTGATTCGGGCGAATGAGTAACCCTGCGGGCTGTTACTTCAGGGTTGCCAGGGCCTGCGCCGCTTGCGGCAACTCCAGCTCGCTGAAGACTTGCACACCATGGCGCTTGAGCAGCGCGGCGGTCACGCCCTCACCGCTGACCTTCACTCCACTGAACGTCCCGTCATAGGTCAGCAGATTCCCGCAAGACGGGCTGTTGGCCTTGAGCACGGCAATCCGGATGCCGTGCTGTTGCACCAGCTCCAGCGCCTGAGAAGCCCCCGATAGAAACTCGGCACTGACGTCCTCGCCCTCGGTGGTGATGACCGATGCAAGGCCATCAAGCACTTCACCGCCCTGCCCGCCGGGAATTTCCGCCGCAGCCCTGGGTGTCGGCAACCCGCCGGCGACTTCCGGACACAACGGCACCACCCGGCCCTCGGCAATCCACTGTTCCAACAGATCGAACGGCCCGCTGGCCCCGCCGTCGTAACGGACGCGGTGACCGAGCAAACAGCGGCTTACCAGAATCTTTTGCATGATCAGAACGGCTCGTTGCCACGACGGCGGAACCAGCCCGTCAAGGACAGGCGTTCTCGGGTCGCGGGCAGGACTTCGTGGGGCACGTCGCCCGACAGGAACACCACCAGGCATCCGCCGGTGGGCACCACATCGTGTTCGACGCCTTCGTCCAGGTACATGCGCAACTGACCCCCATGCTCGGGCAGCCAGGCGTCGTTGAGGTAGATCACCGCCGAGACCATGCGCCGGTCGTCGTCACGGAAACGGTCGACATGCTTGAGGTAGAAAGCGCCGGGCGGGTACAGGGCGAAATGGCTTTCGAAATCTTCCAGGCCCAGGAACAAACCACGATTCATCGCCTCACGCAGGCTGTCCATCAACCCCAGGTAGCTGTCGCAGGACTCGGCCTGGCCGGGTTCGAGCCACTGGATATGGTCGCCGCGAATGCCCTCGCGAATCTCCGAAAACGCCCCGCGCCCCACGGCGGCCGGGGCTAGCTCACCCTCGGCGGCACGTTTACGACATTCGGCGGCCAGCGCCCGGGTCAGGTCCAGGGGCAGGAAAATATTCTGCTGCGACCAGCCGTGTTCGGCCAGGTCGTCGACGATACGTAACAGCAGTGGATGATCAGAGGGTATGTGCATGGCGCGCATAGTATTCCTGTGCCCGCAAATCCGACAGAGCCACGCAGCGGAGGATTGGTCGGATAAGGTACTCAACCTGATACGAATTCTCGACAAGTACGAATGCCGCACGGAGAATAGTCGCCTGCTGACAGGAGTCCCTATGCGTCGCTTGCTTTTCTCACTGTTGATGTTCTGCGTTTTGCCCGCCTGGGCGGACGGCCACGACCAGTTGTACAAGGTCGCCGGTTGGCCAGAACAACGCGCGCATTTCAACGATGCTCTCTCGGCCGCTCAGCAGCGCTATCAGAACAGCTTGCCACCGGCAGTGTTCCAGGCCCTGGTCGACAACAGCAATCTGCGGTTCGCCCCCAAGGCCATGGACCAGCGCGCCGAAGCGCAACTGCGCAAGAAGCTCGCCGACCCGAAACCTGCGCTGACCTTCTTTCAATCGCCCCTGGGCAAGAAAATCGTCGCCGCCGAACTGCTGGCGACCCGTCGCGATCAATTGGCGAAAAACGCCAAGGGCTTGCCGAAGATGCAAGCCAGCGATACCCGTCAACTGATCATCGGCCACCTGGCCCAGGCCCTGCCCGCCCGCGAGGCCGGCGCTGAAGTCAGCCTGGCGATCGCAGGCGTCGCGGCCGACAGCCTGAGTTCGATGATCCCCGGCCTGCTCGGCAACGGTCAGGCTCAAGGCATGTTGAACGGTCAGCGCCAGCGCCTGATGGAGCAGATCGGCGCCGACCTGAACAACACGCTGCTGTATGTCTATCGCGACCTGTCGGATGACGAACTGGAAGAGTTTTCGACCTTTGCCGAGTCCTCTGAAGGCAAGGCTTATTACCAAGCGGCATTGGCGGCGATTCGGGCGGGGTTGGCAGTGGGGCAAAGTACGTCGAGCCTGACCCAGTAATTTTTGGCGTCCGTGAAATGGCCCGCGAAGACTATCGAAATGTCACCGCCGATCCCGACTCATGCGCTTGGTCAAAAACCCGAAATACTCCTGCCGCAACCCCGGCGACTCATTCGCCAGATGATGCCGCGCCTCAGGCAGCATCAACACCTGGGGCCGATCGAACTTGCCTCGCAGCACTTCAAGGTTGTGCTCCCAATCCACGGTCATGTCCGCCTGCCCCTGCACGATCAGCGGCCGCCGCGGGCTGCTCGGTGCCGCTTCGATACGCTTGATCCACCGTCCCAGCGCACCGACCCAGGCCGTTGGCAGACGCAGCGGTTGCAGCGGATCGGCCTGCAGGAACGCGAGGAAGTCAGGGTCGTTGGAATTCTCGCTGAAGCGCCGGGCGATGCCTTTGACAAACGGCTTGAGCAGGTAATAACTGAGCCGCGACCAACCCCAGGCTCGCGGTCGCACCAAGGGCGACAGCAGAATCACTTGCCCCTGGGCCGGGCTGCTCGCACCTTGATTGAGTACATGGTCGATCACAATCGCCCCGCCGGTGCTTTGCCCGCACAAGTGCCAGGGCTGCGGAAGACCCAACGACTGCGCCTCGGCCAGCAGGCCTTGCAGGGCGCTCTGGTACTCGGCGAAGTCCTTGATACTCGCCCGTTCGCCACTGGACAAGCCATGCCCCGGCAGGTCGCAGGCGATTACCGCAAACCCTTGGTCCAGCGCCCACTCGATCACATGCCGGTAGAGCCCGGTGTGATCGTAGAAGCCGTGAAATAGAAACAGCGTCGCCTTCGCCCGCTCGGGCCACCAGAGCTGGCTGACCACTTCATAACCATCGATCTCGAAACGCCCCAAGCCACGGCGCAGGGTCCGCTGTGGAAAATCCATACCGTAAAAACGCTGATAGGCCATGGCCTCCGTCGACAGCGGCTGCCACTCGGCCAACGGCCGCAGGCTGGCACGCAAATGATCGGGATCGAAAGTGGCAGACATGGGCTATTCCAGAGCGCTAAACGGACTTTATCGGCCTGCGATATTCATCTGTCGCAGCAAGCATGGCAAGCTAGCCGACCTTCGAGGATTGAAACCCATGCGCCCGGCCTATCGCACCACACTGCTTGCCAGCCTGCTCGCCCTTGTGTGTGCCAGTGCGCTGTGGGCCGCTTACAACTGGTTTCAGGGACGCTACCTGCGAGCCTTCAGTTCGCACACCGCCGTGTTCTCCGGCGACCCGTTGCGCCTGCCCGACGAACTCGCCGGCCCCGGCGCCATTCGCCTGGTGCACTTCTGGGACCCGGCCTGCCCATGCAATGTCGGCAACCAACAACACCTGACTGAACTGGTTGAGCAATATGTACCGCAGGGCGTCGAGTTCTATACGGTACAAAAGCCCGGCAGTCACGGCCAGTTGCCCGGCACCTTGAGCCGCCTGAAAACCCTCGCTGTCCTGCCTGGCTCCGAACAGATTCCCGCCAGTCCGGCAGTGGCGATATGGGACCGCGACGGCAAGCTGGCATATTTCGGCCCGTACAGCGAAGGCCTGACCTGCAATTCGAGCAACAGTTTTATCGAGCCCATCCTGCAAGCGCTGAACGCAGGCAGGACGGTGAACGCCACCCATACGATGGCGGTGGGTTGCTACTGCCCGTGGCCTGCGAAGGCGAAGTAAGGCATTCCTGACTTTTCCAGGACCGCGATGCCCGGCACAGGAGGTCTGTGCTACACGTTTGCAGCCCGCACGGGGGCAACCCCGAAAGAACAAGGAGTCACCATGAAACGCGTCCTGACCGTACTTGCCTTGCTGATCGTCGCGCTCGCCGCCGGGGGCGGCTGGTATGTGTACAGCAAACAACCGACGCGCCAGGGCCAGGTGGCGTTGCAGCATCTGCAAGGTTCAGTGACCGTGCGCTACGACGAGCGCGGCGTGCCGCATATCCGCGCCGAAAACGAAACCGACCTCTACCGCGCCCTCGGCTACGTGCAGGCCCAGGACCGACTGTTCCAGATGGAAGCCGTGCGGCGCCTGGCCCGTGGTGAGCTGGCCGAAGTCCTCGGCCCGAAACTGCTCGACACCGACAAACTGTTTCGCAGCCTGCGCATCCGCGAACGTGCTGACAGTTACGTGGCCGCGCTGGATCGTCAGTCGCCGGCGTGGAAGGCCCTGCAAGCCTATCTGGACGGCATCAATCAATATCAGGACAGCCACGCCGCGCCAGTAGAGTTCGACGTGCTGGGAATCCCCAAGCGCCCTTTCACCGCCGAAGACAGCATCAGCATCGCCGGCTACATGGCCTACAGCTTTGCCGCGGCGTTTCGCACCGAACCCTTGCTGACTTACGTGCGTGATCAACTGGGCGCCGATTACCTGAACATCTTCGACCTCGACTGGCAGCCCAAGGGCGTGCTGGTCAAAGGTCACGCCAGCCCTGCGCCGACGCTCGCCGCCAGTGACTGGAAAGACCTGAACGCCCTTGCCCGTCTGAGTGAGCAGGCTCTGGCCGACCACGGCCTGCCGCAATTCGAAGGCAGCAACGCCTGGGTGATTTCCGGCAACCGCAGCAAAAGCGGCAAGCCGCTGCTGGCCGGTGACCCGCACATACGCTTCTCGGTGCCGTCAGTGTGGTACGAGGCGCACCTGTCGGCGCCAGGCTTCGAGCTGTATGGCTACCATCAGGCGCTGGTGCCGTTTGCATTTCTCGGCCACAACCTGGACTTCGGCTGGAGCCTGACGATGTTCCAGAACGACGATCTGGACCTGATCGCCGAGAAGGTCAACCCGGACAACCCGAACCAGGTCTGGTATCGCGGCAAGTGGGTGGACATGGTCACCACCGAACAACAGATCGCAGTGAAAGGCCAGTCACCGGTCACATTGACGCTGCGCCAGTCGCCCCATGGCCCGATCGTCAACGATGCGCTTGGCACTGCCGCCGGCAAGACGCCGGTTGCCATGTGGTGGGCGTTCCTCGAAACCCCGAATCCGATCCTTGACGGCTTCTACCAGCTCAATCGCGCCGACACCCTGGCCAAGGCCCGCGCCGCGGCCGCCAAGGTTCAGGCTCCAGGGTTGAACATCGTCTACGCCAACGCCAAGGGCGACATCGGCTGGTGGGCCTCGGCGTTGCTGCCCAAGCGTCCGGCCGGGGTGAAGCCCGGTTTCATCCTCGACGGCAGCACCCCTCAGGCGGACAAGGAAGGTTTTTACCCGTTCAGTGCCAACCCGCAGGAAGAGAACCCGGCGCGGGGCTACATCGTCTCGGCCAACTTCCAACCGGTGTCGCCGACCGGCATGGAAATTCCCGGCTACTACAACCTCGCCGATCGCGGGCAGCAGCTCAATCGCCAGCTCAGTGACAAGAATGTGAAGTGGGACAACGTGGCCAACCAGAAGCTGCAACTGGGTACCACCACCGCCTACGGGCCGCGTTTGCTGGCGCCGCTGTTGCCGGTGTTGCGTGAAGTGGTGAGCGATCCGGCCGAGCTCAAACTGGTGGAGCAACTGGCGCAGTGGAGCGGCGATTACCCGCTGGACTCCATCAGCGCCACCCTGTTCAACCAGTTTCTGTTCAACCTCGCCGACGCGACGATGCATGATGAACTGGGCAATGACTTCTTCGAAACACTGCTCCCGACCCGGGTGATCGATGCCGCGCTGCCGCGCCTGGCGGCCTCCGCCGACTCGCCGTGGTGGGACAACCGCAACACCCCTGGCAAGGAAACCCGCGCCGATACGGTCAAGGTGGCCTGGCAAGCGAGCATGGCTCATCTCAAAGCCACCCTTGGCGCCGATTCCGCGCAATGGCAGTGGGGCAAGGCGCACACCCTGACCCACGGCCATCCGCTGGGGATGCAAAAGCCCCTGGACCAGATTTTCAACGTTGGCCCATTCGCGGCACCCGGCACCCACGAAGTACCGAACAACCTCTCGGCCAAGATCGGCCCGGCGCCGTGGCCCGTGACCTACGGCCCGTCGACCCGGCGGCTGATCGACTTCGCCGACCCGGCCCATAGCCTGACCATCAACCCGGTGGGCCAGAGCGGCGTGCCGTTCGACAGCCACTATGCCGACCAGGCCGAGGCGTATATCGAAGGGGTTTATTACCAGGCGAATTTCAATGAGGAAGAAGTGATGGCCAATACCCGCAGCACCTTGAAGCTGTTGCCGGCGCGGTAGGTTTTTTCTGGCCGGGCTGACGCCTTCGCCGCAAAATTCTGGGCCATAAAGTCAAAAGATCGCAGCCTGCGGCAGCTCTTACGGGATTCACATTCCACTGGAGCTGCCGCAGGTTGCGATCTTTTGATCGGCAGCAGTTTTAAGCCGCTTCCGGTGCCTGCGCCCGACGTACGTCCGGTTGTTTCCAGGAGTCGGCAGCGGCTTCCTCGATGGCTTGCTGGATCGCACGTTTGCGGCTTTCTTCGGCGCGACGGCTGAAGAACCAGACCAGGAAGGTCACCAGCGACACCGCCAGCAGAATCAGGCTGGCCACGGCGTTGATCTCAGGCTTCACGCCCAGACGCACCGCCGAGAACACTTCCATCGGCAGGGTCGTGGAGCCTGGCCCGGACACAAAGCTCGCCAACACCAAATCATCCAGCGACAAGGCAAACGACATCATGCCGCCGGCCGCCAGTGACGGCGCGATCATCGGGATGGTGATCAGGAAGAACACTTTCCATGGCCGCGCACCGAGGTCCATGGCGGCTTCTTCGATGGACAAATCCAATTCACGCAAGCGCGCCGACACCACCACCGCCACATAGGCTGCACAGAATGTGGTGTGAGCGATCCAGATGGTGACGATGCCGCGCTCCTGCGGCCAGCCGATCATCTGCGCCATGGCCACGAACAGCAGCAACAGCGACAGACCGGTGATCACTTCCGGCATCACCAGCGGCGCCGTCACCAGGCCGCCAAACAGTGTGCGGCCCTTGAAGCGGGTGATGCGGGTCAGCACGAACGCCGCCAGCGTCCCCAATGCCACCGCCGCTATCGCCGTGTAGCAAGCGATTTCCAGCGAGCGCACCACTGAGCCCATCAGTTGCGTGTTGTCGAGCAGGCCGACGTACCACTTCACCGACCAGCCGCCCCACACCGTTACCAGTTTCGAGGCGTTGAACGAGTAGATCACCAGGATCAGCATCGGTGCGTAGATGAACAGCAGACCCAGCACCAGCATCAGGTTCGAGAAACGGAAGCGCTTCATTCTTTACCCTCCATTTCCTTGGCCTGACTGCGGTTGAACAGGATGATCGGCACAATCAGGATTGCCAGCATCACCACCGCCAGGGCAGACGCCACCGGCCAGTCGCGGTTGTTGAAGAACTCTTGCCAGAGCACTTTACCGATCATCAGGGTTTCCGGACCACCGAGCAGTTCCGGGATCACGAACTCCCCCACCACCGGGATGAACACCAGCATGCAGCCGGCGATAATGCCGTTTTTCGACAGCGGCACGGTGATCTTCCAGAAGCTGTTGAAGTTGCTCGAACCGAGGTCCGATGCGGCTTCCAGCAGGCTGTGATCGTGTTTCACCAGGTTGGCGTAGAGCGGCAGGATCATGAACGGCAGATAGGAGTAAACAACCCCGATATAAACCGCCAGGTTGGTATTGAGGATCTGCAACGGCTCGTCGATCCAGCCCATGCTCATCAGAAAACCATTGAGCAGCCCGTTGTTGCTGAGGATGCCCATCCACGCGTACACGCGGATCAGGATCGCGGTCCAGGTCGGCATCATGATCAGCAGCACCAGCACCGTTTGCAGCTCTTTGCGGGCGGTGGCAATGCCATAGGCCATCGGGTAGCCGATCAGCAGACAGAGGATGGTGCTGAACAGCGCCATCTTCAGCGAGCCTAGGTAAGCGGCGATGTACAACTCGTCATCGCCCAGCATCGCGTAGTTGGCCAGGTTGAGCAGCACCTGCAGTTTCTGGTCAACGAAGGTGTAGATCTCGGTGTACGGCGGAATGGCCACGTCGGCTTCAGCGAAGCTGATCTTCAGGACGATGAAGAACGGCAGCATGAAGAACATGAACAGCCAGATGAACGGAACCCCGATGACCAGCTGACGGCCACCGGGAAGTATTCGATTGAGCCGGCGTTTGAGTTTGCGCATGTTCATGAGCGAAGTACCACGCCGCTGTCGTCTTCCCACCACACGTAAACCTGGTCACCCCAGGTCGGGCGCTGGCCACGGCGCTCGGCGTTGGCGACGAAGGACTGCACCAGCTTGCCGCTCGGCAGTTCGACGTAGAACACCGAATGGCCGCCGAGGTAGGCGATGTCGTGCACCTTGCCGCTGGACCAGTTGTGTTCGCAGGTCGGCATTTCGGCCGTCACCAGCAGTTTTTCCGGACGGATCGCATAGGTAACGGACTTGTCCTGCACCGAGGTGCTGATGCCGTGACCCACGTAAATGTTGCGGTCCAGATCCTTGCAGGTGATCAGTGCATGGCCCTCGGCGTCGTCCACCACTTCACCTTCGAAGATGTTGACGTTGCCGATGAATTCGCAGACCAGTCGGCTGGTCGGGGTTTCGTAGATGTCGATCGGGCTGCCGATCTGGGCGATCCAGCCCAGGTGCATGATCGCAATGCGCTCGGCCATGGTCATGGCCTCTTCCTGGTCGTGGGTCACCATGACGCAGGTTACGCCGACGCGCTCGATGATCTCGACCAGTTCCAGCTGCATTTGCGAACGCAGCTTCTTGTCCAGCGCGCCCATCGGTTCGTCGAGCAACAACAGCTTCGGCCGCTTGGCCAACGAACGCGCCAGGGCCACGCGCTGACGCTGACCACCGGACAGCTGATGCGGTTTGCGCTTGGCGTACTCGCTCATCTGCACCAGCTTGAGCATCTCGGCCACGCGGGCATCGACCTCGGCCGTCGGGATCTTGTCCTGCTTGAGGCCGAAGGCGATGTTCTGCGCCACGGTCATGTGCGGGAACAACGCATAGGACTGGAACATCATGTTGATCGGCCGCTCGTACGGCGGCATGTCAGTGATGTCTACGCCATCGAGGAAAATGCGCCCCTCCGTGGGCCGTTCGAAACCTGCCAGCATCCGCAGCAAGGTGGATTTGCCCGAACCCGAGCCGCCGAGCAAGGCGAAGATTTCGCCTTTCTTGATTTCCAGGGACACGTCGTCCACGGCAATCGTCTCGTCGAACTTTTTGGTGACCCGGTCGATTTTGACCAACACCTGTTTAGGTGATTGGTCGCCCTCGAGGGCTTTCTTATAGGCGCCGGAGGCAACTGCCATTTACGAAACTCCCAACAGAATTTGCAGTTCGCTCAATGGGGCGAACCTGGATAGTTTGACGCTATTTGCCCGACTTGACCTTGGTCCAGCTGCGCGTCATCAAACGTTGAATGTTCGGCGGTAACTCGATGGACACGTACATCTTGTCGAGGACCGCTTGCGGCGGATAAACCGACGCGTCGGTGCGTATGGATTGTTCCATCAGTTTGTCCGACCCAGGGTTTGGGTTGGCGTAGCCCACGGTATCGCTGACCTTGGCGATCACCTCAGGCTTGAGCAAATAGTTGATGAAGGCGTGGGCTTCCTTGACGTTGGCCGCATCCTTGGGGATCGCCAGCATGTCAAACCAGAGCGCGCCACCCTCTTTTGGAATCGAGTAGGCGATGTTTATGCCTTTACCGGCTTCAGCCGCGCGGGCCTTGGCCTGGAACATATCGCCGGAAAAACCGATTGCAACGCAGATATCGCCGTTGGCCAGGTCCGCGATGTATTTGGATGAGTGGAAGTACGTCACATAAGGCCGCACCGCCAGCAATTTAGCCTCGGCCTTTTTGTAGTCTTCGGGGTTGGTGCTATTGGCGTTCAGGCCCATGTAATTGAGGACCGTGGGCATCATTTCATCGGCGGAGTCGAGGAACGCGACGCCGCAGCTGTGCAGCTTCTTGATGTTTTGCGGCTCGAACACCACATCCCAGGAGTCGATCTTGTCGAGCCCCAGCACAGCCTTGATCTTGTCGACGTTGTAACCGATGCCGTTGGTGCCCCACAGATATGGCACGGCATATTGGTTACCCGGATCGTTCTGCTCCAGGCGCTTGAGCAACACCGGGTCGAGGTTGGAATAGTTGCCTAGCTTAGACTTGTCGAGCTTCTGGAAAGCGCCGGCCTTGATCTGCTTGCCAAGGAAATGGTTGGACGGCACGACCACGTCGTAACCGGTACGCCCGGCCAGCAATTTGCCTTCCAGGGTTTCGTTGGAATCGAATACGTCGTAAATCGGCTTGATACCGGCGTCTTTCTGAAAGTCGGCCAGGGTGGTCTCACCGATGTAGTCCGACCAGTTATAAATATGCACCGTGCCGGTGGCCTGGGCACTGACGGCAAGCGTCAGCCCGGCGCCGACCAGCAGGGCATTGCGCAACAAAGAAAAAACAGGCAAGTGGAGGTCCTCTAAAATTAGTTGGGCCCAAGTTGCCCCGCGCTACATGACAGCCATGGCTGCCTGACAACAAAACCGGCGCGCAACTTACCCTCGAAAAACCGTTCCAGCAAACTTTATGAAGATCCTGTAGCAGCGGCCGCAGGCTGCGTTCAACTGCGAAGCAGTTGTGCTGTCGAAAAGCGGAGGTCCTTCGGACCTCAACGCAGCCTTCGGCAGCTGCTACAGGGTTTATTACTTATTTACCGGATTTGATCTTGGTCCAGCTGCGGGTCAGTTCACGCTGGGTGGCGGCTGGCAAATCAGCGATCGCATACAGCTTGGCCTGTACTTCAGGAGTCGGATAGATGCCCGGATCCGAAGTGATGTCCTTGCTCACATACTGGGTGGCTTCAGCATTACCGTTAGGGAAACGCACAGCGTTGGTGATGTCAGCCATTACTTTCGGTTGCAGCAGGTAGTTCATGAACTTGTAGGCCCCCTCGACGTTTTCCGCATCCTTGGGGATTGCGACCATGTCGTAGAAGCTGCCAGCGCCTTCTTTTGGAATGGCGTAGCTGACTTTCACCTTGTCACCGGCTTCGGCAGCACGGGACTTGGCTTGCTGGACGTCACCCGAATAGCCGACGGCTACGCAGATGTTGCCGTTGGCCAGGTCCGAGATGTACTTCGAGGAGTGGAAGTAGGTGATCGAAGGACGAATCTTGAGGAACAGCTCCTCGGCTTTCTTGATGTCTTCTTTCTTCTGGCTGTCGGTTGGCAGACCCAGGTAATGCAGGGCGACCGGCAGCATTTCGGTCGGCGAATCCAGGAAGCTCACACCGCAGCCCTTGAGCTTGGCAATGTTTTCAGGCTTGAGCAGGGTGTCCCAGGAATCGATCGTGTCGACGCCCAGTGCTGCCTTGACTTTCTCAGGGTTGTAACCGATCCCGATCGAGCCCCACATGTAAGGGAAGGCATGTTTGTTGTCCGGGTCACTGACGGAAACCGCTTTAAGAAGTGATTTGTTCAGGTTGCCGTAGTTGGACAGCTTGGACTTGTCCAGCTCCCGGTAAACACCGGCCTTGATTTGCTTGGCGAGGAAGTTGTTCGACGGTACGACAACGTCGTAACCGGACTTGCCTGCCAGCAACTTGGCTTCCAGGGTTTCGTTGCTGTCGAATACGTCGTACACCACCTTGATCCCGGACTCTTTTTCGAAGTTCGCGATGGTGTCCGGTGCGATGTAATCGGACCAGTTGTACACGTGCAGCACTTTATCGTCGGCCTGAACGGCGCCCGCCATCACGCCCATCAGGGACATGGCGAGGAGGGTCTTGCCAGTTATCTTCATACCTAATGCCTTCATGGGTAATGCTCCAGTTTTTCTTTTTAACCACGTGCTCAGCAGCCTGTTACAGGGCATCCGAACAACCGTTAGTCTGGCAAGATCCAAGGCAGGCTTTCAAGGAAAGCCCCATCCTTTGTTTGCACTGAGCGAAGTGCAGACATTGCACCTCGCTCAGAGCCTAGCACTTAGCCCTGCAACGCACTCAGGGTCAGGTCCAGGCACTTGCGCGCCTTGGTCACCAACTCGTCGATTTCAGCCGGTGTAATCACCAGTGGCGGAGCAATGATCATGGTGTCGCCAACGGCGCGCATGATCAGGCCGTTGTCGAAGCAGAACTGCCGGCAGATCATGCCGACGCCCTTGCCTTCGTAACGCTTGCGAGTGGCCTTGTCCTGAACCAGCTCGATAGCCCCCAACAGACCGACCCCACGCACTTCCCCCACCAACGGGTGATCGTTCAGTTCCCGTAGACGCTTCTGCAAATAAGGTGCCGTCTCTGCTCGCACATGCTCGACAATTTTCTCATCGCGCAAGATGCGGATGTTTTCCAGCGCCACCGCCGCGGCCACCGGGTGCCCGGAATAGGTGAAACCGTGGTTGAAATCACCACCTTCGTTGAGCACCTCGACCACATCGTCATGCACGATCAGGCCACCCATCGGGATGTAGCCGGACGTCAGACCTTTGGCGATGGTCATCATGTGGGGCTTGAGGTCGTAGAAATCGGTACCGAACCACTCACCGGTACGACCGAAACCGCAGATCACCTCGTCGGCCACGAACAGGATGTCGTACTTGGCGAGGATTTCCTTGATGCGCGGCCAGTAGCTGTCTGGCGGAATGATCACGCCGCCGGCGCCCTGGATCGGCTCGGCAATAAAGGCACCGACGTTGTCGACGCCGATTTCCAGAATCTTCTCTTCCAGCTGATTGGCCGCCCAGATACCGAACTCTTGTGGCGTCATGTCACCGCCTTCACCGAACCAATACGGTTGGGCGATGTGGACGATGCCCGGGATCGGCAAATCGCCCTGTTCGTGCATGTACGTCATGCCACCCAGGCTCGCGCCGGCCACGGTGGAGCCGTGATAGCCGTTCTTGCGACTGATGATGACTTTCTTCTTCGGCTGGCCCTTGATCGCCCAGTAGTGGCGAACCATCCGCAGCATGGTGTCGTTGCCTTCAGAACCGGAACCGGTGAAGAACACATGATTCATGCCTTCAGGCGCGATTTCAGCGATGACCTTGGCCAGCTCCAGCACCGGCGGGTGAGCGGTCTGGAAGAACAGGTTGTAATAAGGCAGTTCGCGCATTTGCTTGGCGGCGGCATCGGCCAGTTCATCGCGACCATAGCCGATCGCGACGCACCACAGACCAGCCATGCCGTCGAGGATCTTGTTGCCTTCGCTGTCCCAGAGGTAAACACCCTTGGCATTGGTGATGATCCGCGGGCCTTTCTCTTTCAGCTGCTTGAAGTCGCTGAACGGGGCCAGGTGGTGATCATTGCTCAGGGTTTGCCATGCACGGGTTTGCGGGTTGTTGCTGGTCATGCGAATTCTCCTTGGATTGCAGTGACGGCGCGACGTCAGAGGGCAATCACGCCCCTTGTCGCGCCCGGCGCATCAGACGGCGAAGAGCAGGAACTCCCGCTCCCACGAACTGATCACGCGCTTGAAGTTTTCATGCTCGGCCCGCTTGACCGCGACGTAGCCTGTGATGAATTTCTTGCCCAGATACTTTTCGATGGTCTTGCTGTTTTCCATACGATCCAGCGCGTCTTCGATGGTTAACGGCAGGCGCAGATTGCGCCGCTCGTAACCACGCCCCACCACCGGGGCACTCGGGTTATGCCCTTCGAGCATCCCGATCAGGCCGCACAACAGGCTGGCGGCGATGGCCAGGTAAGGGTTGGCGTCGGCACCCGGCAGACGGTTTTCCACCCGACGGTTCTGCGGCCCGGCATCCGGAACCCGCAGGCCCACGGTGCGGTTCTCTTCGCCCCACTCCACGTTCACCGGTGCCGAGGTATCCGGCAGGAAGCGGCGGAACGAATTGACGTTGGGCGCGAACAGCGGCAGCAACTCAGGGATGAATTTCTGCAAACCGCCGATGTGATGGAGGAACAGCTGGCTCATGGTCCCGTCTTCATTGGAGAAGACGTTTTTGCCGGTCTCGATGTCGATGATGCTCTGGTGCAAATGCATGGCACTGCCCGGCTCGCCAGTCATGGGCTTGGCCATGAAGGTCGCCGCCACGTTGTGCTTGAGTGCGGCTTCTCGCATGGTGCGTTTGAACACCAGAATCTGGTCGGCCAGGGACAGGGCATCGCCGTGACGGAAGTTGATTTCCATCTGCGCAGTGCCGTCCTCGTGGATCAACGTGTCGAGGTCCAGCTCCTGCAATTCGCACCAGTCGTAGACGTCTTCGAACAACGGGTCGAATTCGTTCGCCGCTTCAATGGAGAACGACTGGCGACCGGTTTCCGGACGGCCGGAACGGCCAATCGGCGGTTGCAACGGGTAGTCCGGGTCATCGCTGCGCTTGGTGAGGTAGAACTCCATTTCCGGCGCCACGATCGGCTGCCAGCCGTGGTCGGCGTAGAGTTTCAGTACCTTCTTGAGCACGTTGCGCGGCGACAGCTCGATCGGGTTGCCCTGCTTGTCGTAGGTGTCGTGGATCACGATGGCGGTGGGTTCGATGGCCCAGGGCACCAGGAACACGGCGTTCTGGTCGGGGCGGCAGACCATGTCGATGTCGGCCGGGTCGAGCAGTTCGTAATAGATGTCGTCTTCGACATAGTCGCCGGTCACGGTCTGTAACAGAACGCTTTCGGGCAGGCGCATGCCTTTTTCGGCGATGAACTTATTGGTCGGCGAGATCTTGCCCCGGGTGATGCCGGTCAGGTCGCCAATCATGCATTCGACTTCTGTGATCTTGTGGTCTTTCAACCAATCGGTGAGCTGGTCGAGGTTGTTACTCATAAATGCCTCTTAGGCTTGAGTTTCCTGACTTTTATAAGTCAGGCGTTGTTTGACGCATCGGCGTCGCGTTGTAATGCGCGCTTGCGGCAGGCATCGCCAAATGCCTGGAAAATCGCAAGGTAGTCAGGATTCAAGCTTACCTGCCATTCGGGATGCCATTGCACGCCTAAAGCAAAAGCCTTGCCTTCGATCACAGAGACCGCTTCGATCAGCCCATCGGGCGCCACAGCTTCCACACGAAGGCCCGGCGCCAGCCGCTCGACGCCCTGACCATGAATCGAGTTGACTTGAATGTCGCTCGCCAGGCCCAGCCCCGCAAGTACACCACCCGGCTGGACGTGTACCGGGTGACTGGGGGCGTACTGCCCTTCGAGCGGCAGGCTGTCGTCTTCACGGTGGTCCATGAAGGGACCGGCCTCGTGGACCTTCTGATGCAGGCTGCCACCGAACGCCACATTCATTTCCTGGAAGCCGCGGCAGATACCGAGCACGGGAACGCCAGCTTCGACAGCGGCGCGGATCAGCGGGAGAGTGGTAGCATCGCGTGCAGAATCATGAGCAGTACCCGGCGCGCTGGCCGGGCCGTTGTAGTGAAACGGTTCTATATTAGAAGGAGAGCCTGTAAAAAGAATGCCGTCCAGAGCGTCCAGAATATCGGACGGCGCCAGTCGATCTGCCAGGGATGGAAGAATCAACGGCAGGCCTTTGGCAGCTGAAGCCACGGCGCGTACGTATTTGTCGCCACTGATGTGATAAGCATGCAGACCGATCTGCTTTGAGCAGGCGGTGACGCCGATTAACGGCAGGCGAGACATGAAGCACCCCGGTATTATTGCTGTTATGGGTTTGAATCGAGCTTAGCCTTGTTCATTTTTTTACACAACACCCCCGTAAAAAATACAACACGGCCCGCTCAAGCCCGCGGGCGCCAAGACGTCAGAAGACAAAAATACGCCCCAAAGTGCCTCAAAAAAGCCTTTCGAGCGCTTTTTTAGGGCAAAAAAGGCCTCGCTTGACTTCGGCATGCCGTTCGGGTTGACTGGAATCTGAAAAGATCAATGATTGATATTTTTAACAACAAAGGTGTTGCATCATGTCGGTACCCCCGCGTGCCGTTCAGCTTAACGAAGCGAACGCGTTCCTTAAGGAACATCCTGAGGTTCTGTACGTTGACCTTCTGATTGCGGATATGAATGGTGTGGTGCGCGGCAAGCGCATCGAACGCACCAGCCTCCACAAGGTTTACGAGAAAGGCATCAACCTGCCGGCCTCTCTATTTGCTCTGGATATCAATGGCTCGACGGTGGAAAGCACCGGCCTGGGCCTGGACATCGGCGATGCTGACCGAATCTGCTATCCAATCCCCGACACCCTGTGCAATGAGCCCTGGCAGAAGCGCCCGACTGCGCAACTGCTGATGACCATGCACGAACTCGAAGGTGAACCTTTCTTCGCCGACCCGCGCGAAGTCCTGCGTCAAGTGGTGACCAAGTTCGATGAGATGGGCCTGACCATCTGCGCCGCGTTCGAACTGGAGTTCTACCTGATCGACCAGGAAAACGTGAACGGTCGCCCGCAACCGCCGCGCTCGCCGATCTCCGGCAAACGTCCGCACTCGACCCAGGTCTACCTGATCGACGATCTGGATGAATATGTCGACTGCCTCCAGGACATTCTGGAAGGTGCGAAAGAGCAAGGCATCCCTGCCGACGCGATCGTCAAGGAAAGCGCCCCGGCGCAGTTCGAAGTGAACCTGCACCACGTGGCCGACCCTATAAAGGCCTGCGACTACGCGGTGCTGCTCAAGCGCCTGATCAAAAACATCGCCTACGACCATGAGATGGACACCACCTTCATGGCCAAGCCTTATCCAGGCCAGGCGGGTAATGGTCTGCACGTCCACATCTCGATTCTTGATAAAGATGGCAAAAACATTTTTGCCAGCGAGGATCCCGAGCAGAACGCCGCACTGCGTCACGCGATCGGCGGTGTGCTCGAGACCCTGCCGGCGCAGATGGCTTTCCTCTGCCCGAACGTCAACTCCTACCGTCGTTTCGGCGCGCAGTTCTACGTGCCGAACTCGCCGTGCTGGGGCCTGGACA
This sequence comes from Pseudomonas sp. URMO17WK12:I6, assembly GCF_003253625.1. Taxonomy (NCBI): domain Bacteria; kingdom Pseudomonadati; phylum Pseudomonadota; class Gammaproteobacteria; order Pseudomonadales; family Pseudomonadaceae; genus Pseudomonas; species Pseudomonas sp. URMO17WK12:I6. The sequence continues at coordinate 319,461 of NZ_QKYZ01000001.1, forward strand.
ACCGCACCGTGGCGATTCGCGTACCAACCGGCTCCTCCGATGCCGTGCGCATTGAACACCGTGTGGCTGGCGCCGATGCCAACCCGTACCTGCTGATGGCCTCGGTCCTGGCCGGCGTGCACCACGGCCTGGTCAACAAGATCGAGCCGGGCGCGCCCGTGGAAGGCAACAGCTACGAGCAGAACGAGCAAAGCCTGCCGAACAACCTGCGCGATGCACTGCGCGAGCTGGACGACAGCGAAGTCATGGCCAAGTACATCGATCCGAAATACATCGATATCTTCGTCGCCTGTAAAGAGAGCGAGCTGGAGGAGTTCGAACACTCCATCTCCGACCTCGAGTACAACTGGTACCTGCATACCGTGTAAACGGTTGCTGTAAATACAACGCCGCCGGCCTTACCGCCTGCGGCGTTTTTTTATGGCCGCCTGCGGCGGTTCGCGGGCAAGCCTCGCTCCTACAAGCCCATGTCGATCGGCGCCCCTGTAGGAGCGAGGCTTGCCCGCGAAAGCGTCCTGGCAGACAACAAAGAAACCTGCTCGTACAATGCCCGCTGCCCTGCAGGAGACTTCAATGACCCGACTCGCCACCCCACGCAAACCCCGCGCACGCAGCCAGGCCCGGATCGATTCGATACTCGATGCCGCCCGCACGCTGCTGGCCGCCGAGGGCGTGGCCAGTCTGTCGATCTACAGCGTCGCTGAACGCGCAGAGATCCCGCCCTCCTCCGTCTACCACTTTTTCGCCAGCGTCCCGGCCCTGCTCGAAGCCCTGACCGCCGACGTCCACGCCGCGTTCCGTGCTTGCCTGCAAGCGCCCATCGACCACCACGCCCTCAACGGCTGGCGCGATCTGTCGCGACTGGTGGAGCAACGCATGCTCGACATCTACGACGAAGACGCCGCTGCCCGCCAACTCATCCTCGCCCAGCACGGCCTGACCGAAGTCACCCAGGCTGACCGCCAGCACGACATCGAACTCGGCGACCTGATGCACAAACTGTTCGACCATCACTTCGAGCTGCCAAGGCTGCCGACAGACGTCGATGTGTTTGCCCTGGCCATGGAGCTGGGAGATCGAGTGTATGCGCGCTCGGTGCAGCAACATGGGCAGATCACGCCGCGCATGGCTGAAGAAGGGATGCGGGTGTTTGATGCCTACCTCGGGCTGTATTTGCCGCCGTACCTGCCCAAGCGCGTAGCGCTTTAAAAGATCGCAGCCTTCGAATACACCACCACTACCACTGCACGCATAAAAAACCCCGAAGGGCTCACACCCTCCGGGGTTGTTGTTGGCGCACGCACTTACAACTTGGCGATCGACACCTCGGTGGATTTCACAAACGCGATCACTTCGCTGCCGACCACCAGTTCCAGCTCTTTCACCGAACGAGTGGTAATCACCGAAGTGACGATGCCGGAGGCAGTCTGCACGTCGATTTCCGAGAGGACGTCGCCGAGCACGATTTCCTTGATCGAGCCTTTGAACTGGTTACGAACGTTGATGGCTTTGATAGTCATGATGTTGATTCCTGTCGTTGGATGAGTTTTTACGTTATTGAGCCCAGCGCAATTGCGTGGGCAATGGTGAAACAGGTTCCGGTTCCGGCGGTTGGCCGGGTACCGACAGCACGCGGTTGAGCACTTCGGTTTCCAGCGCCGCCAGCCGATGGGAGCCGCGAATCCGAGGGCGCGGCAACTCCACTGCCAGGTCGAGGCCGACTTCGCCCTCTTCAATCAGAATCACCCGATCGGCAATCGCCACCGCCTCACTGACGTCGTGGGTTACCAGCAACACGGTGAAACCGTGTTTCTGCCAGAGCCGTTCAATCAGTTGCTGCATTTCAATACGGGTCAGGGCATCCAGTGCCCCCAGCGGTTCGTCGAGCAACAGCAGGCGCGGTTGATGGATCAGCGCGCGGGCCAGGGCCACTCGTTGCTTCTGGCCACCGGACAGTGCCGCCGGCCATTCGTGGGCGCGGTCCGCCAGGCCGACCGACTCCAACGCGTCCAGTGCTTGCGGCCGCCAGTTGCCCTTGAGCCCGAGACCGACGTTGTCGATGACCTTCTTCCACGGCAGCAACCGCGCTTCCTGGAACATCAGCCGGGTGTCTTCCCGGGCGGCACTCAGCGGCGCGGAGCCAGCAAACAACTCGCCAGCCGTAGGTTTGTCGAGACCGGCGAGCAAGCGCAGCAAGGTGCTTTTGCCGCAACCGCTGCGCCCGACCACCGCCACAAACTGCCCGGCAGGAATGTGCAGGTCGATTTCACGCAGCACTTGCCGCGAACCGAAGGTCTTTTGCAGCTTGCGCACTGCCAGCGGGATTCCGCGCAGCAGGCGTGGAGGTTGTTGAGCCGTCATGCGGCACCTCCCTTGGCAACCTGATAGGCCGGATGCCAGCGCAGCCACACGCGTTCAAGTCCACGGGCCGCGAGATCAGCGAGTTTGCCGAGCACGGCATACAAAAGAATCGCCAGCACCACTACGTCGGTCTGCAAGAACTCCCGGGCATTCATTGCCAGGTAACCGATGCCGGCGTTGGCAGAGATGGTTTCGGCGACGATCAGGGTCAGCCACATGAAGCCCAGGGCAAAACGCACGCCGACCAGAATCGAAGGCAGCGCACCCGGCAGGATCACCTGACGGAACAGGCTGAAACCGGACAGGCCATAACTGCGGGACATTTCCACCAGCGCCGGATCGACGTTGCGGATGCCGTGATAAGTGTTGAGGTAGATCGGGAACAACGTGCCCAACGCCACCAGGAAAATCTTCGCCGACTCATCGATGCCGAACCACAGGATCACCAGCGGAATCAGCGCCAGGTGCGGTACGTTGCGGATCATCTGCACCGAACTGTCGAGCAGGCGCTCGCCCCACTTCGACAGGCCGGTGATAAAGCCCAGCGCCAGGCCAATGCCGCCGCCGATGGCGAACCCGAGTGCCGCGCGCCAGCCGCTGATAGCCAGGTGAGTCCAGATTTCACCGCTGCGGAACAGGCTCACACCGGCTTCGATCACCGCGATCGGTGCCGGCAGAATCCGCGTCGACAACCAGCCCGCCGACACCGACAACTGCCATACCGCCAGCAACAGAATCGGCAACACCCAGGGTGCGAGGCTGTGGATAGTTTTCTTCATGGCCACGCCTCAGCTCTGGGACGCGGCTTTGGGAAGAATGTCGTTGGCCACCATCTCGCCGAACGGGCTGACGTAACCGGCGCTTTTCGGCAGTTCCGGGCGCTCGATGTCCAAGTGCGGGAACAGCAACTCGGCCACCCGATAGGATTCTTCCAGGTGTGGATAACCGGAGAAGATGAACGTATCGATGCCCAGATCGGCGTATTCCTTCACCCGAGCGGCCACGGTCGGACCATCGCCGACCAGCGCCGTACCGGCCCCGCCGCGCACCAGACCGACACCGGCCCAGAGGTTGGGACTGACTTCCAGGTTGTCGCGACTGCCGCCATGCAAAGCGGCCATGCGTTGCTGGCCGACCGAATCGAAACGCGCCAGAGAAGCCTGGGCGCGGGCAATGGTGTCATCGTCCAGATGAGAGATCAGTCGATCCGCCGCTTGCCACGCCTCGGCGTTGGTTTCGCGAACGATCACATGCAGGCGAATACCGAAGCGCACGGTGCGCCCGAGCTTCGCGGCTTTGGCGCGAACCTGTGCGATTTTCTCGGCAACGGCGGCCGGTGGCTCACCCCAGGTCAGGACCATTTCGACCTGCTCCGCCGCCAGATCCTGCGCCGCTTCCGACGAGCCGCCGAAATACAGCGGCGGACGCGGTTGCTGGATCGGCGGATAGAGCAACTTGGCGCCCTTCACGCTGATGTGCTGACCGTCGTAATCGACGGTTTCGCCTTCCAGTACCCGGCGCCAGATGCGGGTGAATTCCACCGAGGCCTGATAGCGCTCTTCGTGACTGAGGAACAGACCGTCGCCGGCCAGTTCTTCCGGATCGCCACCGGTGACCAGGTTGAACAGCGCACGGCCGCCGGACAGACGATCCAGGGTCGCGGCCTGACGCGCCGCCACTGTCGGGGAAATGATCCCGGGGCGCAGGGCGACGAGGAACTTCAAACGCTGGGTCACCGGGATCAGCGAGGCAGCCATCAGCCACGAATCTTCGCAGGAGCGACCGGTGGGAATCAGCACCCCGCCGAAACCCAGACGATCCGCCGCTTGCGCGACTTGTTGCAAGTAACCGTGGTCGACGGCGCGAGCGCCTTCGGCGGTACCAAGGTAATGGCCGTCGCCGTGGGTAGGCAGGAACCAGAAGATATTGAGGCTCATGGAGTGGTCTCCTTGGGGAATCGGATTACGGCGCTTTGGCGACGGCTGCCGGTGGCGTCCAGATCACGTCCTTGATACTCAAGGGCTTGGGAATCAGCTTGAGCTGGTAGAAGCTGTCGGCGATTTTCTGTTGGGCGGCGACCACCTCAGGGGTCAGGAACAGCGCGCCGTAACCCTGGCGTTTCACCGAAGTCAGGGTGATGTCCGCCGGCAGGCCGAGCAGTGGCGAAACCTGTCGGGTGACGTCCTCGGGATTGGCCCGGGACCATTCACCGACCGCGCGCACTTCTTCCACCAGGGCCTTGATCACGTCAGGATTTTTTTGCGCGTAAGGCTTGGTCGCCAGGTAGAACTGGTGGTTGTCGACGATGCCTTTGCCATCGCGCAAGGTGCGCGCTTGCAATTGCTGTTCGGCGGCAGCCTGGTACGGGTCCCAGATCACCCAGGCATCGACACTGCCGCGCTCGAATGCGGCGCGGGCATCGGCGGGCGGCAGGAACACGGTCTGGATATCGGTGTATTTGAGGCCGGCGTCTTCCAGCGCACGCACCAGCAGGTAGTGCACGTTCGAGCCTTTGTTGAGCACGACTTTCTTGCCCTTGAGTTCCTGCACCGATTTGATCGGCGAGCCCTTCGGCACCAGGATCGCTTCGCTGTGGGGCGCTGGCGGTTCATAAGCGACGTAGAGCAGATCGGCGCCCGCGGCCTGAGCGAAAACCGGAGGCGTTTCGCCGGTGACGCCGAAGTCGATGGAGCCGACGTTCAGGCCTTCAAGCAGTTGCGGGCCGCCGGGGAACTCCGTCCATTGCACGTCCACACCTTGGGCGGCGAGGCGTTTTTCCAGAGTGCCTTTGGCTTTGAGCAGCACCAGGGTGCCGTATTTCTGATAGCCGATTCGCAAAGTCTCGGCTTGGGCTTGAGTAATGACGCCGAAGGACACAGCCGCAGCAAACAGAGCGACCAGACCACGACGCAAAATGACAGGGCGCATGGCGCTCTCCTTTTTGCAGTTGGGTTTTGGCTGCACCTGCTTGCCCGTTGGCGGGCCAGTAAGGTGAGTACTTCAAATTCAGATGTTGCTTGAGGGCTGGCTTAAATGCTCCAGCGAGCACTCAACAAACGTTCGTTCAACAGGTTTGGATCGAGCGGCTTGGGCCGGCGAGCCATGGCGCTGTAGAACAGCTCCAGCGATTCATTCAGTCGTTGTGCAAGCTCGGGAGCCAACTGCGCCTGGGCGCTGCCTTCGCCGTAAGCGATCTGACTGTCTACGGCGAAAATCCCGTGGAGCATTTCCTGAGCCTTCAACGCCGACAGCACTGGCTTGAGCGCGTAATCCACCGCCAGCATGTGGGCGATGCTGCCACCGGTCGCCATTGGCAGAACCACTTTGTGGGCCAGGGCGCGTTCGGGCAGCAAATCCAGTACGGTTTTCAACGCGCCGGAGAACGACGCTTTATAAACCGGTGTGGCGATGAGCAGGCCGTCGGCGTTATCAATCTGTTGCAACAGATCGATCACCTTCGGGCTGTCAAAGCGGGCATGCAGTAAATCTTCAGCCGGGAAGTCCCGTACCTGATAACTCACCACTTCCACACCTTGCTCTTGCAACCAGCGTTTGGAGCGCTCCAGCAACACCCCGGAACGGGAGCGTGGGCTGGGGCTGCCACCGAGTGAGACGACCAGCATTCAGACAATTCCTTGAGCGGTGTTGGCGATTCGCAGCTTGCGATCTCGCGTCGATGGAATGACCTTAACAGGTGATTTATATATCCATAAATCATATTTATTCATTTGGTTATAGCTTAAGTGAATATGTTGTTTGTCTTTTTCCGGACAAAAAAACAGGCCGTCGAAACGGCCTGAAAATCCCCTGCTTTGGTAGACATGATCGTTCCCACGCTCTGCGTGGGAGCGATCTTTTGACGTTAACGATTCGGCTGCGGCGTCAGGCGCAGGTACGGTTTCACCGCGCGATAACCCTTGGGAAAACGTCGCTGGATTTCATCTTCGTCCTTGAGCGACGGCACGATCACCACCTCATCACCGTCCTGCCAATTGGCCGGTGTGGCCACCTTGTAGTTGTCGGTGAGCTGCAGCGAATCGATTACCCGCAGAATCTCATTGAAGTTACGGCCGGTACTCGCCGGGTAAGTGATGGTCAGCCGGATCTTCTTGTTCGGATCGATCACGAACAACGAGCGCACGGTCAAGGTGTCGTTGGCATTCGGATGGATCAGGTCGTACAGGTCGGACACTTTACGGTCCGCATCGGCGAGGATCGGGAAATTGACGATGGCGTTCTGGGTTTCGTTGATGTCCTCGATCCACTTGTGATGCGAATCCACCGGGTCCACGGACAGGGCAATGGCTTTGACGCCGCGCTGGGCGAATTCATCCTTGAGCCTGGCGGTGAAGCCCAGCTCGGTGGTGCACACCGGCGTAAAGTCTGCCGGATGGGAAAACAGCACGCCCCAGCTATCGCCTAGCCATTCGTGGAAACGGAGGGTGCCGGCGCTGGAATCCTGTTCGAAATCGGGGGCGATATCGCCAAGTCTGAGGCTCATGGTGCTGCTCCTGGTGAGTGCTTGTTGAGCTCAACTGTGCCTGCGTTCAAATTTAATTAAAAAGAATAAATATCAATTTATTTAGATCATAAAGAAATATTAAAGATCTGTTCACTGGACCTGATCCGCCATCGGGACGAACATCGATCCCAAGGTTCGAGAAGGCCTTGAGTTGTTGCAAAAAGGGAACTTCAAGGAGGGTTTACGGGGGTGAGCCCGCCTTGAAAACGCAAAAGCCCCGCCCGGCGTGATGCCGGGCGGGGCTTTTTTTTGTCGGTTATGCGAGCGCTATTACAACAGCGGGATCGAGTAGCTGACGATCAGACGGTTTTCGTCCTGGTCGCGCTGACCTGGGATGTCGTTGCGCCACATGGCGTTTTTCCAGGTGAGGCCCAGGTTTTTCAACGGACCTTCTTGTACTACGTACGCCAGGGTCAGGTCGCGTTCCCACTCGGAACGGCCAGTTGCGTTGACGCTAGTCTGAGCTGCCCCCACTTTACCGGTTGTGTCGATGTTATCGCCACGCAGATAAACCATGCCCGCAGTCAGGCCTGGGACGCCGACTTTGGCAAAATCGAACGCGTAGCGAGCTTGCCAGGTACGTTCGCCAGCACGGGCAAACTTGGCGATCTGGCTGTCGGTAGTCAGGTAAGCCGACGAGCCATCACCCTGGTTCAGCCAAGGGAAGTCGCTATTACCATTGCTGACCTGGTAACCGCCGCCGAAGGTGTGACCGGCAACCGAGTACAGGAAAAGACCGCTATACAGGTTATTGTCGACTTTACCTTTGGTAATGCCGGTTCCGTAGTCACCTGTAGTGAAATAGGCAGAGTCATGGCCGTTGGCGCCATCGTTACGGCTGTTGAAGTAACGGAAGTCAGACTTCAGTACACCTGGACCAATCGACCAGTTGTGAACCAGACCCAGGAAGTGCTGCTTGTAGAAATCTTCCAGGTTGCCGTAGTAGTACTGGGCGGTCAGGTCCTTGGTGATTTTGTAGTCGCCACCGCCATAGATGAACTTGTTGCTGTCACGACCGGCAGCAGTGTGAGCGTTGGCACCAGCGATCGACAACTCTTCGTTGTTGCTGGAGTTACGCCCCTTGGCGTGCTCGATCTGACCGCCAACCAGTGTCAGGTCTTTGATTTCGTTCGAGGTGATCTGACCGCCCTGGAAGGTTTGCGGCAGCAGACGACCGTCGTTGGTCACGATCACCGGCAGTTTTGGCTGCAGGGTACCCAACTTCAATTCGGTCTGGGAAATCTTGGCTTTGGCAGTCAGGCCCAGGCTGGAGAAGTTATCAACCGCTTTGCCGTTGGACTCACTTGGGAAAACAGTGCCGCCGTAAGAAGTCGAAGTGGCGCCGTTAGTACCGCCACCGGTGTCCAGACGCACGCCCAACAGGCCGATGGCATCGATACCGAAGCCGACAGTGCCTTGGGTGTAGCCGGAAGTGAAGCGCAGATCGAAACCTTGGCCCCATTCTTCGTTCTTGCTTTGAACGCCGTTGGCCTTGACCTTGGCGGTACCCGCGTCGGAATCGCGGTTATCGGTGTTGATGTAGAAGTTACGCAGCCCCAATGTAGCCTTGCTGTCTTCGATGAAACCGGCGGCGCCTGCCTGCTGCGCCAAAACCCCTACGGCCACAGCCAGGGCCAAGGTGGACTTGTTCATTGTTTCGCTCCTCTCATTTCTAATTCTGGGTTCCTGGTCCTGGTCGAGTGCCCGGATCCAAAGATGCGCAATGAGCGCCGGGTGGTCAGCCCCCTTGTTTTTGCCGACATGACAAACCAAAAGATTTATTGCGGTTTTTTTTAATGCCATTTAGGCATATATATCCATGCCGGGACACAAGGTATCGGCTCATGAACCAATTCCTTGATCTTCAAAATCGGGGGGTGCTGAATCCGATACTCGTGTCGCTGCCAATGAGTACCTGATGGATTCATTTTATAGACTTGGGTAAAAAACAAAAAAGAATAAATAATCAACTTAAGCTATTTTTTTGGAATATAAAAAAACACACCAAAAAAAACCTCGCCAACAGGCGAGGCTTTTTTTTGAGGGTTATTACAGGAAGCTGTAGGTGTAGTTGAAGATCAGACGGGTCTGGTCTTGGTCAGCGGTGCTGGTATTACCGCTGTAAGTACCGTGACGCAGAGTCGTGCCAAACCCTTTGAGTGGGCCCGTTTGAATCACGTAGTCCACACGCGCGTCGGTCTCGTGCTCATTCAGGTCTTTACCCACGCCGTTGGTTGCCTTGATGTCTCGGCCATCGAGGTAAGCAATCGAAGCTTTCAAACCTGGCACGCCCAGTGAGGCGAAGTCATAGGAGTACTGACCGTACGTGGTGTTTTCACCGGCACGGATGAAGCTGCCCACGGTGGCGTCGGTGAACGAGTAGAAGCTGGCGCCACCGGCACCTTCTGGACGACCTTTGCTATCGATCAGGCTGCCCTGGTTCAAGAAGACAAAGCCGCCGTCATCGCTGACACGCTGATGACCAAGCAGGAACGCGCTGCCACCCAGGGTGTAGGTGAACGTCGCGCTCCAGGTCTTGTTATCGACCTCGCCTGGATTCTTGGCGTAGCCATTGTTGTTGTTGAAGCGGTAGCCGACGTCGCCGTTCTTGCCATCGGAGCTGCTGTCGAAATAACGAATATCAGTCTTGAACGACTGGTTCGGGGCGATCGGGTAGACGTGCACCAGGCCGAGGAAGTTCTGCTTGTAGTAGTCTTCCAGGTTCGCGTAGTAGTACTGCAGCGTGAGGTCTTTGGTGACTTTCCAGTCAGCACCGGCGTAACGGAACTGGTTGCTGTCATGAGTACCGCCAGCCACTGCCAGGCCAGTTCTGTTGGAGGAGGCGCGACCCGACGCGTGCTCCAGTTGACCCAAGTTGAAGGTCACATTGTCAATTTCCTTCGAGGTGATGGTGCCACCGTCAAAGGTCTGCGGCAGCACACGGCTGTCGTTCGCGATCAGGATCGGCAAGTTAGGTGCCAAAGCGCCACCCAAGTGGGCCTCGGTCTTCGAGAAGCGCGCCTTGACGTTGCCATCCAGACGACTCCACTCGTCGGCGGACCTGTCGCCGTCGCTCGGGAAGAAGGAGTTGCTGTTACCGAGCGGGTGATGTCCCCTGCCGCCATCCAGATGGATGCCGACCAGTGCCTGGGCGTCGATACCGAAACCAACGGTACCCTGGGTGAACCCGGACAGGTAATCGAACTTGAGACCCTCAGCGGCTTCTCGCTGTCTGTTAGCAGGAGTGCTCGCACCTTCACGTACGTCAGCGTCGTAATACATCGTGCGAGAACTGACGGAAGCCTTGCTATCTTCCAGGAAACCCGCTGCGCCTGCCTGCTGCGCCAAAACCCCCACGGCCACAGCCAGGGCTAAGGTGGACTTATTCATGTTTCGCTCCTCTCGTTTTCTAATTTTTGTGTTCTTTGGTCTTGGGTCGAGAGCCCTGGATCCACAGATGCGCGATTAGCGCCAGACCGTGACTACCAAGTCAATCGTAACCATGTGTGTCTACGACCAAGGTCTAACGTCGAATATTGAGTCCCTGCCGGCGGCTCATCGAACCGGATATAACGGCATTGGCCCAAAAGCTAATTCCTAAAGGGTATTTACCAGCCTTTTTTTATTCCCATTGGCTTTGGCACATCCCGTACGCGTCAATCCCTATCGAAAAGGCGACGCCATCATGGCTAAACGCGCACTATCTAGTCAATTTGTTACAGTTTGTGTATCGCTAATATTTTCTCTTTCCACTCAGGCGACGACGCTCGCGTTCGGCTATCAAACCGGCGTCCCCCCCCCACCGCAGGCCTTCGAGCCGACGACGATTCGAGAAACCATAGGCCATAAAGTCGATTGGCGTCGTTTCAATAACGATCCGGAAATGGTCAGCCCCGCGCAGCAGATCACCGCGCAGCGCAATGACGGCACGGCCAAAGCGATTGGCGAGAGAACGAAATTCTTGCAGGAACAAGGGAAGGTAGAGGCTGTGCTGCCGGACTATGCGCCGTATGTCAGCGCCAAATACGTCACTGAGTAGCACGTAAAACCTGTGGCGAGGGAGCAAGCTCCCTCGCCACAAAAGCCAATATAGACAGCCACTCAGTCAGAGGGCTTTTTCGAAGATCTTCGAATTACGCTGATAGTTGTACAGCGACGCCCGCGCCGACGGCAGGCGATCAACGCTGCTCGGCACGAAACCTCGCTCACGGAACCAGTGGGCAGTCCGGGTGGTGAGCACGAACAGGGTTTTCAGGCCCTGAGCCCGGGCGCGGGTTTCGATGCGCTCCAGCAATTCATCACCGCGACCACCATGGCGGTACTCCGGGTTCACCGCCAGACACGCCAGCTCCCCCGCATCCGAATCGGCAATCTGATACAGCGCCGCGCAGGCGATGATCATGCCTTCACGCTCGACCACGCTGAACTGCTCGATTTCGCGCTCCAATACCTCGCGGGACCGGCGAACCAGAATGCCCTGCTCTTCCAGCGGGCTGATCAAGTCCAGCAAACCGCCGACGTCCTCGATGGCCGCCTCGCGCACAACTTCGAATTGTTCCTGGGCCACCAGCGTACCGCCACCGTCACGGGTGAACAGTTCGGTCAGCAGCGCGCCGTCTTCGGCGTAGCTGACGATATGACTGCGCGCCACACCACCCCGGCATGCCTCAGCGGCCGCATCCAGCAGCTCGGCCTGATAGTTGCTGCCCAGGCGTTGCAGGTGTGCCGGCACTTGTTGCGGACGCAACTCGCGAACCAGACGACCCTGCTCATCCAGCAGACCGAGCTCGGCGCCGAACAGCAGCAACTTGTCTGCGCCCAGGTCGATGGCCGCACGGGTCGCGACGTCTTCGCAGGCGAGGTTGAAGATTTCGCCGGTCGGCGAGTAACCCAACGGCGACAACAGCACGATGGAGCGTTCGTCCAGCAGGCGATTGATGCCCTTGCGGTCGACCCGGCGCACTTCGCCGGTGTGGTGATAATCGACACCTTCGAGCACGCCGATCGGCCGCGCAGTGACCAGATTGCCGCTGGCCACCCGCAGGCGCGAGCCCTGCATCGGCGACGAGGCCATGTCCATGGACAACCGCGCTTCGATGGCGATGCGCAGTTGGCCGACCGCATCGATCACGCACTCCAGCGTCGCTGCATCGGTGATGCGCATGCCGTGGTGGTAGTGCGGGGTCAGGCCGCGAGCAGCGAGGCGGGTTTCAATTTGCGGACGCGAACCGTGAACCAGCACCAGTCGCACGCCCAGGCTGTGCAGCAGCACCAGGTCGTGGACGATATTGCCGAAGTTCGGGTGCTCCACACCGTCGCCGGGCAGCATGACGACGAAGGTGCAATCGCGGTGGGCGTTGATGTAAGGCGAAGCGTGACGAAGCCAATTGACGTATTCGGGCATGAACCTGGGCCTGTAATAAATAGCAGCCGAAAAAAGAGTAACGCAGTAAACGCACAGCGGGCTGATGGTTATCGTCGGAACAGGCTTGGCGACACGCGCGCTCTCCTCATAAGTACGGGTAGTGACACTGGCAATTTATACGAGCGACGCCGGCGTCAGGCAGTAATGTTCGATCAGTTGACGTAATAGATGCACGGTAGGCTGCAAACGTGACATTTCGAGGTATTCCCCCGGTTGGTGGGCGCAGGCGATATCGCCGGGGCCCAAGACCAGTGTTTCACAGCCAAGGCGCTGAAGATAAGGCGCTTCTGTGCCGAACGCCACTGCTTCGGCGCGATGGCCGGTGAGCTTTTCGGCGACCCTCACCAATTCCGAGTCCTCGGCCTGCTCGAATGGCGGCACTTCGGGGAACAATGGCGCGTAATCGATCTTCACCTGGTGCCGTGCGGCAATAGGGTTGAGCTTCTGCAAAATCGCCGCGCGCAGGGCACTGGGGTCCATGCCCGGCAGCGGACGCAAGTCAAATTCCAGCGAGCACTGGCCGCAGATGCGGTTGGGGTTATCGCCACCGTGAATGCAGCCGAAATTCATCGTCGGCTGCGGCACACTGAACTGCGGATTACGAAATTCCCGCTGCCACGCCAGACGCAAGCCGCGCAGTTCGCCGATGGCATCGTGCATGGCTTCAAGGGCGCTATGGCCCAGGCTCGGGTCCGAGGAGTGACCGCTCTGACCGAGGATGTCGATGCGCTCCATCATCACGCCTTTGTGCAGACGGATCGGTTTCAGCCCTGTCGGCTCGCCAATCACCGCCGCACGACCTAGTGGCCGCCCGGCTTCGGCCAAGGCACGCGCACCGGACATCGAGCTTTCTTCATCGCAGGTCGCAAGAATCAGCAAGGGTTGCTTGAATGGTTGCTCGAGCAAGGGTTTGACGGCTTCGATGGCCAAGGCAAAAAAGCCCTTCATGTCGCAACTGCCCAGGCCCACCCAACGGCCGTCCACTTCCGTCAGTTTCAGCGGATCGGTCTGCCACAGCGCCGCGTCGTACGGCACCGTATCGCTGTGACCGGCCAGCACCAGGCCGCCGGGACCGGAACCGAAACTGGCCAGCAGGTTGAACTTGCCGGGGCTGACCTGCTGGATGTCGCAGGCAAAACCCAGCTCCCCGAGCCATGTCGCCAACAAGTCGATGACCGGCCGATTGGTTTGATCCAGATTCGGTTGGGTACAGCTGACGGACGGCGCGGCGATCAGTGCAGCGAACTGATCTTTCATGGACGGCAAAGGCATCGCTGACTCCCAACTCCCGAATTGAAGTCCATCATAGAGCCATCCGGCGACAGGAATAAACCGTCGCGGCCGTCACCAAGCGTCAACAGACCCTACAACCCTTGAGTCCTGTACACTGCACGACCTTGGCAGCCACACATTTCCCCGGCTGCGCTCCCGATCCTGGATTTTCCGGCCATGCAGAAAGAAACCGAAATCAAACTCCGCGTCAGCCGCGAAACCCTCGCCGCCCTGCGCGAGCACCCGTTACTGAAGAAACGCAACAAAAGTGGCTGGGAACGCCGTGAGTTGATGAACCAGTACTTCGACACGCCCGAGCGCGACCTGGCCCGCGCCAAGGTTGCCCTGCGCCTGCGCCGCGATGGCGAAGAAGTGATTCAGACCCTCAAGACCCGTGGCCAGAGCGTCGCCGGTCTGTCCGAACGTCACGAGTACGACTGGCACCTGCCCAAAGCCAAACTCGACGTGAAGAAGCTCGACGGCGAATGCTGGCCCGAGCAGTTGGCCGAACTGGACAAGAAAACCCTGAAAGCCATCTTCACCACCGATTTCGTGCGTGAACGCGCGGAAATCGCCTGGGGCCGTGGCAAGACCAAAGTGGTCATCGAAGCCGCGCTGGACCTGGGCCACGTGGTGGTCGGCAAGCAGAAAGAAGAAATCTGCGAGCTGGAACTGGAACTGCGCGAAGGCGAGCCGGCCGCACTGCTGGAACTGGCCGCCGAACTGGCCGCGACCCTGCCGCTGATGCCATGCGACATCAGCAAGGCCGAACGCGGTTATCGCCTGTTCGACGCCAACAGCTACTCGCTGAGCTTGCCGGCGCCGCAGATCACCGCCGAAATGCCACTGGACGATGCGTTCGCCGCCTTGTGCTGGCATTTGCTTGGTAGCAGCCAGCGCCTGGCCGAGCAATATCGCTTCAATGGCCACTGGCGCCTGCTGCAGGACTGGGTCGAAAACCTCGCTGAAATGCGCGCGCTGATCAGCAGCCTCGGTCAAGCCGCGCCGCGTCAGTCGACTCACGATCTGCGGGTCGCGCTGGATGCCTTGCTGGAAGACTGGCGCCCGCTGGTACAGGCCGGCCTGGACGACGAAGACGTGCGCAAAGCCGCGCCGGAGCAGTTCCTCGAAGAGCTGGAAGATCCGCGCTGGGGCCTGTTCTCGCTGAACACTTCGCGCTGGTTGCTGGCCCGTACCTGGGCTGCCGATCGCAACACCCGTGGCAATCGCCAGGGCGCCGCGCAACTGGGCAGCTGGCTGCCACGCCTTCTGGGCGAAGAAGCCAACTCGCTGCAACTGCAGCGTTACCAGCAACAGCCGGAAGACCTGGCCGAACAACTGCCGCGCATCGAGCGCATCCAGGCCTGGCTGCACCACGCCCGTAGCGTGCTGGACATCCCGGAAATGGATCGCCTGTACGGTGAGCTGAAACAGCTTGCCCTGCTGGCTAACGAGCCGATCACCGATGAGTCGCTGGATGCGCGTAAGCAGCAGGCGATTGCGGTGTATCAGAATCGTGCCTGGAAAATGCTATTGCGCATGTAACACCTGTGGCGAGGGAGCTTGCTCCCGTTCGGCTGCGAAGCAGTCGTAATCCGGGCATCGCGGTTTGTCTGGCATACCGCAATGGCCGGATTAGGAGCGCTTCGCACTCCAGCGGGAGCAAGCTCCCTCGCCACAAAGGCCCTCGAACATCATCAACGCAACACCGGCAAACTCGTCGTGGATTTGATTTCCGACAAAGCCACGATCGAGTTGACCTCCTGTATCCCCGGCACCATTGACAGTTTCTCGAAGAAGAAACGCTCATAAGCCTCGATGTCTGCCGTGACGATCCGCAACAAGAAATCCACCGATCCCATCAGCACATAACATTCCAGCACTTCGGGGAAACCGCGAATCGCTTCGGTGAACTCAGTGAAGTTCGAGCGCCCGTGGGCGTTGAGTTTGATCTCGGCGAAGATTTGCGTGTTGAGGCCGATTTTCTTGCGGTCAAGCAACGTCACCTGACCGCGAATGATCCCCTCCTCCTTCATCCGCTGAATCCGCCGCCAGCAGGGCGACTGCGAGAGCCCCACCTGTTCGGCGATCTGCGCGCTGGAGAGCGAAGCGTCCTCTTGCAGCAACGCGAGAATCTTGCGGTCGTAGCCATCCAGCTCGCTATGCATAGAAAAACCTTAAATTAATATGATCTTGAATTGATCGATTCGATAAATCGTCAACAAGCCCAATCATAGATAAGAAATACCCCACACCGAATGTAAAAATTCCTCCAATGATTTTGGAGCCTGACCATGCCGCCCCTCGAAGCCGTGAACACCCCGCCCGCCCGCGCCGATGTCTGGAACGTCAGCAACACCCACTGCCGCGTTCAATATCAACTGCTGGCCGAGGCCGAGCCGGACCTGCTGTGCCGCGCACTCAATCTGTTCGCCTTGCAGTTTCTGACGCCGCAGCAGGTCAACGTGCAGCGCCTGGACGATCTGCTATCGATTGACATCGTCATGGACGGCCTGAGCTGGCACCGAGCCCAGGTGATCGCGGAAAAGCTGCGTAACCTGATCAGCGTCTGCTCGGTGAATCTGCAAGCGGCCGATTCGGCGTGGCAGGAGCCGGCGCAGGCAGCGGGCTGACCCCCTCCCCTGAAAAAAACCGACACGTGTTGGTCGGGTAGTGGCCCAACGGTCTGCGGGTGCCCAGCTATCCTTTGCGAACGGTTGTTCATAAGGAGCCCGCATGTCCGTTCAACTTGCCACTCAGGACCGCTGGCTGGACCTTAACGATTTGCTGCGTGAACTGGTCGCCCAGGGCTTTGTCAGCCAGGACTCTGCCGAACACGCACTCAACGCCCGCCGCCGTCATGCCACCAATGCTCAGCAACATCCGCTGGAGTTCATCGCCAGCCAACACCTGGACGACCTCAGCCGTCCCGGTAAACACCTCGATCTGGAAAGCCTGACGCTGTGGCTGTCCCAGCAGGCCGGCCAGCCTTACTTGCGCATCGACCCACTGAAAATCAACGTCGCCGCCATTACGCCGCTGATGTCCTATGCCTTCGCCCAACGCCACAAGATTCTGGCGGTGGCCATCGACCGCGATGCCGTCACCGTGGCCAGCGCCCAGCCCTTCGTCAGCGGCTGGGAAGTCGACCTGACCCACGTATTGAAACTGCCGATCAAGCGCGTAGTGGCCAACCCGGTGGATATCCAGCGCTTCAGCGTGGAGTTTTTCCGCCTGGCTAAATCGGTCACCGGCGCCACCAACGCCGATCAGAAGACAAGCAACCTGGGCAACTTCGAACAATTGCTCAACCTCGGCGCCAGCGACCAGGAGCCGGACGCCAACGATGCGCACATCGTCAACATCGTCGATTGGCTGTTCCAATACGCGTTCCAGCAGCGGGCCAGCGATATCCACATCGAACCCCGGCGCGAGCAAGGCACGGTGCGCTTTCGCATCGACGGCGTGCTGCACAACGTCTATCAATTCCCGCCGCAGGTAACCATGGCCATCGTCAGCCGCCTGAAAAGCCTGGGGCGGATGAACGTTGCGGAAAAGCGCAAACCCCAGGACGGCCGGGTCAAGACCAAGACCCCGGACGGCGGCGAAGTCGAGCTGCGGTTGTCGACATTACCGACAGCGTTCGGCGAGAAGATGGTGATGCGGATCTTCGACCCGGAAGTGTTGCTCAAGGATTTCGACCAACTGGGTTTCTCCGCCGAGGACCTGCGCCGCTGGCAAGACATGATCCGCCAGCCCAATGGCATCATTCTGGTGACCGGACCAACCGGTTCGGGCAAGACCACCACGCTGTACACCACCCTCAAAAAACTGGCGACGCCGGAGGTCAACCTCTGCACCATTGAAGACCCGATCGAAATGGTCGAGCCGGCGTTCAATCAGATGCAGGTCCAGCACAACATCGACCTGACCTTTGCCGCCGGCGTGCGCGCGCTGATGCGACAAGACCCGGACATCATCATGATCGGCGAGATCCGCGACCTCGAAACCGCCGAGATGGCAATTCAGGCGGCACTTACCGGCCACCTGGTGCTGTCGACGTTGCACACCAACGATGCCCCCAGCGCCATCAGCCGCCTGCTGGAACTCGGCGTGCCGCATTACCTGATCAAGGCCACGGTGCTCGGGGTCATGGCCCAGCGTCTGGTGCGTACGTTATGCCCTCACTGCAAGGCCCCCTTGACGTTGAGCGAAGACGACTGGCAAACCCTGACCCGGCCTTGGCAAGCGCCACTGCCGACCAATGCCCAGCGCGCCATCGGTTGCCTGGAATGCCGCGAAACCGGCTATCGCGGTCGCGCCGGGGTTTACGAAATCATGCAGCTTACGGATGGCATCAAAGCGCTGATCAACCCCGACACCGATTTGCTGGCGGTCCGGCGTCAGGCGTTCAAGGAAGGCATGCGCAGTTTGCGGTTGTCGGGGGCGCAGAAAGTGGCGGCGGGATTGACCACGATTGAAGAGGTGTTGCGGGTGACACCGCAGAGTGAGCAGAAATAGGTTACAGATTGCGCTCGGATGCTTCCCCCAAGTCGCATCCAAACCTTTTGCCCTACACTCTGGTCATCGCAACTCAATCCAGACTGGACAGGGACCGTTATGAGCATTGCACTGATTCTCTTCGTCGCGCTGGTCGTGGCCATTCTTTTCATGGGTTTCAAAGTGGTGCCCCAAGGGTTTGAATGGACGGTCGAACGCTTCGGCCGTTACACCAACACCCTCAAGCCAGGCCTGAGCATCATCATTCCGGTGATGGACCGCATCGGCCGCAAGATCAACGTGATGGAAAGCGTGCTGGACATTCCGCCCCAGGAAGTCATCACCGCCGACAACGCCACCGTGCAGATCGACGCTGTGTGCTTCTTCCAGGTGGTCAATACTGCCCAGGCCGCCTACGAGGTGAACAACCTCGAACATGCCGTGCGCAATTTGCTGCAAACCAATATCCGCACCGTGCTCGGGTCCATGGAGCTGGACGCGATGCTCAGCCAGCGCGACAACATCAACGAAAAACTGCTGCGCACCGTCGACGAAGCCACGGCGCCGTGGGGCATCAAGATCACCCGGATCGAGATCAAGGACATCAGCCCTCCCGCCGACCTGATGGCCGCCATGTCCGGCCAGATGAAAGCCGAGCGGATCAAGCGCGCACAGATTCTGGAAGCCGAAGGTTTGCGCGCTTCGGCGATCCTCACCGCCGAAGGCAAGAAGCAGGCGCAGATTCTCGAAGCCGAGGGCAGTCGTCAGGCGGCGTTCCTCGAAGCCGAGGCCCGGGAACGTCAGGCCCAGGCCGAAGCCCAGGCCACCAAAGTGGTGTCCGAAGCCATCGCCGGCGGTAACGTGCAGGCGGTCAACTACTTCGTCGCACAGAAGTACATTGATGCCTTGGGCAAACTGGCCTCGGCCAACAACAGCAAAGTGATCCTGATGCCGCTCGAAGCCGGTTCGATGATTGGTGCAGTCGGCGGCATCGGCGAAATCGTCAAGGCCACCTTCGACGGCAAGAAAGGCTGAGGTCGCCGCCCATGGAACTGTTCTCGTTCTGGAGCTGGCTGGCCCTGGGTGCGCTGTTGCTGATCCTCGAGGTGTTCGGTGCCGGCGGTTATCTGCTGTGGATCGGCATGGCAGCCGCCGCCGTCGGCGTGCTGAAGTTCCTGATACCGGGTTTACCCTGGGAATGGCAGGTGCTGTTGTTTGCCGTTTTTTCGATCCTCACCGCCCTGTACTGGTGGAGACGTCAGCGCAGTGTGGTGCGGGCCAGCGATCAGCCGAACCTGAACCTGCGAGGGCAAGAGCTGATCGGCAAGGTGTTCGTGGTCACTGAAGCGATTGTCGATGGCCGCGGCAAGATCAAGGTCGCCGACGGTGTGTGGATGGCCCGAGGGCCTGATGCCGCGTCCGGCAGTCGTGTTCGGGTGATCGGGCAACAAGGGGCGATTTTACTGGTGGAGCGGGCCGACTAACGTCACGGAACTCGATTGGGTTATTGGCAATCAAAGGCCGCAGTTAAAACCCAGTGGAGTCACCTTTTATGCGTCTCAAACTTGCTGTCGCTACCGTCGCCGTGTTGTCCCTTCAAGTCGGTTCGGCGATGGCTGATGACAGCTTTTTGCGTAACGTCCTTACTTCCGGTGCCACCACCGGTACGTCCTACCTGACCTCCAGGGATCACAAGCTGATCGTCGCCGCCCAGGACGACGCCGGTAGCTTTGTCGCCAGTGACGGCGCCATTCGCGGCCCCTATCTGGAAGCCGCCATGCAGAAAGTCCGCGCTGAAAACCCTGGCCTGCAAGCCACGGACATGGAACTGGCGAACGCCATCCTGGCGAAGAATGCCATCGCCTCGAAGTAAGGTTCGTTGCTGAACAAAAAATGCCGCTCTAAATGAGCGGCATTTTTTCGCCCCTGATTTGTAGGGGCGAGTGACTTCAGCGGTATTCATCCACCGGCACACACGCGCAAAACAGGTTGCGATCGCCGTAGACATTGTCCACACGGTTCACCACCGGCCAGTACTTATGGGCCTTGGTGTGTGCATCCGGCGTCACCGCCTGCTCGATGCTGTACGGCCGCTCCCAGACACCGGTGATGTCGGCCAGGGTATGCGGCGAACGCTTCAGCGGGTTGTCCTCCGCCGGCCAGTTGCCGTTCTGCACCTCGTTGATTTCCGCGCGAATGCTCAGCATCGCATCGATAAAACGGTCCAGTTCCGCCTTCGATTCACTCTCGGTCGGTTCGACCATCAACGTCCCCGGCACCGGGAATGACATGGTCGGCGCATGGAAGCCGTAGTCCATCAGGCGTTTGGCAACGTCTTCTTCGCTGATCCCGGTCAGCACCTTGAGCGGACGCAAGTCGAGGATACATTCGTGGGCCACGCGCTCGTTGCGCCCGGTGTAGAGCACCGGGAACGCCCCGGACAAATGCTGCGCCAGGTAATTCGCGGCGAGGATCGCCACCTCACTCGCATCCGCCAGTTGCGGCCCCATCATCGCGATGTACATCCAGCTGATCGGCAGAATGCTTGCACTGCCCCAAGGGGCTGCGCTTACCGCACCATTCCCCGGCAGCGGGCCATCGATCGGCACCACCGGGTGATTGGCGACAAACGGCGCCAAGTGCGCCCGGACACCAATCGGGCCCATCCCCGGGCCCCCACCGCCGTGGGGAATACAGAACGTCTTGTGCAGGTTCATGTGCGACACGTCGGCGCCGATGTCTGCCGGCCGCGCCAACCCGACTTGCGCGTTGAGGTTGGCGCCATCCATGTATACCTGACCGCCATGGCGGTGGATAACTTCACAGATCTCGCTGATGCCTTCCTCGTAAACCCCATGGGTCGAAGGATAAGTCGCCATCAGGCAGGCGAGTTTATCCCCCGCCTCGATGGCCTTTTCTTTCAGATCTTCCAGATCGACATTACCCGCCTCGTCACACTCGACGATCACTACCCGCATCCCGGCCATTTGCGCCGAGGCCGGGTTGGTGCCGTGGGCCGAAGACGGGATCAGGCAGATATCCCGCGCGCCCTGATGACGGCTCTCGTGATATTTGCGGATCGCCAGCAACCCGGCGTATTCGCCCTGGGCGCCCGAGTTGGGCTGCATGCAGATCGCATCGAAACCGGTGATTGCGCAGAGCCAGCGTTCCAGTTCCTCGATCATCAAGGAATAACCCACCACCTGCTCTTTCGGCACGAACGGGTGCAGGTTGGCGAACTGCGGCCAGGTGATCGGGATCATCTCGCTGGTGGCATTGAGCTTCATGGTGCAGGATCCCAGCGGGATCATCGACTGATTGAGCGCCAGGTCTTTGTTTTCCAGCTGCTTCAAGTAACGCAGCATTTCGGTTTCGCTATGATGGGCGTTGAACACCGGATGACGCAGATAAGGCGTACTGCGCTGCAATCCTGCAGGAATGCCGGACACCAGGGTCTCAGCATCCAGTTCCTCGACGTTGAGCCCATGATCGGCCCCTAGAAATACATCGAACAGCTTCGCCACGGTGCCTTCGTCACAGGTTTCATCGAGGCTCAGGCCCAACCGCCCGCGACCGAGAATGCGCAAGTTGATCTGCGCCGCCTGGGCACTTTCGATGATCGCGGTCTGAGTGCCACCGACCTCCAGGGTCAGCGTGTCGAAGAACTGTTGGTTCACACGTGTAACGCCATGGCGTTCCAGACCGGCGGCGAGGATGCAGGTCAGCCGATGGACACGCTGGGCAATATTTTTGAGCCCTTCCGGGCCATGGTAGACCGCATAGAAACTGGCGATATTGGCCAGCAGCACCTGGGCGGTGCAGATATTCGAGTTGGCCTTCTCCCGGCGAATGTGTTGCTCGCGGGTTTGCAGGGCCATGCGCAGGGCGACATTGCCGCGAGCATCTTTCGACACGCCGATGATCCGCCCGGGAATCGCCCGTTTGTACTCGTCGCGGCTGGCAAAAAACGCCGCGTGCGGGCCGCCGTACCCCATGGGCACGCCGAAGCGCTGGGATGAACCGAACACCACATCGGCGCCCAACTCTCCCGGCGGAGTCAGCAACAACAGGCTGAGCAGGTCGGTGGCGACGCAGGCCAAGGCTTGCTGGGCATGCAGATGATCGATCAGCGGACGCAGGTCGCGAATTTCGCCATGGGTGTCGGGATATTGCAGCAACGCGCCGAACACTTGATGCTGCTTCAAGTTATCCACAGCGTCGATGATCAGGTCGAAACCGAACCCTTCGGCCCGGGTCTGCACCACGGAAATCG
The DNA here is from genome assembly GCF_003253625.1 of Pseudomonas sp. URMO17WK12:I6. Lineage (NCBI taxonomy): Bacteria > Pseudomonadati > Pseudomonadota > Gammaproteobacteria > Pseudomonadales > Pseudomonadaceae > Pseudomonas > Pseudomonas sp. URMO17WK12:I6. The sequence continues at coordinate 341,814 of NZ_QKYZ01000001.1, forward strand.
TCTGCGGGTGACAGTTTTCGTCGACGAAGAACAGATTGCTTCTGGACTTGGCGACACGCTTGGCCAGCGCCATGGCCTCGGCGGCCGCCGTGGCTTCATCCAGCAGCGAGGCGTTGGCCAGTTCCAGACCGGTCAGGTCGATGGTCAGTTGCTGGAAATTCAACAGCGCTTCGAGCCGGCCTTGGGCAATCTCCGGTTGGTAAGGCGTGTAAGCGGTGTACCAACCGGGATTTTCCAGCACGTTGCGCAGGATGACGGCCGGCGTGAGGGTGCCGTGATACCCCATGCCGATCAGGCTGGTCCAGACCTGGTTCTGTTCGGCGTAGCCGCGCAGTTTGGCCAGTGCGGCTACCTCATCGAGGGCCGGCGGCAGGTCCAGCGGTCGGTTGAGGCGGATTCCCGGCGGCACCGTCTGCTCGATCAACTCGACGCGGCTGCCAAGGCCCAGGCTGTCGAGCATCGCCTGCTGCTCGGCGGCATCGGGCCCGAGGTGGCGGCGCAGGAAGGTATTGGGGTCGCGTAACTGGCTCAAGGACGGCAACTGGGACATGACGGGCTCTCTCATGACTGGCGCTCAGCGTCGATGCAACTCGGTCAAACCAGCATAGCAGTCGATACCGGCACGGATGGCGTGGCGCTGTCGGTCAATCCGGATCATTATGCTCGGCGCCTACAAACGTTCGCTGATCGGGTATCCACATTTATGAGCCAACTGTCTTTCCTGCCCTTCTCCAAACCCACCATCGATGAAGCCACGATTGCCGCTGTCGGCGATGTGCTGCGCTCGGGCTGGATTACCAGCGGCCCCAAGGTGCAGGCTTTTGAAGCGCAACTCTCGGAATATTTCGGCGGGCGCCCAGTGCGTACGTTCAATTCCGGCACCTGCACCATGGAGATCGCATTGCGAATTGCCGGCGTCGGACCGGGTGATGAAGTGATCACCACGCCGATTTCCTGGGTGGCCACCGCCAACGTGATTCTGGAAGTTGGCGCCACGCCGGTGTTTGCCGACATCGACCCAGTCACCCGCAATATAGACCTGACGCAGCTTGAAGCAGCGATTACCCCACGCACCAAAGCCATCATCCCGGTGTTTCTCGCGGGGCTGCCCGTGGACATGACGCGCCTTTACGCGATTGCAAAAAAACACGGTTTGCGAGTGGTGGAAGACGCGGCCCAGGCGTTGGGTTCGAGCTGGAACGGCCAGCGAATCGGTGCGACTGGCGATTTCGTGTCCTTCAGTTTCCAGGCGAACAAGAACGTCACCTGTTCAGAAGGCGGTTGCCTGGTACTGAACAACGCCGAGGAAGCGCGGCTGGCGGAAAAGTACCGCTTGCAGGGCGTCACCCGCAGCGGTTTCGACGGGCTGGACGTTGATGTGCTGGGCGGCAAGTTCAACATGACCGATGTCGCGGCAGCCATTGGCCTGGGGCAGTTTGCCCACATCGAAGCGATCACCGCTCATCGTCGTGAGCTGGCCAAACATTACTTCGCTTGCTTCGGCGAGGACTTCGAAGCGCAATACGGTGCTCAACTGCCCCCGGCGGATTTCGAGAACAGCAATTGGCATTTGTTCCAACTGGTGCTCCCGGAACGCCAGGATGGCAAACCGGCACGGGCTACTTTCATGGAGCAGATGCAGGCACTGGGAGTGGGTATCGGCTATCACTACCCACCGATTCACCTGCTGAGTCTTTACCGCGAACGCGGGTTCAAGGAAGGCATGTTCCCGGTCGCCGAACGGGTCGGACGACTGATCGTCTCGCTGCCGATGTTCACGGCCATGGATAAAGCGGATGTCGAGCGTTCGGTGGCCGCGGTGAAAGCCGTCTTGCGGACTTGATTCGGCCTTTGCAGGAGCTGCCGAAGACAGCTCCTGCAAAGCGGGCATTACTCGCCGATGGCGGCCTTGTAGGCCATCGGGTCGAGCAGCTTGTCCAGCTCAGAGGTATCGCTTGGCTCGAGTTTGAAGAACCAGCTGTCATAAGGCGCGCTGTTGACCAGTTCCGGGCTGTTGGCCAACTCTTCGTTGACGGCAATGACTGTGCCGGAGACTGGCGAGTAGATATCCGACGCGGCCTTGACCGACTCGACGACACCCGCCGCTTCACCGGCAGCGAACACTTTGCCGATCTCCGGCAACTCGACGAACACCACATCACCCAAGGCTTCCTGAGCATGGTCTGAAATACCCACTTTCACGCCGCCATCATGGTCTAGACGGGCCCATTCGTGACTTTCGGCAAAACGCAGGTCGACAGGGATTTCGCTCATGTTCTGTGTCCTCAAGAAAAATGTCGGCAGTCATTGACCGCCAAAAAAGGTTAGATCAAGGTTTTGCCATGGCGTACGAAGGTCGGCTTGACCACTCGAACCGGGTACCACTTGCCACGGATTTCCACTTCAGCGCGGTCGGCGGTGGCCGCCGGCACGCGCGCCAGTGCAATCGACTTGCTAAGCGTAGGAGAGAAACTACCACTGGTGATCTCCCCTTCGCCAACATCGGCGATGCGAACCACCTGATGCGCTCGCAAAACGCCACGCTCTTCAAGGACCAGACCGACCAGTTTGTGTTGTACGCCATTGGCCTGTTCGGCTTCCAGGGCCGTGCGACCGATGAACTGGCGCGAGGCCGGTTCCCAGGCAATGCTCCAGGCCATGTTGGAGGCCAACGGTGAAACGTCTTGATGGATGTCCTGACCGTACAGGTTCATCCCGGCTTCGACCCGCAAGGTATCGCGCGCGCCAAGGCCGATCGGGGAAATACCCGCGCCCACCAGATCGTTGAAGAAACCCGGCGCCTGATCGGCCGGCAGCACGATTTCCAGACCATCCTCACCGGTGTAACCGGTGCGGGCGATGAACCAGTCACCGTCGGCCTGACCTTCGAAATATTTGAGCTGCAGGATCAGCGCAGCGCGGGACTGGGTCACCAATTCGGCAATCTTGTGCCGGGCGTGAGGGCCTTGAATGGCCAGCATCGCCAACTCGGAACGTTCGTTGAGCTGCACATCGAAGTCGCCGAGATGAGCCTGCATCCAGGCCAGGTCCTGATTGCGGGTGGAGGCGTTGACCACCAGCCGATATCCGTCATCGAGGCGATAGACGATCATGTCATCGACGATACCGCCGTGCTCGTTGAGCATGGCGCTGTACAAGGCACGGCCGGGGCTGTGCAGGCGCTCGACGTCGTTGGCCAGTAAGTATTGCAGCCAGGCCTTGGCCTGGGGGCCGTCGACATCGATCACGGTCATATGGGATACATCGAAAACCCCGCAATCGCGGCGCACCTGATGGTGTTCCTCGACCTGCGAGCCGTAATGCAGAGGCATATCCCAACCGCCAAAATCGACCATCTTCGCGCCGAGGGCGAGATGAAGGTCATACAGAGGCGTGCGCTGTCCCATGGGTTTCTCCTTCCGGGCGTGGCGAAGGTGCGGACAGCCGCTGTACGGGGTGAAATGCCTTGAAATAAAGGCTTTCAGCCGATTTCAGCAACCCGGTCTGAAAGACGGACCGCACCGAATGCCGCGCATTGTAGCCGCAAGGTGTAGGACTGACACCTAGCCGTTTCGATGCGCCGACCTTCTGATTAATCCGATGACCGGCAACAGCCCGACCAGAACCAGGGTCAGTGCCGGCAACGAGGCCCTCGCCCACTCGCCTTCGCTGGTCATTTCAAAGATCCGCACCGCCAGCGTGTCCCAGCCGAACGGGCGCATCAGCAGGGTCGCGGGCATTTCCTTGAGCACGTCGACGAACACCAGCAACGCAGCGCTCAACGTGCCCGGAAGCAGCAGCGGCAGATACACTTTGAAAAACAGTCGTGGCCCACTGACGCCAAGGCTACGTGCTGCTTCGGGCAAAGAGGGCCGTATTCGCGCCAGGCTGCTTTCCAGCGGCCCGTAAGCCACGGCGATGAATCGCACCAGATAGGCCAGCAACAACGCCGACAGACTGCCCAGCAGCAACGGTTTGCCCGCGCCACCAAGCCAGCCCGACAGCGGAATCACCAGTTCGCGATCCAGATAACTGAACGCCAGCATGATCGACACCGCCAACACCGAGCCCGGCAGTGCATAGCCGAGGTTGGCCAGGCTGATGCCGGAACGGATCGCCCGGGTCGGTGCCAATCGACGGGCAAAGGCCAGCAGCAGCGCGACGCTGACGGTGATCAACGCCGCCATGCCGCCCAGGTACAAGGTATGCACGATCAACCCGGCATAACGCTCGTCCAGATCAAAGCGCCCGCGTTGCCAGAACCACACCAGCAGTTGCAGCACGGGAATGACGAAGGCGCAGGCGAACACCAGACCACACCAGCTCATCGCCGCCAGCGCCTTGACCCCATGCAGGTGATACAGCGCCTTGACCCGCGGCCGTTCGTTGCCCGCCCGGTTGGCGCCGCGGGCACGGCGTTCGCCATATAACACCACCATCACCACTAACAGCAGCAGGCTGGCCAGTTGCGCGGCGGTGGAGAGACTGAAAAAGCCGTACCAGGTCTTGTAAATGGCGGTGGTGAACGTATCGAAGTTGAACACCGACACCGCACCGAAATCCGCCAGGGTTTCCATCAACGCCAACGCCACCCCCGCGCCGATCGCCGGACGAGCCATGGGCAACGCCACTCGCCAGAACGCCTGCCACGGGGATTGCCCAAGGACTCGCGCCGCTTCCATCAGGCCTTTGCCCTGAGCCAGAAATGCAGTGCGCGCCAACAGGTAAACGTAGGGATAGAAAACCAGCACCAGCACCAGAATCACGCCACCGGTGGAACGCACTCGCGGCAGCCTCAGACCACTGCCGAACCATTCGCGCAACAGGGTTTGCACCGGCCCGGCGAAATCCAGCAGGCCTACGAAGACGAAGGCCAGCACGTAGGCAGGAATCGCGAACGGCAGCATCAACGCCCAGTCCAGCCACCGCCGCCCCGGGAACTCACAGAGGCTGGTGAGCCAGGCGAGGCTGACGCCCAACAGCGTCACGCCGATGCCAACGCCGACGACCAGCGTGAGGGTATTGCCCAGCAGCCGCGGCATCTGCGTGTCCCACAGGTGGGACCAGATCTGCTGATCGATGGTTTGCCAGGAAAGAAGCAGGACGCTCAGGGGCAGCAGGACCAGCGCAGCGATGACGAAGACCAGGGGATACCAGCGGCGTTGGGCGGGGTGGGCCAAGGACAGTTCTCGTTTAAATGATTGTGCCCACACTCTGCGTGGGCACACATCTTGTGACGCTCTGCGTCACGCCTCGACGCAGAGCGTCGGTGGATGCATTCCCATGCAGAGCGTTGGAACGATCAGGCCGGCAGGGACGCCGCCACTTCATTCGGTGGCGCAGTATATCGACAGACTCAGTTCCATCCGACCCGATCCATCATCCGAATCGCTTCAGCCTGACGCTTGCCGGCGATTTCCACTGGCAAGGTATCGGCCACGAACTTGCCCCAGCTCGCGACTTCAGCCGAAGGCGGAACGGCAGGGTTGGCCGGGAACTCCTGGTTCACGTCAGCGAAAATCTTCTGCGCTTCAGGCGTGGTCATCCACTCCACCAGCGCCTTGGCGGCTTCCGGGTGCGGTGCATGTTTGGTCAGGCCGATACCCGACAGGTTGACGTGCACGCCACGGTCGCCCTGATTCGGCCAGAACAGTTTCACCGGCAGGTCCGGCTTCTGCTTGTGCAGACGGCCATAGTAGTAAGTGTTGACGATGCCGACGTCGCACTGACCGGCATTGATCGCTTCCAGCACGGCGATGTCGTCGGAGAACACGTCGGTGGACAGGTTGTTGACCCAGCCTTTGAGGATCTTCTCGGTTTTCTCGGCGCCATGGACTTCGATCATGGTGGCGGTCAGGGACTGGTTGTAGACCTTCTTCGCCGTGCGCAGGCACAGGCGGCCTTCCCACTGTTTATCGGCCAGCGCCTCGTAGGTGGTCAGCTCACCGGGTTTCACCCGGTCGGTGGAGTAGGCGATGGTTCGCGCCCGCAGGCTCAGGCCGGTCCAGGCATGGGAGGATGCGCGGTATTGCAGCGGGATGTTGGCGTCGATCACCTTGGAGGTGAACGGCTGGAGGATGCCCATCTGCTCGGCCTGCCAAAGGTTGCCGGCATCGACGGTCAGCAGCAGGTCGGCAGTGGCGTTTTCGCCCTCGGCCTTGATCCGCTGCATCAGCGGCGCTTCCTTGTCGGTGATGAACTTCACCTGTACGCCGGTTTTCTGGGTGTAGGCATCGAAGACCGGTTTGATCAGCTCATCGATACGCGAGGAGTAAACCACCACCGCGTCGGCAGCCTGGGCGGCGGTGCTGCCTATCAGGGTCAGGGCCAGTGCGGTCAGTAGACGCTTGGGTGCCAACATGGAAGCGGTCTCTCGAAATGGGAAGTGAGGCCAAATGATAAGGACTCACATTTCGCTTCTCAATCGAACACTGGGCGGAGGAGTTACCAGATGTTGCACAATCGAATGAATGACAATGTGGCGAGTGGGCTTCAGGCCTTGGCCAACGCCGGCAGATCCCCGATCAACCCAAGCGCTTCACGCACGAACAACGCCTTGGCCTCGGGCATTTGGTCGACCATCTTCAACCCGGTATTGCGCAACCAGCGCACCGGCAACGGATCGGCCTGGAACAGCCGTTCGAACCCTTCCATCGCCGCCATCAACGCCAGGTTGTGGGGCATGCGCCGACGCTCATAGCGACTGAGCACTTTCACATCCGCCAATCGCTCACCGCGCGCGGCCGCTTGCAGCAGTACTTCGGCCAATACAGCGGCATCGAGGAAACCGAGGTTCACGCCCTGCCCGGCCAGTGGATGGATGGTATGGGCCGCGTCGCCGATCAACGCCAGGCCTTCAGCCACGTACCGCTTGGCATGACGCTGACGCAGCGGCACGCACAGACGCGGATCGGCATTGAGCACCGTGCCGAGGCAGCCTTCGAAGGCCCGCTCCAGCTCCTTGCAGAAGCTTTCGTCGTCCAGTGCCATCAGGCGTTCGGCTTCGCTCGGCGTGGTCGACCAGACAATCGAGCACCAATCCTGCTGGCCGTCCCGTTCCAGCGGCAGAAACGCCAGCGGGCCGTTGTCGGTGAAACGCTGCCACGCGGTCATTTGATGCGGTTTGGAACAGCGCACACTGGTGACGATCGCGTGGTGCATGTAATCCCATTCGCGGGTCGCAATGCCGGTCAGGCGCCGCACCGCCGAGTTGGCGCCATCCGCCGCGATCACCAACGGTGCCCGCAAGGTGCGGCCATCGGCCAGGGTCAGCAGCCAATCGTCACCGGAACGGCGCATCTGCTCTAGACGTGCGTTGGCCAGCATCCCGAGGTCGCAGTCGTGCAGCCGGTCGAGCAAGGCGTCCTGAACCACACGGTTCTCGACGATATGCCCGAGTACGTCGGCATGTACGCTGGTCGCCGAGAAATGGATCTTCCCGGTGCCGCTGCCATCCCAGACGTGCATGTCGGTGTAAGGACTGCTGCGCCGGTTGGCGATGCCGTCCCACACGCCCAGGCGTTCGAGTATTCGTTGGCTGGCCGCCGACAGGGCGCTCACCCGCGGCTCGAACGGCGCTTGGCCATCGAAGGGTTTGACGCTCAAAGGGCTGCCGTCCAGCAGCAGGACTTCAAGCCCGCTGTTTTGTAACGCCAGCGCCAGGGCACTGCCGACCATTCCGGCCCCGACAATCAGCAGATCTGCGCGCATTTCCATGCTTTAGGCCTGTCTCTCTTGCGGCTTGAGCCGCAGGTAAAGGGTTCTCTCGACGCGCGTCACCGAAGTGCTCGCGTCGTCATGAATATTGATGTGCAGGTGCGCCCGCTTAAACATCGGGACGTGTACCCAGGCCCATGGCCTGCCGGGCGAACCAGCGCTTGGCCGGCGGCAGCAGATCGAGACCGAGCAGGCCGATGTTGCGCCCCAGGGAAACCAGCGGCTGGGTGCTGCCGAACAACCGGGTGACCTGATCGGAGAAACCCACGGTCAGGTTCTGGTCCAGACGCTGACGCTCGCGATAAGCCTGCAACGTGGTGAAATCGCCGAGCGCGGTCTCGCTGCTCAGCAAGGTGTCGGCCAAGGCCTGGGCATCGCGCAGGGACAGGTTGAAGCCTTGTCCGGCAATCGGGTGCAGGCTGTGCGCGGCGTTGCCGAGGATCGCCAGATGTGGGCGGACTTGCTCCTCGGCTTCGATCAGCGACAGCGGATATAAATTGCGGGCGCCGACCTGTTTCAGCGTGCCGAGGCGATAACCGAACACGCCCTGCAACTCGTTGAGAAAGCTGCGGTCATCAAGGGCCGCCAACCGTTGCGCGTCCATGCCCAGACGGGTCCAGACCAGGGCGCAGCGGTTTTCCGGCAGCGGCAACAAAGCCATTGGGCCGTCGTCAGTGAAGCGTTCGAAGGCCATGCCGTTGTGCGCTTCGCTCGGAGTGATGTTGGCGATCAGCGCGCTCTGGTTGTACGGGCGCTTCTTGATGCCGATCCCCAGCTGTTCACGCAGGCCCGAACGGCCGCCATCGGCCAACACCGCGAGGTCGCATTCCACCAGGGTTTCATCGTTGAGCGTCAGGCGATAGCCGTCGGTCAGCGGCTCCATGGCGGTGACTTCCGCCGGGCAACGCCAACTGATCACATCCTTGTCCAGACTGTGCCAGAGGCATTGGCCGAGCCAGGCGTTTTCCACCACATAACCCAGTGCTGGAACGCCCTCTTCCATCGCCGACAACCGCGCCGTGGAAAAACGCCCACGGTCGGAGACATGAATCTGCTTGATCGGCTCGGCGCGGCGGGAAATTTCCTGCCACACGCCCAGCCGTTGATAAATCTGCCGGGCGCCGAACGACAACGCTGAAGAGCGAGCGTCATAGCTCGGTTGGTACGTATCGCCGGGGGCAAAGGGTTCGATCAGCACGATCTTCCAGCCACGGGCCTTGGCCCCGGCCTGTAACGCCAACGCAAGGCTGGCGCCAACCAGGCCGCCGCCGATGATTGCCAGATTGACTCGACTCATGCCGCTTGTGTCCGTGCGGCGGCCATCAGGGCCTCGATTTCGGCGACCGTTTTCGGCACGCCGTTCGTCAGGATTTCACAACCGGTTTTGGTGACCACCACGTCGTCCTCGATGCGCACGCCAATGCCGCGCCATTTCTTCGCCACGTTCTGGTTGTCCGGGGCAATGTAGATGCCCGGCTCGACCGTCAGCGCCATGCCGACTTCCAGCACGCGCCATTCGCCGCCGACCTTGTACTCGCCGACATCATGCACATCCATGCCCAGCCAGTGGCCGGCGCGGTGCATGTAAAACGCCTTGTAGGCTTCGCTGGCGATCAGTTCATCGACCTCGCCCTGCAACAGGCCCAACTTCACAAGGCCCGTGGTAATGACGCGAACAGTGGCTTCATGCGCCTGATTCCAGTGTTTGTTCGGTGCGATTTCGGCAAACGCCGCTTCCTGGGAAGCCAGCACCAGCTCGTAGATCGCCTTCTGTTCCGGTGAATACTTGCCGTTGACCGGCCAGGTGCGGGTGATGTCGCTGGCATAGCAGTCGATCTCGCAACCGGCGTCGATCAGCACCAGATCGCCATCTTTGAGCACCGCGTCATTCTGCTGGTAATGCAGGATGCAGCTGTTGCGCCCGGCGGCGACGATCGAACCATAGGCCGGCATCTTCGCCCCGCCCTTGCGGAACTCGTAATCGAGCTCGGCTTCGAGGCTGAACTCATGCAAACCGGCACGGCTGGCCTGCATCGCCCGGATATGCGCCTGGGCGGAAATCCGCGCGGCTTCGCGCATCACCTTCACTTCTGCCGCCGATTTATACAGGCGCATGTCGTGCAGCAGATGATCCAGGGCAACGAATTCGTTCGGCGGCTGGGCACCGAGATTCGCCTTGGAGCGGATCACGTTGATCCAGTCCATCAGGTGCCGATCGAATTCCGGGTTGCTGCCCATGGCCGAATACACCCGGTCGCGGCCTTCGATCAGGCCCGGCAGGATGTCGTCGATGTCGGTGATGGGGAAAGCGTCGTCGGCGCCGAAGTCGCGGATCGCGCCTTCCTGGCCGGCGCGCAGGCCGTCCCACAGCTCACGCTCGGCATTGCGTTCACGGCAGAACAGGATGTACTCGCCATGTTCGCGACCGGGAATCAAAACGATAACGGCCTGAGGCTCGGGAAAGCCGCTGAGGTACTGGAAGTCGCTGTCCTGACGGTAAACGTGCTCGACGTCACGGTTGCGAATGGCAACCGCGGCGGCGGGCAGGATGGCGATGCTGTTGGGTTCCATCTGCGCCATCAGGGCCTTGCGGCGACGGCTGTATTCCGATTTCGGGATATGAATCATGGGCAGATGGCTTTTCCTGGCTCGCGATTAATGCAACGACGGTTTGGCGGCTGCTTCGTCGGTTTTCTTGGTTTCAGTGAACAGCAGCAACGGTGCGACGCGCAGGTACTCCATGACTTCCATGTAGTCGCTTTCGCCGTCGTCGGACTCTTCCAGGGCGTCTTGCACCTGAGAAATGGCGGCCAGATCCTGCAGCACTTCAGTCGCTTCAGCGCTGAGGGCATATTCGCGACGGGTCAGGCCGAAGCCAGTGAGAAAGCCCTGGCACCACTGGCCCAGCGCGGCTGCGCGCTCGGTGAGCGGCGCGTCGTCGCTCGGCAGCAGCAGAACAACGGTCATGTCGTCGCTGGTAAGCTCGCCCTTGACCATCTCTTGCAGGCCGATCAAGGCGTTGCGAACGTTGTCTTGCGGCTCGCCTTCGAGCAGCTCGGCGGCGTCTGCCAGCCAGCTGTCGGCATCGAAACCGGCACCGGCGCAGCTACGGCCGAGCAGCAGGCCGTGCAACTCGGCAGGCGAGACGGGATGGCCGCTGGTACTCAGCAGGGTGGCGAAGGCTTGGTACGGAGAATTCTGAATGGGCATGGGTAGCTAGGCGCCAGACGGCGCTATGTCTAGAATGAAGGCCTTGTATCCTACATCGACAGACTCGCCAAGACTATTAAAGGCTGTCCGCCAGCTACCTCCCATCAGACGAACACGTGGACACAATGGAAGACACCGACCTGCAAGCGCTGATGGCCAGACTCGAGCTGCTGATTACCCGAGTCGAGCAACTAAAGAGTCAAAACGCACTCTTACTAGCTCAAGAAAAGACCTGGCGCGAGGAACGCGCGCACCTCATTGAAAAAAATGAAATCGCCCGGCGTAAGGTCGAATCGATGATTTCGCGCCTCAAGGCCCTGGAGCAAGACTCATGAGTTCAAGCAATAGCGTTACCGTGCAGATCCTCGACAAAGAATATTCGATCATCTGCCCCCAGGAAGAGCGCAGCAACTTGATCAGCGCCGCCCGTTACCTGGACGGCAAGATGCGCGAAATCCGCAGCAGCGGCAAAGTCATCGGCGCCGACCGCATTGCCGTGATGGCTGCGCTGAACATCACGCACGACCTTCTGCACAAGGAAGAACGTCCGGATGTTCAGGCCAGCGGCTCGACCCGCGAACAGGTTCGCGACCTGCTGGACCGCGTCGACCTGGCGCTGTCGACCGATCCGGATGTCACCAAGGGCTGATTCGCCAGGCCGCTTGAGTTATACTCGCATCACTCCCTGGGGTGCTTGCCAGTTGACCACGTCCCTGAGCCGATTCGCACTACCCTGGAGGTTGCACGTTGGGCTGGTGTGCATGTCCGCTAGACGGAAAGCCTTAAAGCCTACTGCATCTTCCACCTTGAACTTTCGGGTTCAAGGGCTAAGTCAGCAGCGGTTCATCCGGGGAGCCTGATTTCAATCCGATGCCGGTTTTCATACCGGCATCGGCATGTTTACGGGTACGCTTTTAGTACTCGCACTTTCTGAAGCCTGAATCCATGACCGAACCTGCGCTGCTGCCCCGACCGCAACTTCGACGCATGCTGCGCAAGGCCCGCCGCGCACTGACCCCCAGTCAGCAGCGCGAGGCCGCTCGCGGGCTGTATAAGCAATTGGCCCAGCACCCACTGTTCCGCCGCGCAAAACACATCTCCCTGTACCTGCCCACCGACGGTGAAATCGACCCGCGCCTGTTGATGCGTGCCGCGCAACGTCGGGGCAAGGCGACGTACCTGCCGGTACTCAGCGCCTGGCCGCGAACCAAAATGGTGTTCCAGCGGATTCGTCCCGGCGAAAAACTCAAACCCAACCGTTTCCGTATTCCAGAACCACGGGCCAATATCGCCCGGCAACGCAAGGTCTGGGCGCTGGATCTGGTGTTGCTGCCGCTGGTGGGGTTTGACGATGTCGGCGGACGCCTGGGTATGGGCGGCGGCTTCTACGACCGAAGCCTGGCGTACCTGGCGCGCCGAAAAAGCTGGCACAAGCCGACGCTGCTGGGCTTGGCCCATGAATGTCAGAAGGTTCAACGATTGGCTCAGGCGAGCTGGGATGTGCCGTTGCAGGGCACGGTCACTGACAAGGCGTGGTATTTCGCGGACTAGACGCCACTGATATCAGCGGCGTCCAAAAGACGGGCTCAGCGCTTGAAGGCCGACGGCTGTTGCTGCGCGATCTCGACGGGAGCATCGGGTTTGTTGTTCCACAGGCTTTGGGCATAGCCGGTGGTCACGACACCAAGGCCGAATAAAATAACCAAAATCCATAGTAAATCCGGTTTGCGTTTCATCGACTGCCCCCCAAAGGCACATCAACACGATGACAGCAGCGGTTTCCGTTGTAGGTGTAGGCCGTGCAGCAGCGTCAAGCTAAGAAGGCCGGCATTTTGCGACAACGTGAACCGACACGCAAACGCTGGCGTCAACCGACTGTCGGTTTGTCATAAAATTGCCTGACCACTTGTCCACCAACCTCGCAAGGAGCAAAACCATGGCTTATTGGCTGATGAAATCCGAGCCCGACGAACTCTCCATCAAAGACCTGGAGAAGCTTGGGCGAGCGCGCTGGGACGGGGTTCGCAACTACCAGGCGCGCAATTTTTTACGGGCCATGGCAGTCGGCGACGAGTTTTTCTTCTATCACTCCAGCTGCCCTGAGCCAGGGATTGCCGGGGTCGGAAAGATCGTCGAGGCGGCGTATCCGGACCCGACGGCGCTGGAGCCCGAGAGTCATTACTTCGATCCGAAGGCCACCGCCGAGAAAAACGCCTGGAGCGCGATCGATGTCGCTCACGTCGAGACGTTTTCCAAGGTGCTTAAACTCGATTATCTGAAGCAGCAAACGGCACTCGCCGAGATGCCACTGGTGCAGAAAGGCTCGCGCCTGTCGGTAATGCCGGTGACAGCCGAGCAATGGGCAGTGGTGCTTAATCTGCGCTAAATACTGCGCTACAGCCTGTGACTCTGGCTTACCTTGCCAAACGGTCAGGCTTACCCCTCAGTTGACTGACATCAAGTCGCCCTAGCACTTTCCTGTCAGACTGGGACGCAATAGACGCAGGATGCAGACATGTCGACGCACAGCCGCTCTTCGCTTTTCTTCGTTTTTTTGCTGGGGGCTGTATTGCTGGCCGCCGGAGGGTTTGGTTATTGGCGGTCGACCGTTAACCGACTGCCCCAAGGGTTGTCTGTCGGCAATGGTCGACTTGAAGCCACTGAAGTGCAGATCGCCAGCAAAACACCCGGTCGATTGGCTGAAGTGCTGGTGGACGAAGGCGACAAGGTAACCCAGGGGCAACTGTTGGCCCGCATGGACACCCGTACCCTCGAAGCACAGCGCAACCAGGCTGAAGCCGAAGTGATACGCGCCCGGGAAAATCTTTCCGCGGCCCAGGCCAATGTGAAACTGCGCCAGAGCGAGCAACTGCTTGCCCAGCAAGAGCTCAAGCGCTCCCAGGCATTGTTCAATCGCGGTTTCGCCAGCGGCCAGATCATCGACCAACAGCAGTCACGCTTCGACACCGCCAACGCAGCTGTTACTGCGGCCCGCGCTCAGGTGTCCGCCGTCGGCGCAGCCATTGGCGCTGCACAGGCGCAAGTGGCGCAGTTGAACAGCGAAATCGACGACAGCAGTTTGCGAGCCCCCATCGACGGGATCATTCAGCTTCGCATGGCCGAACCCGGGGAAGTGCTCGGCGCCGGAGGGCGAGTGTTGCTGCTGATTGACCCGAATGACCAATACATGAATCTCTACCTTGCAGCATCCGTCGCCGGACGCCTGGCGGTCGGCGATGAAGCGCGGATCCTGCTAGACGCCCTGCCCGACCAGCCACTGCCGGCAAAAATCAGCTTCGTGGCGGCCAAATCGCAGTTCACGCCCAAAGAAGTCGAGACACGCGACGAACGTCAGAAACTGGTGTTTCGGGTCAAGCTACGCCTGACCCGTCCCAGCGCAGTGCCCCAGGCCAAACCGGGGATGCCCGGCAATGGCTACGTGCGCACCGCTCCCATTGACTGGCCGGCCAATCTTCAATGACCGGCCTGGCACTGCATGCCACTCGTCTTCAGCACCGCTATGGCGAACGGCATGCGCTGACTGACATCACGCTCAGCCTGCCCACTGGCACCCGGTGTGGGTTGATTGGCCCGGATGGCGCCGGCAAATCCAGCCTGCTGGGATTGATCGCCGGCGTGAAGACGCTACAGGAGGGCCAACTGGAAGTGCTCGGTGGCTCGATCCAGGACCGGCGCCACCGCAACAGCCTCTACTCGCGCATCGCGTTCATGCCTCAAGGTCTGGGCGGCAACCTGTACCCTGATCTGTCGATCCGCGAGAACATTCACTTCTTCGCCACGCTGTTCGGGCTGTCCGCGGCCGAAAGCGATCAGCGCATGCACAGCCTGCTGCTGGCCACCGATCTACTGCGATTTGCCGAACGCCCGGCCGGCAAGCTGTCGGGCGGAATGAAACAGAAGCTCGGACTCTGTTGCGCACTGATCCATGAGCCGGATTTGTTGATCCTCGATGAGCCGACCACTGGCGTCGACCCTTTGTCCCGACGGCATTTCTGGGAGTTGATCGATGATGTTCGGCGCCAACGCCCGCAACTGACGCTACTGGTCGCCACCGCGTACATGGAAGAGGCCGAACAGTTCGAACACTGCCTGATGCTCGACGGCGGCAAGCTGATCGCCGCCGGTTTGAGCCGCGATCTGGCGGCGGTAACCCCCAGCGGCAAGCTCGATGAAGCCTTCACCCACTTTCAGGGCGACACCGGCCACGACAACCAGCCGCTAGTGATCCCTCCCCGAACCAATGCTACGGCCGACATCGCCATCCAAGCCCATGACCTGACCCTGCGCTTCGGCGATTTCACCGCTGTGGATAAAGTCAGCTTCGCCATCGGCCGCGGCGAGATCTTCGGGTTTCTGGGCTCCAACGGCTGCGGCAAAACCACCACCATGAAAGTGCTTACCGGACTGATTCCGGCCAGCGAAGGCAGTGCCATGCTGCTGGGCAACCCAGTGAACGCCAAGGATCTGGCCACCCGCAAGCGCGTCGGCTTCATGTCTCAGAGCTTCTCGCTCTATGGCGAACTCAGTGTCCGGCAGAACCTGGACCTGCACGCGCGACTGTTCGATCTGCCCCAGGCCGACAGCACTCAGCGCATCGACGAACTGATCCAGCGCTTCAGCCTGGCCAGCGTCGCCCATCAGCCGTCCGGTGCATTGCCGCTGGGTCTGCGCCAACGATTATCCCTGGCGGTGGCGGTGCTGCATCGCCCGGAAGTGCTGATCCTCGACGAACCTACCTCCGGCGTCGACCCGGCGGCGCGGGACGATTTCTGGCGACTGCTGATCGAACTGTCCCGTGAACAGGACGTGACAATCTTCCTGTCCACCCATTTCATGAACGAAGCCCAGCGTTGCGACCGCATCTCATTGATGCACGCAGGCAAGGTTTTGGCCTGCGACACCCCGGCAGCACTGCAACAGCAGTTCAACGGCCAGACACTTGAGGCCGCGTTCGTCACCTGCCTGGAACAGGCCCAGAGCCCGGGCGCGACAGAGGCGCCACCAACGCCCATCGACACAACGCTCGCACCCACCCCATCGATGAAAGACCGTCGCTTCAGCTTTGGGCGACTGCGGGCATTGGCGAGCCGTGAAGGCAAGGAACTGCTGCGCGATAGAGTACGCCTGGCCTTCGCTCTGCTCGGGGCGATGCTCATGATGGTGATTTTCGGCTATGGCATTTCCCTGGACGTGGAGAAACTCGCCTTCGCGGTCTACGACCAGGACCAGACCCCGCAAAGCCGGGCATATCTGGAGGCCTTCCGCGGCTCCCGTTACTTCGACGAGCAACCCCCGATAAGCGATCCGGCGCAGTTGCATCGACGACTGCAACGCTCGGAAATCAAACTGGCGCTGGAGATTCCCCCCGGATTCGGTCGGGATCTGTTCGCCGGTCGCCAGCCTACGGTGGCGGCCTGGCTCGACGGCGGTATGCCGTTTCGCGCTGAAACCAGCCGCAACTATGTGGAAGCGGTACACCAGGCCAACCTGGAGCAACTGGCGGATCAGTCCAGTCCCGCACCATCCCGGCAAGCGCCAGCCAAACTGGAAACCCGTTTCCGCTACAACCAGGATGTCGTCAGCGTCAACGCCATCGGCCCTGGAGTGATGGCGCTGATCCTGGCGTTTATCCCGGCCATGCTGACTGCGCTGGGCATTGTGCGGGAGAAGGAACTGGGCTCGATCACCAACTTCTACGCCACACCGCTGACCCGCCTGGAGTTCCTGTTAGGTAAACAGGTGCCGTATCTGGCCGTCAGTCTGATCAATCTCGCCGTGCTGACAGCCATGAACCGCTGGCTGTTCGGCGTCCCTTTCAAGGGCAGCGCATTGACCCTGGCCTTCGGCGGGTTGCTCTACGTGCTGGCGACCACCAGCATGGGTCTGTTGATTTCGGCGTTCACCCGAACCCAGATCGCCGCCATTCTCGGCACCATGATCATCACCAGTCTGCCGACCATCCAGTTTTCCGGTCTGATCGTGCCACGGTCGTCCCTTGATGGCGCCGCCGCGGTCATGGGGATGCTGTTTCCGGCAGGCTATTTTCTCGATATCGCTGTTGGCACCTTTACCAAGGCGCTGGATATCCGGCAGTTGTGGCCACAATGCCTGGCGCTGTTCGGGTTCTTTCTCGGGTTCACCGGGCTCAGCCTGGCCATGCTGAAAAAGCAGGAGGTCTGATGCATAAACTCGCGCACATCCTGCGTCTTGGCCTCAAGGAACTCACCAGCCTGCGACACGACAGTGTATTGCTGCTGTTCCTGTTCTACGCCTTTACAGTCGCGATCTACATGCCGGCCGCGGGCTCAGTGATCGGTGTGCACAACGCCAGTGTGGCCATGGTCGATGAAGATCACAGCCCCATGTCACGCCAACTGGCCCAGGTTCTGCGGCCGCCGGAATTTCAACCGCCGGTGCCGCTGCCTTATGGTCAACTGGACGAGGTGCTGGACAACGGGCGGTACACCTTCGTGATCAATGTTCCAGCCAATTTTCAGGCCGATCTGCTAGGCGGCCACCAGCCGGCGGTGCAGGTCAACGTTGACGCCACGGCCATGAGCCAGGCGTTCATGGGCGCAGGCTATATCGGGCGGATTTTCCAGCGCGAGCTGCTGACCTACAGTGGCCAGGGCGATGCGGCGAGCCAGACACCCGTGCTGCTGACGACACGAGCGTTGTTCAACACCAATCTGGAAGGTGGCTGGTTCCTGGCGGTGATTCAGATCGTCAACAACATCACGATCCTGGCCATCATCCTGACGGGCACGGCGCTGCTGCGTGAACGCGAACACGGCACCCTCGACCATTTGCTGGTGCTGCCGCTGACGGCACTGGAAATCATGCTGGCGAAAGTCTGGAGCAACATGCTGGTGGTGGTGCTGTGCACCTGGGTGTCGCTGGAAGTGATTGTCAAAGGCGCCCTCGGCGTGCCGCTGGCCGGCTCCCTGAGCTTTTTCTTGCTGGTAACGGCGGTTTATCTGTTCGCCAGCACGGCGCTGGGGATATTCCTCGCGACCCTCGCCCGCTCGACACCGCAGTTCGGCTTGTTGGCGATTCCGGTGATTATCCCGATGTTGCTGCTTTCCGGGGGCAGTACGCCCCTCGACAGCATGCCGCAATGGCTGCAATGGGTGATGCAGGGCTCGCCATCGACGCACTTCGTCAGCCTCAGCGCCGCGATACTGTTTCGCGACGCCGGCATCGGCGTGGTCTGGCCGGACTTGCTGGCATTAAGCGCCATCGGCCTGCTGTTCTTTACCATTGCACTGCTGCGGTTTCGCAAGAGCCTGGCGTCCTGAAGGGCCGAGTCGCCCTTCGCGAGCAAGTCCGCGAAGGGGCCGCCCCAGACAACAAAAGCCTTACTGGATAATGAGGTTGTTGAACAACAGATCCTCAACCACCGGCTTGCCGGTTTCGTCGTTCATCACTTGCTGGGTCTGCTTCAAGGCTTCCTGACGCAGCTTTTCCTTGGCTTCGACGTTGTTCATGGTTTCAGTGGTCTGCTGGGCAAACAACGCCACCAGCTGATTGCGGATCAACGGCTCATTGGCCTTCACCGCCTTGGTCGCCTCGTCACCAGTCACCCGTAGCGCCACATCGGCCTTGTAGACCTTGAGCTTCGGCGTGCCATCCAACCCATAGTTGCCCACGAACGGCGGGCTCAGGGTGATGTAGTTGACCTTCGGGGCTTCACCTTCTTTGGCTTCTTCGGCCATCGCTGCCACAGGCAGAGACAGGGCCAGCATCAACATGATCCACGCTTTCACAATTCGCTCCTTATCCGGTTTGCGGCCTAGCATAACGACCCGCCGCTCAAGCACAAGCTTATGGCTGACTATCAGGGTCGGGCATGCTCGTTGACCCGTTAACTCACACACCTACACTTATCGGCCATCACTCCCAAAGGAATAGCCCTGATGAAAGCCGTGCTGTGCAAAGCCTTCGGCCCTGCCGAATCGCTGGTGCTGGAAGACGTCGCCAGTCCTGTTGCGAAGAAGAACGAAATCCTGCTGGACGTGCACGCGGCCGGGGTGAATTTCCCGGACACGCTGATCATCGAGGGCAAATACCAGTTCAAACCGCCCTTCCCGTTTTCACCGGGTGGCGAAGCGGCTGGCGTGGTCAGCGCGGTGGGGGAAAAGGTCAGCCACCTCAAGGTCGGTGACCGGGTCATGGCCCTGACTGGCTGGGGCAGTTTCGCCGAGCAGGTCGCGGTGCCGGGCTACAACGTGCTGCCGATCCCGCCATCGATGGACTTCAACACTGCCGCCGCTTTCAGCATGACCTACGGCACTTCGATGCACGCCCTCAAGCAACGAGGCAACCTGCAACCCGGCGAAACCTTGCTGGTGCTCGGCGCGTCCGGCGGCGTCGGCCTCGCCGCCGTGGAAATCGGCAAAGCCATGGGCGCCCGGGTGATCGCCGCCGCGAGCAGTGCGGAAAAACTCGCGGTGGCCAAAGCCGCCGGCGCCGATGAACTGATCAACTACAGCGAAACCAGCCTCAAGGACGAAATCAAACGCCTGACCGACGGCCAGGGCGCCGACGTGATCTACGACCCGGTGGGCGGGGACCTGTTCGACCAGGCCATCCGCGCCATCGCCTGGAACGGTCGTCTTCTGGTGGTCGGTTTCGCCAGTGGACGTATCCCCGAACTGCCAGTGAACCTGGCACTGCTCAAAGGTGCTGCAGTGGTCGGCGTGTTCTGGGGCTCGTTTGCCCAGCGCCAACCACAGGACAACGCGGCGAACTTCCAGCAGTTGTTTCACTGGTTCGCCGAAGGCAAGTTGAAACCGCTGGTGTCACAGGTGTATCCACTGAGCAATGCGGCGCAGGCGATCAACGATCTTGGCCAGCGCAAGGCGGTCGGAAAGGTGGTCGTGCAGGTTCGTTGATCGTTTTCAAGCCAGGTCGCAGCCTGCGACCTGGCTCCGTCATCCCCGTACCGACTCTCATTTATACCTGAGCGACATGTTCATAAAGGAACATGCGATCTCTAACATTTCCGCTGTTTTGCCGATGCGAACCGGTGCTATTTTCGGTAACGAAACTGTAACATTCGCATCCGCAGTCAAAACAAGAAATCTGGAGCTCTTGAATGTTTGCTTTCTTTCGTCCTGCCGCACATCAGGCTCCATTGCCTGAAGAAAAAATAGACAGCACCTACCGACGCCTTCGCTGGCAGATCTTCGCCGGGATTTTCATTGGCTATGCCGGTTACTACCTGCTGCGCAAGAACTTCACCCTGGCGTTCCCGGACCTGATCGCCCAAGGCTATACAAAAGGCCAACTGGGTGTGGCGATGTCGGCGATTGCAATCGCCTACGGCCTGTCCAAGTTTCTGATGGGCATCGTGTCCGACCGCTCCAACCCGCGTTACTTCCTGCCCTTTGGCCTGGTGGTGTCCGCCGCGGTGATGTTCGTTTTCGGTTTCGCACCTTGGGCCACGTCCAGCGTGACCATGATGTTCATCCTGCTGTTCATCAACGGCTGGGCGCAAGGCATGGGCTGGCCGCCGAGCGGGCGAACCATGGTGCATTGGTGGTCACAGAAAGAGCGTGGCGGCGTGGTTTCGGTCTGGAACACCGCGCATAACGTTGGCGGTGGCTTGATCGGCCCGCTGGCGATTCTCGGCATGGGCTGGTTCAACGACTGGCACAGCAAGTTCTACGTACCGGCTGCCGTGGCGCTGTTGGTCGCCGTGTTTGCCTTCATTGTGATGCGCGATACACCGCAGTCGACGGGCCTGCCGCCGATTGAGAAGTACAAAAACGATTACCCGGAAGGCTACGACGCCAGTCACGAAGAGGAATTCAGCGCCAAGGACATCTTCGTCAAATACGTGCTGCGCAACAAAATGCTCTGGTTCATCGCACTGGCTAACGTTTTCGTCTACCTGCTGCGCTACGGCATTCTGGACTGGGCGCCGACCTACCTCAAAGAGGTCAAGCACTTCGACTTCGACAAGACCTCGTGGGCTTACTTCCTGTACGAGTGGGCGGGCATTCCCGGCACGCTGCTGTGCGGCTGGATGTCGGACAAGATCTTCCGTGGTAACCGTGGCCTGACCGGCATGGTGTTCATGGCGTTGGTGACCGTTGCGACGATCGTGTATTGGCTGAATCCACCGGGCAATCCGATGATCGACATGATCTCGCTGTTCGCCATCGGCTTCCTGATCTACGGCCCGGTGATGCTGGTCGGCCTGCAGGCGCTGGAACTGGTGCCGAAGAAGGCCGCGGGTACGGCCGCAGGCTTTACCGGCCTGTTCGGTTACTTGGGTGGTTCCGTCGCGGCCAGTGCCATGATGGGCTACACCGTGGACTATTTCGGCTGGAATGGCGGCTTCATTCTGTTGGTCGTTGCCTGCCTGCTGGCTATGGCGTTCCTGGCTCCCACCCTGGGCCACAAAAACGTCGCCAGTCAGGGCCGCGAAGCGCTCGCCTGATCTGCCTTTGATTTACAGCGCTTGAGCCGCGCCTCCAGATTCCGGTCTGGCATGGCGTGGCTACGCAGGGCGTGGGCGGTCTGCTCGACATACTCGCGAGTAGTGCCATAGCGCCCGCAAGCGTTCTCGAATACTTGGCTCAGCACGTGATCCGGCAAGTTGCCGGCATAGCTGGGCAGGTGCCGCTCCAATACAAATCCCAATGCCTGAACCTGGTTTCCGTTTTCAAGACGGCAGTTGAGCCAGTGTGGACGATAGGAAGGGAATGGCATCTCGCGCTGCCAGAGTGCATAAAGTGAAGCCTCGAGTTGTTCTTCGGGCAAACGATAGGCGAACCCGCTGCACGAACCACCGCGATCCAGGCCAAATACCAGCCCCGGCACTTCCGGCGTGCCGCGATGCTCGTGGGACCACAGGTACAAACCGCGATGGTAGCCATGCACCCGGCCGCGCACCCGCTCAACCGCCGCACATTCAGGCCGCCAGATCAGCGAACCATACGCGAATAACCAGACCGGCCCACCCTTATGGCGCGCCATGGTCGACTGCATCGAGCTGAGCAATTGTTCGTGTGTAAGCTGCGGCCCCAGATCGAGCCGCGGAGGGTAAGCCAGATTCAAAAAAGCAGATTCAATGGCGCTCATGGCAATAAAATTTTGGTCCAGCAATTATTACAAAATATAAACAACTTTCACTTCATAGAACATATAGCAGTAATACTAAAACGAAAAGTACTAAGCGCCCTATGACCTTGCGTCCCCTATAAAAAATCCAATACTGAAGCTGGAGGGCTTGGCGATATACCCTAATATCATTTAAGAGAATTCTTAAATACCAGAACGAAATATACATAAGCATTCGGCGCGTCTAGGATAAAGCTCACCTAGGAGAAAATGCCTACAAACCCTTCGGATTTACCGCCTACCCATTGCAGCTTTACGTCGCGTATAACGGCCACCCAAAGACGCAAACCAAACTGCCTCAAAGGCCTGAACAATGAAAACACCATGGATTTACGGGTTACTTCTAATGCTCACGGCGCAGCACTCGCTGGCCGAGGACACCTCTGCGAAAGACACCGGCTCCTGGTATTTGCAGGCCAGCGTCTATACCAGACACTTCTCCCCCGACTCCGACCACAATAACAATCAGGACCTTATCGGTCTTGAGCGCGAGCAAGCGTCCGGTTGGTTGTTTGGTGGCGCAACTTTTCGCAACTCGTTCAGCCAGCGTTCATATTATGCGTATGCGGGCAAACGCTACGAGAGCGCTGACTATCCCGTGTACATAAAACTTACCGGTGGTCTGTTGCAAGGTTACAGCGGCAAGTCTCAGGACAAGATCCCTCTGAATCACTTCGGGGTCGCGCCGGTGATCATTCCTTCAGTCGGGGCACACTACGGACCATTGGCAGCCGAGCTGGTGTTGCTCGGCTTCAATGCCGCCATGGTGACAACCGGGGTGCGCTTCTAGAACGGTTCACGCACCTATGATCGCGGGGCGTAAGCAAATACATCGGCACGCATTTGATGGGCATCCATCCCCGCTTCGACCAAAGCATCGAGCGTGCCATAGACCATGGCTGGAGAGCCGCTGGCATAGACGTGCAGTGCTTTCAGATCAGGGAAATCTTCACACACCGCCTCATGCAACATGCCGCAACGCCCCTGCCAGCCGCATTGATCGCTGACGACTTTATGCAGGAACAGATTGGGCAGCTTCAGCCATTCATCCCAATGTTCGATCTCATAAAAGTCTTCGGGACGACGTACGCCCCAATACAGGTGCACCGGATGCTTGAAGCCCGTGGCGCGGCAATGTTCGATCAGGCTGTGAATCTGGCCCATGCCGGTACCGGCAGCAATCAGTACGAGAGGACCGTTCGGCAGTTCCGCCAGATGGGTGTCGCCGAACGGCATCTCGATCCGCACCATCGGGTTGCGCTGGAGCTGTTCGATCAGGCTCAGCGCGCTGCTTTCGCGCGCCAGCACATGAATTTCCAGGTCGCGGCCGGAATGCGGTGCAGAGGCCACGGAAAAAGCGGATTTCTCGCCACTCTCACGCTCGATCATCAGGTACTGGCCGGCGTGATAGCGCGGCGGCTTGCCCGCTGGCGCACGCAGACGCACGCGCCAGGTATCGCCACCGACGTCCCTGCATTCAATGACCTGACACGACACGCTGCGCACCGGCAGTTCTCCCAGCGCGAGCACGCCATCCCACAACACGATGCAGTCTTCCAGCGGCTCTGCAATGCAAGTGTAGAACTCGCCATGGTCGCGCACATCGCCAGCCTGTTCGACCCGCCCTTCCACCAGCAATGCGCCGCACACATGGCAATTGCCGTTACGACAGCTTTGCGGGCATTCATAGCCCAGGCGCCGCGCGCCATCGAGAATCCGCTCGCCGGGCAGAATCTCAAGCACTGCTCCGGAGGGCTGCAAGGTTACACGCATCAATCTATTCCTAACTGATTCCAGATGGCATCGATCCGTTGGGTAACGGCTTCATCCTTGACGATGACCCGGCCCCACTCACGGGTGGTTTCGCCTGGCCATTTATGCGTGGCATCGAGCCCCATCTTCGAACCCAGGCCGGAGACCGGCGAGGCGAAGTCCAGGTAGTCGATCGGCGTGTTATCGATCATCACCGTGTCGCGCTTGGGGTCCATGCGCGTGGTAATGGCCCAGATCACGTCGTTCCAGTCCCGTGCGTTGATATCGTCGTCGGTGACGATAACGAACTTGGTGTACATGAACTGTCGCAAAAACGACCAGACACCGAGCATTACCCGCTTGGCGTGACCGGGATACGACTTCTTCATGGTCACGATGGCCATGCGGTACGAGCAGCCTTCGGGTGGCAGGTAGAAGTCTGTGATCTCCGGGAATTGCTTCTGCAGGATCGGTACGAACACTTCGTTCAGCGCCACACCGAGAATCGCCGGCTCATCCGGCGGACGGCCGGTGTAGGTGCTGTGGTAGATCGGCTTGATCCGATGGGTGATGCGCTCGACGGTGAACACCGGGAAGCTGTCGACTTCGTTGTAGTAGCCGGTGTGGTCGCCGTACGGACCTTCATCGGCCATTTCGCCCGGATGGATCACGCCTTCGAGGATGATTTCGGCCGTGGCCGGTACTTGCAGGTCGTTGCCGCGGCATTTCACCAGTTCGGTGCGATTGCCCCGCAGCAGACCGGCGAAAGCGTATTCGGAGAGGCTGTCCGGCACCGGCGTCACGGCGCCAAGAATGGTGGCCGGGTCAGCGCCCAGCGCCACGGACACCGGGAACGGCTGGCCGGGGTGTTTTTCGCACCATTCGCGGTAATCCAGCGCGCCGCCACGGTGACTCAACCAGCGCATGATCACCTTGTTGCGACCGATCACCTGTTGACGGTAAATGCCGAGGTTCTGGCGATCCTTGTTCGGACCTTTGGTGACAGTCAGGCCCCAGGTGATCAGCGGGCCGACATCGCCTGGCCAGCAGGTCTGCACCGGCAACATCGCGAGGTCGACATCGTCGCCTTCGATGACCACTTCCTGGCACACCGCGTCTTTGACGACTTTCGGCGCCATCGAGATGATCTTGCGAAAGATCGGCAGCTTGGACCAGGCGTCCTTCAAACCTTTCGGCGGCTCGGGCTCCTTGAGGAACGCCAGCAACTTGCCGATTTCGCGCAACTCGCTCACCGCCTCTGCACCCATGCCAAGCGCCACGCGCTCAGGCGTACCGAACAGATTGCCGAGCACAGGGATGTCATAACCCGTGGGCTTTTCGAAAAGCAGGGCCGGGCCTTTGGCGCGCAATGTGCGGTCGCAGACCTCGGTCATTTCGAGCACTGGGGACACCGGAACCTGGATGCGCTTGAGTTCGCCGCGCTGTTCCAGGCCGCTGATAAAGTCGCGCAAGTCGCGATACTGCATGCGTGAGCCTCGTTTTGGCCGTGGCGTTCGGGGGTGGCAGTTTAGCGCCGAACCCCTCAGTTCAGAACCACGAACTGCCGTTGATCAAAAATCAGATAGCAAAAAGCCGGGTTTCCCCGGCTTTTTGGCCTGTTCGATTTACTTGCGTTTCATCGACAGGAAGAACTCGTCGTTGGTCTTGGTCTGTTTCAGCTTGTCGACCAGGAACTCGATGGCAGAGACTTCATCCATCGGGTGCAGCAGTTTGCGCAGGATCCACATACGCTGCAGTTCGTCGTCGGCTGTCAGCAACTCTTCGCGGCGAGTACCGGAGCGGTTGATGTTGATGGCCGGGAACACACGTTTTTCGGCGATCTTGCGATCCAGAGGCAGTTCCATGTTGCCGGTGCCTTTGAATTCTTCGTAGATCACTTCGTCCATCTTCGAACCGGT
The DNA here is from genome assembly GCF_003253625.1 of Pseudomonas sp. URMO17WK12:I6. NCBI lineage: Bacteria > Pseudomonadati > Pseudomonadota > Gammaproteobacteria > Pseudomonadales > Pseudomonadaceae > Pseudomonas > Pseudomonas sp. URMO17WK12:I6. The sequence continues at coordinate 367,562 of NZ_QKYZ01000001.1, forward strand.
TTCAACCAGCGCGGTAGCGATAATGGTCAACGAGCCGCCTTCTTCGATGTTCCGCGCAGCGCCGAAGAAACGTTTCGGTTTCTCCAGGGCGTGGGCATCGACACCACCGGTCAGCACCTTGCCGGAGCTCGGGATCACGGTGTTGTAGGCACGGGCCAGACGGGTGATGGAGTCGAGCAGAATCACCACGTCCTTCTTGTGCTCGACCAGGCGCTTGGCCTTCTCGATCACCATTTCAGCAACCTGCACGTGGCGGGTTGGCGGCTCGTCGAACGTCGAGGCAACCACTTCGCCGCGCACGGTGCGCTGCATTTCGGTCACTTCTTCCGGACGCTCGTCGATCAACAGCACGATCAGGTGAACTTCAGGATTGTTACGCGCGATGTTTGCCGCGATGTTCTGCAGCATGATCGTTTTACCGGCTTTCGGCGGAGCAACGATCAGGCCACGCTGGCCTTTGCCGATCGGGGCGCACAGGTCGATGACACGACCGGTCAAGTCTTCGGTGGAACCGTTGCCGGCTTCCATCTTCATGCGCACAGTCGGGAACAGCGGGGTCAGGTTCTCGAAGAGAATCTTGTTTTTCGCGTTCTCGGGACGATCGTAGTTGATCGTGTCGACCTTCAGCAGCGCGAAATACCGCTCGCCTTCCTTTGGAGGACGGATCTTGCCAACGATGGTGTCACCGGTGCGCAAGTTGAAGCGACGGATCTGGCTCGGCGAGACGTAGATATCGTCCGGGCCGGCGAGATAGGAAGCGTCAGCGGAGCGCAGGAAGCCGAAGCCGTCCTGGAGAATCTCCAGCACGCCATCACCGGAGATTTCCTCGCCGCTTTTCGCGTGCTTTTTGAGCAGGGAGAAAATCACGTCCTGCTTGCGCGAACGGGCCATATTTTCTATGCCCATCTGTTCGGCCAATTCGAGCAGTTCGGTAATCGGCTTTTGCTTGAGTTCAGTCAGATTCATATAGGAATGACGTAATCATTTATGGAGGGGGGAAATTAAGCTTTTGGCTTAATGAGGCCGCGCCGCAGAGAAGGCGACAGGATCGCGTACTTATTCGAAAAGGAGTGCGTCGGCGACGGCTAGCAGGGGGCAGTGGAGAAACCAGTGCGGGGCCGAATGTACCACCTGAGTTTCGGAGCGTCTAGCCCTCAATAACGAAAAGGCCCCGCATAATGCGGGGCCTTTTCATGACGCTTTATAACAACGCTTAGATGTTGGCGTCGAGGAAAGCGGCCAATTGCGACTTCGACAGCGCGCCGACCTTGGTGGCTTCGACGTTGCCGTTCTTGAACAGCATCAGCGTCGGGATACCACGCACGCCATGCTTGGCCGGGGTTTCCTGGTTCTCGTCGATGTTCAGTTTGGCAACGGTCAGCTTGCCTTTGTAGGTCTCGGCAATTTCGTCCAGGACAGGAGCGATCATTTTGCAAGGGCCGCACCACTCAGCCCAGTAGTCGACCAGTACAGCGCCTTCGGCCTTGAGTACGTCGGCCTCGAAGCTAGCGTCGCTAACGTGTTTGATAAGATCGCTGCTCATGGAAGTCTCCAGGTTGTAAGCAAAAAAACGTGGCCCATCATAGCTGCCCTTCCCCCGTTCAGGAAGCCGCAGATGATTGAGTCTCGCTATGGTGCCCCATGAATTTGGGTATAGCTCAAGTCACGAGGTGGCGGGAGCGACGAAGGCAATTCCGGTGCGCAGGGCGGCGTTGCGCACATGCTCCTGCATGGCCTTCTGCGCGGCGCCAGAGGCTCGACGGGCCAGTGCGCGGAGGATTTTACGGTGTTCCTGCCAGGTTTCCATGGCCCGTTCGGCCCGGATGAACGGTAGCTTCTGGCTCTCCAGAAAGATGTCGGCGCTGGCTGTCAGGATGCTCAGCATCGCCTGATTGCCGCTGGCCAGGAGGATGCGCCGGTGAAACTCGAAGTCCAGTCGCGCCGCTGCATCGAAGTTGGCGGCACGCAGTTCGTTGCGCATGGCGGCGACGTTGTCTTCCAGGGCATCGAGATCCTCGGTGCTCAGGGTCACGGCCGCCAAACCCGAGGCAAAACCCTCCAGCGCATAGCGCAACTGGAAGATGTCCAGCGGCGATGCCTGGGCCGCGAATGGCCAGCCCGGCACCGCCTCGCCCCGGGGCAGATCGACCGGTGACTGCACGAACACGCCCTTGCCCGGCTGGATGCTGATCACGCCCAGCGCACTCAGGGACGACAACGCCTCGCGCAACGACGCCCGGCTGACCCCCAATTGCACCGCCAGATCCCGTTGCGAGGGCAAGGCATCACCCGGCCCGAAACCTTGCTCGGTGATCAGTTTGCGGATGGCTTGCAGCGCCACTTCAGGTACTGCACGGGAGATCGAATTCATGGTTTCTTCAGACGAACCAGGCCAATGAGCGGCTAGTTGTAAAGCTATTCGCGACGTCCGGCAAGTCGTGCCCCATGGGGGTTCGGGAGTTTTCACGATTGCGCCATCAAGGTGCGAAATGCCACCTAACTGTTCAGACCAGTAAGACCGAGAAACACCAGCAAAACCGTGGCCTGCAACCCCTGAAACCGAATCTTGGCATGGCCCGTGCTCTGTCGATCCGCAGAAATCACTTCCCGCCGATCCGGAGATTTGCCATGACCCAGCGTTACAGCGCCCTCCTCGCCGCCCTGTTTGCCAGCCTGATGCTGAGCCAGGCACCTGCCCACGCCGACGGTCTGGAGGATGTGGTCAAACGCGGCACCCTCAAAGTCGCCGTGCCCCAGGACTTCCCGCCGTTCGGTTCGGTCGGCCCGGACATGAAACCGCGCGGCCTCGACATCGACACCGCCAAACTGCTGGCCGACCAACTCAAGGTCAAACTCGAACTGACCCCGGTCAACAGCACCAACCGCATCCCGTTCCTGACCACCGGCAAGGTCGACCTGGTGATTTCCAGCCTCGGCAAGAACCCTGAACGCGAGAAAGTCATCGATTTCTCCCGTGCCTACGCGCCGTTCTACCTCGCCGTGTTCGGTCCGCCAGACGCCGCCATCAAGGGTTTGGACGATCTCAAGGGCAAAACCATCAGCGTCACCCGTGGCGCCATCGAAGACATTGAGCTGACCAAAGTCGCCCCCGAAGGCGTGACTATCAAACGCTTCGAAGACAACAACTCGACCATCGCCGCCTACCTTGCCGGGCAAGTCGACCTGATCGCCAGCGGCAACGTGGTGATGGTGGCCATCAGCGAGAAAAGCCCGAAACGCGTACCGGCCCTGAAAGTGAAGCTCAAGGACTCGCCGGTGTACGTCGGTGTGAACAAGAATGAGCCGGCGTTGCTGGACAAGGTCAATCAGATCCTCACCACCGCCAAGGCTGACGGTGCGCTGGAAAAGAACTCGCAAACCTGGTTGAAAGAACCGCTGCCGGCCGATCTCTGATCGTTCGCTCGGGAGACGACTTATGGCTTATCAGTTCGATTTCTTGCCGGTGGTGGAAAACACCGACCTGCTGCTGCGCGGTGCGTTGTTCACCCTTGAGCTGACGGCCGTTGGCGCAGTGTTCGGGGTCGCTCTGGGCATCATCGGCGCACTGGTGCGGGCGTGGAACATCCGCCCGTTCGCCGGCATTTTCGGGGTCTACGTCGAGTTGATCCGCAACACACCCTTTCTGGTGCAGTTGTTTTTCATCTTCTTCGGTTTGCCGTCGCTGGGCCTGCAGATTTCCGAATGGCAGGCGGCGGTGCTGGCGATGGTGATCAACCTGGGCGCCTATTCGACCGAGATCATCCGCGCCGGCATTCAAGCGATCCCCCGCGGGCAACTGGAAGCCGCAGCCGCCCTGGCAATGTCGCGTTTCGAAGCCTTCCGCCACGTGGTTCTGCTGCCGGCACTGGGCAAGGTCTGGCCGGCCCTGAGCAGCCAGATCATCATCGTCATGCTCGGCTCGGCGGTCTGTTCGCAGATCGCCACCGAAGAGCTGAGTTTCGCCGCCAACTTCATTCAGTCGCGTAACTTTCGCGCCTTTGAAACCTACGCCCTGACCACGCTGCTCTACCTGTGCATGGCGCTGCTGATCCGCCAATTGCTGAACTGGATCGGTCGCCGCTACATATCCAAGAGCAGCGCAAGGAGCAGCCAATGAGCGATTTCACCTTCTGGGACATCCTGCGCAACCTGCTTACGGGCCTGCAATGGACGCTGGCGTTGTCGCTGGTGGCGTTTATCGGCGGTGGGCTGATCGGTTTGCTGATCATGGTGATGCGGATTTCAAAGAAATCCCTGCCCAGCCACTTCGCCCGCACCTACATCGAATTGTTCCAAGGCACGCCGCTGTTGATGCAGCTGTTTCTGGTGTTCTTCGGTGTGGCCTTGGCCGGTGTGGAAATTTCACCGTGGATGGCGGCGGCGATTGCCTTGACGCTGTTCACCAGCGCCTACCTGGCAGAGATCTGGCGCGGTTGCGTCGACTCGATCCCCAATGGCCAGTGGGAAGCCTCATCGAGCCTGGCGCTCAACCCGCTGGAGCAATTGCGTTACGTGATCCTGCCACAAGCGCTGCGCATCGCCGTGGCGCCGACCGTGGGCTTCTCGGTGCAAGTGGTCAAGGGCACCGCCGTCACCTCGATCATCGGCTTCACCGAACTGACCAAGACCGGCGGCATGCTCGCCAACGCGACCTTCGAACCCTTTATGGTCTACGGCCTCGTCGCCTTCGGTTACTTCCTGCTCTGCTACCCCTTGTCCCTCAGTGCGCGCTACCTGGAAAGGAGACTGCATGCCTCTGCTTAGAATTTCCGCCCTGCATAAATATTACGGCGACCATCATGTGCTCAAAGGCATTGACCTGAGTGTCGAGGAAGGCCAGGTGGTGGCGATCATCGGTCGCAGCGGCTCGGGCAAGTCCACCTTGCTGCGCACCCTCAATGGTCTGGAATCGATCAATGACGGCGTGATCGAAGTCGACGGCGAATACCTCGACGCCGCCCGCGCCGACCTGCGCAGTCTGCGACAGAAAGTCGGGATGGTGTTCCAGCAGTTCAACCTGTTCCCGCACCTGACCGTCGGCGAAAACGTCATGCTTGCGCCACAAGTGGTGCAGAAAGTGCCGAAAGCCAAAGCCACCGAGCTGGCGCGACAGATGCTGGAACGGGTCGGGCTGGGCGAGAAATTCGACGCCTTCCCGGATCGACTCTCTGGCGGCCAGCAACAGCGGGTGGCGATCGCCCGGGCGCTGGCCATGTCGCCGAAAGTCTTGCTGTGCGACGAAATCACCTCGGCCTTGGACCCGGAACTGGTCAATGAAGTGTTGAGCGTGGTCCGGCAACTGGCCAGGGAAGGTATGACATTGATCATGGTCACCCATGAGATGCGTTTTGCCCGGGAGGTGGGCGACAAATTGGTGTTCATGCACCAGGGCAAGGTGCATGAGGTGGGAGATCCGAAGGTGTTGTTTGCCAATCCGCAGACGGCGGAGCTGGCGAACTTCATTGGGACCGTGGAGGCGGCGGGCTGACACCCCTGTGGCGAGGGGGCTTGCCCCCGTTGGGCTACGAAGTAGCCCCAAAACCATTCACATCAACTCCAAATAGACCGCGCATGCAGGTTTTACGACTGCTGCGCAGCCGAACGGGGGCAAGCCCCCTCGCCACAGGGTTGGATCAAGGCTTTCAACTCTGCGCGTTGGCGCGAGCGTTTGATCGTGGCAGGATGTCGAGGTTATCGACCGAGACCCCCTGACCATGCCGCTATCCCAAGTCAAGAATCTGTCCCTGATCGCCGCAATCGACCTGGGCTCCAACAGCTTTCACATGGTCGTGGCCAAGGCCCAGAACGGCGAAATCCGGATTCTCGAGCGTCTCGGGGAGAAGGTTCAGCTGGCCGCCGGCATCGACGAAGAGCGTCAACTCAGCGAAGAATCCATGCAACGCGGGCTCGATTGCCTGAAGCGTTTCGCCCAACTGATCAGCGGTATGCCGCCCGGCACCGTGCGGATCGTCGGCACCAACGCCCTGCGCGAAGCCCGTAACCGCGGTGAATTCATCCATCGGGCCGAAGAAATCCTCGGCCATCCGGTAGAAGTCATCTCCGGCCGTGAAGAAGCGCGCCTGATTTACCTCGGCGTCTCCCACACCCTCGCCGACACCCCGGGCAAACGCCTGGTGGCCGACATCGGCGGCGGCAGTACCGAATTCATCATTGGCCAGCGCTTCGAACCGCTGCTGCGCGAAAGCCTGCAAATGGGTTGCGTCAGCTATACCCAACGCTATTTCAAGGACGGCAAGATCACCCCGGCCCGCTACGCCCAGGCGTACACCGCGGCGCGGCTGGAGATCATGAGCATCGAACACGCCCTGCACCGCCTGACCTGGGATGAAGCCATCGGCTCCTCGGGCACCATTCGCGCCATTGGCCTGGCGCTGAAGGCCGGCGGGCATGGCACTGGCGAGGTGAACGCCGAAGGCTTGGCCTGGCTCAAGCGCAAGCTGATCAAGCTCGGTGATGTCGAGAAAATCGACTTCGAAGGCATCAAGCCCGACCGCCGGGCGATCTTTCCCGCCGGGCTGGCGATTCTCGAAGCGATCTTCGATGCCCTCGAACTGCAACGCATGGACCACTGTGAAGGCGCCCTGCGCGAAGGCGTGCTCTATGACCTGCTGGGCCGTCATCATCACGAAGATGTCCGTGAGCGCACGCTCAGCTCGCTGATGGAGCGCTACCACGTCGACCTGGAGCAAGCCGCGCGGGTCGAACGCAAGGCGCTGCATGCCTTCGATCAAGTGGCCGAGGATTGGGACCTGGACGACGGTGTCTGGCGCGAACTGCTGAGCTGGGCGGCCAAGGTCCACGAAGTGGGCCTGGACATCGCGCACTATCAGTACCACAAACACGGCGCCTACCTGATCGAGCACTCGGACCTGGCCGGGTTCTCCCGCGAAGACCAACTGATGCTCGCGCTACTGGTGCGTGGCCACCGTCGCAATATTCCCAAGGACAGGTTTGCCGATTTTGGCGACGACGGCATCAAGCTGATTCGCCTGTGCGTGCTGCTGCGCTTCGCGATTCTGTTCCACCACATCCGTGGCACCCAGGAAATGCCACAGGTCGTGCTGCACGCCAACGGCGACAGCCTGGATGTGTTATTCCCGGAACATTGGCTGGATGACAACCAGTTGACCCAGGCCGACTTCGCCCTGGAAGCCGAATGGCTGACCCGCGTCAGCTTCGTGCTGAACGTTCGCTAAAAAACCGAAAATGGTCGCCGAACACGGTCCTGTAGGAGCCGGCTTGCTGGCGAAGGCGTCCTTGAAATGGATGCATGACTTGAAAGCCATTCGCTGGCAAGCCAGCTCCTACAAGGGACGGTGGTGGAAATGAAAATGGCGATCCACATGGATCGCCATTTTTTATCGCCCAAGGTTTGCGTTAACGCACCGCCAGAATCGGGCTGCCCAACCGCTCCAGCAAGGTGGCCTGGGCGCTGCGCGGGTTCTGGTTGCCGGTCGGTGTATTACGGACGTAGCGACCGTCCGACTGCAGGCTCCAGCTGTGGGTGTTGTCGGTAAGATAAAGCTCCAGCTCTTTCTTGACCCGCAAAATCAGCTTCTTGCCCTCGACCGGGAAGCAAGTCTCGACGCGCTTGTCGAGGTTGCGTTCCATCCAGTCGGCACTGGACAGGAACATCTGCTCTTCACCGCCATTGAGGAAGTAGAAGACCCGGGTGTGCTCCAGGAAACGACCGATGATCGAACGTACGTGGATGTTGTGCGATACCCCGGCGATGCCCGGTCGCAGGCAGCACATGCCGCGCACCACCAGATCGATGCGTACCCCGGACTGGCTGGCCTTGTACAACGCGCGGATGACCTTTGGATCGGTCAGCGAGTTGAACTTGGCGATGATGTGCGCCGGTTTGCCGTCGAGGGCGAATTGCGTCTCCCGGGCAATCATGTCGAGCATGCCCTTCTTCAACGTGAACGGCGCGTGCAGCAGTTTTTTCATGCGCAGGGTTTTACCCATGCCGATCAACTGGCTGAACAGTTTGCCGACGTCTTCGCACAAGGCATCGTCGGAGGTCAGCAGGCTGTAGTCGGTGTACAGACGGGCGTTGGCCGCGTGGTAGTTGCCGGTACCCAAGTGAGCGTAGCGAACAATCTCGCCGGCTTCGCGACGCAGAATCAGCATCATCTTGGCGTGGGTCTTGAAGCCGACCACGCCGTAAATCACCACGGCGCCGGCCGCCTGCAGACGGCTGGCCAGCTGCAGGTTGGATTCTTCATCGAACCGCGCGCGCAATTCGATCACCGCCGTCACTTCCTTGCCGTTACGCGCCGCATCCACCAGCGCATCGACGATCTCCGAGTTGGCGCCGCTGCGATACAACGTCTGGCGAACCGCCAACACGTGTGGATCCTTGGCCGCCTGACGCAGCAAGTCGACCACCGGGGTGAAGGACTCGAACGGGTGCAGAAGCAAGATGTCCTGCTTGCTGATCACGCTGAAAATGTTCTCGCTGTTCTGCAGCAGTTTCGGGATCTGCGGGGTGAACGGCGTGTATTGCAGCTCCGGATGACTGTCCAGGCCGGTGATGCTGAACAGCCGGGTCAGGTTGACCGGACCATTGACCTGATACAGCTCGGTCTCCTGCAGGTTGAACTGCTTGAGCAGGTAATCGGACAGGTGTTTCGGGCAGGTGTCGGCCACTTCCAGCCGCACCGCATCACCATAGCGACGGGAGAACAACTCGCCGCGCAGGGCGCGGGCCAGGTCTTCCACGTCTTCGGTATCGACCGCGAGGTCGGCGTTCCGGGTCAGGCGGAACTGGTAGCAGCCCTTGACCTTCATGCCCTGGAACAGGTCGTCGGCGTGCGCGTGGATCATCGACGACAGGAATACATAGTTGTCACCCGGGCCGCCGACTTCTTCCGGCACCTTGATGATCCGCGGCAGCAGACGCGGCGCCGGGATGATCGCCAGGCCGGAATCGCGACCGAAGGCGTCGATGCCTTCGAGCTCGACGATGAAGTTCAGGCTCTTGTTCACCAGCAACGGGAACGGGTGCGTCGGGTCGAGGCCGATCGGGGTGATGATCGGCGCGATCTCGTCGCGGAAATAACGGCGGACCCAAGTCTTGAGCTTGGTAGTCCAGTAACGACGACGGATGAAGCGGACCTGATGTTTTTCCAGTTCCGGTAACAGAATGTCGTTGAGAATCGCGTATTGGCGGTCAACGTGACCGTGCACCAATTCGCTGATGCGAGCCAGGGCCTGATGCGGTTGCAGGCCATCGGCGCCAGCCTGTTCACGGGCGAAGGTGATCTGCTTCTTCAGGCCGGCCACACGAATCTCGAAGAACTCGTCCAGGTTGCTGGAGAAGATCAGCAGAAACTTCAGCCGCTCCAGCAATGGGTAGGACTCATCCAGCGCCTGTTCCAGCACGCGGATGTTGAACTGCAGTTGCGAGAGCTCGCGATGGATGTACAGGCTGCTGTCATCCAGACCGGGAATGGCAATCGCTGGCGCCGCCACAACGGGCTCGGCCACCACCGCAGGTGGAGCGGGCTCCAGCTCCGGCGGAGTTTCAGCGATTTGCTCCACCACAGGTTGAGCGTCTTTTACGGCAACTTCAGTGAGTCCTTCGGTATTCATCGAATGTTCCTGGGAGGGCTATTTTTGCTCTCGTAACAATTGAGCAGCACGGACGGCAAAGTAAGTCAGGATGCCATCAGCGCCTGCACGTTTAAAAGCGGTCAGGGATTCGAGGATAACCCCTTCGCTCAACCAGCCATTCTGGATCGCCGCCATGTGCATGGCGTATTCGCCGCTGACCTGATACACAAAGGTCGGCACTTTGAACGCTTCCTTGACCCGATAAAGAATATCCAGATACGGCATGCCTGGCTTGACCATGACCATGTCTGCGCCTTCTGACAAGTCGGCCGCCACTTCGTGCAGGGCTTCGTCGCTGTTGGCCGGGTCCATCTGATAGGAGGCCTTGTTGGCCTTGCCCAGGTTCAACGCCGAACCCACCGCATCGCGGAACGGGCCGTAGTAGGCACTGGCGTACTTGGCCGAGTAGGCCATGATCCGCACATTGACGTGACCCGCCAGCTCCAGCGCCTCGCGGATCGCCTGTATGCGCCCGTCCATCATGTCTGACGGAGCCACCACTTGAGCGCCGGCTTCGGCGTGGGACAAAGCCTGCTTAACCAGTGCGTCGACGGTGATGTCGTTCTCTACGTAGCCTTCTTCGTCGAGGATGCCGTCTTGCCCATGAGTGGTGAACGGGTCCAGGGCGACGTCGGTGATCACACCCAGCTCCGGGAACTGCGCACGCAGAGCGCGGGTAGCGCGCTGGGCGATGCCGTTGGGGTTCCAGGCTTCGGCGGCATCCAGTGACTTGAGTTCCGGTGGCGTCACCGGGAACAGTGCCAGCGCCGGAATGCCCAGCTCGACCCACTTGGCAGCCTCTTCCAGCAACAGATCGATGGTCAGGCGTTCGACGCCCGGCATCGATGCCACTGCTTCGCGACGGTTTTCACCGTCCAGCACGAACACCGGCAGGATCAGGTCATCGACGGTCAGTACGTTTTCACGGACCAGACGACGCGAAAAATCATCACGACGGTTGCGACGCAGGCGGGTTGCAGGAAACAAACGGTTGGCGGGGGTAAAGCTCACGGCAGACTCCTGAGCCCGCGCTGGCGGGCGAGCGTGACAGTTATAAGCGGCCATTATGACCAACGTATGACAGTTGTGTGCACCCCTGTGACAGGTAGCCGCATTCCATTGTCCTTGTAGGAAATGTTCACGTCGAGACACATTTGGACACTTTCATGAATGTGCACGAAGGGTTAGGCTGCGCGTTCATTTCGCCAGCACCCAGACAATGCTCCAACAATTCCTACATGACTTCGGCTACTTTGCCCTGTTCCTCGGCACGTTTTTCGAAGGCGAAACCATTCTGGTACTCGCAGGCTTCCTCGCGTTCCGTGGGTACATGGACATCAACCTGGTGGTGGTCGTGGCGTTCTTCGGCAGTTATGCCGGCGATCAGCTGTGGTACTTCCTGGGGCGCAAGCACGGGCGCAAATTGCTGGCGCGCAAACCGCGCTGGCAATTGATGGGCGATCGGGCACTGGAACATATCCGCAAGCACCCGGACATCTGGGTGCTGAGCTTCCGCTTTGTCTATGGCTTGCGCACCGTGATGCCGGTGGCAATCGGTCTGTCGGGCTATCCGCCGGGACGCTATCTGCTGCTCAACGGGATTGGCGCGGCCATCTGGGCTGCGGCGCTGGCAGCGGCTGCGTATCACTTCGGCGCGGTGCTCGAAGGTATGCTGGGCAGTGTCAAGAAATACGAGCTGTGGGTGCTGGGCGCCCTGCTGGTCCTGGGCTTTGTCCTGTGGCTGCGGCGGCGCTTCAAGAATGCCCGCTTGGCGAAAAAGATCTACGCCGATGAGCAGGCACTGAAAGCCGAACAGGCCAAGTCCAACGAACCTACGACGCCCATCGAGTGACGCGGTTTCTACAACAGTAGAGACCGATGCCGCTGAGCAGGCTGTAACTGAGCAGCACCACCCAGCCCACCGCGCTGCCCGGCCATAGCCCGACCATCGGTGCCAGCCACACCAGCGGCAGGTTCGACACCAGCCGCAACAGCTCCAGCTTCAACGCCTGCGGGCGATTCTCCAGGGCTGCACCCAACACGAACAACCCCAACGCCACGGCGCCCCAACCCAACACCAGGGCTGCGGTCGGCAGGCTCTGCTCCAAATTCATCAAGTAACTGCCCAAGGCGATGTAGACGCAGAACTGCAGCGCCACATACCACTGCTGACGTCCGTCCAGCGGCACCTCGAATTTGCGGAACTGAGCCAGGTCCGGCTTGTTCATCGGGTATTTGGCCGCCACGTCCGCCGGCCGCCAACCGGTGCGCATGAACCAGATCCGCAGCTTGTCCCACCAGCGCTCGGCGCGCCGGGCGTCATCCCACAACTGCGCGTAAAACTGCACGTTCGCCCACAACGGATTCCAGCTCGCCAGCGGCGTGGTCACGCCGAATATCACCGGTTCGTTATCGTCCTCTTCCTGGAACGAGCCGAACAGACGGTCCCAAATAATGAACACCCCGCCGTAGTTGCGATCCATGTAGAGAGCGTTCTGTGCATGGTGAGCCCGATGATTGGACGGCGTGACGAAGGACCACTCGAACCAGCCAAGCTTGGGAATATGCCGGGTATGCACCCAAAACTGGTACAACAGGTTCAACGCCGCAACGCTGACGAACACCAGCAGCGGCACGCCGAGCACGGCCAGGGGCAGGTAGAAGATCCAGCTCAACAGAAACCCGGTGCTGGTCTGGCGCAGGGCCGTGGAGAGGTTGTAGTCCTCGCTCTGGTGATGCACCGAATGCGCGGCCCAGAGGATGTTGCGCTCATGGCCCATCCGGTGCAGCCAGTAGTAGCAGAAGTCGTAGAAGACGAATGCAAACACCCAGACCCAGACACTGTCGGCCGACAGCTCGATCAAGGCCAGATGTTCCAGGGCGAAGGCATAAGTGACCAGGCCGACACCTTTGGTCAACAGGCCCGTGGTAGTCGACAATACGCCGGTGCTGAGGCTGTTGATCGCGTCTGCCACGCGGTAATTGCTCACCCCGCGCCAACGGTCGGCCAACAACTCGACCGCAATCAGCCCAAAGAAAAACGGCACCGCATACAGAATGAAGTTCATGACGCGACCTAATCGGAATCGTTCAGCAGAGATTAGGTGTAGCCGCGAATTAACCCTATGGCAACGAGTGACAAATTAGTGGACATTTAACGCCATGAATCTGGAGAAAAGCCCATGAGCAAAAAAATTGCAGTGATCCTTTCCGGCTGTGGCGTGTACGACGGCGCCGAGATCCACGAAAGCGTGATCACCCTGCTGCGGCTGGACCAGCGCGGCGCCCAGGTGCAGTGCTTTGCACCCAACATCGCGCAGTTGCATGTGGTCAACCACCTGACTGGCGAAGAAATGCCCGAATCGCGCAACGTGCTGGTGGAATCGGCGCGTATCGCCCGGGGCAACATCAAGGATATCCGTGAAGCGGACGTCGAAGACTTCGATGCGCTGATCGTTCCCGGCGGTTTCGGGGCGGCCAAGAACCTGTCGAACTTTGCCGTCGAAGGCGCCGGCTGCAGCGTTCAACCTGACGTCCTGGCGTTGACCGAAGCGTTCGCCGAGGCTGGCAAACCGGTGGGGCTGATCTGCATCTCGCCGGCCCTGGCGGCAAAAATCTACGGGCCGGGCGTGACCTGCACCATCGGCAACGATGCCGATACCGCCGCCGCGATGAACAAGATGGGCGCCACCCACGCCGAGTGCGCCGTGACCGACATTGTCGAAGACAAGGCGCGCAAGCTGGTGAGCACGCCGGCGTACATGCTCGCGCAATCGATCAGCGAAGCCGCTTCCGGCATCAACAAATTGGTCGACCGCGTACTGGAACTGACCCACGAAAACGACGAGTAACACTCGTGATTGTTCCCACTCCGCGTGGGAACGATCATTACCGTCTTGCTCAAGCTTTACGCGACAACCGGGTCAATATCCGGTCCAGCGCATTGGCGAACGCCTGTTTCTCGCGCTCGCCGAACGGCGCCGGGCCGCCGCTCATCTGCCCCTGCTCGCGCAAGTCGGTGAAGAGGTTACGCACCGCGAGTCGATCGCCCATGTTCTGCGCATCGAACTCCTTACCCCGCGGATCCAGCGCCGCAACGCCGTTCTTCACCAGCCGATCCGCCAGCGGCACATCGCTGCAAATCACCAACTCCCCCGGCACCGCGTGTTCCACCAGGTAATCGTCGGCGGCATCCGGGCCGCTGGGCACCACGATCAGTTTCACCAGCGCAAGGCCCGGCTTGATCTGCGGCTGACCGGCCACCAGTACCACTTCGAACTGGCGCTTGAGGGCGAACTTCACCACTAGATCCTTGGCTGCCCGAGGGCAGGCGTCGGCATCGATCCATACGCGCATTGGATTTCCTCTATTGAAAAGCATCGCGGGCAAGCCCGCTCCCATAAGGTTAGCGCTGAACCTGTGGGAGCGGGCTTGCCCGCGAATATGAGCGCAGCGAATGCTTTTAAGACGCCGGCAACTGCCGCTTCTCGGCCATCCGGCTGCGACTGTACAGCACGATGATCGCGATGATCGCTACAGCCTGGGCACTCAGCGAATACGCATCAGCGTGGATCCCCAACCAGTCGAAGTCAAAGAACGGTACCGGCCGCGTGCCGAAGACCCCGGCTTCCTGCAACGCCTTCACGCCATGGCCGGCAAACACCACCGACAACGCGCACAGCAATCCGGCATTGATGCCGAAGAACAGTGCCAGCGGCAGCTTTGCCGAGCCGCGCAGAATCACCCAGGCCAGACCGACCAGCATAACCAGCGCCGTCGCGCCGCCAGCCATTACGGCGTTATGCCCCGCAGGCCCCGCCTGCAACCACAAGGTTTCGTAAAACAGGATCACTTCGAACAGTTCGCGATACACCGAGAAGAACGCCAGGATCGCAAACCCGAAACGCCCACCGCCGCTCACCAGGCTGCTCTTGATGTAATCCTGCCAGGCCGCTGCGTGGCGACGGTCGTGCATCCACACGCCGAGCCAGAGCACCATGACACTGGCAAACAGCGCAGTGGCCCCCTCCAGCAGCTCACGCTGGGCCCCGCTGACGTCAATCACATACGCCGCCACCGCCCAGGTCGCCAGCCCGGCCAACAGCGCCAGGCCCCAACCGATGTTGACGCTGCGCACCGCCGATTGCTGGCCGGTATTGCGCAGGAACGCGAGGACCGCCGCGAGCACCAGAATGGCTTCCAGACCTTCTCGCAACAGAATCAACAGACCGGAAATGTAGCTCAGCGACCAGCTCAAGCCATCGCTACCGAGCAGGCCAGCGGATTCTTTCAGCTTGGCCTTGGCCACTTCCAGACGTTGCTCGACCTGGGCCACTGGCAAGCCGTCCTGCAACGACTGACGGTAAGCCATCAGGGACTTTTCAGTGTCTTTGCGTACGTTGGCGTCGACGTTGTCCAGAGAGCTTTCAACCAGTTCGAAGCCTTCCAGGTACGCCGCCACCGACAGGTCGTAGGCCTGATCGTGCTCGCCAGCGCGATAGGCGGCGATACTCTTGTCCAGCGTGGCCGCCGTGTATTCAAGCAATTGCCCCGGGCCACGCTTGACCTGCGGCGGTTGCGCTCGTTGCGCGCGGAAGGTCGCGGCCGCTTGCGGACCTTCGACGGCCTGCACTTCGGCTGGCGTCTGACGCGCCAGGTCGGCGATGTTGTAGGTTTTTTCGGATTTTGCCGCGGCCGGATCGGCGCTGAAGCCGGCGATGTAGGTCGCCAGGTCCCAACGCTGACGATCATCCAGCTGATCGGCGAAGGCCGGCATGTCAGTACCTTCGACGCCCATACCCAGCGTGTTGTAAAGCGCGTAGAGGCTCAGACGGTCCAGTCGCGCGGCATCGCGCAGATTGGTCGGCGGTGGCGTCATGCCGACACCTGCCGGGCCGTCACCGATGCCCGTATCGCCATGGCACACCGAGCATTGCTGGGCATACAGCGGCGCGCCGCGGGTCGGGTCCGGGGTAATGACCGGAGCCTGGCTGACTTCATAGGTCACCGCCAGTTTTGCCCCCAGTTGCCGCGCCTGACGGGTGACGTCCGCGCCGTCCTTGCGAGCGGCGATCGCGGTGCGCAGACCGTTGACGCCCTGCTCCAGTTCGGCACGCTGGGGTTTGGCCGGCAAATCGGCGATCAACCCTTGCAGCTCCCCCAGGAATGTCTGCTGTTCGAGATACTCAGCCTCATCAATAACCTTGCCTCCCTCGACCGCCGTCGGGTAATCGGCGGCAATGTAATCGAGCAAATGCAGGGCCTTGGGCGCACCCTCCGCGGTTTCGGCCAGCGCATTGAAGCTGCAGAACGCGATCATCGGCAGCACGAGCCACGCCAGAAAACGAGAGAAGCCAGTCATGAATAAATCTCAAATGGAAATACGAAGTAACACATTGTTCACTTCCAATGAGTTTCGCTCAAGCTTTGTTGGTATTTCCCGCATAACGGCGTGTACATTGGGCGGCAAACTGCTATCTCCTCGCGGTATCCGATCAGGGAAGAATCATCGTCCATGCGCTCCTGCCTGTTGTTCTCTTTGCTGCTGAGTTTCGCCCTACAACTGAGTGGCTGTGCCGCGTACCGAAATTATGATCAGGAGATGCAACAGACCAATGACCAACTATTGGTGGGCAACCTCCAGGGTGCGTTGGACCTAGTGGAGCTGCACAATCCCTGGGAAGACAAGGATCTGCTCTATTACTTCGAGAAAGGCGCCATCCTTAGTGTCGCCAATGCGCTGCCGGAGAGCCAGAAAGCCTGGCGCAGCGCTGACCAGATGGTATTCCAGCGCGAAGAAGCGGTGCCCTCCGGGGCCATGAAACTGCTCACACGGTTTGGCAATGAAATGGGCACCATGCTGGTCAACGACAAACTGCGTCGCTACGAAGGTTACGATTACGAAAAAGTCATGCTGACCACGCAAATGGCCCTCAACCAATTGGCTGCGAATGACTTCGACGGCGCCCGCGCCGACATCAAGAAAACCCACGAACGCGAAGCACTGATTGCCCGCCAGCGCGAGCGGCAATACGAAGAGCTCGAAGAGCAGGCCAAGGCCCAGGGCATTTCGGTGCGTTACAAGGATCTGCAAGGCTACCCGGTGACCACCCTCGATGCGCCAGCCGTCATCGAATTGAAAAACGGCTATCAGAGTGCCTTCAGTCATTACCTGGCTGGCTTCACCTATGAAGCCCTCGGCGAACGCGATCTCGCCGCGCCGGGCTATCGCCAGGCAATTGAATTGCGCCCGAACCTGCCGTTTCTCGAGCAGGCGTTGCGCAATCTCGACAAACCGCCGGCAAAAGCCGATGAAAGTGATGTGTTAATCATTGTCCAAAGCGGCCTGGCACCGGCACGCAGCTCGGTGCGCGTGCCGATTCCGGTACGGCTCAACGAAAACCTGGTGATCGTTGCCCCGATTTCTTTCCCGGTGATGATCCCGGACACCATCACGCCAGCATTCGACCACATCATCGTCGATGGTCGAAAACGGCCGCTGACCGCACTCAACAGCGTCACCGACATGGCCTTGCGCACCTTGCGTGATGATATGCCCGCCATCATCTCGCGGGCCATGTTCCGCGCCAACATGGCGGCTATCGGCCAGGCTGAGGAAAACCAACGCAACCCGGCCAAAGCATCGCTGGTGGTCACGCGCGAAGACCCATTCGAGGAGGCCGACACCCGCACATGGCGTACCTTGCCGGACAAAACCCTGGTCGCGCGTCTGCGGCTGAAAAAAGGTGAACACCTGTTCAGCGCGCCGAACGCGCCCGGCACCCCGCCGGTAACCCTGCGCATCGACCGCGACTTTCAAGTCATCAACCTGCGCACAATAAACACCGTGGCATTCGTCGTCGGAAAGACTTATGTGCAAACCTCGCCAGCGCCGGTATCAGGCCAGAAATAAGTAATGGCACGTTGTGAAAACATACAATTAAAAAGCCATTACATAGCCAGCATCCCTGTTTATAATGCCGCGCCGTCGTTCTCGCGATACGGCATTTAAGCTCCTCTTTTTATGAGGAATTGGCAGGGCGCCAGTCTCCCTGCCGATGGGTCCCAACAGCCCGACCAGCACGCGCGGCTGCTTATACTCAGGGAAGAAGTACCCCCTATGGCCTCTCGCGCCCTTACCTCGATCGCGCTCAGCGCTGTCACCTTGCTCTCCGGCTGTTCGGCTTTTCGCAACTACGATTCCGAACTGGCACAAACCAACCAGCAACTGGCTGCCGGCAACGTCGACGGCGCCTTGACCTTGTTGGAAAAGAACAACACCGGCGCCGACAAAGACCTGCTCTATTACTTCGAGAAGGGTGAACTGCTGCGCGCCAAGGGCGACTTGTCCGGCAGCCAGAATGCCTGGAGCAGCGCCGATCAGGTGGTGGGCAAGTGGGAAGACTCGGTCAAGCTCGACACCGAAAAGTACCTGGCTCAGTTCGGCAGCTTCCTGGTCAATGACAAAGTCCGTCGCTACGAAGGCTACGACTACGAGAAAGTCATGCTGACCACGCAGATGGCCCTCAACCTGCTGGCGGTGAACGACTTCGACGGCGCGCGCACCGCGATCAAGAAAACTCACGAACGTGAAGCGGTGATCGCCGACCTGCGCGACAAGGAATACCTCAAGAGCGAAGAGCAGGCCGAGAAGGAAGGCGTCAAAACCCAGTACAAGGATCTCCAGGGTTATCCGGTGGCCAGCCTCGACGCGCCAGAAGTGGTCAGCCTGAAAAACAGCTACCAGAGTGCGTTCAGCCATTACCTGGCCGGTTTCGTCTATGAAGCCCTGGGCGAGAAAGACCTGGCTGCACCGGGCTATCGCAAGGCCGCCGAATTGCGCCCGAACACCCCGCTGCTGGAACAGGCGCTGGTGAATCTCGACAAACCCGCCAAGGACGAGGACAGCGACATCCTGATCGTCGTGCAAAGCGGCCTGGCGCCGTCCCGCGACTCGATCCGCATTCCGTTGCCATTGCCGATCAGCAACCAGGTGGTGATCACACCGCTGTCGTTCCCGGTCATCAAGCCGGACACCTCGACCGCTCCCTTCGCCCAGATCGGCGTAGACGGTCAGCAGGTGAACCTGACGCAACTCAACAGCACCACCGCCATGTCCCGCCGCGCGCTGCGTGATGACATGCCGGGCATCATCCTGCGCACCACCGTCCGTGCCGTGACCAAAGGCGTGGCTCAGAAGAAGATCAACGAATCCAACCCACTGGCGGGTCTTGCGGTCGGGATCTCTTCAGCGGTGCTCGAAGGTGCCGATACCCGTACATGGCGTACCCTGCCAGACACCACTCAAGTCGTGCGTCTACGCTTGAAGAAAGGCGAGCACCAAGTCACCCTGCCGAGCGCCGTGGGCGGTTCGGTGGTCAAGATCACTGTGGATCAGCGCTATCAGGTCATCAGCCTGCGCGCCGTGGGCAATCAGGTATTCGCCAGCGGCCAGGCCGCTCATGTGATCCCGAGCGCCAACCCGACCACCGTGGCCAGCCTCAAACAACCTTAAGAACGGAGTCTTTGCATGCGCTTCAAACTCATCACTGTCGTCGCCCTGGCCTTGCTGGCCGGCTGCGCCACCCCGCCACCACCGGAGCCAGGCAGCGCTGCCAGCAAGGTCGTGGCCATGGGCAAGCTCAAGAACATCGTGGTCGGCGCCATGCGCGTGGCGCGGGAAAACGGCTTTATGACGGTCAACGCACAGCTGAGCAACACCAGCTACAACAACAAGACCTTCTACTACCGCTTTGCCTGGCTCGGCCCTGAAGGCTTCCCGGTTGCCGAAGAGGAAACCTGGAAAAGCCAGATGATGTACGGCGAGCAGACCAGTTTCATCCAGGCCATTGCGCCAACCGCCAAAGCCGTGGATTTCCGTCTCGAAATCAAAACGCCTTAAGCCCGACACCCTATTCGTTCAGTTCTAGAGAGCATTCCCATGTTTGCACGCTTTTCGTTCATCGCCGTCATCGCCCTCTTGGCCAGCGGTTGCGCCAACACTTCACCGACGCTGGGCAGCAAAAACATCAGCTACGGCGACACCAAAGCCGTGGAAACCGTGACCAACGAGTTCGGCTCCACCGACCTGCAGATGATCGCCGAATCCATGACCCGCTCCCTGGCCCAGTCCGGCATCCTGCAAGGCCGTCCGGTGGTTCAGGTCTACGACGTGAAGAACAAGACCAGCGAGTACATCGATACCCGCGAAATCACTACCAGCATCAAGACCCAGCTGATGAAGTCCGGCGTCGCCCGTTTCGCCAGCGACAACACCGCAATGCAGAGCCAGGTCGACCAGCTCAAGCTGCAAAACCAGAGCGGCCTGTACAAGAAGAGCACCGTGGCCAAGACCGGCAACATGATTGCCGCCCAATACCGTCTTGAAGGTTCGATCAGCTCGATCGTCAAGCGCAGCAGCGACTACAAGGACGTCTTCTACAAATTCAGCCTGCAATTGATCGACGTTGAAAGCGGTCTGGCCGAGTGGATGGACGAAAAAGAGATCCGCAAAACCACGGAGCGTTAATCGATGCGCACATGGATTGGCATGATGGCCCTGGCTTGCGCGTTCAGCGTGCAAGCGGCCCCGAAAGTTGCAGTAGCGGATCTGGCGTACCAGGAGCGCGTGGAGCAATACGTCCACACTGTTTCGGCACAGAGTAACCATAGCCAGAGCTATTACGGCGCCAGTGGTTCTTC
Source organism: Pseudomonas sp. URMO17WK12:I6 (assembly GCF_003253625.1). Taxonomy (NCBI): domain Bacteria; kingdom Pseudomonadati; phylum Pseudomonadota; class Gammaproteobacteria; order Pseudomonadales; family Pseudomonadaceae; genus Pseudomonas; species Pseudomonas sp. URMO17WK12:I6. Next base: position 387,905 of record NZ_QKYZ01000001.1, read on the forward strand.
CAGTTACGAAGAGTACGAAGCCACCAACAGCTACATCGAGCAAGGCGAGTTGCGCAAATTCACCGGCGACATCAAGGGCGAGATCCTGCGCACCGGGATGTTCCAGTTGGTGCAGGGCACGCCTTACACGGCATCGTCCAAAGGCGACGTGTATGACGTGATCAAGCGCATCAAGGCCGGTAGCTTCAAGGGTGCCGACTATGTGCTGTTCGGCACCGTGTCAGACATCGACTTCACCCGCGACATGAATGAGCTGGCCAACACCGACAGTTACTCGGCGGTGCTGGCGTTGACGCTGGTGGCGGACTTCAGCCTGATCAACACCAAGACCTTCGAGATCACCTCGGCCTTCACGGCGATGGGCGAAGGTCAGGACACCAAACTGGTGAATGGCCGGGACATCCGGGTTTCCCTGAACCGCCCACGGGTGGTGCGTGACGTGTCCAAGGCGCTGGGTGAAGACGTGGCTTCACAACTGAGCCAACAGCTCGGTGGTGGGGGTTACGAGCAGCCGGGGCAGGCACCGCTGCGTAATAACCTGCCGCGAGATACGGCGCCGGTGATTCTGCACTGATCTCAGACTGGCCACTCTGTAGTAATGAAAAAGGCGACCTCAATAGGTCGCCTTTTTTGTGCCTGAAGCTTTATGTCGCTGCTTTGCGCAAAGTCGCCATGAATGCCGCCGCGCCGATGAACAGCCCGGCAAAAGTGCGGTTCATGCGTTTCTGCTGCCTGGGCGTGCGCAACAAACGCAGGACCTTGGCCGCCAGCCCGGTGTAGCCGGCCATGACGATCAGGTCGACACAGATCATGGTCACGCCGAGGATCAGGTACTGGGCCACCAGCGGCGCGTGGGGATCGATGAATTGCGGCAGCACCGCGAGCATGAACACCAAAGCCTTGGGGTTGCTGACGTTCACTAGAAAACCGCGGAACACCAGCGCCATCGGCTTGCCGATCTGCCGAATGGCAGCGTCGTCGCTCATCTCATTGGGCAGCGCGCGCCATTGCTTGACCGCGAGGTAGACCAAGTAAGCCACGCCGAACCATTTGATCGCATAAAAGGCAGTGGCGGAGGCCGCGAGGATCGCACCGACACCGGCAGCGACAATCGCAATTTGCAACGCCAGGCCCAGTTGCAGACCCAGGGCGTTCCAGTAACCGCGCCAGAAACCGTAGCGCAGGCCGCTGGACATCGACGCAATGGCGCCGGCACCGGGGGAAAGACTGATTACCCAGCAGGCGGCAAAAAATGCCAGCCATGTTTGAAGCAGCATTGCACACCTCGACTCAGACTCGTGACAAACGTCTAAGCTAATGCGCCTTACGACCAATGACTACCGATTTTTTGCAGGACAGAGTGACTGCCGACCAGCGTTGACGGCGGTAGCGTCCTATCGAGCCTGCTTTTCGAACCCGTTTGAAGGAAATACATCAGTACCGCGCCAGCGTCGAACCGAGCGCTGGAAGAACAGGCTGTTGGGCACTTGCACCATGGCACTGCCGGTACCGAGCTCTTCGGCTTCGATCAGCGTGGTGTAGAGCAGATTGATCGCCACCACCCGGCCCTTGACGCCCGGCTTGTCGGTGGTGTCCACCAACTCGACCACATCGCCGATTCGGAATGGGCCGACGGTGAAGATCAGGATCGCGCACAACAGATTGGACAGCACGCTCCACATGGCGAAAAACGCCACGGCAGCCACCGCCACGAAGCCGGACAACGCGGTCCAGAGCACCGTGGCCGACACCCCAAGACGCTCCAGCACGAAGATCAGCGCGCTACCCATGATCAGCCAACGCAAACCACCGCGCAGCGGCATCAAGAACTGCGGCGGGAACGGGTAACGCTCGCCCAAGCGAGTCAGGCCTTTAGCGACGACGCGCTGAGCGACATAGCCGGCCAGCAGGATCAGCAGGATTTGCACGACCAGCCAGAGCGGCTCGACCCACATCGCCGGCAACGGCAGCTTGAAGGCCTCCATCAAGACAGCGCCTCCAGCTCCGCCTGCATGCTTTCGAGCAATTCGAGCGCTTCCATCCAGGCTTCTTCCAGCTCGGCTTCACGCACCTTCAGCCGGGCCTGCTCGGCCAGCAGATCACGCAATTCGTTCTTGCGTGCCGGCTCGTAAATATCGCTGTCGCCGAGGCTGGCGTCGATCTTCGCCAGTTTCTCGTGCAGCTTGCCCAACTCGGCTTCGAGCTTGTCGGCCTCGCGCTTGTGCGGTGCCAGTTGCTGACGCAACGCGGCGGCGGCCTGGCGCTGGGCTTTCTTGTCGGTCTTGTCCGGGTTGACCGGGGTATTGCTGACCGGCACGTTGCGCTGACGGTACTCCACCAGCCAACGGGTGTAGTCTTCCAGGTCGCCGTCGAACTCCTCGACCTTGCCGTCTGCCACCAGATAGAAATTGTCGGTGGTGCTTTTAAGCAAATGACGATCGTGGGAGACCACCAGAACCGCGCCACTGAATTCCTGCAACGCCATGGTCAGCGCCAGGCGCATTTCCAGGTCCAGGTGGTTGGTCGGTTCGTCGAGCAGCAACAGGTTCGGTCGGCCCCAGGCGATCAGCGCCAGGGCCAGTCGCGCCTTTTCGCCACCGGAGAAATTCAACACCGGCTCATCGATACGTGCACCCCGGAAGTCGAAACCACCGAGGAAGTCACGCAGGGTCTGCTCACGTTCGGTTGGCGCCAGGCGCTGCAAGTGCAGCAACGGGCTGGCCTTGGAATCGAGGGAGTCCAGTTGATGCTGGGCGAAGTAACCAACCACGGTGTTCTCGCCCCGGGTCAGTCGGCCCGCCAATGGCTCGAGCTCACCGGAGAGGTTCTTGATCAGGGTCGATTTACCGGCACCGTTGGGGCCGAGCAAACCGATCCGCGCGCCAGGGGTCAGTTGCAGCTTGACCTTCTCCAGCACGGTTTTTTCGCCATAACCCAAGCGAGCGTCCGATAGATCGATCAGCGGGCTGGAGATTTTCTGCGATTCGCGAAAGACGAAATCGAACGGCGAATCGACGTGCGCGGCGGACAGCTCTTCCATCCGCTCCAGCGCCTTGATCCGGCTCTGGGCCTGACGGGCCTTGGTGGCTTGGGCCTTGAAGCGGGCAATGTAGCTTTCCATGTGCGCACGTTGCGCCTGTTGCTTCTCGTACGCCTGCTGTTGCTGTGCCAGACGTTCGGCACGGGCCCGTTCAAACGCGGTGTAACCGCCGCGATACAGGGTGATCTTGCGTTGATCGACGTGAGCTACGTGATCGACCACGGCATCGAGGAAGTCCCGGTCGTGGGAAATCAGCAATAAAGTGCCGGGGTAGCTTTTGAGCCACTCTTCGAGCCAGATGATGGCGTCGAGGTCCAAGTGGTTGGTCGGTTCGTCGAGCAGCAACAGGTCCGAGGGGCACATCAAAGCCTGCGCCAGATTCAGACGCATCCGCCAGCCACCGGAGAAATCTCCTACTTGCCGGTCCATTTGCTCGTTGGTGAACCCAAGGCCCGCCAATAGCTTGCGAGCCCGGGCATCGGCGGTGTACCCATCGGCGCTGTCGAGCTCCGAGTGCAGGCGGGCCTGAGCGGCGCCGTCATGGGCCGCTTCGGCCGCCGCCAGGTCGCGTTGCACCTGACGCAGGCGCAGGTCGCCATCGAGCACGTAGTCGACCGCCAGGCGCTCGAGGGTGTCGACCTCCTGGCGCATGTGGGCGATGCGCCAGTCGGCCGGCAGGAAGCAGTCACCCGAGTCCGGGTGCAGCTCGCCCCGAAGCAAGGCGAACAGGCTCGATTTGCCGGCGCCGTTGGCACCGATGAGGCCGGCTTTGTGGCCGGCGTGCAGGGTCAGCTCGGCGTCTTCTAGCAGACGTTGCGGGCCACGCTGTAAAGTCAGGTTCTGAAGTCGAATCATAATGGCGGCGGAGTCTACCAGCTTCGCTCGCAACTGGCGCGAGTAGCACTATGTCCTCTGACCTGTGGAGCTTTTCCCTCGACACTTACGCCCTTCCCGGCGTTGAACACGCCTGCCTGCAATTGCAGGCAGCGGGTGTGAATGTGTGCCTGCTGCTCTGTGGATTGTGGCTGGGGCAACGTGGAGTCGCCTGCAACGAACAACGCTTGCAGCTGCTACGCGATGTAGCCGGGCCTTGGGACGTGGATGTCGTGCAACCGTTACGCACCTTGCGCCAGCAATGGAAAGCCGCTGCCAGCGAGGATGCCGGTCTGGATGATTTGCGCGAAAAAGTGAAGACACTGGAGATGGAAGCCGAAAGGCATTTGTTGCTGCGACTGGAGCGTTTGGCGCAGAGTTGGCCGCAGTGTGGAGCGACCGATCCAACGGCCTGGCTGGAAGGTATGGCAGCAGGCGCCGCCAACCTGAGCCGCGACGCGCTGCATCAGCTGCGCGTCGCGGTAACCGGCACTTAGGAAGCGCTGGTTGGGGTAGTGCTGGTGCTCGACGATGCCGCTGGCGCAGGCGAAGCTGTCGAGGTAGTGGCTACCGGAGCCGGCGAAGCCGATGCAGCTGGGGCCGGGGCCGGGGTTGCTGGCTTGGCAACAGGTGCGGCAGTCGGCTTTGCAGCAACGACTGGCTTTTTCACGGCCGGTTTTGCTGCTGGCTTGGCGGCAGGTTTTGCAGCCGGTTTGGCAGCGGCAGGTTTGGCTGCTGGTTTCGCTACAGCTGGTTTGGCGGCAGTGGCTGGCTTGGCAGCGACGGCAGGTTTCGCAGCAGCAGTTTTGGCAGCCGGTTTAGCGGCGGGTTTGGCTGCAGTTTTTGCAGCAGTTTTTGCAGCAGGTTTCGCCGCCGGTTTTGCAGCAGGCTTGGCTGCAGCGGTTTTAGCCGCGACAGGTTTGGCGGCAGTTTTGGCTGCTGGTTTTGCAGCAGGTTTAGCGGCCGGTTTGGCAGCTGCAGTTTTCGCCACGGCGGGTTTGGCAGCCGTGGTTTTGGCAGCGGGTTTAGCGGCAGCTGTTTTGGCAGCGACTGGCTTAGCGGCAGGTTTGGCAGCTGTCGTTTTAGCTGCTGGTTTCGCAGCGCTGGCAGCGACTGGTTTTTTCGCCGCAGGTTTTGCGGCTGGTTTCGCTGCAGCTTTTACCGGTGCTTTGGCGGCGGTTTTTTTAACAGGAGCCGCAGCAGGCTTGGCCGGTGCTTTTGCAGCAACCGGTTTGGCAGCGGCTTTCTTCGCAGGTGCCGCGGCTGGCTTGGCCGAACGCAGGGACAACGCCTTGCCGACAGCCTCTTGGACACGACCGACACCCTGGGCCAGTTTCAGGCTTTCTTGAGCGTCGCGTTTGAGTTGCAGGATGTAGCTGCGAGTTTCGGACTGACGAGCCTTGAGGGCGTCGAGCAGGTCCTCAAGTTCTTTCACCGCATCTTTGGCCTTGGCTTGTGCCTTGGCTTTGCCGGCCGCCGCAGCGTCCTGCAATTTGGTGCGGGATTTATGCAGTTTTTCCTGCGCTTTTCCGCGCTGCTTTTCCAGTTTGGCGAGCAGTTTTTCAGCATCAGCCAAGGCTTGGGAACAAGCGTTTTCCAAGTGCTCGAGCAGGCTGCCCGAGAGTTGTTGGAGTAAGTGCAACGGAGTATTTACTGGCTTCTTGGTGGCCGACATGGTTTACCTCCTGGCTGACGTGAATGCGGCTCATACTAGACCTCTGCTGCAACCGCCGCTAGGGCATGTTGACAGTATCGAAAGCGCTGCGTTGCAACGAAGTAAAAATGTTCTGCGCTTACGCAAAACCAGTTCACCTTCGAGAGCATTCACACTGGCATAATCCTGCGCATCTCAGGTCGGAGAGTGCCTATGTCGCGCTACCTTTTTTTATCGCTGTGCATGTTTTTTTCCGTGGTCCAGGCCGCCGAAAAAGCCACCACAAATGACGCTCACGATCTCGCTTACAGCTTGGGTGCGAGCCTTGGCGAACGCTTGCGCCAGGAGGTTCCGGACCTGCAACTTCAGGCACTGCTCGAAGGTTTGCAGCAAGCCTACCAAGGTAAGCCGCTAGCGCTGAAAGACGAGCAGATCGAACAGATTCTTGCCGAGCACGAAGCCCAGGTCGCCGAGCAACCCGCCGTCGCGCAAAGCGAAGTTGCCCTCGAAAAAGAGCGGCGCTTTCTCGATGAGGAAAAAACCAAACCTGGCGTCCGTCAATTGGCAGATGGAGTATTGCTGACCGAGCTGGCTCCCGGAACCGGCGCGAAGGCAGGACCGAACGGCAAAGTCCAGGTGCTGTATATCGGTCGTCTACCTGATGGCACCGTGTTCGATCAGAACAGTCAGCCGCAGTGGTTCAGTCTTGATAGCGTGATCAGCGGCTGGCGTAGCGCGCTGCAAAATATGCCGGTCGGCGCAAAATGGCGCCTGGTAATTCCATCGGCGCAAGCCTATGGCGCCGACGGTGCCGGCGACTTGATCGCGCCGTTCACGCCGCTGGTATTCGAAGTCGAATTGCGTGGTGCTACAAGCTGAATGCCGGAAACGAAAAACGGTGCGCATTGCGCACCGTTTTCAGTGTCTAGCCGGGAAGGGTTCAGGCCTGAACCGAACTCTCTTCCTTGTGGGCGGTGTGCAGCACTTCGATCAGGCAATCTTCCAGTTCGAAGCGTTCACGCAGTTGGCTGCCCAGCTTTTCCAGCGCTTCGGCGAAACGCTCGGTGTCGTTGCAGTCACCCTTGTGACAATGATCATTGAACGACAGCGCCATCTCGGTGCTCACGTCGATACGCGGGTTGATCTGCTCCGCCAGTTCAAGGCCGCCATCGTCGCCAAAGGCCTTGGCCTCATTGACCAGATGCTCACTCACTTCGAAGTGCCAGGCAGAAACGTAATCGACAAGAATCTCGCAGAACCGACCGTTCAAGGACTTGTCGGCGAAAGCCGGTTTGGCATTTCGCAAGTCGTGGAACGACTTTACCAACTCTTCACGCTCTTGTAGCCAGCGGTCAATGAGCTTATGAACCCCACCCCAGCGTTCCTGAGCATTCTGACAACTATCTAACATGGCGATCTCTCTTCCCTAATGGGTCATGCCGTTCTACGCCTGACCAAGACTCGGCACATCCGGTCTTGGTCAGGCAGAACAGCAACGAGCAACATAATTCCAATGATACGTGCGGGCCAGATTATGCCCGCGCGCCTATGGCTTCAAGGTACGCAGGAGATAAAGTTCATACAAGTGTTTAATCGCCCGTCAATACCCGGTGCGACGACTCGCCGCTGAGCGGTCGCTGACAGGCGATCCAGACAAGGCGCAGCAATTGATACCCGCCCAGAATCATCATCGCAACGAAGAACAACAGGCTCCATTCCGGGATACTCAGGTCGAACAGCGTCCAGGAAATTTCCGCGCAGTCGTCGGTTCCCTTGAACAACCGTTGCAAGGCACACAACCAGGGCGTACTGGCAAACAGATCAGTCAGGTTGGGCGAGCATGCCGAGAGCTGATGCACCGGATCACTCTGCAACACAACCTGCCGCCACGCCGTGACGGTACCCGCCACACTGCATAGCAGACCCAGTAACCAATACAGGAATGATCCGAAGCGACCAGGCCCCTGCACCGAAGCCATCAGGCAGACACCCGTGAGCAGCGCCAGGCAAACCCGTTGCAACAGGCACAACCCGCAAGGCTTGAGGCCGACCGCATATTCCAGGTAATAGGAAACGCCCAAGGCCAGGGCACCTGCAATGAAAACCATGAAAAACAAGGAGCGTGAGCAGGCCAAAGACATGGCTTTTCCGTAACTGTAGAGACAAGCGGTTACGGTAGAGGAAAGCGCAGCAGCCTTTCAAGGCAGGCCAGCACGGACACTTCACCAGAAGTGTAGGGAATTCCCGACAGAGTCGAGAGGATAAGATGTAGTCCGCTGTAGGACTTTGCCAGACCAGGACCACAACTCAAAAACAGTGGCAGACTCGGAGCGGTTGGATTGCCCTGACGAACGACTCCCCCTGTAGCAGCTGGCGCAGCCGGCGTTCGGCTGCGCAGCAGTCGTAATCGGTTTAACACGACTCACCTGATCCGACTGCGGCGCCTGATTTACGACTGCTGCGCAGCCGAACGCAGCCTTCGGCAGCGGCTACAGGCCGGCATCAAGCATGAGCCGGCACCGGCAGCGGAGCCGACAGCAAGCGCTCGTCCAGCAGGCCCAAGCCCTCCTGGAACAACTGATTACTGCGTTCAGTGTCACCCAATTGCGCCAGCAACCGCGCCAGTTCGGCGCAGGCTTCAGGATTACGCTGTACACGCAGACTGTTTTCCAGATAATCCCGGGCCTTGCCCCACAGACTGCTTTGCAGACACAAACGGCCCAACGTCAGCAACAGGCTCGGGTCGGCCGGATGATCCTTGAGCCAACCTTCAGCGGTGTGCAGCTGTCTGGCCGGATCGCTACCGCGAACCAGACCGTACAGGCGTGCCAGATGACTGTCGTATTTGCGCTTGAGAGCCGTACGCAGAACCTCTTCGGCCTCGACCTGCGCTCCCAGTTGCCGCAGTTGCTCGGCATAGGCGAGCACCAGTTGCGGTTCCTGCCGCTGAGCGGCGGTGAGCTGCTGCCAGGCACGAGCGAGCGATTGCAAACCGACCGTTCCGTCCTCTTCCCGGTGCGCCGCCAACGAAAGATTCTTACCCCAGGCGCGTTGCTCCAGTTCAGCCAGCTCCGCCGGCGGCAGCACCTTGTCCTTGCGTAACTCCGGCAGCAAGCGAATCACTGCCGACCAGTCGCCCCGTTGCTGATGCAGGCGTTGCAACTGGCGCAGGGTCTGGACGTTATGAGGATGACGCTCGTGCATGGCCTGCAGGGTGACCAGGGCGCCGTCGGTGTCGCCGCGGTCGGTCTGCAATTGGGCATGACTCAAGGCAATCGCCAGCTCGGCCTGGGGCTGTCGCTCCAAAGCGCGCTCCAGCAAGTTATCGCTTTCCTGGTAGAGACCTTGTTCGTTCGCGGCGCGGGCAGCACCCAAGTAGTAGAGCAGTGGCTGACGCTCGGCTTCTGCCGCGCGATACAGGTGACGCTGAGCACTGGCCCAGCGGCCCTCGGCCAAATCCAGCTGGCCGTGCTCGATCGCCACTTGCACCCGTCGACTGCGATTGCGCCGCGACCATGGGTTGACCACCCCACCGGAAGTCGTCACCAGTTCGACCAGCGCCTTGATGCCCCAGAACACCAGCCACAGCACGGCCACCAAGGCCAGGGTTGCCCACAGGCTCGATTCGTAACGGAAGCTCTTGTAGGCGATCAGCACGTAGCCGGAATGCTCGGCAATCGCCAGCCCCAAAGCGGCGGCGGCAGCGATGACCACGAACACGATCACATAGAGACGCTTCATGGTGTGGCCTCCTGCGCAGTGCTCGCGGCAGGTTTGCCAAGAGGTTTCACTGAGTCCTCGGCGTTGACGTTGCGTCGCTCAAGGTAAGCCTGGACGGCGCTCAACGTGCCTGTCAGATCCGGCGTGACCACCGTGACTGGCTGTTTGCTCAACTCGGCCACCTGCTCCAGCATGATCTTGCTCTGAGGGTTGTCCGGGTTGAAGTTACCCTTGAGCACGTCCCGCGCCTCGGTCAGCGCCTGAGTGTAGACCGCAGCCTGACCGTTGAGCGCGGCCCACTGCGCCTGTTCCAGCGCCAGGCTCAAGGCCAGACGCACCTGGCTCAGGCTCTGCCCTGCCAGCAATGGACGGACATTCTTGTCGGCGTTGAAATCGATTCGGATGTAACGCGAGATCTGATCCCACCATTGCGCCCAGCGACTGGCGCCGTCGCCATCGGCCGTCAGGCCCAGCAGGGATTCGCCACGGTCCTTGTACTCGGGCGCCAGTTCGGTGAGGCTGATCACTTGATCGCGCAAGGCACCCAGTCGCAGGAACAACCCGGTGCGATCCGGCTGTTCGGTACTGCGCAGGGCCACCAGGGTTTTGGCCACTTGCTCGCGAGCGGCAAAAGCCCCCGGGTCATTCTGTTCACGGAGTATCTCATCGGCCCCCTGCACCAGGGCCTGGGCGCTGCTGATGTCCTGCAACGCCGACAGACGCAGGCTGGCCAGTCGCAGCAAATGCTCAGCCTCGGCCAGACGCCAATCCTTGCGGCTGGCACCGAGGACGGTTTCCAGGCGTTGATTCAAACGCTGTTGATCGCCCTGAAGTTGAGTGACCAAGCGACTGCGCGCATCGAGCTCTTCGGCGGCAGGCATTTGTTCGAGGCGAGCGGTCAGACGCTGCTCGTTGAGCTTCAGGCTCTGCGCCTGATCGTTCAACGCCTGTACCTGACTCAACTGCTGCAGGTTATCGGCTTGCAGGTGACGCACCTGCCAGACTCCCCAACCGCCCACGGCAACACCGGCAGCGCCCAACAGCAGCGCGACGATTGCCAGCCCATTGCCTCGGCGCGGCTCAGTAGCAGGTGGCCCGGTTACAACCGGTGCTTCTGCCGGCGCATCGAGCACCGGCTGGACGTCATCTTTAGGCAAGGCTGTTTTGCTCACGTATCCATCCTTTGCATTAGAAAACGGGTACGGGGTGCTCCCGTAACGCCGTCAGCAAGGCCGCGGCACTGGCGCCACGACAATCCACAACTGTTTGGGCCCCGGCGGCGCGTGCCAGCTCGGCGACCCTGGGGCTTGGAACAAACAACGGCAACCGCGCCATGATCGGCCAGGCATCGCCAGCCAATCGGTGCAGGTGCTCAAAACCCTGTCCACTGCTGACCACCAGCCCGTTCAAGCGTTCCGCCTCGATCCGCTCAGGCAACGCTGCCGGTGGGTACTGCGGTAAGCCGCGTCGGTACAACTCCAGATACTCGACACTAGCACCAAGCTCGCGCAAACGCTCAGCCAGCAACTCGCGCCCACCCTCCCCACGCACGATCAACACCCGAGGATCGGGACGGGCGATAGCCTCGCGCAACCGTGGAAGTTCAAGCAAGGCTTCGCTGTCATCACCGTCGGCCGGGAAACTCACATCCAGCCCGTTAGCCTCGAGGATCTGCGCCGTTGCCGCGCCGACGCTGAACCACGTCAGAACCGGCAGTTGCGGCCAATGCTGGTGGAGCAGCTCGACAGCGATTCTGGCGGCCGGCTTACTGACCACGATCACCGCGCAATAGTGATCCAGGTCCTGAATCACTGCGCACATTGTGGCAGAGGCCGGCATCGGCTCGATGTCCAAAAGCGGCAAGCTGCTACTGAAAACCCCCGCGTCAGCCAACACGCAGGCAAGCGCCGCCGATTCATCCGCAGGGCGCGTCAGCAGCAGGCGCCAGCCAGTCACTCGTGCCCAGCCTCGCCGTAGACTGCTTTGAGAATGGCGTCGGCGCCCTGACTCAGCAGGTCTTCGGCCACTTGCACGCCCAGGGCCTCGGCCTTGCTGCGTGGCGCTCGGGCCTCGGCGCAGAGCAGCAGGCCGCCGTTCGGATCGCCCACCAAGCCACGCAACCAGATCTGCTCGCCTTCAAGCACGGCGTAGCAGGCGATCGGCACCTGGCAGCCGCCATTCAGATGTTTGTTGAGGGCACGTTCAGCGGTCACGCGGATGGCCGTATCCTGATGATGCAGCGGCGCGAGCAGTGCATGAATCTCAGTGTCGGCGCTACGGCACTCGATACCGACCGCGCCCTGGCCTCCGGCCGGCAGGCTGTCATCGACACTGATGGCCGAGGTGATGCGGTGTTCGAAGCCCAGACGAATCAAACCCGCCGCGGCGAGGATGATGGCGTCGTATTCGCCGGCATCGAGCTTGGCCAGGCGCGTGTTGACGTTGCCACGCAGGAAGCGGATTTCCAGATCCGGGCGACGGGTCAGCAACTGAGCCTGGCGGCGCAGGCTGGAGGTGCCGACGATGCTGCCTGGTGGCAACTCATCCAGGCTGGCGAAGGTATTGGAGACAAATGCATCGCGCGGGTCTTCGCGCTCGCAGATGCAGAACAGACCGAGGCCTTCGGGGAAGTCCATCGGCACGTCCTTCATGGAGTGCACGGCGATGTCGGCTTCGTTTTCCAGCAGCGCGGTTTCCAGCTCCTTGACGAACAGGCCCTTGCCGCCGATTTTCGACAGGGGCGAATCGAGCAGCTTGTCGCCGCGACTGACCATGGGCACCAGTGTCACGAGCAGGCCCGGATGGGCCTGTTCCAGACGAGCCTTGACGTATTCGGCCTGCCACAGGGCGAGAGCACTTTTGCGGGTGGCGATGCGGATTTCGCGAGAGGACATGGATCAATCCGTACTGAATAGATACGGCGGATAATAACAGCTCAGCCAAATCCACTTTGACTTGTATCAGAAACTGCATGGCCTCCCTGGCCCTCAAGGCCCTAAAACAGGGTAGAAATCCGCCCTGAATGGCGGATTAAAGCTGCTGCATCATTTTGCGCACGCCGGCCACATGGCGTCGGCTGACGATCAGGGCGTCGCCGTTCAGGCCTTTGAGAAACAGCTGGAAATGCCCCAGGGGGGTGCGTTGCAGCCGTTCAATGCGTTCGCGGGCGACCAGTGCATTGCGGTGGATCCGCACGAAACGGTCGCCAAATTCGTCTTCGAGGGCCTTGAGTGGCTCATCCAGCAGCACCTCGCCACCTTCATGGCGCAAGGTCACGTACTTGTGGTCGGCAATAAAGTAGACCACCTGGCCCAACGGGATCAGTTCAATACCTTTACGGGTGCGGGCGCTGATATGGCTGCGTGGGCCGCTGCCGGTTTCGGCGGCGGGACGAGTCAAGGCGGCGAGCTGGATGCGATTGGGGCGTTCGGCTTTTTTCAATGCTTCATGTAACTGTTCTGTGCGCACTGGCTTCACCAGATAGCCCACGGCGCTGGCCTGTAGGGCTTCCAAGGCAAATTCATCGGGCCCTGTGCAAAACACCACGGCGGGCGGGGTTTCGCGTTCGCACAATCGTGCCGCCACTTGCAGGCCATCGAGGCCCGGCATGCGAATATCGAGTAGTACGATATCCGGCTTGTGGCTGTCGATCAGTGCCAACGCCTCTTCGCCATTCGTGGCGCTGGGCTCCAGGACGTTGTATCCCTCGAGTTCGCCGACCATTCGGCTCAGGCGCTCGCGGGCCAGGGGTTCGTCATCAACGATCAGGACATTCATATTGCGCTGGATTCCTGCGTGAGTCTCGCACAAAGATAGCGTAGACAGGTGAAGTGACGTCCGTCACCGCGATCCACGCTAAGACTAGCGCGAGGGCCAAAAAGTGCCGCAAGACCGGCGGCTAAATTTTCATCTGCCGGGTGACTGACGGCCCAGGCCCGCGTTGGCGAGGCATCGCCATAAGGTTTGCTGATACACAATATGAACACCCCTCTTCTCTCTATAGTCAGCTGCAGCATCGAGAAGTGCGCTGATCCTACTGTCCAACTGTAGACGGTTGCCGCGACGATATTGCTCAAATGAGAAATATCGTTGCGCAATTTGCGCATCGCTGGCTTCGAGTATGGATCGCCCCATGAGAAAAAAACGTATCGACCAGTGTCAGCGACAGGATTGGCAACCCTGTTATTATCCGCGTCAGCGTTCCACGCCATCTTTCTTCAAGCCGATACGAGCGAATTCATGAGCACTGACAAGACCAATCAGTCCTGGGGCGGCCGCTTCAGTGAACCCGTCGACGCCTTCGTTGCCCGCTTCACCGCCTCCGTCACCTTCGACCAGCGCCTGTATCGCCACGACATCATGGGCTCGATCGCCCACGCCACGATGCTGGCCAAGGTCGGCGTGCTGACCGATGCCGAGCGCGACAGCATCATCGATGGCCTGAAGACCATCCAGGGTGAAATCGAGGCCGGCCAGTTCGACTGGCGCATCGACCTCGAAGACGTGCACATGAACATCGAGGCGCGCCTGACCGACCGCATCGGCGTGACCGGTAAAAAGCTGCACACCGGCCGTAGCCGCAACGACCAGGTCGCCACCGACATTCGTCTGTGGCTGCGTGACGAGATCGACCTGATCCTGGCTGAGATCACCCGCCTGCAAAAAGGCTTGCTGGAGCAGGCCGAGCGCGAAGCCGGCAGCATCATGCCAGGCTTCACCCACCTGCAAACCGCGCAGCCGGTGACTTTCGGGCACCACATGCTGGCCTGGTTCGAAATGCTCAGCCGCGACTACGAGCGCCTGGTGGACTGCCGCAAGCGTACCAACCGCATGCCGCTGGGCAGTGCTGCACTGGCTGGTACCACTTACCCGATCGACCGCGAGTACACCGCTCAGTTGCTGGGCTTTGACGCTGTTGGCGGCAACTCCCTGGACAACGTGTCCGATCGCGACTTCGCCATCGAGTTCTGCTCGGCCGCGAGCATCGCGATGATGCACTTGTCGCGGTTCTCCGAAGAGCTCGTGCTGTGGACCAGTGCGCAGTTCCAGTTCATCGATCTGCCGGACCGTTTCTGCACCGGTAGCTCGATCATGCCGCAAAAGAAAAACCCGGACGTGCCGGAGCTGGTTCGCGGCAAGACTGGCCGGGTGTTCGGCGCGCTGATGGGCCTGCTGACCCTGATGAAAGGCCAGCCGTTGGCCTACAACAAGGACAACCAGGAAGACAAGGAACCGCTGTTCGACGCCGCCGACACCCTGCGCGACTCGCTGCGAGCCTTCGCAGACATGATCCCGGCGATCAAGCCCAAGCACGCGATGATGCGCGAAGCGGCCCTGCGCGGTTTCTCGACCGCCACCGACCTGGCCGACTACCTGGTACGCCGCGGCTTGCCGTTCCGTGATTGCCACGAGATCGTTGGCCACGCGGTGAAGTACGGCGTAGACAGCGGCAAGGACCTGGCGGAAATGAGCCTGGAAGAACTGCGCAAGTTCAGCGACCAGATCGAGCAGGACGTGTTTGCCGTGCTGACCCTGGAAGGTTCGGTGAATGCCCGTGACCATATCGGCGGAACCGCGCCGGCACAGGTCAAGGCTGCCGTGGCTCGCGGTCAGGCATTGCTCGCCAGCCGTTAAAAGCTTCGCGGGCAAGTCGGATCGCCGCACCGCTCGCGCCTACAGGGGACCGTACCCCTCAGGCGCGAGACTTGCCCGCGAAGGCATTCTCAAGATCGTTACACAATCTATTTCTTCGACGCGATCATCTCCAGAAACGCGGGCATTGCTGCGCCCTTTTCTGCCGCAATTCGCTGCACGTTCGGATTCTGCCCCAGACGCTCCAGCAGCGCCCTGGCCGCCGGCATCTCAGCCAGCAGATCAATATCGAACAGCTTCTGCGCCACGGCACAAGCCATCGGCACGCTGTACAGGAAATACAAATCCGCAATGCTGAGACGGTCGCCCGCCACGTAAGGGGCGAACTTGCCGTGCCTGCCCAGTGAGGCGAACCCCAGCAGCAACTCGGCCTTGGTCTTGTCCTTGATCGCTTCCGGCACTGACATGCCGAAAAACGCTTCGGGGTAGCAGGCTCGCGCTGGCAGTTCGATGTACAACTCGATTTCCTTGGCCAAAGCCAGCGCCTGCGCTCGCTCGAAGGGCTCGCTCGGCAGCAGCGGTGTGCCTTTCTGGCTCTGCTCGAGGTACTCGAGAATCACGCTGGTTTCGTTGACGAAACCTTGCTCGACGCCCAGTACCGGAACCTTGCCGCGCGGGCTGATGGCCAGCGCCTCGGGGCTGGAGCCTGGGTAAAACGGCACCTCTTCAAACGGCAGTCCCTTCTCCAGCAACGCCAGCTTGACCATGTTGTAGTAGTTGCTGACGCAAAATCCATAAAGCTTGAGCATTACATAGCCTCCAGGCCGTGCAGGGGGTTGGCAGCGCCAGTTATAGAACGCCCAGGCACTTCTTGCCAGCAGCATCACAATGCTGAATGCAGGTAAACTGGCCGCCTTTCCTTGAGGAGCCTGCCATGAGCGAGCCAAACGACATCGACAACGACGACGAAGAATTCGCCGAAACGACGCTGATCGAAGCAATCGAAAACCAGATCGAAAGCGACAACCCGCCAGCGGCCAAGGCAACCTTCAACAAGCTGACCCTGGTGGGTTACGAGCGTGAAGAAATCCTCAACCTGATGGCCCATGTGCTGGCCTACGAGATCGACGCCATGCTCGATGAGGACCGTGCATTCGACACCGAATGGTATGAAACGGCGCTGCGCGCACTGCCAGAGTTGCCGCCGGAAAAGCAATAACCCCGCCCTCCCCCTGTAGGAGCGCGCTCGCTCCTACAGAAACCACCCCCGCTGTCCTTATCACCCTCCGGGGAATGCCTCTCGGGGAGAAAAACCCTGTTGCCAGCACTGGACATGCCTCACCGACGGGTTCACCTTAGGGGCGCTATCGTCTAATTCCTAGAAAGTCTGGAGTCCTTATGTCGCTTACCCCTGAGTTGGTTGCCGAACTGGAAATCCTCGCACTCTTCAACCTGGACAGTTCCCAGGAAGGTTTGAAAATTCATCAGACCGCTGCCCCGAAAGCCATTGCCGCCGCACAAAGACTGTTCGACAAAGAATTGATCACCCAGCCCGATGGCGGTTATCTGACCAGCCTGGGGCGTGACGCCGCACAAAACGTGCAAACCGTTCTCACCATTCTGTCCGTGCGGGAAACAGCCTGAGCATCACTGCATAGCCCACGGAAAGCTCTGTCACGGGATTTCCGCGGGCACACTTGATGACTGGCCCTGTGACCTGCCGTCGCCAAACGATAGAAATCTGACGCCAGGAAAACAAAATCAGCTTAAAAGTCCCGGGGCCGAGGCGCTAAACTGCCCCTCACCCTGAGCCCTCCTGCGTCCGAGCCCCGCGAGCCGGATTGAGCTGACATGACCCGCACCCATGAAATCCGCCCCGATCTGGACGAGGGAATCGATCGCAAGGTTCTCAGCCAGCTGCGCGCCCGTTTCCTGAAGCTCAACGAGGGTCGCATGGCCCGTGCGATGGAAGGGTTGTCGACCCGCCAGCAAACGGTGCTGACCCTGCTGCCGCTGTTTTTCCACGTCAATCATCCGCTATTGCCGGGTTACGTTTCGGGTAGCACCCCGGCCGGCCTGTCGAATTACGACCCCGACACCAACACCCTCGCCGAAGCCCAGCGCCTGACCCGCTCGTTTTCCTACAAACCGCGCCACGGCAGCAATCCGCCGCGCCCCATTCACGGCCTGTTCCTGATGGGCAGCCTCGGCACTCTGGCCCAGGCCGATCAGAGCGACATGGACGTGTGGGTCTGTCATGGGCCGGACCTGAGCGAATGCGAGCTCGCTGAACTGCGCAAGAAATGCCAGTTGCTGGAAGTCTGGGCCGCCAGCCAGGGCGCCGAGGCGCACTTTTTCCTGATCGACCCGGCCCGCTTCGTGCTCGGCGAGCGCGATACGCAGTTGAGCTCGGAAGACTGTGGCACCACCCAGCACTATCTGCTGCTGGACGAGTTCTATCGAACCGCGATCTGGCTGGCCGGACGCACCCCCATCTGGTGGCTGGTGCCGGTCTACGAAGAGGCTGCGTACGACCGTTACACCCACACGCTGCTTTCCAAACGCTTCATCCGTGCCGACGAAACCCTGGACCTGGGGCATCTGGCGTACATCCCTCCCGGGGAGTTCATCGGTGCCGGGCTCTGGCAGCTGTTCAAAGGCATCGAATCGCCCTACAAATCAGTGCTCAAACTGCTGCTGACCGAGGTCTACGCCAGTGAACACCCGAAAGTCCACTGCCTGAGCCTGCGTTTCAAACAGGCGGTGTTTGCCAATCGACTGGACCTCGATGAACTGGACCCGTACATGGTGGTTTACCGGCGCATCGAGGAATACCTCACGGCTCGGGGCGAACCGGAGCGGCTCGAACTGGTACGTCGTGCGCTGTACCTGAAGGTCAATCGCAAGCTCACCGGCAGCAGCGGTCGCACCCAGAGCTGGCAGCGTTCGCTGCTCGAACGTCTGGCTCACGAATGGCATTGGGATCAGCGTCAGTTGGCGTTGCTCGACAGCCGCAGCCAGTGGAAAGTCCGCCAGGTCAGCGCCGAGCGCCGTGCCTTGGTCGGCGAACTGAATTACAGCTACCGCTTCCTGACACAGTTTGCCCGTAACGAGCAGACCGTCAGCCTGATCAACAAGCGCGACCTCAATGTGCTGGGCCGGCGGTTGTACGCGGCCTTCGAGCGCAAGGCCGACAAGGTCGAATGCATCAACCCGGGCATCGCCCCCGATCTGGCCGAAGACACCCTGACGCTGGTGCAGGCCCCGAACAAGAGAGAGCCGGGGCAAACCCAATGGGGTTTGTACAACGGCAGCCTGACCGCTCATGAGTGGGAGCATTTCGCGCCGATCAAGCGCAGCCGCCAGTTACTCGAACTGCTCACCTGGTGTCACCGTAACGGCGTGATCGACAGCAGCACCCGCCTGGCCCTGCACCCCGGCACCAGCGACTTGAGCGAGTTCGAACTGTTCAACCTGCTCGGCAGCCTGCAGCAAAGCATCGCCCTGCCCCTGACCACCGTCGCCGAAGAGCCTTTGCTGCGCGCCAGCGTGCCGAGCGAAATACTGATTCTGGTGAACGTCGGCGTCGATCCGCTCAAGCACCATCGCGACATGAACATCCTGATGACCACCGAGCGCACCGATTCTCTGAGCTACGCCGGCGTGCGGGAAAATCTGGTGCTGACCCTGGATCAGGTCACGCTAAACAGCTGGAACGAGGTGCTGGTCAGCCGCTTTGACGGTCCCCATGCCCTGCTCGACTGCCTGCGCGATTACCTCAACAACCTGCCGGACGGGCCACAGCAGCCCAAGCTGCGGGTACGGTGCTTCTGCCACAACCGCGCGCAATTCATAGCCCGACGAGTCGAAGAAGTTCTCGATACCGCGCAAAACCTGCTGCTGAGCAAACTCAATCATCGCTACCTGATTCAGGTCCAGCAGCATTACCACGTGCTGGAGCTGGTGCCCGGCCAGGTCAATCACGTTGCCCTCGCCACGCTGCCGGCGCTGTTTGACTACCTTGGCGAAGAGCTGGCCAGCTACAGCCCGCTGCATCTGGACCCGATGGCACTGGAAGACCACGACCTGGCGCTGATCCTGCCCATGGGGCAACCCGACTGCGTTCAGGTGTTCTACCGGATCAACGAACACCAGGCCGATCTGTACGTACTGGATGAGTTCAATGCCTTGTGGCAACAACGCTTGCCCTATCACGACGAACAAAGCCTGCTGGTGCCGCTGCAACGTTTCCTGCAATCGATCCAGTACCGGCGCGACGCCTTGCTACCGATGGACGCCGCCCAGCCGCTGAGCCTGGAGACTTTGTATTACCAGTTATTGCCTTCAGGCACCGCGCGGGCGCGTCGGGTCGAAGCCCGACCGGCGCCGCAAACCCCGGTCAACAAACCGTTCTATGACGTGCAGGCGATCGTCGGCAAAGCCGCACCAGGACAGGTGCAAGTAACGCTGTATTGCAATCAGCGGGAATTTTCAGAGCTGGAACATGGCGACCAACTGTTCAGCGTGGTCGCCCGGGAAATCGTCGAACAGCGCCGCGAGACCGAACGCTATCGCTGCTACATCACCGACCTGGACCTGTCGGGCCTGCTCGGTGATGGTCAGAGTTCAAGCAATCTGTATTTGCGCTACAAGGCCGACCTGGAGCGCGCATTGAACGAGGCGCTCGAGCAGGTCTGAGGGGTTCATTCCGGGAACGCGCCGCCATTGGCAGGCTGCGATTCAACTTCCAGCAGGGTCAGTTTGAGAGTCTTGCCACCCGGTGCCGGCCAGTCGATGTGCTGGCCAACCTTCAGGCCGAGCAACGCACTGCCCACCGGCGCCAGAATGGAAATCCTGCCTTCGTCGGCGTTGGCATCCTTGGGGTAGACCAGGGTCAGGTGGTAGTCCTTGCCACTGCTTTCTTCGCGGCAATGCACTTTAGAATTCATGGTCACGACATCGGCCGGCACCTCTTCGTGACCGACCAGGGTATCGGCGCGATCCAGTTCGGTTTGCAGCGCGATAACGCCCGGCAGCGAGTCATCCAGGCTGTCGATCAGGCGCTCCAGACGTTGCACGTCCAGACGGGTAAGGGTGATGGAAGGTGCGGTCATGATCAGGGCAGACTCCTTTCTTCTGCACGAAAAAAGCAAAACCCCGCCAGAAAAAGGCGGGGTTTTCACGAGCCTCGATGGGTTGAGGCGTATCTGGACACTATCACAGCTCAATAAATAAACAAGCCGGGGGCGACCACGGCCCAGCGCTGACCATTGTGGCGAGGGAGCGATGTAGCGAGGGGGCTTGCCCCCGTTGGGTCGCGAAGCGGCCCCAAAAAGCTTACGACTGCTGCGCAGCCGAACGGGGGCAAGCCCCCTCGCCACAAAAGCCCTTAAGCCAAGATCTTGCGTTGTACAGCCTGCGCACAAATCACCCGCCGCCGCTCATCATCGGCCGAGCGCCATTCGCGGATATCTTCGACATGCCGAAAACACCCCAGGCAAACCTTCTGCTCATCCAGCCGGCACACACCGCTGCACGGCGAAGGCACTGCCGGGCTGACGTTGCTATAGAGCGGCTTGGGCGGGCGAACGGGCGCAGGCTGGGTCACGATCTCACAGACCTTCGAAATCGAGTTCGACGTCGGCTTGCTGCTTGACGATGCGCTCGAGCATCTCACCCAGTTGCTCGTCGCTCTTGTCACACATCCAGCGCTTGCTCTCTTCGTCATAGTCGAAGTGGAAACCGCCGGACACCGCCGCCAACCACAATTGCCGCAACGGCTCCTGGCGACTGAAGATCAACTGGCTGCCGTTTTCAAACTTGACGGTGAGCACACCGGCCGAGCTCTCCAGATCGATATCCAGGTCACTCTCATCGAAAATATCCTCCAGCGTCTGCTGGGTGGCATCGACCAGGTCGTGAAAACGGGCTTCAGTCAAACTCATTACGGGAACCTCAAAAAGTGTCTACTCACGCTCAAGCGCCGCAAGATACGGGCGAGCCCCGATGATTGCAAAGAATAACCACCAAGGACGAGGTGCGGTACGAAATATCCCTGCGCAACGCAGGACAAGTTACTGCGCCACAGTCAAAGGCCCGCCGGACGGGAGCCGCGTCACATAGGCAAGCTGCCGGGTGGCCGGTATACTCCGGCGCAATTAACGCATTTTCAAGGATTTCGCCATGAAGCGCCTGATCTCTTCCCTTGCTGCGCTCGTCGCGGTTGCCTGCCTGGTATCGGCCTGTGGTCAAAAAGGCCCGCTGTACCTGCCCGATGACAGCCAGGATCCTGCAGAGCAGGCCAAGTCGTCGCAACAGTCTCCGTCGAAAGCACACAAACACGACGTCTACCAATAAGGGAACGCCATGGACGCTTTTAACTACCGTGACGGTGAGCTGTTCGCGGAAGGTGTTGCCCTGTCCGCCATCGCCGAACGCTTTGGTACACCGACCTACGTCTACTCCCGTGCCCACATCGAAGCCCAGTACCTGGCTTACGCCGATGCGCTGGCCGGCACGTCTCACCTGGTCTGCTTTGCGGTCAAGGCCAACTCCAACCTGGGTGTACTGAATGTCCTGGCCCGTTTGGGCGCCGGTTTCGACATCGTTTCCCGTGGCGAGCTGGAGCGTGTACTGGCCGCTGGCGGCAGCCCCGAAAAGATCGTGTTCTCCGGTGTCGGCAAGACCCGTGACGACATGCGTCGCGCCCTGGAAGTCGGCGTGCACTGCTTCAACGTCGAATCCACCGACGAGCTCGAGCGTCTGCAAGTAGTCGCCGCCGAGCTGGGCGTTCGCGCGCCGATCTCGCTGCGCGTCAACCCGGACGTCGATGCCGGCACGCACCCGTACATTTCCACCGGTCTCAAAGAAAACAAGTTCGGCATCGCCATCGCCGACGCCGAAGACGTGTACGTCCGCGCCGCGCAACTGCCTAACCTGGAAGTGGTCGGCGTCGATTGCCACATCGGCTCGCAACTGACCACCCTGCCGCCCTTCATCGATGCCCTCGACCGCCTGCTGGGCCTGGTCGACCGCCTCGGCGATTGCGGCATCTACCTGCGCCACATCGATCTGGGTGGCGGTCTGGGCGTGCGTTATCGCGATGAAGAGCCGCCATTGGCCGCCGACTACATCAAGGCCGTGCGCGAACGTCTCGACGGTCGTGACCTGGCGTTGGTGTTCGAGCCAGGCCGCTTCATCGTTGCCAACGCCGGCGTGCTGCTGACCCAGGTCGAGTACCTCAAGCACACCGAACACAAAGACTTCGCCATCGTCGATGCGGCCATGAACGACCTGATCCGCCCGGCGCTGTACCAGGCCTGGATGGACGTTACCGCCGTGCGCCCTCGCGATACCGCCGCGCGTGCCTACGACATCGTCGGCCCGATCTGCGAAACCGGCGACTTCCTGGCCAAGGATCGTCAACTGGCGCTGGAAGAAGGCGACCTGCTGGCCGTGCATTCGGCCGGTGCCTACGGGTTTGTCATGAGTTCCAACTACAACACTCGCGGCCGCGCCGCTGAAGTGTTGGTGGACGGTGATCAGGCAATTGAAGTGCGTCGCCGCGAGACGGTAGCCGAGTTGTTTGCTGGCGAAAGCCTGCTGCCGGAGTAACCCCATGCTGCTGCGTTTTACCAAGATGCACGGCCTGGGCAATGACTTCATGGTTCTCGACCTGGTCAGCCAGCACGCGCACATTCTGCCCAAGCATGCCAAGCAATGGGGCGATCGGCACACCGGCATCGGGTTCGACCAGTTGCTGATCGTCGAGGCGCCCAGCAACCCGGACGTGGATTTCCGCTATCGGATCTTCAACGCCGACGGCTCCGAAGTGGAACAGTGCGGTAACGGCGCTCGATGCTTCGCCCGCTTCGTGCTCGACAAGCGCCTGACCGCCAAGCGGCAGATTCGCGTCGAGACCAAAAGCGGCATCATCGAACTGGACATCCGCAACGATGGCCAGATCAGCGTCAACATGGGCGCCCCGCGCCTGGTGCCGGCCGAGATTCCGTTCGAAGCCCCAAGCCAGGCCCTGAGCTATCAGGTCGACGTCGACGGCACCATGGTCGAACTGGCTGCGGTGTCCATGGGCAACCCCCATGCTGTGTTGCGGGTCAACGACATCAACAAAGCACCGGTGCATGAACTGGGGCCGAAAATCGAACATCACCCGCGCTTTCCGGCGCGGGTCAATGTCGGTTTTCTCCAGGTCATCGACCGGAACCGCGCGCAGTTGCGCGTCTGGGAACGCGGGGCCGGGGAAACCCAGGCCTGCGGAACCGGCGCTTGTGCTGCCGCGGTGGCCGCGATCAGCCAGGGGTGGATGGATTCGCCGCTATTGATCGACCTGCCCGGCGGGCGCCTGTCCATTGAATGGGCAGGCCCTGGCCAACCGGTCATGATGACCGGCCCGGCAGTACGCGTATACGAAGGACAAGTGCGTCTTTGAGTGAGCGAAATCCATGACCGACAAGCCCCAGGTTCCCGCCCTACAGCCCGACGAATCCCCTTCCGAAAGCCTTGAGGCGGCGGCGATTGCCGCGTACCTGGAGGCTCATCCGGATTTCTTCATCGAGCATGAAGAACTGCTCCCGGCCCTGCGCATTCCGCACCAGCGCGGCGACACCATTTCGCTGGTCGAACGCCAGATGACAATTCTGCGCGATCGCAACATCGAGTTGCGTCATCGTCTCTCGCACTTGATGGACGTGGCCCGCGACAACGATCGCCTGTTCGACAAGACCCGCCGTCTGATTCTCACGTTGATGGACGCGACCAGCCTGGAAGACGTGGTGATCGGCGTCGAAGACAGCCTGCGCCAGGACTTTCAGGTGCCCTTCGTCAGCCTGATCCTGCTGGGCGACAACCCGATGCCGGTAGGCCGCTGGGTCACCCACGCCGACGCACAAACGGCCATCGGCGGCCTGCTCTCGGAAGACAAGAGCGTCTGCGGCAGCCTGCGTGAGCATGAACTGGACTTCCTGTTCGGCGAAGAACAGCGCAAGCAGATCGGCTCCACCGCCGTCGTCGCCATCAGCCACCAGGGCATCCACGGTGTTCTGGCCATCGCCAGCCGCGATCCTCAGCACTACAAGAGTTCGGTGGGCACGTTGTTCCTCAGCTACATCGCCGAAGTCATGGGTCGCGTACTGCCACGGGTCAACAACTCCCTGCGCTCGGTACGCTGATCGTGGAACGGCAACTGGACGCTTACTGCGAACACCTGCGCAGTGAGCGGCAAGTGTCGCCGCATACGCTGTACGCCTACCGCCGCGACCTCGATAAAGTGCTTGGCTGGTGCGTCAAACAGAACATCGGCAGCTGGGCCGCACTGGATATCCAGCGGCTGCGCAGCCTGATCGCCCGTCTGCATGCACAAGGCCAATCGTCCCGCAGCCTGGCACGGCTACTGTCGGCGGTGCGCGGGCTCTATCATTATCTGAACCGCGAAGGCCTGTGCGACCACGATCCGGCCAACGGCCTGGCACCGCCCAAAGGCGAGCGTCGTCTGCCGAAAACCCTCGACACCGACCGTGCGCTGCAACTGCTGGAAGGCGCGGTGGAGGATGATTTTCTGGCCCGTCGGGATCAGGCGATTCTGGAGTTGTTCTACTCCTCCGGCTTGCGGCTTTCGGAGCTGACCGGGCTCAACCTCGATCAGCTGGACCTGGCTGACGGCATGGTCCAGGTCCTCGGTAAAGGCAGCAAGACCCGGCTGTTGCCAGTGGGTAAAAAGGCTCGCGAAGCACTGGAACTGTGGCTGCCGTTGCGGGCCATGACCAACCCGGCGGACGACGCAGTGTTTGTCAGCCAGCAAGGTCGGCGCCTCGGTCCTCGGGCGATTCAGGTGCGGGTCAAGGCCGCCGGCGAGCGCGAGCTGGGGCAGAACCTGCACCCGCACATGTTGCGACACTCTTTCGCCAGCCATTTGCTGGAGTCCTCTCAGGACTTGCGCGCCGTGCAAGAGCTACTCGGCCACTCAGACATCAAGACCACCCAAATCTACACCCATCTGGACTTCCAGCACCTGGCGACGGTCTACGACAGCGCCCATCCACGGGCCAAACGCATTAAAGGCGATGATTCATGACCATCCAACTGATCACCTTCGACCTCGACGACACCCTGTGGGACACCGCCCCGGTAATCGCCAGCGCCGAAGCCATATTGCGTGAATGGCTGACCGAGCATGCGCCGAACCTGGGCGCGGTGCCGGTGGAGCATTTGTGGTCGATTCGCGAGCGGGTATTGAGCAACGAGCCGAACCTCAAGCACCGAATCAGTGCGCTGCGTCGGCGGGTGCTTTTTCATGCTCTGGAAGAGGCTGGTTACGACCATGGTCAAGCCTCAGACCTGGCTGATCAAAGTTTTGAAGTGTTTCTGCATGCCCGGCATCAATTGGAAGTTTTCCCCGAAGTCGAGCCGACGCTGGAGACACTCGCCAAGCACTACGCCCTCGGTGTAGTGACCAACGGCAACGCCGATGTGCGCCGACTGGGCCTGGCGGATTACTTCAGGTTTGCCCTGTGCGCCGAAGACATCGGCATCGCCAAACCGGATGCGCGACTGTTTCATGAAGCGTTGCAACGGGGCGGCGCGACCGCCGAAACCGCGGTGCATATCGGCGATCATCCTGGCGATGACATTGCCGGAGCACAGCAGGCGGGGTTGCGAGCGATCTGGTTTAACCCGGCGGGCAAAGTGTGGGAAGCCGAGAAGGCGCCGGATGCCGAGATTCGCAGTTTGACCGAGTTGCCTGCACTGCTCGCCCGCTGGAACTCAGTCGATATTTGAGGTGCTGCGATCTTTTGATTTTCACCCATGAAAAAGCCCGCAGCGACGGCGGGCTTTTTTCAGCAAGCTGGAAGCAGGCGCTTAGATAGGCCGGCTGCCGTACTTGTTATCAGGCTTCTTGGGAGGATCGGCGACCACATTGGCCTCCACTTCCTGCACCTTGCCGCCCCGTGCCAGAAACTCTTCCATGGCCTTGGCCAGGGCATCGCGTTCCTTGTTCTTGGCTTCAACGCTCGGCAGCTCATCGACCGATACCGCTGCCTTGGCTTTGCCTTTGGCAGTCGGAACGGGCACATCACCGCCGTCGTCTTCAGCGACGTCTTCAGCCGCCGCTTCCAGGCCTTCTTCGGTTTCGTCGTCGTCGCCTACTTCGAGGTCGTCGTTTTCCAGATCATCGTCGCTCATGTTCTACCTCATGACTTGCGAAAAGCAGATTAGTTATAGCCCAGCTTTGCCTTCTGTCGAAGGCCGCCGGAAAAAATTCAACCACCGCTGGTGACCAGCGGTTTATTCCCCTTCACCGTGCACGGTGGCGAGGACTTTACGGGCACCGCCATGATCACGGTGCTCGCCCAGATAAACGCCTTGCCAGGTTCCCAACGCCAGTCGGCCTGCCGAGATCGGCAAACTGAGCTGACAGCCAAGTACGCTGGCCTTGAAGTGCGCCGGGAGGTCGTCCTGGCCTTCGTCGTTATGCTCATAGTCGTCCGTTCCTTGTGGGATCAGACGATTGAAAAATCGTTCGAAGTCGCGACGTACCGCCGGATCGGCGTTCTCGTTGATGGTCAACGACGCCGAGGTATGCTGTAGCCACAAATGCAACAGACCGACCCGACACGCCTTGAGTTCAGGCAAGCCGGCGAGTAACTCGTCCGTTACCAGATGAAAGCCCCGGGGCCGTGCCCGCAAGGTAATCAGAGTCTGTTGCCACATACAGTTCTCCGCACGTTCGGGGCGCATTCTAGCGCGCTCTGGGAAAAAACAAAGGCCCTAATATTCCTTCAATCGTGTAAGCCATTGGCCGCAGAAAAACACCCGTTGTAAACGCCCCTGAACGTGTATGAAAAAACCTTTCAGCCTTTCCTTCACTGACAAAATCAAGACAAAAAAATACCCGGCAAGCCGGGCATTTTTTATAGGCGTGCTTACAAGTTGTAGCCGCGTTCGTTGTGCAGCGCCAGATCGATGCCGACTGCTTCTTCTTCCTCGGTGATGCGCAGACCCATGACAGCGTCCAGCACCTTGAGGATGATGAAGGTGACGATCGCGGTGTAGATCACCGTGAAGCCCACGCCTTTGCACTGAATCCAGACTTGAGCCGCGATGTCGGTGACGGTGCCGAAACCACCCAGGGACGGTGCAGCGAACACACCCGTCAGGATCGCGCCGAGGATACCGCCGATACCGTGCACGCCAAAAGCGTCGAGGGAGTCGTCGTAACCCATTTTGCGTTTCAGAGTCGTGGCGCAGAAGAAGCACACCACGCCTGCTGCCAGACCGATGATCATCGAGCCCATCGGGCCAACGGTACCCGCCGCCGGAGTGATCGCAACCAGACCGGCCACCACGCCCGAAGCGATACCCAGTGCGCTCGGTTTACCGTGGGTCAGCCACTCGGCAAACATCCAGCCCAAGGCTGCGGCGGCGGTAGCGATCTGAGTCACCAGCATGGCCATACCGGCAGTGCCGTTGGCTGCGGCAGCGGAACCGGCGTTGAAACCGAACCAGCCAACCCAGAGCATCGCGGCACCCATCAGGGTATAGCCGAGGTTGTGCGGAGCCATCGGGGTGGTTGGGAAGCCTTTACGCTTGCCCAGTACCAGACAGGCGATCAGCCCGGCCACACCGGCGTTGATGTGCACCACGGTGCCGCCTGCGAAGTCGAGCACGCCCCAGTCGCCCAAAAGCGAACCCGGACCGCTCCAGACCATGTGCGCAATCGGCGCGTAAACCAGGGTGAACCAGATCCCCATGAACACCAGCATTGCGGAGAACTTCATCCGCTCGGCGAAAGCACCGACGATCAGCGCGGGGGTGATGATGGCGAAGGTCATCTGATAGGTGACAAACACCGCCTCGGGAAACAGCGCCGCGGGGCCGGTAATACTGGCAGGCGTGATGCCGGCGAGGAATGCCTTGGCGAAGCTGCCGACAAACGAATTGAGGTTGACGACGTTAGCTTCCATACCCGTTGTGTCAAACGCCATGCTGTAGCCGTAAAGGAACCACAGGATGGTGACCAGGCCGGTAATGGCGAAGCATTGCATCATCAACGAAAGAACGTTTTTGGAACGAACCATGCCGCCGTAGAACAGCGCGAGGCCGGGGATGGTCATGAACAGCACAAGGGCTGTCGAGGTCATCATCCAGGCGGTATCGCCGGAATTGAGGACTGGAGGCGCCACCGGATCTGCCGCCATGGCCAGGCCAGGCATTACGATGGACAACAGGGCTCCTAGCCCTGCGAATTTACGCAGAGTCATTTTGTTTTCTCCTGGGGCGTTGGGTTTGTGGCGGCTTAGATTGCGTCGGTATCGGTTTCGCCGGTACGGATGCGAATCGCCTGTTCCAGATTGACCACGAAGATCTTGCCGTCACCGATCTTGCCGGTGTTGGCGGCCTTGGTTATCGCCTCGATAACCCGGTCCAGATCCTTGTCGTCAATGGCGACATCGATCTTCACCTTAGGCAGAAAATCGACCACGTACTCCGCGCCGCGATACAGCTCGGTGTGACCCTTCTGCCGACCGAAGCCTTTGACCTCAGTAACGGTAATGCCCTGCACGCCGATCTCGGACAGCGACTCGCGCACGTCGTCCAGTTTGAACGGCTTGATGATGGCAGTGACTAGCTTCATGAAAACTCTCTCCCGAATTGGTGGACTTGCCCCAGGAAAACAAACCCGACTCAAGTCTAAGCGCAGTGCCTGGCTTTGTAACGCATCGTCGGCTTTACCTGCCCGTCCGACGCCAGCTAACCACTCCGCACGAAACTTCCCCCGTTCCGCTTGGCGCACTGCATTCGTCACAGCGACTGCATCAGTGCATGGGTCACCAGCGACTAAGCAGAAAGCTTGCCATCTATCCAAAAGCCATTGATTTCAAGCCCTTGGCCGCTAACGCAGGCCTCTCCAGCCGATTGACGTCACGGTTACGCACAACAACAGTGCGTGGCTGTCCACTCGCATGCGCGAAAAGCGTGCATCCCAGCCTTCGAGATTGACTATAGACACTGCGTGGTACACTGCCCGCCATTGTTGACAGGACATTTCCCATGCTCGCGCCCAAAGACTTCCTCGACGCCCTGAGCGGCACCGCCTCCCGCCTCTTCAGCGGCGACACCCCACTGCCGAAAAGCGAAATCGAAAGCCAGTTCAAGGCCCTGCTTCAGAGCGGCTTCAGCAAACTGGATCTGGTAAGCCGTGAAGAATTCGACTGCCAGATGGTCGTACTGGCCCGAACCCGCGCCCGCTTGGAGAGCCTTGAGGCGAAAGTGGCGGAGCTGGAAGCGAAGCTCAATCCACCCACCGAATAACCCCGCCGGTTCCCATGGCAATGGGATCTACTGTGGGGGCGAGCCTGCTCGCGATTAGAGTCACCACGGTGTTCCAGCCGCCCCGCGCTGGAACAACCACCCCGTAGGAGCTGCCGAAGGCTGCGATCTTTTGATCTTAAGCCCCGCGAACATCCCGGCAACTTCCTCCGCCGCCGTCCGCTCAATGCCTCTTGGTGGAAGCGTGCTTCGCGGGTGATGCAAGCACCCGAAGCTCAACCACGCTCGATTTCGGCCCTGCGCTGATCGTAGGTCGATTGCAGGTTTAGCCAGAGTTCGGGCGTGGTGTTCAGGTAAATGGAAAGCCTCTCGGCAAGATCAGGGCCTACATCGCTCTCCTGCATCACAAGGGCACTCACCTCATCTCCAACCTCATTCAACGAGCTAGCCAAACCAGCCGCCGTAATGCCCATTGGCTCAAGAAACTCCTTTTCAAGGATTTCGCCAGGATGAATCGGCCGCATTCCAGAATTGCTCATCTCCCCTCCTGAGGGCTTGATCAACTGTGATCATAAGCAGCCACCCCGATCCGACAAGAGCGTCCGAGCTCTTTCACCGAAGTCCTTCATCTATCCAGGCCCGGTCCTACAAAAAAACTAGCTCCTCAGTTGATTACGCCCAAATACCAGCCGCGACGTAACCTGTGTAGCAGCTGCCGAAGGCTGGTACAGATTGCGTTACGACTTAACTGACTGGAATCAGCTCGCCCAGCAACATCCTGCGAAAGTTTGGTTACTCCGCCACAACGCTAAATCATCTGCCCACGACTACCCTTCAAAAACCCGCAGGAAGCGGCCCCCGTCAGCTCAAGGAACGACCATGTCCCTATCCATCGTCCACAGCCGCGCCCAAGTCGGCGTGGATGCGCCCGCCGTCACCGTCGAAGTGCATCTGGCTAACGGCTTGCCGTCGCTGACCATGGTCGGGCTGCCCGAGGCGGCAGTGAAGGAAAGCAAGGACCGGGTGCGTAGCGCGATCATCAATTCGGGGCTGCAATTTCCAGCGCGGCGCATCACCTTGAATCTCGCTCCCGCCGATTTGCCGAAGGATGGCGGGCGGTTCGATCTGGCGATTGCCTTGGGGATTCTGTCGGCCAGCGTGCAGGTGCCGACGTTGACGCTGGATGACGTGGAGTGCCTGGGAGAGCTGGCGCTGTCGGGCGCGGTGCGTGCGGTTCGCGGGGTGTTGCCGGCGGCGCTGGCGGCGCGCAAGGCCGGGCGCACGCTGGTAGTCCCGCGAGCGAACGCTGAAGAAGCCTGCCTGGCGTCGGGGTTGAAGGTGATTGCGGTGGATCATCTGCTTCAAGCGGTCGCGCATTTCAATGGTCACACGCCCATCGAACCCTACGCTTCCAACGGTTTGCTCTACGCCAGCAAACCCTATCCCGACTTGAATGAAGTTCAGGGACAACTTGCGGCCAAGCGAGCCTTGCTGATTGCAGCGGCGGGGGCTCATAACCTGCTGTTCAGCGGTCCGCCGGGGACGGGGAAAACGTTGTTGGCGAGTCGTCTGCCGGGGTTGTTACCGCCATTGGCCGAGAGCGAAGCACTGGAAGTCGCGGCGATTCAATCGGTCGCCAGTTGTGTGCCGTTGAGTCATTGGCCGCAGCGCCCCTTCCGACAACCCCACCACTCCGCCTCAGGCCCGGCACTGGTGGGTGGCGGCTCGAAACCGCAACCCGGCGAAATCACCCTCGCCCACCATGGCGTGTTGTTCCTCGATGAGCTTCCAGAGTTTGATCGCAAGGTATTGGAGGTGTTGAGAGAGCCACTGGAATCCGGCCACATCGTGATTTCCCGTGCCAAGGACCGCGTACGCTTTCCGGCGCGCTTTCAACTGGTCGCAGCGATGAACCCCTGCCCCTGTGGATATCTTGGCGAGCCAAGTGGTCGTTGTTCCTGCACGCCGGACATGGTGCAGCGCTATCGCAACAAACTGTCGGGGCCGCTGCTGGACCGCATCGATCTGCACCTGACGGTTGCTCGTGAGGCCACGGCGTTGAATCCTGCGTTGAAACCCGGCGACGATACAGCCACCGCCGCCGAGTTGGTTGCTGATGCAAGAGAGCGGCAACACAAACGCCAGGGTTGCGCCAATGCCTTCCTCGACCTGCCAGGCCTACGCCGGCACTGTAAGTTATCCACAGCCGATGAAAACTGGCTGGAATCCGCCTGCGAGCGTTTAACGCTGTCGTTGCGAGCGGCCCATCGACTGCTCAAGGTCGCGCGCACGCTGGCGGACCTTGAGCAGGCTGACGGGATCAGACGCGAACACCTGGCCGAAGCGCTGCAATATCGGCCAACAACGCTCTAGTCCGTGTCACCCCTTGGTCAGATCAACCAACGGCGTCTGCCGCACCTCCGTCTCGCGCCCACCCTGAATCTCGCTCACCTGCTTCAACGCCTTATCCACAGCCGCTTTATCCGACAACAAGCTGTAGCTGATGCGGAACTGCTTCTGTTCCTTCGGCGCAATTGTCGGCACCAGGTTCAGTGGCCGCTGATACCGGCGGTTATAGGAAAAACTCGTCCCAGGCTCCAGCCCCGTGACGTAGCCCTGGCCTTGGGTATCGGTGTTTTTCCACAGGGAGAACACCGGCAGTGTTTGAGTGTTGAAACCGACCGAGACACCCAGGCTGCCGGCCTTGTTATGCAGCACGGTCAACGTATCGCCCTTGGCATCGGCATACGGCACCACGTTGTAAACCGTTTCGTCGTAGTCCTTGGTCGGTGCGCGGTAGGTTTGCCAGTCCGGCAGATCGCCCTTGGCTTTGTCGTTGAACGGCGAGACCTGCTTCACCGGCGCGGCGAAGCGGGCGCCCTGCTCCAGGAACGGTGTGCTGAAGTTGCTGTGATACAGCGCCTGGTATTCCTTCGGATAATCACCGTTGTTGGTCAGGGTGTCGTTGAGGGCGAACACGACGCTGCCGGGCTCGGTAACCAGTTCGGTCGCGACGGAGAAGTCGACTTTCTTGAATGCCTGCTCTTTCAGTTCACCGCGCAGGCTGATGGCGTATGGCGGTTTTTCATCAATGTGCAGGGTGACTTTGTTGGCCGGGATGTTGGCGGCGCGACCGTGCAGGGTCAGCAGCTCGCCATTGTCCATGCCGGGATGGCCGACCCATTCGTAGCCGCAGCGGGTGACCAGTTCATTGAAACCTTCCAGCCAACCCAGGCCACCGCGACCGTTGAGTTCGATGAAGGACGGGTTGACCACTTCCTTGACCGGCGAATCCCAGCCCATGCGCACATTGCCGACCGAAGCTTGCAGCACGTTCATACCGCGAGTCGGCACCACCGAGAGTTTCATCGCGCCGTTATCGATGTCGACAATGCTGACGCCCTCCTGCCGACCGCCATGCAAGGTGCGCAGGGTCACGGAGAAGGGTTTGTCGGTTTTCACGCCGAGTTGCTGGCTGGTGATCTGCCAGTTCTGGGCGGCTTTGTCGGTATCGAGCAGGACGTAATCCCAGGCCATGGCGTGGGAAGCAGCGGACAGTGCGCTGAGGGCAACGAAGAGTTTGAGCGGGGTCATGGCAGCAGCCTTTCTTGGAGTTGTGCCATTTTTATAAACTTGAAGAAACGTTTCAGCAAGCATAAAAATCGAGATCACGACGGCAAATGCCAAATGATCGTCGATACGGGGCTTGTGGATAACGCGCAGAATCGAGTTGATGCCATCGCGAGCCTGCTCGCGATGGCTGTTTCGGAGGTGCCTCAGCGGAACCGGTCAACCTCATGCCGCAAGTCCGCCGCGAGCTTCTCCAGCTCTTTGGCAGTCACCGCCAGGTTCGACACCACTTCCCGCTGCTCACTGTTCGCCAAGGCAATGCTTTGCAGGTTGCTGCTGAGCAAGGTCGCGGTGCTGCTTTGCTCCTGGGTCGCGGTGGTGATGGCGGCGAATTGCTGACCGGCCGAGCGACTTTGCTCATCGATTCGCGCCAGGGCTGAGGCGACGTTGGCGTTGCGCGACAAGCCTTCCTGCATCAGCACGTTACCCTGCTCCATGGTGCTGATCGCGTTGCCGGTTTCCTGCTGGATACTTTGGATCATCCCGGAAATTTCGTCAGTGGCCTGGCGAGTGCGTGAAGCCAGGTTGCGCACCTCATCGGCCACCACCGCAAACCCACGACCTTGTTCACCGGCACGGGCGGCTTCGATGGCAGCGTTGAGCGCCAGCAAATTGGTTTGCTCGGCGATCGCGGTGATCACCCCGACGATGCCGCCGATTTCCTGGGAGCGCTGACCCAAGGTGTTGATTACCGTCGCGGTGCTGTTCAGCGCACCGGCGATTTGCTCCAGGGATGAGGACGCTTCGTCCATCGACGTACGACCGATCTGGGTTTGCTGTGCGTTTTCCTGCGCCAGGCGCTGGGTGTTGCCCATGTTGTCGGCGATGTTCAGCGAGGTGGCGCTGAATTCTTCCACGGCGCCGGCCATGCTGGTGATTTCGCCGGACTGCTGCTCCATCCCTTCATAGGCACCGCCGGACAAGCCAGACAACGCCTGGGCGCGGCTGTTGACCTCTTCCGAGGCTCTACGAATGTGCTCGACCATGGTCGACAAGGCCTGGCTCATCTGGTTGAAAGCGCGGGCCAACTGACCGATTTCGTCGTTGCTCGACACGTTCAGGCGCACGCTCAAATCACCGGCCCCCAAGGCTTCGGCCTGACGCACCAGATCCCCCAGCGGCGCCAGTTTGCTGCGCAACAACCAGACCGCCGAACCCACCGCCAGCAACATCGCCAACAGGCTGCCGATGGCCAGACGAATGCCGACGCTCCAGGTCACCGCGCGGATTTCCGCTTTCGGCATGCTCGCCACCACCGACCATGGGCCGCCTTCGAACGGCACGGCAATGCTGTAGAAGTCTTGCGACTTGTCGCTCCAGAAATCGCCCTTGCCCGGTGTCTTGGCCAGACCGACGATGGCCGGTGCTGCCACGTCCAACGCTTGCACACCGGCGATCGGCACCAGCCATTTGTTCTGCTCATCGAGCAGCGCCAGGGAGCCGGTCTGGCCGATGCGGAAGCGCTTGAGGTTTTCGAACTGGGCGTTCTGGGCGTCGGTGTAATCGAATCCTACGAACAGCACGGCAATCACCTTACCGCCGCTGTCGCGTACGGGGGTGTACTGAGTCATGTAGGACCGTTCGAAGAGCAAGGCGCGACCGACGTAGCTCTGCCCGGCCATCAAGCGCGCATAAGCCGGGTGAGCGTGATCCAGCAATGTGCCGATGGCCCGGGTGCCGTCCTGTTTGCTCAGGGACGTGCTGACCCGGATGAAGTCTTCGCCACTGCGCACGAACAGCGTCGCAACGCCGGCAGTCATTTGCTTGAACTCATCCACTTCCTTGAAGTTGTTGTTCAACACTTCGCCACCCAGGTGCAGGCCCGGGGTCTGCACGCCCGCCACGGTCACCGGCTCATCCGGATGCACGCTCAAACCGGCGCTGAAGCGCTTCTCGAACAGGCCGCTGAGGCGCTGGGTACTCTCACGCAACGTGCCGTGGAACGTGCTCAGCTGATCGGCCAGCAGCCGCGCCTCGCTGGCTAGGTGCTCTTCGCGGGTGGCGAGGTTGGCGGCGTCCAGCGAGCGCAGGGCAAACACGGTGCTGCCGCTGATGACAATCGCCAGTATCACGGCAAGCGCAAGACCCAGCTGTGAGGCAATCCGAGCACGAGGTTGAGACATGACAGCTCCTGACCCAGTGGGCCGGATCATCCTGATCCCGTCGCACTCGGCTAAATTTCTGATAGAGGGGAAAACGTGGAGCCTGGTACGAAGGTTCCATCAGCAGATTTTCGGCGGCAAAGCCGAATACTTGAGTGATTAACGGGGATATGGCTCAAGGCCGCCATTGCAGCGGCTCCATCGATTCAACCCAGGCGTTCGACATCCGGTAATTCCATGGCCCGGACTTCGCCTTGCAGGAAATCGCTGAGCCGGCGCAAACGTTCACCTCCCGGGCGGGTTTTCGGCCAGACCAGGTAATAATTCTCACCACTGGCGACGGCCGTCGGCCACGGCAAACTCAGACGTCCCTGCGCGACATCCTCCGCCACCATCAGCAAATCACCCATGGACACGCCGTAGCCACGGGCGGCAGCGATCATGCCCAGCTCCAGCGTATCGAACACCTGCCCGCCCTTGAGCGAGACCTGATCGCTCAGGCCCATGCGCTCCAGCCAGTTGCGCCAGTCACGGCGGTCCGGCGTCGGGTGCAGCAGTTCGGTGCTGGCCAGGCGCGCAACGTCCCACGGTTGATCCTTCAGCAGATTCGGCGCGCCCACCGGAATCAACTCTTCGGGGAACAGCAAAGTCGTCTCCCAGTCCGGTGGAAAATGTCCGTTGCTGAGGATGACGGCGCAGTCGAAGGGTTCGTGGTTGAAGTCCACCGTATCGACGTCCATCCAGGCGCTGGTCAATTGCACCTCGTTCCCCGGTCGCAGGTGGCGAAAGCGACTGAGCCGCGCCAACAGCCAACGCATGGTCAGGGTCGACGGGGCTTTCATGCGCAGGATGTCGTCCTCGGCACGCAGGGTATTGCAGGCTCGTTCCAGGGCGGTGAAACCTTCGCGAATGCCCGGCAGGATCAGCCGCGCCGATTCGGTCAGTTGCAGGTTGCGCCCGCTGCGATGAAACAGCCGACAGGCGAAATGCTCTTCGAGCGTACGAATGTGCCGGCTGACCGCACTTTGCGTGATCGACAACTCTTCGGCGGCGCGGGTAAACGAACTATGCCGCGCCGCCGCTTCGAATGCTCGAAGGGCATACAAGGGAGGGAGACGA
Organism: Pseudomonas sp. URMO17WK12:I6; assembly: GCF_003253625.1. Lineage (NCBI taxonomy): Bacteria > Pseudomonadati > Pseudomonadota > Gammaproteobacteria > Pseudomonadales > Pseudomonadaceae > Pseudomonas > Pseudomonas sp. URMO17WK12:I6. Next base: position 423,921 of record NZ_QKYZ01000001.1, read on the forward strand.
CGAGACATTGGGAAACCTCCTATAGCGCGGTTGCCTCAACTTATCAGAAAGTCCCGAGCATGAGTTTTAATCATGCTACCCATCCTTTTTATCCCTTTGTGGAATCCCCGCAGAGCGCCGAGAATCGACGCTTCCTGTTCTCTCTGACAATCGAGCGTGATGATCATGCAGCATCCAGCGCGTATTGAACTCTGGGCCATCCTGCGGCTGGCGGGGCCGTTGATTGCCTCGCAGTTGGCGCACATGTTGATGGTCCTCACCGACACCTTGATGATGGCGCGCCTGAGTCCCGAGGCGCTGGCCGGCGGTGGTCTGGGCGCGGCGACGTATTCGTTCGTGTCGATCTTCTGCATCGGCGTGATCGCGGCGGTCGGCACCCTGGTGGCGATCCGTCAGGGCGCGGGCGACATCATTGGCGCAGCGCGGCTGACCCAGGCCGGTTTGTGGCTGGCCTGGTTGATGGCGCTGGTGGCGGGTCTGCTGCTGTGGAACCTCAAACCGGTGTTGCTGCTGTTCGGCCAGACCGCAACCAACGTCCAGGCCGCCGGCCAGTTTCTGTTGATCCTGCCGTTCGCCCTGCCCGGCTACCTGAGTTTCATGGCACTGCGCGGCTTCACCAGCGCCATCGGCCGGGCGACGCCGGTGATGGTCATCAGCCTCGGCGGCACCGTGGCCAACTTCCTGCTCAACTATGCGTTGATCACCGGCATGTTCGGCCTGCCGAAAATGGGCCTGATGGGCATCGGTCTGGTCACAGCGATCGTGGCTAACCTGATGGCGCTGGCGCTCGCGCTGCACATTCGTCGGCACCCGGCCTATGACGCTTATCCGTTGCGCCAGGGGCTGTCGCGGCCCAATCGTCAGTACTTGAAGGAGTTGTGGCGCCTGGGCCTGCCGATTGGCGGCACCTATGCGGTGGAAGTCGGCCTGTTTGCCTTCGCCGCGCTGTGCATGGGCACCATGGGCAGCACGCAACTGGCGGCGCACCAGATCGCCCTGCAAATCGTCTCGGTGGCGTTCATGGTGCCGGCGGGGCTTTCCTACGCGATCACCATGCGCATCGGCCAGCATTACGGCGCCGGGCAATTGCTGGATGCGCGGCTGGCCGGACGGGTCGGGATCGCCTTCGGGGCGGTGTCGATGCTGGGGTTTGCGATGGTCTTCTGGCTGCTGCCGAATCAGTTGATCGGCTTGTTCCTCGACCACAACGACCCAGCCTTTCGCCCGGTCATCGAACTGGCCGTGAGCTTGTTGGCGGTGGCGGCGTGGTTCGAGCTGTTCGACGGCACGCAAACCATTGCCATGGGCTGCATTCGCGGACTCAAGGATGCCAAGACCACGTTCCTGGTAGGTTTGGGCTGCTATTGGCTGATTGGTGCGCCGGCCGCCTGGTGGATGGCCTTCCATCTGAACTGGGGGCCGACGGGCGTCTGGTGGGGGTTGGCGCTGGGGCTGGCGTGTGCGGCGGTGAGCCTGACGCTGGCGTTTGAGTGGAAGATGACTCGAATGATTCGGCGCGAGCCATCGTCACAGCCGAGCTTCCAAATCACCCAGCCTGATTAAACCCTGCAGGAGCGAGGCTGTGTGGCGAGGGAGCTTGCTCCCTCGCCACAAAAGCATCCACCGTTGTTTGTGGTTAGCTTACGACTTCCAGTAAGGGCTGCTGACTACTGCCGAAGGTCAAATACTCAACCAACTCCGCCAACGGCAACGGCTTGCTGATCAGATACCCCTGCACCTGATCGCACCCAAACCCGCGCAACAAATCCAGCTGCTCCGGTGTTTCCACCCCTTCGGCAACCACTTCGAGGTTGAGGTTGTGCGCCAGGTTGATCATGGCGTGCACCAGCTTGCGATTCTCTTCCCGCTCTTCCATGCCGCCGACAAAGCTCTTGTCGACCTTCAACAAGGCGATCGGCAGGCTGTTCAGGTGCACGAACGATGAGAACCCGGTGCCGAAATCGTCCAGCGAAAAGCGCACACCGAGCCGTCCGAGGGCGTCCATGGTCTGCTTGACCAGGTCACTGCGACGCATCACCGCGGTTTCGGTCAGTTCGAATTCCAGCCATTGCGCCTCGACGCCACGCTCGGCAATCAACCGGCTCAGGGTCGACAGTAACTGGCTGTCCTGAAACTGCCGGAACGACAGGTTGATCGCCATGTGCAGCGCCGGCAGGCCCCGCTCACGCAACGCCTGCATGTCCCGCAGGGCTCGGGAAATCACCCAGTAACCCAGCGGCACGATCAAGCCGCTTTGCTCGGCCAGTGGCACGAATTCGCTGGGGGGCAGCAAACCGCGTTCGCCATGACGCCAGCGCACCAAGGCTTCGAGGCCGACGATCTGGCCGTCCGCAAGGTTCAGGCGTGGCTGGTAATGCAACTCCAGCTCATCGCGACGCAAGGCCCGGCGCAGCTCACTTTCAAGGTCGGCGATGCTGCGGGCATTGCGATTGATCCGCTCGTTGAAGATGTGAAAGGTACAGCCTTGAGTACTCTTGGCCTGCTGCATGGCGATGTGCGCATGCCACATCAGCGGGTCGGCGCCGGCCTGCGCCCGGGCGTGAGCAATGCCGAGACTGGAACCGATCAACAGGCTTTCGCCGTCGATCCAGTAGGGCTCGGACAGGGCTTCGGTAATCCGTTCGGCCATCCATTCAGCGCGCTGAGGGGCGCGGCGGGTGTCGATCAGCAGGGCGAATTCATCGCTACCCAGCCGCGCCAGTTGATCGCCGGCCTCCAGCTGGCTTTTCAGCCGCGAGACCACTTGCAGAATCAACCGGTCGCCTGCCTGATGGCCGAGGGCGTCGTTGGCGTGTCGAAAGTTGTCGAGGTCGAGGTGACCGAGGGCCAGGCCGCGGCCGTCGTTGTCCGCCAGACGCGCCGCCAGCAAGGTCTGGAAACCCTGACGGTTGGCGATGCCGGTCAGCGGATCCTGCTCGGCCAGGCGCTGCAAGGTGTTTTCCAGCACCCCACGCTCACGCACATGACGCAGACAGCGGCGCAACATGCCGGGATCCAGCAGATTACGCACCAGCCAGTCGCTCACACCGTCGGGCGGCGCCAGCGGCTCGTGTTCGAGCAGCAACACCGTCGGCAGGCTGCAACGGCCGGGTGCCGGCTGCAGAGCAGGAATCGTCAACAACACCGCGCTGCGGTTGTCATCGAACAGGTTGCTGACCGACTCCCAGCTCGGCGCGCTGAGCAGCACTGCCGAACTCCCCATTGGAGCCAGACACTCGCGCAACAACGCTGCCCACGCCGGCTCTTGGGCCAGTAGCAGCAAACGCAAGGGTTCGACAGGCGTAGACAAGCTAGCTCCCTAGACTCTGCAAAGATGTAGGCGGCGCGCATTATGCCGCTCGGGTAACCAATGACCCAATATCATCGGTTATCAAACACGACTTCGAGTCTTGAATACGTACATTAGACGCGAATTCATTGCGCATCCTGCGTGAAAGTATCAAAACCGGCAAATAGAGATCGCGTGTTGCGTCACAAGTCGGAGAGAGCAGCACAATTCTCTGAGCCTGTTAAAATGCCGGCCCATTTCGCTAACGACTCCCTGATTTCGTATGTCCCGACTCAATCCCCGGCAGCAAGAAGCCGTGAGCTACGTCGGCGGCCCTCTTTTGGTGCTCGCCGGCGCAGGCTCCGGCAAGACCAGCGTGATCACCCGCAAAATTGCGCATCTGATCCAGAGCTGCGGCATCCGCGCCCAGTACATCGTCGCCATGACCTTTACCAACAAGGCCGCGCGGGAGATGAAGGAACGGGTCGGCACGCTGCTCAAGGGCGGTGAAGGCCGCGGCCTGACGGTGTGCACCTTTCACAACCTGGGCCTGAACATCATCCGCAAGGAACATGTGCGGCTGGGCTATAAACCGGGCTTCTCGATCTTCGACGAGACCGACGTCAAAGCCCTGATGACCGACATCATGCAGAAGGAATACTCGGGCGACGACGGCGTCGACGAGATCAAGAACATGATCGGCGCCTGGAAAAACGACCTGATCCTGCCGCCCGAAGCCCTGGAAAACGCACGCAACCCCAAGGAGCAGACCGCCGCCATCGTCTATACCCACTACCAGCGCACACTCAAGGCGTTCAACGCGGTGGACTTCGACGACCTGATCCTGCTGCCGGTAAAACTGTTCCAGGAACACGACGACATCCTGGAAAAATGGCAGAACAAGGTCCGCTACCTGCTGGTGGACGAATACCAGGACACCAACGCCAGCCAGTATTTGCTGGTGAAACTGCTGATCGGCAAACGCAACCAGTTCACCGTGGTAGGCGACGACGACCAGTCGATCTACGCCTGGCGCGGCGCCCGCCCGGAAAACCTGATGCTGCTCAAGGACGATTACCCGTCCCTGAAAGTGGTGATGCTGGAGCAGAACTACCGCTCCACCAGCCGCATCCTGCGCTGCGCCAACGTGCTGATTTCGAACAACCCGCACGAATTCGAAAAGCAGCTGTGGAGTGAAATGGGTCACGGCGACGAGATCCGCGTGATCCGCTGCCGCAACGAAGACGCCGAAGCCGAGCGCGTGGCCGTGGAAATCCTCAGCCTGCACTTGCGCACCGACCGGCCCTACAGCGATTTCGCGATTCTGTATCGCGGCAACTACCAGGCCAAGCTGATCGAGCTGAAGCTGCAGCATCACCAGGTGCCTTACCGACTGTCCGGCGGCAACAGCTTTTTCGGACGCCAGGAAGTGAAGGACCTGATGGCCTACTTCCGCCTGATCGTGAACCCGGACGACGACAACGCCTTCCTGCGGGTGATCAACGTCCCACGCCGGGAGATCGGTTCGACCACACTGGAGAAGCTGGGCAACTACGCCACCGAGCGAAAAATCTCGATGTACGCCGCCACCGACGAAATCGGCCTGGGCGAACACCTGGACAGCCGCTTCACCGATCGCCTGTCGCGCTTCAAGCGCTTCATGGACAAGGTCCGCGAGCAGTGCGCCGGCGAAGACCCGATCTCCGCCCTGCGCAGCATGGTCATGGACATCGACTACGAGAACTGGCTGCGCACCAACAGCTCCAGTGACAAGGCCGCCGATTACCGCATGGGTAACGTCTGGTTCCTGATCGAGGCACTGAAGAACACGCTGGAGAAAGACGAAGACGGTGAGATGACCGTCGAAGACGCCATCGGCAAACTCGTGCTGCGCGACATGCTGGAGCGTCAGCAGGAAGAGGAAGATGGCGCCGAAGGGGTGCAGATGATGACCTTGCACGCCTCCAAGGGCCTGGAATTCCCTTACGTGTTCATCATGGGCATGGAAGAGGAAATCCTCCCGCACCGCTCCAGCATCGAAGCCGACACCATCGAAGAGGAACGCCGCCTGGCCTACGTCGGGATTACCCGAGCGCGTCAGACGCTGGCTTTCACCTTCGCCGCCAAGCGTAAGCAATACGGCGAGATCATCGACTGCGCGCCCAGCCGCTTCCTCGATGAACTGCCGCCGGACGACCTGGCCTGGGAAGGCAACGACGACACCCCGACCGAAGTCAAAGCCGTTCGTGGCAACAGCGCATTGGCAGATATACGCGCAATGCTAAAGCGCTAGAATTAGCCACATTTATTTAGACCTTCGGCACAAAAGACGCCAACAGAGGACAGCTTCATGGAAGCACTGCACAAGAAAATTCGCGAAGAAGGCATCGTGCTTTCCGACCAGGTCCTGAAAGTCGACGCCTTTCTGAACCACCAGATCGACCCGGCCCTGATGAAGCTGATCGGCGACGAATTCGCCTCGCTGTTCAAGGATTCGGGCATCACCAAGATCGTCACCATCGAAGCCTCGGGTATCGCCCCGGCGATCATGACCGGCCTGAACCTCGGCGTACCGGTGATTTTCGCGCGCAAGCATCAGTCCCTGACCCTGACTGAAAACCTGCTGTCGGCGACGGTCTACTCGTTCACCAAGCAGACCGAAAGCACTGTGGCGATCTCCCCGCGTCACCTGACCAGCAGCGACCGCGTGCTGATCATCGACGACTTCCTGGCCAACGGTAAGGCTTCGCAAGCGCTGATCTCGATCATCAAACAGGCCGGCGCGACCGTGGCCGGTCTGGGCATCGTGATCGAGAAGTCGTTCCAGGGTGGTCGTGCGGAACTGGATGCCCAGGGTTATCGCGTGGAATCGTTGGCTCGGGTGCAGTCGCTGAAGGATGGCGTTGTAACCTTCATCGAATAAAGCCACACCGCCTATGCCTTGTGGGAGCGAGCCTGCTTGCTCCCACTTCGGTTTCAAGCCTTTGACAGGTCCATTCTGTAACCCGCCCCAGGCGCTCCTTCATGCATCGCCGCCTGAAAGTCCGCATACAAAGCGTTCGCCTCAGCGGTAGTGATTGATCGCGAACAATCACGCAGCACCACGCGTAAAAGCACATTCTCCTGACCCGGCAGCAGCCCGAGCCTTTCAATTGCCTGCGCGGGTAAATCCGAGAACTCCCACCTTCCCTTGACTTGCATCTCCTCGATCCAGTCAGAGCAGTCGCCGGCCGCCTGCAACATTCTTTCGGTCAACACTTCCTCGCTCAGCCCCGGCGTTACCGCCAACGAAATATCACGAGCAATCGACGGCAAACGAGATACCGCCGTCCATGGATTCAGATCATGCATCTGCGCCTGCACTCGCACGTTCTGATCACGCAGCAAGCGAATATCCGGAATGCCTTTTCGCAACATCGTCAGGCGATCCAGCCCCATCCCAAGCGCCAGCCCTCCATGATGCAGCGGATCAATGTTCAAACGCTCCAACAAAGACCTCGCAATACGACCGCACTCCAGCACCTCAACCGGAGCCCCGTCATTCAACACATTTACTTCGATTCCGCCCTCCGTGTAGTGATGCGGACTATCGCTGTAGACCCAAGATTTATCGGGAACGGCAGACTTAAGAATATCGCCGACCAAACGCAACAGATGTTCGTGCGTTGCCAGTTCCGGATCACCCAGCACCCAAATATCCATTTGATGCGGTTCCGCGCAATGCCAACGATCCCGACTATCACGACGGAAAGTAATACCTGGTGCTGCCAGCAGTATCGTCTGTCCCGACTGCCGCACCTGAGCCGCTCGCTGAAGCGCTACCGGAATCTGACTGGTGGTTTGTGTTCGCAACAGCGAGCACTCATCGACCCAACGGGTGTGTTCACTCCCGAGCGTAACCTCCGCCGGGTCATAACCGAGCAAACCGTAATTTTCTTCAGCAGACACAATCCGCGGCCCAGCTTGTAGTTGCGCTTGGGGCCAACCTTTTTCAGAGAGTCCTTGGAGGATTTCATTTAGCAGCAATCGAACAGCGTGATCGGGATCGTTTGTTTCGGTTAGATCAACCAGTAACAGAGCTTGTTTAAGTGCGGCGTCCGTAACAGTTTTCCTTGAAGACGTGTCCATGCTCTTTCTCTCAACAATGGGTCCTTGCCGACAAGGTACACAGCTGTTGGGGTGTATCGCCGTAGAGCAGGGAAAATCAGAAGGGGCTGACAGCACAGTCTTACTCTGCAGACGTGCAAACTTAGAAAGAATTTAAGTGTAGGTATTGGTTCGCTCGAGAAGGGACTGTCCCTCACGGGCAAGTCGAATCGTCGCACCGCCGCTCCCACAGGTTTTTGTGGCGGCTGTTAATGCACGGTAGCCTTCAGGCCAGCCAGCAACAACCGCTGAAACAAATCCTCTTTCAATCCTTCGGGTTTCGTCAGCTGCATGCGCTCCAGATGCTCGGGAAACTCCGCCGGCTCCGGCGCATCCAGCGCCGCCTTGCCCAATTCCAGAATCTCCGTGAGCTTGAACTTGCTCTTCAACCAGTTCAGCGCCCGCAATAAATCCCGCTCCTGCGCCGTGAAATCACAGCCCAACGGATATTCCGGAAACAGATTCGAATGCCGGGCCTGAATGGCCTGTAAACGCTGCGGGCTGTTGTCGGCGAAACGCGGATCGAGGCGAAAATGCTTCGATAATTTGCCAGCGTTCTGCGCCTGTTCGATCAGCCCCGGCTGGAAGCGTGAGTCGCTGATGTTCAGCAACGCCTCGATCACCGCCGCGTCGGTCTTGCCCCGCAAATCGGCGATGCCGTACTCGGTGATGACGATGTCCCGCAGATGCCGTGGGATCGTGCAATGGCCGTATTCCCAGACGATGTTCGAACTGACCTCACCGCCCGACTCGCGCCAACTGCGCAGGAGCAGGATTGAGCGCGCGCCTTCCAGTGCATGACCCTGGGCCACGAAGTTGTATTGCCCGCCAACGCCGCTGAGTACCCGCCCGTCTTCGAGCTGATCCGCCACGCCCGCACCGAGCAACGTCATGGTGAACACAGTGTTGATGAAGCGCGCATCAAGGCGCTGCAAGCGTTTGAGTTCTTCCTGACCGTAGAGCTCGTTGATGTAACTGATGCGGGTCATGTTGAATTCGAGCCGCTTGCTCTGCGGCAACTCGCGCAAGCGCTCGTAGAAACTGCGCGGCCCGAGGAAAAACCCGCCATGTACCGAGATGCCATCGGTTTGCGCCGACTCATTCAGCGTCCCGGCGTTCGCCTGCTGCTGGGTCTGCACGTCCGGGTAGACCTTGCGTCGCACGATCCCGGCGTCCGCCAGCACCAGCAAGCCGTTGACGAACATTTCGCTGCAACCGTAAAGGCCCTTGGCAAACGGTTCGACGCCACCTTCGCGCTCGATCAGCTGCGCCCACTGGCTGAGATTCAAATCTGCCAGCAACGCCTTGTAACCGTCACTGTCCGCCTGCCGCGCCAGTAACGCCGCCGTCAGGGCATCGCCCATGGCGCCGATGCCGACCTGTAAGGTGCCCCCATCGCGCACCAGCGTGCTGGCGTGCAGCCCGATGAAATGATCCTGGCAACCTACCGGCATGTTCGGTGTGGAGAACAACGTGGTGTTGTCCTTGGCGTCGATCAGCAGATCGAAGGTGTCGATGCCGACTTCCGCGTCACCGGGCATGTACGGCAAATCGTTGTGCACCTGGCCCACCATCAGGATCGTCTCCCCCGCCGCCCGGCGCTTGGCGATCATCGGCAACAGGTCGAGGGTGATGTCCGGGTTGCAGCTCAGGCTCAGGCGATCGGGATGTTCGCTATGGCTGGCGACCAGTTGCGCCACCAGATTCAAACCGGCGGCATTGATGTCCCGTGCGGCGTGGCTGTAATTGCTGCTGACGTAATCCTGCTGGGCCGGGGCGCTGTTCAGCAGGCTGCCCGGTTGCATGAAAAACTGATGAATGTGGATGTTGTTCGGCAGGCTGTCGCGATGCAGGTCGGCGAGGAAATCCAGTTCCGGGTAATCGCCGAACACCCGCTCGATGAAGGGTTCGAGGAAGCGCTTTTGCAAGCCATCACCCAAGGGCGGACGGCCGAGACACAGGGCGGTGTAGACCGTCAGCTGCCGCTCGGGCAGTTGCGCAATGCGTTGATACAGCGCGTTGACGAAGTGGTTGGGTTTGCCCAGCCCCAGCGGCAGGCCCATATGGATATGCGCCGGCAACCGTGCCAGAACGTCATCGACCGCCTGCTCGATAGAACACAACTGCACCATCTGATCCTCCCGCCCAACCCATGAATTGGGTTGAACCGAGCTTGCCGGGTCTTTGCTGCAAAGAATAGCCTCAGACAAATCGCAGGCACAAAAAAGCCGCTCGCAAGCGGCTTTTCGTTGAAAACAGGCTTATTTCAGGCCAGACATCTTCTGGATGGCGCCTTCAAGGTCTTTCAGTTCGCAGTCACTGCATGTGCCTTTTGGTGGCATCGCATTGAGCCCGCTCAACGCTACCTTCGCCAAGCCAGCAGCGGTGCCGCCTTCTTTATCGGCACGTTTTTTCCAGTCTGCGGCATCACCGATCTTGGGTGCGCCCAACAGGCCGGTGCCATGGCAAGCATTGCAGTGTTTGGCAATAATTTCGTCAGGAGTTTTCGACGCACCGCCGCCAACCGAAGCAGCGACTTCCATCCCCTTGCATTCTTTACCCTGCACACAGACTTGGCCGACTGGCTCAAGACGTTTAGCGATATCGTCGTTGGTCGCAGCTTGTGCGCTGACTGCCCAAAGGGCCAATACGGTTGCTGGTGCGGCCAGCATTTTCATAATTAGGTTCACGCGTACACCCTCAATGGTGGCTAGTCACGCCTGCGGCCACGGTTCGCAGGCGGGCGCAAGTATAGCGGTAAGCCCGCCACACTGAAACAACCCCAAAGTCGAAGGGGTCTTATCACAAGGCGGGAATACAGCATGGGCGTCTGTGCAATCCGGGCACGACGCCGTGTCTCTTAGAAATTCGCTGGAGTGGCTGCGCTGATTAGTCGCGCCGGGGCATCGAACGGATTCCGGAAACGGTGCGGCTTGGTACTTTCAAAGTAGTAGCTGTCGCCGGCCTCGAGCACAAATGTTTCGAGCCCTACCACCAGTTCCAGCCGACCTTCCACCAGAATCCCGGTTTCCTCGCCCTCGTGGGTGAGCATCTCCTCGCCGGTGTCGGCGCCTGGCGGGTAGATTTCGTTGAGGAACGCGATAGCCCGGCTCGGGTGAGCCCGACCGACGAGCTTCATGGTCACTGCGCCATCGGAAATATCGATCAGCTCGTGGGCCTTGTAGACGATCTGAGTCGGCTTTTCCTGCAGGATTTCTTCGGAAAAGAACTCGACCATGGACATGGGAATCCCACCCAGTACCTTCCTCAGCGAACTGATCGAGGGGCTGACGCTGTTCTTCTCGATCATCGATATGGTGCTGTTGGTAACACCCGCGCGTTTGGCGAGCTCACGCTGGGAAAGACCTTTGAGCTTACGGATCGATTGCAGTCGTTCACCGACGTCCAATGCTGGAGCCTCCAGGGATTCAGGTTGCAAGAATATTGAGCGTTATCATGGCGACAGCGTTCAGTATTTACAACACTTGCGCCTGAATCCAGCCTGGCGAAGCGACTTTCGGTCGGGAGCGCTGTTTGTCAGGCCCCGGAATAGAGCAGCGGAACCCGACGCAGGTTGCAGAAGATCTGATAAGGAATCGTGTCGGCGGCTGTCGCGACATCACTGGCGAGGATATTTTTACCCCATAGCTCGACGGGCGAACCGAGGCCGGCTTGCGGCACGTCGGTCAGGTCGACGCAGAGCATGTCCATCGATACCCGACCCAGTAACTGACTGCGTTGCCCGGCCACCAGCACCGGTGTGCCGCTCGGTGCCTGGCGCGGATAACCATCGGCATACCCCATCGCCACCACACCCACACGCATCGGCTTGGGGGTGACGAATTTCGCGCCGTAACCAATCGGCTCGCCGGCCGGCAGTTCACGCACGCAAATCACCTTCGATTCCAGGGTCATCACCGGTTGCAGGCGAGACGCCACGGCATTGGCCTCTTCGAACGGCGTCGCACCGTAGAGCATGATGCCCGGGCGCACCCAATCGCTCGGAATCTGCGGCCAACCAAGCACCGCCGGCGAGTTACGCAGGCTGATTTCGGCCGCCAAACCCTTACGCGCCGCTTCGAATACCGCGACCTGATCGACGCTGGCGTGGCAGTGCAGTTCATCGGCACGGGCGAAGTGACTCATCAACACGATCTTCGCCACTTTGCCGCTGGCCAGCAGCCGTTGATAGGCTGCCTGGTAATCCGCTGGATGCAGGCCAACCCGATGCATGCCGGAGTCGAGCTTGAGCCACACCGTAATCGGTTTGCTCAGCGTGGCTTTTTCGATGGCTTCGAGTTGCCACAACGAATGCACCACACACCAGAAGTCATGCTCGACGATCAGCGCCAACTCATCGGCTTCGAAAAAACCTTCCAGCAGCAACACCGGCGCACGAATACCGGCGGCGCGCAGCTCCAGGGCCTCTTCGATACACGCCACGGCAAAGCCGTCCGCCTCGGCTTCCAGTGCCTGGGCGCAACGCACCGCGCCATGGCCATAGGCATCGGCCTTGATCACCGCGAGGGCACGGGCACCCGTGACTTCACGGGCAATCCGGTAGTTGTGACGCAGGGCTTGAAGGTCGATCAGGGCACGGGCAGGACGCATGGCGGCAGACTTCTAGTCGGTCATTGGGAAAAAAACCGGCGCTGGCTGACAGCGTGAACCACCAACAGCGCCGGGAGAGGGATCTTTGTGACTTGATTTATGGCAGAGCGTTTATGGCAGCGCGGCAACGACCGACAGCTCGACCAGGATTTGCGGTTCGCACAGCTTCGATTCGACCGTGGCACGGGCCGGCGCGACGCCTTTTGGCAGCCACTGATCCCACACCGAATTCATGCCTGCGAAGTGCGCGTCGATGTCTTTCAGGTAAATGGTCACCGACAGCAGACGGTTCTTGTCCGTCCCGGCCAGATCCAGCAAACGCTCGATGTTGGCGAGGGCTTCACGGGTCTGCTGTTCAATCCCGGCGCTCATGTCGTCGCCGACCTGTCCTGCCAGATACACAGTACCGTTATGGACAACGATCTGGCTCATGCGCTCATTGGTGAGCTGGCGCTGGATTGACATGTTTTGCAGGCTCCTTAAGTGTGTTGCCATAACGGGAAATATCGAGGCCTTCGGCGCTGATCTGCGGCGTTCTCTTGGCCATCAGGTCAGCCAGCAAACGACCGGACCCACAAGCCATGGTCCAGCCGAGCGTACCGTGGCCCGTATTCAAGAACAGGTTTTTGAACGGTGTGGCACCGACAATCGGCGTGCCGTCCGGAGTGGTCGGACGCAGGCCGGTCCAGAAACTCGCTTCGGGCAGATTGCCGCCCTGAGGATAAAGGTCGTTGACGATCATCTCCAGGGTTTCGCGCCGGCGCGGGTTCAACGACAGGTCAAAACCGGCGATTTCAGCCATGCCGCCGACGCGGATGCGGTTGTCGAAGCGGGTGATCGCGACCTTGTAGGTCTCATCGAGAATGGTCGACGTCGGGGCCATCGCCGGGTTAGTGATCGGCACGGTCAGCGAGTAACCCTTGAGTGGGTACACCGGGGCCTTGATGCCCAGCGGCTTGAGCAACTGCGGCGAGTAACTGCCGAGGGCCAGCACGTAACGGTCGGCGGTTTCCAGCTTGCCATCGATCCACACACCGTTGATGCGATCACCGGCGAAGTCGAGGCGCTGGATGTCCTGGCCGAAACGGAACTCCACACCCAGTTTCACGGCCATTTCGGCCAGGCGGGTGGTGAATATCTGGCAGTCGCCGGTCTGGTCGTTCGGCAGGCGCAAGGCACCGGCGAGGATGTCGGTGACGCTGGCCAGGGCCGGTTCGACCCGGGCAATGCCGGCACGGTCGAGCAGTTCGAACGGCACACCGGACTCTTTCAGCACGGCGATGTCTTTGGCGGCGCCATCGAGCTGCGCCTGGGTGCGGAACAGCTGGGTAGTCCCCAGGCTACGGCCTTCGTAGGCAATGCCGGTTTCGGCGCGCAATTCGTCGAGGCAGTCGCGGCTGTACTCGGACAGACGCACCATGCGCTCCTTGTTCACCGCGTAACGGCTGGCGGTGCAGTTGCGCAGCATCTGCGCCATCCACAGGTATTGGTCGATATTGGCAGTGGCCTTGATCGCCAATGGCGCGTGACGCTGCAACAGCCACTTGATGGCTTTGAGCGGCACGCCCGGTGCGGCCCACGGTGAGGCATAACCCGGCGAAACCTGCCCGGCGTTGGCGAAACTGGTTTCCATGGCCGGCGCTGGCTGACGGTCCACGACCGTCACTTCAAAGCCGGCTCGTGCCAGATAATAGGCACTGGCGGTACCGATGACGCCGCTACCCAAGACCAGAACGCGCATTTTCATATCCCTCATCGCGGCTTACCGCTGACGTTTATTGTGCAGACCGAAGATGTGGGCAGTTTAAAAAAGATTAGCCAGTGCTTTTCACTATATAAGTGCTTATATTTGGCGACAATTCTCGGCAAAAACCCTTTTCACGGAGGCGCATCCCCTATGCGGACCAACACTCAGACCAAACGTGAGCTGGACAAGATCGACCGCAACATCCTGCGGATCCTGCAAGCGGACGGGCGTATCTCCTTCACCGAACTGGGGGAAAAGGTCGGCCTCTCCACCACCCCCTGCACTGAACGGGTACGGCGCCTGGAGCGCGAAGGGATCATCATGGGCTACAACGCCCGGCTGAATCCGCAGCACCTGAAGGGTAGTCTGTTGGTGTTCGTCGAGATCAGTCTCGACTACAAATCCGGCGATACTTTCGAAGAGTTCCGACGTGCGGTGCTGAAACTGCCCCACGTCCTTGAATGCCATTTGGTGTCAGGGGACTTCGATTACCTGGTGAAAGCGCGGATTTCCGAGATGGCCTCGTACCGCAAATTGCTGGGCGACATCCTGCTCAAGTTGCCGCATGTGCGCGAATCCAAGAGCTATATCGTGATGGAAGAAGTGAAAGAGAGTTTGAATCTGCCAATTCCGGATTGAGCCCTACACCAACACCTGCCGGGTACTGGCCATGTATTCGTGGATCTGCTTCTCGACCCGCGGGTGAATCAGCTCCACCGGCCGCCGCCCATTAGGGCATGGCAATGTCTTGGTGGTACCGAACAGACGGCAGATCAATGGGCGCTCGTCATACACCGTGCACCCGTTGGGCCCCAGATGGACGCAATTGAGTTCGTCCATTGCCGCGTCCTGCTCGGCCCGGGTCTTGCGCGGCAGGCGGGACATTTCTTCGGGCGAGGTGGTGACCGGCCCACAGCAGTCATGGCAGCCGGGCACGCACTCGAAGGTGGGAATTTGCTGGCGCAGCGTGCGAATTTTCTGACTGTTGCAGCTCATCGAAGCGGTGACCCGAATGCGGAATAGACCGGGATTCTGACGCAAAAGCCCCAATCCAGACAGCGCCAACCGACCAATGTTGCCCGTATCCGAAGGGGCGGCTTATGCTCCGTCAACTTTTTCAAACACACGCATCAGGATGACGTCCATGAACGCCCCCGTTCAGCAACCTGCCCCTAACCACCGGCACGTCGCCTCTTATTACGCCGCCAGCAGCCTGCCGCAACCCGACCTTCCAACACTCACAGGTGAGCTGGTCGCGGACGTGTGCGTGGTGGGCGGCGGGTTCTCGGGGCTGAACACCGCGCTGGAACTGGCTGAACGAGGCTTGCGCGTGGTGCTCCTTGAAGCGCACAAGATCGGTTGGGGCGCCAGCGGACGTAATGGCGGGCAATTGATTCGCGGCGTCGGCCATGGCCTCGAGCAGTTCGCCAATGTGATCGGTGCAGACGGCGTGCGTCAGATGAAACTGATGGGCCTGGAAGCGGTGGAAATCGTCCGCCAGCGAATCGAGCGCTTTCAGATCGCTTGCGACCTGACCTGGGGCTACTGCGACCTCGCCAACAAGGCCCATGACCTGGAAGGCTTCGCTGAAGACGCCAGCGAGCTGCGCAGCCTCGGTTACCGTTACGAAACCCGTCTGCTGCAAGCCAACGAAATGCACAGCGTGGTGGGTTCCGATCGCTATGTCGGTGGTTTGATCGACATGGGCTCCGGGCATCTGCACCCACTGAACCTGGCACTGGGCGAAGCGGCCGCAGCCCGGCAATTGGGCGCCAAACTGTTTGAGCAATCGGCTGTAACCCGCATCGATTATGGCCGCGAGGTCAAGGTCCACACCGCCCGGGGCTCGGTCCGCGCCAAGACCCTGGTGCTGGGCTGCAACGCCTACCTCAACGATCTCAACCCGCAACTTGGCGGCAAGGTGCTGCCCGCCGGCAGTTACATCATCGCCACCGAACCCTTGAGTGAAGAGCAGGCTCACGCGCTGCTGCCGCAGAACATGGCGGTCTGCGATCAACGGGTAGCGCTGGATTATTACCGACTCTCGGCGGACCGCCGCCTGCTGTTCGGCGGCGCCTGCCATTATTCAGGACGCGATCCGAAAGACATCGCCGCATACATGCGTCCGAAGATGCTGGCGGTGTTCCCGCAACTGGCCGGGGTGAAAATCGACTATCAGTGGGGCGGGATGATCGGCATCGGGGCTAATCGCCTGCCGCAGATCGGCCGGCTCAAGGAGCAACCGAATGTGTATTACGCCCAGGCCTATTCTGGTCATGGCGTAAACGCCACGCACCTGGCAGGCAAGCTGTTGGCTGAGGCCATCAGCGGCCAGCACAGTGGTGGTTTCGATCTGTTTGCCAAGGTGCCGCACATTACCTTTCCAGGCGGCAAACATTTGCGCTCGCCGTTGTTGGCGTTGGGAATGCTTTGGCATCGTCTTAAAGAACTGGCCTGAACCCTTGCAGGAGCTGCCGAAGGCTGCACCTGCAAGGGATCGCGGTTCATCTCACAGATGCCAGAAAGGTTTAAGCCCCTCCTCCCGCGCCTGCTCCCGACTCAACCCGACATCCTTGAGTTGCTCCGGCGTCAGCTCCAACAACGCCTTACGCGTGTGCAGACGATGCCAGAACAGACCCCAGCGACCCAGGCAGGACGGTGCGTTGCGCATAATTGCCTCGCGCGCGCCGTTCTGTTGCCCTGCCGCCAGTTCCTGACTGTGTAACGTCAGCCGCACATCGCTCAAGCCGTTCATTTTCGTCGCTCCTGTTTACTTGGGTAGCCAGAGCTTTCATGATGCGCGGACGGCAAAAAGCATTACAGATTCAACAGGGCAGTATTAATTCCATACAGTTTTTCTGTTTCGGCCTCTGAATCGCTTATTTTTGCCCCATCTGTATTGGTTAACCGAATCACCCACATCGAGACTGCACCATGACCCTTTACGTCAACCTCGCCGAGTTGCTCGGCACACGTATCGAACAGGGCTTCTATCGCCCCGGTGACCGGCTACCCTCGGTGCGGGCGCTGAGTGTCGAGCACGGGGTCAGCCTGAGCACGGTGCAACAGGCCTATCGAGTGCTGGAAGACGTAGGCCTGGCGATGCCCAAACCCAAATCCGGGTATTTCGTACCGGTGAGCCGCGAACTGCCGGAGCTACCCGTGGTCGGCCGCCCAGCCCAACGACCGGTGGATATTTCACAGTGGGATCAGGTGCTGGAACTGATCCGCGCCGTGCCGCGCAAGGATGTCGTGCAGTTGGGCCGCGGTATGCCGGACATCACCTCGCCGACCATGAAACCGCTGCTGCGCAACCTGGCACGTATCAGCCGCCAGCAGGACATGCGAGGCCTGTATTACGACAACATCTGCGGCACCCTCGAACTGCGCGAACAAATCGCCCGCCTGATGCTCGATTCCGGCTGCCAATTGAGCGCCAACGATCTGGTAATCACTACCGGTTGCCACGAAGCGCTGTCGACCAGCATCCGCGCCATCTGCGGACCGGGTGACATCGTCGCAGTGGATTCGCCAAGCTTTCACGGCGCCATGCAGACCCTCAAGGGCCTGGGCATGAAAGCGCTGGAAATCCCCACCGACCCGCTCACCGGCATCAGCCTCGAAGCGTTGGAACTGGCGTTGGAGCAATGGCCGATCAAAGCCATACAGTTGACCCCCAACTGTAACAACCCGCTGGGCTACATCATGCCGGAGTCACGCAAACGTGCGCTGTTGAACCTCGCACAGCGTTTCGACGTGGCGATTATCGAGGACGATGTGTATGGCGAACTGGCCTACACCTACCCCCGCCCGCGCACGATCAAATCCTTCGACGAAGACGGCCGCGTCCTGCTCTGCAGTTCCTTTTCCAAGACCCTGGCACCGGGCCTGCGCATTGGCTGGGTCGCGCCGGGCCGGTATCTGGAGCGCGTGCTGCACATGAAGTACATCAGCACCGGCTCCACCGCGACGCAACCACAGATTGCGATTGCCGAATTTCTCAAGGCCGGGCACTTCGAACCGCATTTGCGGCGGATGCGGATGCAATACCAGCGCAATCGCGACGCAATGATCGATTGGGTCACCCGTTATTTCCCGGCCGGCACCCGCGCCAGCCGTCCGCAAGGCAGCTTCATGCTGTGGGTCGAACTGCCGGAGGGCTTTGACACCCTGAAACTCAATCGTGCACTGCATGATCAGGGCGTACAGATTGCCGTGGGCAGTATCTTTTCCGCCTCGGGCAAATACCGTAATTGCCTGCGGATGAACTACGCTGCCAAAACGACCCCGCAGATTGAAGAAGCCGTGCGCAAGGTCGGTGCGACAGCAATCAAACTGCTGGCGGAAACCGACTGACCTTTCTTCGGGATACGGCGTCCATATGCTATCCGCCACCATCCGGAATACGCGCCGTGAGAATCAGACAGCCCCTGCTTGCTCTTCTGTTACTCGCCTCACTTCTGGGTGGCTGTACGACACTCAATATCCCTCGCGAACCGAGCCAGGCCCTGCCGGCCGCCGACTCTGCTTTTGGCCGTTCGATCCAGGCCCAGGCCGCTCCCCACCAGGGCCAGTCGGGCTTCCGCTTGCTATCCGATAGCACCGAGGCCTTCACCGCCCGCGCCGAGCTGATTCGAAATGCCCAAAGCAGCCTCGACTTGCAGTACTACATCGTCCATGACGGCATCAGCACACGGATACTGATAAGCGAGCTGCTCAAGGCCGCCGACCGCGGCGTACGGGTGCGGATTCTGCTCGACGACACCACCAGCGATGGCCTGGACCAGATCATCGCAACCCTCGCTGTCCATCCGAAGATTCAGATCCGCGTCTTCAACCCGCTGCACCTGGGCCGCAGCACCGTCGTGACGCGTACCATGGGCCGGCTGTTCAACCTGTCGCAGCAACATCGCCGCATGCACAACAAACTGTGGGTGGCGGACAATAGCGTGGCAATCGTTGGCGGGCGCAACCTGGGGGACGAGTACTTCGATGCCGAGCCCAACCGTAATTTCACCGACATCGACATGCTCAGTGTCGGCCCGGTTGCCGAGCAGCTGGGGCATAGCTTCGACGAGTATTGGAACAGTGCTCTGAGCAAGCCGATCGAGCAGTTTCTCTCGATCAGGCCGACACCCAAGGACCTGGAAAATACCCGGACGCGACTGGACGAATCCCTGGAGGAAACGCGCAAACAGAATCACGCGCTCTACCAACAGTTGATGACCTATACCACTCATCCTCGCCTGGAGACCTGGCGCCAGGAGCTGATCTGGGCCTGGAACCAGGCGCTGTGGGACGCACCAACCAAGGTGCTGGCCGACGGCGAGCCGGCTCCGTACTTGCAGCTGTCCACCCAGTTGGCACCCGAGCTCAATGGAGTCAGCAAGGAGTTGATCATGGTCTCGCCCTACATCGTACCCGCCCAACCGGGCCTGGTGTACCTGACCGGTCGCGCCGATGCCGGCGTGTCGATAAGTTTGCTGACCAATTCACTGGAAGCCACCGATGTGCCGGCCACGCACGGTGGTTACGCACCTTATCGCAAAGCCTTGCTGGAGCATGGCGTGCAGCTGTTCGAATTACGCCGCCAGCCCGGCGACAACGGAGGCAGCGGCAGTGGACCGAGCCTGTTTCACAGCGGGAGCAGTTCCTCCCGTAGCTCCGACTCCAGCCTGCACAGCAAGGCCATGATCTTCGACCGACAAAAAGCCTTCATCGGCTCATTCAATTTCGACCCGCGCTCGGTACTGTGGAACACCGAAGTCGGAGTACTGGTGGACAACCCACAGCTCGCCGGACGGGTGCGTGAATTGGCGCTGGAGGGTATGGCGCCCCCTCTCAGCTATCAGGTCCGACTGGAAAAGGGCCAGATGGTCTGGGCCACTGAAGATGACGACAAGCCGCACACACTGACCAAAGAACCGGGAAGTTGGTGGAAGCATTTCAATTCATGGCTCAGTAGCATGGTCGGCCTGGAGCGGATGCTGTAGCTTGAATTACCTGGAGCTATGCCGGCTGCACCGCCCCAAACGCCCCCTGCCGCGATACCAGAATCACCAACCCCAACGCGCCCGCCGCCATCAGCAACGGCAAGGCGTGCCCGCTGACCCACTGGCTCCCGGCACCGGCCGCCAACGGCCCGATCAGGCAACCGATCCCCCACAGCTGCGCGATATGGGCATTGGCCCGCACCAGCGCATCGTCGCGGTAACGCTCACCGATCAGGATCAGCGACAAGGTGAACAGACCGCCGGCGCTGGCGCCAAACAACACCCACAGCGGCCAGATCAGCAACGTATCGATCAGCAATGGAATCGCCAGGCTCGACAGCAGCAAGAGCATTGCGCAGCCGGTAAACAATGTACGCCGCGACAAGCGATCAGCCAGCGCACCAATCGGCAATTGCAGCAAGGCATCCCCCACCACCACCGTACTGACCATCGCCAGGGCGATTTCCGTGGTGAAGCCCTGACGCAGGCAGTAGACCGGCAACAAGGTCAGGATCATCGCTTCGAACGCAGCAAACAGCGACACCGCCCACGCAATTGCCGGCAGGCCGCGGCAGAAGTTCAGCAAATCGTTGAGGGTCACGCTGCAGGCCTCACTGGTGGGCGCTCCGCTACGGCCCAGCAGCAGGAACGGTGACGTCATCAGCAAACCGACGCCCACCCAGAAACCGTAATCGTGCTCGGTGCCCAACGCCCCCAACAGTAGCGGCCCGGCCAGCTGACTCAGCGCATAACTGCTGCCATACAGCGCTACCAATCGGCCGCGCCATTGCTCGACCACCAGTTGGTTGATCCAGCTTTCACCAAGGATGAAGACGAGTGTCAGGATCACCCCGATCATCAACCGCAGCACCAGCCAGATCGGGTAGCTCGGCCATAGCGCTAGCAAGCCGATGGACACCGCCCCGGCCCACAGGCACAGGCGCATCAGATTGGCCGTGCCAAGACGGGCCGCGAGATGGCTGGAGATCTTCGCCCCCAGCAGCACGCCAATGGCCGGCATCGCCGCCATCACGCCAATCGCGAAGGAGCCGTAACCCCAGCCTTCCAGGCGCAGCGACACTAACGGCATGCTGACACCCAGGGCCAGGCCGACACTCAAGACAGACGCCAAGACGGCGAAATAAGTCGCCCAACGCATGTTCCACGCTCCTGTGGATATTTTATGTACAGCACAAAACAGTGTGGGAGCGAGCTTTTGTGGCGAAGGAGCAAGCCCCTTCGCCACAAAAGCTCGCTCCCACAAGGGATCTGCGTCGTTCAGGAGCCCGATTTACCGCCGGGCGCCCTCACTTGTTTACAACTTGATCCAGGTCGCCTTCAGCTCGGTGTACTTGTCGAACGCGTGCAGCGACTTGTCGCGACCGTTGCCGGACTGTTTGAAGCCACCGAACGGCGCGGTCATGTCGCCGCCATCGTACTGGTTGACCCAAACGCTACCCGCACGCAATGCCTTGGCGGTGAGGTGAGCCTTCGAGATATCCGTGGTCCATACCGCAGCCGCGAGGCCGTACGGCGTGTCGTTGGCAATCGCAACGGCTTCTTCGGCGGTATCGAAAGTGATCACCGACAACACCGGGCCAAAGATTTCTTCCTGGGCAATTTTCATCGCGTTGCTGACACCGTCGAAAATCGTCGGCTCGACGTAGGTGCCCCCGGTTTCCTGAAGAATACGCTTGCCGCCAGCCACCAGTTTGGCGCCATCGGTGTGACCGGATTCGATGTAGGACAGCACGGTGTTCATCTGCTGGGTATCCACCAGCGCACCGACGTTGGTCGCCGGATCCAGCGGATTGCCCGGCTTCCAGGCCTTGAGGGCTTCGATCACCAATGGCAGGAATTTGTCTTTGATCGAACGTTCGACCAGCAGGCGCGAACCGGCGGTGCAGACTTCGCCCTGGTTGAAGGCAATAGCGCTGGCAGCCGATTCGGCGGCGGCTTGCAGGTCCGGCGCATCGGCGAACACGATGTTCGGGCTCTTGCCACCGGCTTCGAGCCAGACACGCTTCATGTTCGATTCGCCGGAGTAGATCAGCAGTTGCTTGGCGATCTTGGTCGAACCGGTGAACACCAAGGTGTCGACATCATTGTGCAAGGCCAGGGCCTTGCCGACGGTATGACCGTAACCCGGCAGCACGTTCAGCACACCTTTCGGGATGCCGGCTTCAACTGCCAGCGCTGCAATACGAATAGCCGTCAGCGGCGATTTTTCCGAAGGCTTGAGGATCACTGAGTTACCGGTGGACAGCGCCGGGCCGAGTTTCCAGCAGGCCATCATCAACGGGAAGTTCCACGGCACGATCGCACCGACCACACCGACCGGCTCGCGAGTCACCAGCCCCAGCTGATCGTGCGGGGTGGCGGCGACTTCGTCGTAGAGCTTGTCGATGGCCTCACCACTCCAGCTCAGGGCTTGCGCCGCGCCAGGAACGTCGATGTACAGGGAATCGCTGATCGGCTTGCCCATGTCCAGGGTTTCGAGCAGGGCCAGCTCTTCGGCGTGCTGTTTCAGCAAGCCGGCAAAACGAATCATGGTGGCTTTGCGCTTGGTCGGCGCCAGGCGCGACCAGGCGCCGGAATTGAACGTGGCGCGAGCGTTTTCCACGGCGCGCTGGGCGTCGGCGGCGTCACAGCTGGCAATCTTGCCCAGCAGACGGCCATCGACAGGGCTGATGCACTCGAACGTTTCACCGGAGACTGCATCGGTGTATTCGCCATTGATGTAGGCACGGCCTTCGATCTTCAGATCGCGAGCCCGTTGTTCCCAGTCGGCACGAGTCAGGGTGGTCATACGAGTGTCCTCCTCTTATTGAATACGA
This sequence comes from Pseudomonas sp. URMO17WK12:I6, assembly GCF_003253625.1. Taxonomy (NCBI): domain Bacteria; kingdom Pseudomonadati; phylum Pseudomonadota; class Gammaproteobacteria; order Pseudomonadales; family Pseudomonadaceae; genus Pseudomonas; species Pseudomonas sp. URMO17WK12:I6. Next base: position 446,544 of record NZ_QKYZ01000001.1, read on the forward strand.
GCGCCCGCGCTCTTCGCGGGTGCTGTCAGGAATTCTGCCCGGCCAGCCTGCTTTTCGGCTCAAGGCAACCGTTACCCTAAACCAGCGACGGGTGAAGTTTCAATATATTTGACAAAGGACCGTTAAATGGCCTTGCGATGTTCATTTTAATAAACATAGACTTTCAACTTTCCAGTCAGTCGCGCCGCAATCACGTGGGAATACCAACATGAGCATTCAGGATATCGTCGATTTCAGTCAGGCCACCACCCAGCCCGATCGCTATCGGCCAGACCCGGCCAAAGTCCTCAAGGGCGACCCCGAACAAACGGTGTACAACCACTACAACAGCCCGTGCGGCCAGATGAGTGCAGGTGTCTGGGAAGGCGAAGTCGGTCAGTGGCGGGTGAACTACACCGAACACGAATACTGCGAAATCGTTCAGGGGGTGTCAGTGCTGCGCGATGACAACGGCGGCGCCAAGACCCTGCGCGTGGGCGATCGCTTCGTGATTCCGGCCGGTTTCAAAGGCACCTGGGAAGTGCTGGAGCCGTGCCGCAAGATTTATGTGGTGTTTGAACAGAAGGCTTGAGGGTTTGTGCCGCTTGAACCGACAGGCAACAAAAAAGGCCCGTATCTCGCGATACGGGCCTTTTTCGTAAGGAGGAAAAATCAATTACTTGATTTTGCCTTCTTTGTAGATCACGTGCTTACGAACAACCGGATCATATTTCTTGATCTCGATTTTGTCCGGAGTAGTGCGCTTGTTCTTGTCGGTAGTGTAGAAGTGACCAGTACCGGCGCTCGAAATCAAACGAATCAATTCACGCATGATTAGCTCCCTTAGATCTTGCCATCGCGACGGATTTCGGCCAGCACGACATCAATGCCACGCTTGTCGATGATACGCATGCCTTTGGCAGATACGCGCAGACGCACAAAACGTTTCTCGGACTCAACCCAGAAGCGGTGATGCTGCAGGTTCGGCAGGAAACGACGACGGGTTTTGTTGTTTGCGTGGGAAATGTTATTCCCAGTCACCGGACCCTTACCGGTAACTTGACAGACTCTCGACATGCCTCAGCCCTCTAAAACCACATGCCCAACCCGGCATGGGTTGGCCGCTTAATCTCTCAGTCATTTGGCGCCAGGCGCCGCGTTTCTTTAAGGGTCTTACCGGCTACACCTACAAACGAAGGAACCGGGCCCCTAGAAAAGAGCGCTGCTTTATACCAGAAAGACCAGAGAGCAACAACAACCGGTGTGAATTGAGTTGATAAAAACCCGTTTTTTCGGGCGCCGAGCGCCTTGGGCAAAGGCTAAGCCCGATAGCGACCGCTCGTCGCAGAGAATCGGCCAACGGGACAATTCAGGGTTTTTCTCAACCGTCACTCACCGAAAACAATCGCCCATACTCCCCTGAAAATGAAAAAGGGGATAGTCATTTGCAAAAGAGCCCACTAGGGTAAGCCTTTTCCAGACTGCACTTGCAGATGGGCCTTCGATCTGTAAAGGAATCCGACCATGCGCCTCGCTGCCCTACCACTGTTGCTCGCCCCGCTTCTGCTGAGCCCCCTGGCCCATGCCGCCGCCCTGAGCGTCTGCACCGAGGCCAGTCCGGAAGGGTTCGACGTGGTGCAATACAACTCGTTGACCACCACCAACGCCTCGGCCGACGTGCTGATGAACCGCCTGGTGGACTTCGACACGGCCAGCGGCAAAGTGGTCGCCAGCCTCGCGGACAGCTGGGACGTCACACCCGACGGCCTGACCTACGTCTTCAAGTTGCATCCGCAGGTGAAATTTCACCGCACCGAGTATTTCAGCCCGACGCGCGACCTGACCGCCGAAGACGTGAAATTCAGTTTCGACCGCATGCTCGATCCGGCAAACCCGTGGCACAAAATCGCCCAGAGCGGCTTCCCGCACGCTCAGTCGATGCAGTTACCGACACTGATCAAGAAGATCGACGCCCTGGACCCACTCACCATCCGTTTCACCCTCGATCACCCGGACTCGACGTTCCTGCCGACCCTGACCATGGGCTTCGCCTCGATCTATTCGGCCGAGTACGCCGAGCAACTGATGAAGGCCGGTACTCCGGAGAAGCTCAACAGCCAGCCGATCGGCAGCGGCCCGTTCATCTTCACGCGTTTCCAGAAAGATGCCTCGATTCGCTATAAGGCCAACCGCGACTACTTCCAGGGCAAGCCATCGGTGGACCCGCTGATCTTCGCGATCACCCCGGACGCCAACGTGCGCTTGCAGAAATTGCGCCGCAACGAGTGTCAGATCGCCCTGTCGCCGAAACCGCTGGACGTGCAGGCTGCGAAGCAGGAGCCGACCCTGAAGGTGGAAAAGACTGACGCCTTCATGACCGCATTCGTCGGCATCAATAGCCAACATCCGCCGCTGGACAAGCCGGAAGTGCGCCAGGCAATCAACCTGGCGTTCGACAAGGCCAACTACCTCAAGGCCGTATTCGAAGACACCGCCGAACCTGCCAATGGGCCCTATCCGCCCAACACCTGGAGCTATGCCAAAAACTTGCCGGGCTACCCGCATGATGTCGAGAAAGCCCGGGCATTGATGGCCAAGGCCGGACTCAAGAACGGTTTCCAGACCACCATCTGGACCCGTCCTTCCGGCAGCCTGCTGAACCCCAACCCGAGCCTCGGTGCGCAATTGCTTCAGTCCGACCTGGCGGAAATCGGCATTCAAGCAGAGATCCGCGTGATCGAATGGGGCGAACTGATTCGCCGCGCCAAGGCCGGCGAGCATGACCTGCTGTTCATGGGCTGGGCCGGCGACAACGGTGACCCGGACAACTTCCTCACGCCGCAGTTTTCCTGTGCGGCGATCAAAGCCGGCACCAACTTCGCCCGTTACTGCAACCAGGATCTGGACAAGCTGATCAGCGCCGGCAAGACCACTGGCGAGCAAGGTGTACGCACCAAGCTCTACGAACAGGCCCAGGCGCAAATACAGCAACAGGCATTGTGGCTGCCACTGGCCCACCCCACGGCCTTCGCCCTGACGCGCAAAGACGTCGAGGGTTATCGGGTCAGCCCGTTTGGCCGGCAGGATTACTCCAAGGTCAACTTCAAGTAATCAGCGTCACCACAAAAGCCGTGGGAGCAGGCTCGCTCACAGTGACTCATCTAGCCTTTCCTCTTCACATCCACCCGTACTCGGCCATGGACAACGGATCGCCATCACCGACGATGAAATGGTCGAGCACCCGCACATCGATCAGGTCCAGCGCTTCTTGCAGGCGCTTGGTCAGCATCCGGTCGGCTTGACTGGGATTGGAGTTACCCGACGGATGGTTGTGGCAGAGGATCAACGCTGCGGCGTTGTGGGCCAAAGCGCGTTTAACCACTTGTCTTGGATAGACACTGGTACTGTCGATGGAGCCGCGAAACAGCACTTCAAAGGTCAGCACTTGATGTTTTGAATCCAGAAACAGACAGCCGAATACCTCGTGAGGCTCATGGCGCAGCATCGACTTCAGGTAATCACGAACCGCCTGCGGATTTTCCAGTGCCGATTTCTGGCGCGCACGTTCGGCTAAATGCCGCCTGCCCATTTCCTGTGCCGCTTGCAACTGAGCGAATTTCGCCGGCCCGAGCCCCAATTGCCTGCTGAACGCAGTTTGATCGGCTTCGAGCAGTGAACGCAGGCTGCCAAACTGACTCAGCAGATGTCGTGCCAGATCTACTGCACTTTTACCCGATACACCGGTACGTAAAAAAATCGCTAGCAACTCGGCGTCCGAAAGACTCGCCGAACCCAACTCAAGTAACCTCTCCCGCGGTCGCTCCGCCGCTGGCCAATCGCGAATGCTCATAACACCTCCATGTAAGTGGGCGCCGCTGTTCCGTAGCGGTCGCTGTGATATCGTAGCCCATCTTTTTTGCGGGCGATTTCACCCCTGGGGAGGGGGTATCGCCATGCAGTCATCAACGAAATGAAAGGCAGACCTATGCAGCGGCTGTATCGGAAACGCATCGTTCTGGGCGTCGGCGGCGGCATTGCTGCCTACAAGAGCGCCGAGCTGGTTCGCCGCCTGATCGACCAGGGCGCCGAAGTGCGCGTGGTCATGACCCGTGGCGGCAGCGAATTCATTACCCCGCTGACCATGCAGGCCCTGTCCGGGCACCCGGTCCACCTGGACCTGCTGGACCCGGCGGCCGAAGCCGCCATGGGCCACATCGAACTGGCCAAATGGGCCGACCTGGTATTGATCGCCCCTGCCACTGCGGACCTGATCGCTCGCCTGGCCCAAGGCATTGCCGACGACCTGCTGACCACGCTGGTGCTGGCCACCGACGCGGTAGTCGCCGTGGCGCCGGCGATGAATCAGGCCATGTGGCGCGACCCGGCGACCCAGGCCAACCTGCAAACCCTCGAAAGCCGCGACTTCAAAGTCTTCGGCCCGGCCTCCGGCAGCCAGGCCTGCGGCGACGTCGGCATGGGCCGCATGCTCGAAGCCACCGACCTCGCCCAGTGCGCGGCAGACTGCTTCCAGCGCCAGGCGCTGACCGGCAAACACGTGCTGATCACCGCCGGCCCGACCCAGGAAAACATCGACCCGGTGCGCTACATCACCAACCACAGCTCCGGCAAAATGGGCTTTGCCCTGGCCGAAGCCGCGGTAGAAGCCGGCGCCCGCGTGACCCTGATCACAGGTCCCGTGCACCTGCCGACCCCGGATCGCGTCACCCGCATCGACGTGGTCAGCGCCCGGGACATGCTCGCCGCTTGTGAAGCCGCGATTCCTTGCGACCTGTTTATCGCCTCGGCGGCGGTCGCGGACTACCGCCCGGAAGTCGTGGCCCCACAGAAACTCAAGAAAGACCCTACAAGCGGCGACGGCTTGTTGCTACAGATGGTGCGCAACCCAGACATTCTGGCCACCATCGCCACCCGTCCCGACCGTCCGTTCAGTGTCGGCTTTGCCGCCGAAACCGAACACCTGCTCGACTACGCTGCCCGCAAGTTGAAAGACAAGAACCTCGATCTGATTGTCGCCAACGACGTCGCCAACCCGAGTATTGGCTTCAACAGCGAAGAAAACGCCTGCAGCGTGATCGACCGGGAGCTGCACGCCACTATTTTTGCCCAGACCAGCAAAGGCAAGATTGCCCGCCAGCTGATCACTTTTATCGCCGAACGTCTGAACCAGGTTTAATTTACATGCACGCTTTGCAAGCCAAGATCCTCGACCCACGCATCGGCAGCGAATTTCCGCTGCCGCAGTACGCCACGCCAGGCTCCGCCGGCCTCGACCTGCGCGCCATGCTGGAAAAAGACACTGTCATCAAGCCGGGCGAGACCCTGCTGATCCCTACCGGCCTGTCGGTATATATCGGCGATCCGGGCCTGGCGGCCTTGATTCTGCCGCGCTCCGGCCTGGGCCATAAGCACGGCATCGTGCTGGGCAACCTGGTCGGCCTGATCGACTCCGATTACCAGGGCCCGCTGATGGTCTCGTGCTGGAACCGTGGCCAGACCGATTTCAACATGGTCGTTGGCGAACGCCTCGCACAACTTGTTCTGGTACCAGTGGTTCAAGCGCACTTCGAAATGGTCGAAGAGTTTGTCGAAACCCAGCGCGGCACCGGCGGGTTCGGCCACTCCGGCAGCCACTGATCATCGGCATTCAGGCTGGGAGCACTGCCCGGCCTGACCTGCCCTCTGCATTTTAAGGATGAAAATTGCACAGACGTCATCTGGAAGGTTTACCACTGGAAATCAAGGCATTGGCCGGCCAATTGCTCGCCGATGTTGATGGCATGGCCTTTTCACACCACGAACTCTCGGTGGAAAACACCGTCATACCCTTCAGTTTGAGCCTGCCGACGAGTTCTTCGCCGGCAGGTCCAGCCACTTTCGAGATGGAGCATTCCTACAGATGAGCACCCCAGCCCAAGTCGCACCCAAGTTCCCCGACAGCATCTTCCGCGCCTACGACATTCGCGGCACCGTCCCGGAATTCTTGAACGCTGAAACCGCTTATTGGCTCGGTCGCGCCATCGGCTCCCAGAGCCTGGCCCAGGGCGAACCCAATGTGTCCGTCGGCCGCGACGGTCGCCTGTCCGGCCCGGAACTGGTGGAACAACTGATTCAGGGCCTGGCCGACAGCGGTTGCCACGTCAGCGACGTCGGCCTGGTGCCAACGCCTGCGCTGTACTACGCCGCCAACGTACTGGCCGGCAAATCCGGGGTGATGCTCACCGGCAGCCACAACCCGTCGAACTACAACGGCTTCAAGATCGTCATAGCTGGCGATACCCTGGCCAACGAACAGATCCAGGCCCTGCACGACCGCCTCAAGACCAACAACCTGAGCAGCGGCAAGGGCAGCATCACCAAGGTCGAGATCCTCGACCGCTACAACACCGAAATCGTCCAGGACATCAAACTCGCCCGCCGCCTGAAAGTGGTGGTCGATTGCGGCAACGGCGCGGCCGGCGTGATTGCCCCGCAACTGATCGAAGCCCTGAACTGCGAAGTCATCCCGCTGTTCTGCGATGTCGATGGCAACTTCCCGAACCATCACCCGGACCCGGGCAAGCTGGAAAACCTGGTAGACCTGATCGCCAAGGTCAAGGAAACCAACGCCGACCTGGGCCTGGCCTTCGACGGTGATGGCGACCGCGTGGGCGTGGTCACCAACACCGGCAGCGTCGTGTTCCCGGACCGCCTGCTGATGCTGTTCGCCAAGGATGTGGTAGCACGCAACCCCGACGCGGAAATCATCTTCGACGTCAAATGCACCCGCCGCCTGATCCCGCTGATCAAAGAATATGGCGGTCGCCCACTGATGTGGAAAACAGGTCACTCGCTGATCAAAAAGAAAATGAAACAATCCGGCGCCCTGTTGGCCGGCGAAATGAGCGGGCACATCTTCTTCAAGGAGCGCTGGTTCGGTTTCGACGACGGCATTTACAGCGCCGCGCGGCTGCTGGAGATCCTCAGCAAAGAGAAATCCACCGCGGAAGAGTTGTTCGCGACCTTCCCGAACGATATTTCTACGCCGGAAATCAATATCCATGTGACCGAAGAGAGCAAATTCAGCATCATTGATGCACTGCACGACGCACAGTGGGGTGAAGGCGCCGACCTGACCACCATTGACGGCGTGCGAGTCGACTATGCCAAAGGCTGGGGCCTGGTTCGCGCCTCCAACACCACACCGGTGCTGGTGCTGCGCTTCGAGGCCGATGACGAGGCTGAATTGCAGCGCATCAAGGATGTATTCCACGTCCAGCTGAAGCGCGTTGCACCTGATCTCCAACTACCGTTTTGATCTATTGAAGCACCCGGAGCCCTGAATGACCCTCGAACGCGAAGCCGCCGCCAACACCGCCAAGGTCCTGTCCGAAGCGCTGCCTTACATTCGCCGCTATGTCGGCAAGACGCTGGTGATCAAATACGGCGGCAACGCGATGGAAAGCGAGGAGCTGAAAACCGGCTTCGCCCGCGACATCGTGCTGATGAAAGCCGTGGGCATCAACCCGGTGGTGGTTCACGGCGGCGGCCCGCAAATCGGCGACCTGCTCAAGCGACTGTCGATCGAGAGCCACTTTGTCGATGGCATGCGCGTCACCGACGCCGCGACCATGGACGTGGTGGAAATGGTCCTCGGCGGCCAGGTCAACAAGGACATCGTCAACCTGATCAACCGTCACGGCGGCAGCGCCATCGGCCTGACCGGTAAAGACGCCGAGCTGATTCGCGCGAAGAAGCTCACCGTCACCCGCCAGACCCCTGAGATGACCCAGCCGGAAATCATCGACATCGGCCACGTCGGCGAAGTGGTCGGGATCAACACCGACCTGCTGAACCTGCTGGTCAAAGGCGATTTCATTCCGGTGATCGCGCCGATCGGCGTCGGTGCCAACGGCGAGTCGTACAACATCAACGCCGATCTGGTGGCCGGTAAAGTGGCCGAGGCTCTGAAAGCTGAGAAGCTGATGCTGCTGACCAACATTGCCGGCCTGATGGACAAGAGCGGCAAGGTCCTGACCGGCCTGAGCACCCAGCAAGTCGACGACCTGATCGCCGACGGCACCATCTACGGCGGCATGCTGCCGAAGATCCGTTGCGCGCTGGAAGCGGTACAGGGTGGCGTGGGCAGCTCGCTGATCATTGATGGTCGGGTGCCAAATGCAATTCTGCTGGAAATCTTCACCGACACCGGTGTGGGTACGCTGATCAGCAATCGCAAGCGTCCCTGATTCAAAACCTTAAAAAGATCGCAGCCTTCGGCAGCACCTACGGATTTCGGATGTACGAAAAACCTGTAGGAGCTGACGAAGTCTGCGATCTTTTTTATGCGCGCCGGAAATGCCTGACCTGATTGGGCGAAACGTCCGACTTCACGAAGGAAGCAATCTGCATAGGATCTTCTCTGAATCCACAGGAGGTCTACCCATGCAAAAAGACTACGTCCCTTACGGCAGCGATGTTTCACCTGGCACCTATGCCTGTGTCGATTGCGGTCACGAATACTCGAATCAGGGCAAAACATCGATGCCGCCCTGCCCGCAACTCCGCAAGACCGCACACACCCGTCATGGCTGGAGAATTCTGACTGGCCAGGGCGATGCTGTGGCTGATCCGTACCCGGAGAAAACCAATGAACCCAGCGGGATCAAAAAAGCCGAGACATTCAGCAGCACCAGCAAAAAATAATGCTGGGGGACTGGGCCATACATAAACAAAAGACCCCGCTCAACATGCTGAGCGGGGTCTTTTGCTGTCTGCAATCCCTGTGGGAGCGTGATTACACGCCGAACTGGGCGCGGTAGGCTTCAACCGCAGGCAAATGTTGCTTGAGCTGCGGATCGTCAGCCAGGAACTCCAGCACCTGGTTCAGCGAAACGATGCTGATCACCGGAATGCCGAAGTCACGTTCCACTTCCTGGATGGCCGACAACTCACCATTGCCACGCTCCTGACGGTTCAGGGCGATCAGCACACCGGCAGCTTTGGCGCCGTCCTGGGAAGCGATGATCTGCATCACTTCGCGGATGGCGGTGCCCGCGGTGATCACGTCGTCGATGATCAGCACGTCGCCAGTCAATGGCGCGCCAACCAGGCTGCCACCTTCGCCGTGGGCCTTGGCTTCCTTGCGATTGAAGCACCATGGCAGGTCACGGTCGTGATGTTCGGCCAGTGCCACGGCGGTGGCTGCCGCCAACGGGATGCCTTTGTAGGCCGGGCCGAACAGTACGTCGAAGGAAATACCGCTCTCGACGATGGCTGCCGCATAGAAACGGCCCAGCTGTGCCAGGGCCTTCCCTGAGTTGAACAGGCCGGCATTGAAGAAGTATGGACTGGTGCGCCCGGACTTCAGGGTGAACTCACCGAAGCGCAAAACGCCGCGATCGATGGCAAAACGAATGAAATCGCGTTGATACGCTTGCATGAAAAAAACCCCAAATACCACGGATTTAGCTAATTAGGTAGACGCCGTGTATCATACCCGCACGCGATTTTTGGGGCCACTTATGCGGATCATCAGTGTGAACGTCAATGGTATTCAGGCTGCAGTCGAGCGTGGTTTGCTCAGTTGGCTGCAAGCACAGAATGCCGACGTCATCTGCCTGCAGGACACCCGCGCCTCCGCCTTTGAACTGGACGATCCAGCCTTCCAACTGGATGGCTACTTCCTTTATGCCTGCGAAGCCGAAGTTCCCGCCCAAGGTGGCGTGGCTTTGTACTCGCGGTTGCAACCGAAGGCTGTCATCAGCGGTCTCGGCTTCGAGACGGCCGACCGCTACGGGCGCTACCTGCAAGCCGATTTCGACAAGGTCAGCATCGCGACCTTGCTGCTCCCTTCGGGGCAGAATGGCGATGAAGACTTGAACCAGAAGTTCAAGCTAATGGACGACTTCGCCCGTTATCTGGATAAACAGCGACGCAAACGTCGCGAGTACATTTATTGTGGCTCGCTGTACGTGGCGCAACAGAAGCTGGATATCAAGAACTGGCGCGACAGCCAGCAATCCCCGGGCTTCCTGGCGCCTGAGCGTGCCTGGATGGACGAGATTGTCGGCAACATGGGTTATGTCGACGCCCTGCGGGAAGTCAGCCGCGAAGGCGACCAGTACAGCTGGTGGCCGGACAACGAACAGGCCGAGATGCTCAACCTGGGCTGGCGTTTCGACTACCAGTTGCTGACCCCTGGCCTGCGCCGCTTCGTACGCAGCGCACGCCTGCCACGTCAGCCACGGTTCTCGCAGCACGCACCGTTGATCGTGGACTACGACTGGACGCTGACGATCTAAGCGTCTTTTCGCAGATGCAAAAAAGCCGACATTGCTGTCGGCTTTTTTGTGCGTGCTGACTTTTGCTTTTTGTGGGGATTTTTGCTGCCTGTTATTTGATCAACCGCCAGGTGAAGGGATAGCGGTAAGGCACCCCGTCATTGGCCTTGAGCCCGGCAATGATGCACAGCACCATCGCCCCGATCAGGACCAGCGGCAGCAGCGCAAAACCGATCAACACCAGCATCAGCACGTAACAGATGCCCGAGACCAGGGCCACGGTAATCTGAAAGTTCAGCGCTTCTTTGCCTTGGGCATCGATGAACGGGTCGGCTTCACGCTTCCACTGCCAGAGTATCAGCGGCCCGATCAGGTGACCGAACGGAAACCAGACACCGAGAAACGCCGAGAGGTGACAAAACATCGCCCACTGGCGAGCCTCGGAGCTCGGGGTGGGAAGCAACTGCTGTTCATCACTCATGGCGCTCTCCTTTGCCGGACATCAAAACAATCAGTCAGCCAGTGCAGCCTTCTGCAGTTCGAAAATCTCGATCATGCCTTTCTTCGCCAGTGCCAGCATCGCGTTCAGCTCTTCCGGCTGGAACGGTGCGCCTTCGGCAGTGCCCTGGACTTCGATGAAACCACCAGTGCTGGTCATCACCACGTTGAGGTCAGTCTCGGCAGCCGAGTCTTCCAGGTAGTCGAGGTCAAGCACAGGTTCGCCCTGATACATGCCCACCGAAACGGCAGCGATCATTTGCTTGAGCGGGTCGCCACCTTTGAGGCCGCCGCGCTTCTTGATCACTTTCAAGGCATCGACCAGTGCAACCATGGCGCCGGTGATGGACGCGGTGCGGGTGCCGCCATCAGCCTGGATCACGTCGCAGTCGACGTACAAGGTGACGTCGCCCAGCTTGGACATGTCCAGCGCAGCGCGCAGGGAACGACCGATCAGACGCTGGATTTCCAGAGTGCGGCCGCCTTGCTTGCCGCGGCTCGCCTCACGCTGGTTACGCTCGCCAGTGGCGCGCGGCAGCATGCCGTATTCAGCGGTCAACCAGCCCTGGCCCTGCCCCTTGAGGAAACGCGGCACGCCGTTCTCGACGCTGACGGTGCAGATGACCTTGGTATCACCGAACTCGACCAGTACAGATCCCTCGGCGTGTTTGGTGTAGTTGCGGGTAATGCGGATCGAGCGGAGCTGATCGGCAGCGCGACCACTTGGACGTTTCATAGGGATTACCTGTACGGGGGACGGAAAACTGCCGAGCATTATAGAGCCGTGGGCCGCGAGTGGGCACTTCTAAAAAAATCACCCGACGATTGAAGGCTCTGAATAGAGCGTAGCCGACGGCCTGCAGCCCATTGTCACAGCGTGTGATTGGGCGCATCCGCCCCACTGCGCTACAATCCTGCGCCTTTGCTGCCTGTCGGCTTTAATTCACAGATAGCGGGTCCGCGAACCATGGGTTACGCGCCGACCTGCATTGCGAGGTACCTCCATGGTGCACAGCATGACCGCCTTCGCCCGCGTCGAGAAAGCCGGCGTCCAGGGCACCCTGAGCTGGGAGCTGCGCTCGGTCAACAGCCGCTACCTGGAACCCCATCTGCGCCTGCCGGAATCTTTCCGCGACCTCGAGGGCGCCGTCCGCGAAGCCCTGCGCCAGGGAATTTCCCGAGGCAAGCTCGAATGCACCCTGCGTTTCACCGAAGAAAGCACTGGCAAACCGCTGCAAGTGGACCGCGAGCGCGCCGCGCAATTGGTCGCTGCCGCCGAGACCGTCGCCAGCCTGATCAAGAACCCTGCCGCGCTGAACCCGCTGGAAGTCCTGGCCTGGCCCGGCGTGCTGGTGGCCGACGCCGCCGACCCGCAAGCGCTGAATGCCGAAGCCATGGCGCTGTTCAACCAAGGCCTGAAAGAACTCAAGGCCGGCCGCGAGCGCGAAGGCGCGGAGCTGGCGCGGTTGATCAACGAACGCCTGACGTCCATTGAAGAAGATGTGGTGATCCTGCGTGAGCTGGTCCCGCAGATGCTCGCCACGCAGCGTCAGAAAGTCCTCGACCGCTTCACTGACATGAAGGCCGACCTCGACCCGCAGCGCCTGGAGCAGGAAATGGTCATGCTCGCGCAAAAGAGCGACGTCGCCGAAGAACTGGATCGCCTGAGCACTCACATCATCGAAGTTCGCCGGGTGCTCAAATCCGGCGGCGCTGCCGGTCGACGCCTGGATTTCCTGATGCAGGAGCTCAACCGCGAAGCCAACACACTGGGCTCCAAAGCCTTCGACCCGCGCAGCACCCAAGCGGCGGTCAACCTCAAGGTGTTGATCGAGCAGATGCGCGAACAAGTACAGAATATTGAGTAAGGCAAACCTGACATGACCCACAGTACCGGCACCCTGTACATCATTTCCGCACCTTCGGGTGCGGGCAAGAGCAGCCTGGTCAAAGCCCTGACCGACGCTGATCAGGAGATCCGCGTCTCGGTCTCCCACACCACCCGCGCCATGCGCCCTGGTGAAGTGAACGGCGTGAACTATCACTTCGTCGAACGCAGCGAGTTCGTGAAGATGATCGAGCACGGAGATTTCCTCGAGCGCGCCGAAGTGTTCGGCAATCTCTATGGCACTTCGCAAAGCCACCTGCAGCAGACCCTGGATGAAGGTCACGACCTGATTCTGGAAATTGACTGGCAGGGTGCAGAGCAAGTGCGCAAGTTGATGCCCCAGGCCCGTTCGATCTTCATTCTGCCGCCGTCCCTGGAGGCCCTGCACCAACGCCTGACCAATCGCGGCCAGGACAGTGACGAGATCATCGAAGGCCGGATGCGCGAAGCCGTCAGCGAGATGAGCCATTACGTCGACTACGATTACCTGATCATCAACGACAATTTCGCCCACGCACTGGACGATCTGAAGGCGATTTTCCGCGCCAATCAGCTGCATCAGAAGCGTCAGCAGCAGCGTCATGGCAAATTATTAGCTGAATTGCTCGGCTAATCAGCTCTTCCCAAAACCGCTGCAAGGGCTTTACATTGGTGCTTATAGCGCGTTGAAGAGCCTGGTCAAAAAATCAGCGCTTCCCTAATCGCTGGTGATTTTTTAAACTGTTGAGTCCGCTCGCCCAACCGGGCAGCGCGCATATTGCATTCGCTCCGAGGAATACCATGGCCCGCGTAACCGTTGAAGACTGCCTAGAACACGTGGAAAACCGCTTTGAGCTGGTCATGCTCTCTACCAAGCGTGCCCGTCAACTGGCCACTGGTGGCAAAGAGCCCCTGGTTCAGTGGGAAAACGACAAGCCTACAGTTGTAGCGCTGCGTGAAATCGCTGAAGGCCTGATGAGCTACGAGTTCATCGCCAACGCTGAAATCGTCGAAGACGAACCGCTGTTCGCAGCGTTCGAGGACGAGTCCAACGAGGCAGTATAAGCCATGCCTGGTCGACGTAGCACGGCGCGGGGTCATAGCAAACGGCAGGAATTATCATGCCGAGCATAGACGCCCTCGCCGATCGCTTATCGACCTACCTCGGCAAGGACCAGGTCAACCTGGTCCGCCGAGCGTACTTCTACGCCGAACAAGCCCACGACGGTCAACGCCGCCGCAGCGGTGAGGCGTACGTCACGCATCCTCTTGCGGTGGCGAATATTCTTGCCGACATGCACATGGACCATCAAAGCTTGATGGCTGCAATGCTGCATGACGTGATCGAAGACACCGGTATTGCCAAGGAAGCGCTGCAAGCGCAGTTCGGCGAAACCGTGGCCGAACTAGTCGACGGGGTCAGCAAACTGACCCAGATGAACTTCGAGACCAAAGCCGAAGCCCAGGCCGAAAACTTCCAGAAAATGGCCATGGCCATGGCGCGCGACATTCGCGTGATCCTGGTCAAGCTGGCCGACCGCCTGCACAACATGCGTACCCTGGAAGTGCTGTCCGGCGAAAAACGCCGGCGGATCGCCAAGGAAACCCTGGAAATCTATGCGCCCATCGCCAACCGGCTGGGCATGCACGCCATCCGCATAGAATTCGAAGACCTCGGCTTCAAGGCCATGCACCCGATGCGTTCCGCGCGGATCAACCAGGCGGTCAAACGCGCCCGGGGCAACCGCAAGGAAATCGTCAACAAGATCGAAGAGTCCCTCAGCCACTGCCTGGCCATTGATGGCATCCAGGGCGAGGTCAGCGGTCGTCAGAAACACCTCTACGGCATCTACAAGAAAATGCGCGGCAAGCGTCGGGCCTTCAACGAGATCATGGACGTCTACGCGTTCCGGATCATCGTCGACAAGGTCGATACCTGCTACCGCGTGCTGGGTGCTGTGCATAATTTGTACAAACCGTTGCCGGGGCGCTTCAAGGATTACATCGCGATCCCCAAGGCCAACGGCTACCAGTCGCTGCACACCACGCTGTTCGGCATGCACGGTGTACCGATCGAGATCCAGATCCGCACCCGTGAAATGGAAGAGATGGCCAACAATGGCATCGCCGCCCATTGGCTGTACAAATCCAGCGGCGACGAACAGCCCAAAGGCACTCATGCCCGCGCCCGCCAGTGGGTCAAAGGCGTGCTGGAGATGCAGCAACGGGCCGGCAACTCGCTGGAATTCATCGAGAGCGTGAAGATCGACCTGTTCCCGGACGAGGTCTACGTGTTCACGCCCAAGGGCCGGATCATGGAGCTTCCAAAAGGCTCCACGGCGGTCGACTTCGCTTACGCGGTACACACCGACGTGGGCAACAGCTGCATTGCCTGCCGGATCAACCGTCGTCTCGCGCCGCTGTCCGAACCGCTGCAAAGCGGCTCCACGGTCGAGATCGTCAGCGCCCCCGGCGCACGGCCGAACCCGGCATGGCTCAACTTCGTGGTCACCGGCAAGGCGCGGACCCACATCCGCCATGCGCTTAAGCTGCAACGCCGCTCCGAATCCATCAGCCTCGGCGAACGCCTGCTGAACAAGGTGCTCAACGGTTTCGACAGCTCGCTGGAAAAAGTCCCGGCCGAGCGTGTGCAGTTGATGCTCCACGAATATCGCCTGGAACTGATCGAAGACCTGCTCGAAGACATCGGCCTGGGCAATCGCATGGCTTACGTGGTCGCCCGCCGCCTGCTCGGCGAAGGCGAACAGCTGCCAAGCCCGGAAGGTCCGCTGGCCATTCGCGGCACCGAAGGCCTGGTGCTCAGTTACGCCAAGTGCTGCACGCCGATCCCTGGCGACCCGATCGTTGGCCATCTGTCCGCCGGCAAAGGGATGGTGGTGCACCTGGACAACTGCCGCAACATCAGCGAAATCCGCCACAACCCGGAAAAATGCATCCAGCTCTCGTGGGCCAAGGATGTCACCGGCGAATTCAACGTCGAGCTGCGCGTCGAACTGGAACACCAGCGCGGCCTGATCGCCCTGCTGGCCAGCAGCGTCAACGCGGCCGACGGCAATATCGAAAAAATCAGCATGGACGAACGCGACGGTCGTATCAGCGTGGTCCAACTGGTGGTCAGCGTGCACGACCGCGTGCACCTGGCCCGCGTGATCAAGAAACTGCGCGCCCTGACCGGGGTCATCCGCATCACCCGCATGCGCGCGTAGCCCACCCTTCACAAGGAGTCATACATGACCAAGACCGTTATCAACAGCGACAAGGCCCCGGCCGCCATCGGTACTTACTCCCAGGCGATCAAGGCTGGCAACACCGTGTACATGTCGGGTCAGATTCCTCTGGACCCAAAAACCATGGAACTGGTCGAAGGCTTCGAAGCCCAGACCGTCCAGGTATTCGAGAACCTCAAAGCCGTGGCTGAAGCCGCCGGTGGTTCGTTTAAAGACATCGTCAAACTGAACATTTTCCTCACCGACCTGAGCCACTTCGCCAAGGTCAACGAGATCATGGGCAAGTACTTCGACCAGCCTTACCCAGCCCGCGCCGCCATCGGCGTTGCAGCCCTGCCAAAGGGTTCGCAGGTTGAAATGGATGCCATTCTGGTCATCGAGTAATGTGTCTGGCGCAGCCTTGCGAGGCTGCGCCGACTGATCTTGTACAAAGGGTTCTGAAAGGATTCCACCATGCGCCACGCGCTAGCTCTCTCGCTGGTCGCCCTACTCTTGGGCGGATGTGCCAGCAACCCTGCCGACCGTGATATCAGCGGCACCTGGATCAACCAGGTGGCGATCGATGCCGCATCCAAAGGCGGCCCCCTGCGTGAAGCGCTCCAGGCCTATGGCCCGAATCTGGAATGGAACGTCAACACCAGAGCCGGTCAGGCCCGCTACACCAATGGTTTTGAAAACGTCGAAGGCAAGCTGCTGGGCGAAAAGTCCGGCGCCTGGAATGTCGACTTTTATGGCAGCTCCGCCAGCGAGCTGAAGCGTGATGGCAAGCGACTGAACCAGGCTGCCAACGACAACGAGCCCGAGCAAGTCTTCGACCGTGCATCGGTCCAGGTTCCGGAAGGAGCGCCTATTGGCGCTAGTTTCGAGCGCGCGCTGTATTCGGCTTACATGGGCGGCAGCTGGAAAATCCTCAGCGGCCCGGGCGAAGGCAGCACCGTCCAGTTCCAGGCAGACGGTCAGGTCGCCGGTCTGCCCGGTGCAGATCGCTATGCCCTGTGCCTGGCGGGCGATTGCGCGTCGATGAGCGGCGGCAACGACAACATCTGGCTGCAGTTGAATGGCCAGGGCAATACTTGGATCTTTGCGCGCAAGGGCAAAGAACTGGAGATTTTCCAGACGGTGAACACTGCACTGGCGGACGAGATGCCTTCGTTCACACCGGGTGATCGCAAGTGGTTGCTCGAAAAGCAGTAAGCCGACCCTGAGGCCAACGCAGAACCCATGTGGGAGCGGGCTTGCTCGCGAAAGCGGTGTAACAATCAACGATGATGTTGAATGTTATGTCCCCTTCGCGAGCAAGCCTGCTCCCACATTTGGTTTGAGGTGACCGGAAGTCAGCAGCGGCCTTCGAGGATCGCGGCATAACCTTCGCGAAAACTCGGATAGCGCGGTGTCCAGCCCAACGCCTTCGCCCGGGAGTTACTGCAGCGCTTGCTGCCGGCACGACGCACACTGGCATCATCGGCCCACTCGGTCACGCCCAGATACTCACGCAACCAGCCCACCACCTCTGCCATTGGCGCAGGCGCATCATCGACACCTATATAGGCATCATCCAGCGCCACTCCACGCCGATCCGCCTCAAGCAGGAACGCCAGCAACCCCGCCGCGTCGTCGACGTGAATGCGATTGGCGTACAACGGGGGATCGATCGCCACGCGATAACCGCGACGAACCTGAGTCAGTAGCCACTCTCGACCCGGACCATAAATACCGGTCAGACGCACGATGCTGGCCGGGATGCCGCTATCACGCGCCACTTGCTCGGCTTCCAGCATCAAACGCCCCGAATAACCGCCCGCCACCGTCGGCGAGGTTTCATCGACCCACTCACCGTCCTGCTGACCGTAAACACTGCTGCTGGAGACAAACAGAATGCGCTTTGGCTGCTGGCCATGTTGTTTCAACCATCCCAGCACATGCTGCAAGCCTTCGACATAGGCGGCGCGATAGCCCGCCTCGTCGTGGTCGGTGGCAGCGGCGCTGTACACCAGATAGTCCAGTGGCGTGGTCGGCCAGTCAGCCGGGCATTGCGCGCTGAACAGGTCACCCGCAACGCCAACCACTCCGGCTGGCAAGCGCGACACATTGCGGCGCAGACCATAAACCTGCCAGTGCCCTGCCAGCAATTGCGTAGCCAGACGGCTGCCGACATCACCGCAGCCGGCGATCAAAACAGAAGGCGCGGACATCAGAAGACTCCCTCAAGAAAGGTACAGACTAGCGCCCGAAATGGATAAGCAGCTAGCAATGGAAGAAAAAAAGAGACGCTATTACTTTTGTTAACAAGAATTAATTGCAATAATGCCAGCCACTTTTGTTCTCGGCCTTACGAGGCCTGGAAGAACACTTACCGTCTTTTCCTCTCAGGTCCGGCCAGCATGACACGCAATCAACTCTCCGCTTCGCCAACCAAACGACCTCGCGCCTGGAGCGCGGTAGCCGCCCTGCTGCTCAGCCTGATGCTGGCGCCGACCGCCGCATTCGCCGATGCGCAAGCGCCGGCCACACAGCCTGCGGCCACTCAAACACCAGCCGTTCAAACCGCACCTGTCGCGACCGATCCGGTCCAGGCCGTAGACGCCGCGGACATGCCGCAAGCTCTCGAAGCCGACAACTCCCTGGGCATGGCCCACGACCTGTCGCCATGGGGCATGTACAAGAACGCCGATATTATCGTGAAAATCGTGATGATCGGCCTGGCCATCGCCTCGATCATCACCTGGACCATCTGGATCGCCAAGGGCTTCGAGCTGATGGGCGCCAAGCGTCGTCTGCGCGCTGAAATCGCTCATCTGAAAAAAGCCGCCACCCTTAAGGAAGCCAGCACCACGGCGGCCAAGGAAGGCACCCTGGCCAACCTGCTGGTCCATGACGCGCTGGAAGAAATGCGCCTGTCGGCCAACAGCCGCGAGAAGGAAGGCATCAAGGAACGCGTGAGCTTTCGCCTCGAGCGCCTGGTTGCCGCCTGCGGTCGCAACATGAGCAGCGGCACCGGCGTGCTGGCCACCATCGGTTCCACCGCGCCGTTCGTCGGCCTGTTCGGTACCGTATGGGGCATCATGAACAGCTTCATCGGCATCGCCAAAACCCAGACCACCAACCTCGCCGTCGTGGCCCCCGGCATCGCCGAAGCCCTGCTGGCGACCGCGCTGGGTCTGGTTGCAGCGATTCCTGCGGTGGTCATCTACAACGTCTTCGCCCGCTCCATTGCCGGTTACAAGGCACAAGTGTCCGACGCCTCGGCGGAAGTCCTGCTGCTGGTCAGCCGCGACCTCGACCACCAGCCGCCCGAGCGCAGCTCGCAACCGCACATGGTGAAAGTGGGGTAATCGGCCATGGGCCTGCATTTGAAAGAAGGCGCAGACGACGATCTGGCCGAGAACCACGAAATCAACGTCACGCCGTTCATCGACGTAATGCTGGTGCTGTTGATCATCTTCATGGTGGCGGCGCCGCTGGCCACCGTGGACATCAAGGTCGACCTGCCCGCCTCCACCGCCAAACCGGCGCCGCGGCCAGAGAAACCGGTGTTCCTCAGCGTCAAAGCTGACCAGCGCCTGTTCCTCGGCGAAGACGAAGTGAAGACCGAAGCCCTCGGCGCCACACTCGACGCCAAGACCCAGGGCAAGAAAGACACGACGATCTTCTTCCAGGCCGACAAAGGCGTGGACTACGGCGACCTGATGAGCGTGATGGACGCCCTGCGCGCCGCCGGCTACCTGAAGGTCGGTCTGGTCGGACTCGAGACGGCAGCCAAAAAATGATCAACACGCGCCAAAAGCTGACGCGTTACAGCGGTAGCCTGGCCGTGGTGCTGGGCGTCCATGCGCTGGCCATTGCACTGGCGCTGAACTGGACGTCACGCCCGCCGATCGAGCTGCCGCCGCAAGCGATGATGGTCGAGCTAGCGCCGATGCCGGCCCCGCCACCGCCCGCACCGCCGAAGGTGATCACGCCGCCACAGCCACCGGCACCGGTGGAAGAACTGCCGATTCCAAAACTCGCTGAAGCGCCGAAAGCCGAGATTGCCGTGCCCAAGCCGGTCAAACCCAAGCCGAAGCCGCAACCGCCCAAGCCTGTAGAGAAAAAGCCGGAGCCACTGAAGGAAAAGCCTTCCGAGGAGAAGCCTAGCGACACGCAGCCAACCCAGGCGCCGACGGAGAAATCCGCTCAGCCGGCACCCGGCCCATCGCCCGCGCAACAAGCCGCCAAGGCCAGTTGGCAAGGCACCCTGCTCGCGCACCTGGCCAAGTACAAAAAGTACCCGGCCAGCGCACAGCAACGCGGCAAGGAAGGTTTGAACCGTCTGCGCTTTGTGGTGGATGCCGAAGGTAACGTGCTGTCGTTCGAACTGGTGGGCCGCTCCGGCAACGCCGATCTGGACCGGGCTACCCTGGAAATGATCCGCCGCGCCCAACCGCTGCCCAAGCCACCGGCCGACATGCTGAACAACGGCACCATCGAAATCGTTGCACCGTTTGTTTACTCGCTGGAACGCCGACGCTAAAAACACCGCCGCCCCCACAGGTTCTTCGGCGGTTACAAAACCTATAAAAGGCACCGAAAGGTGCCTTTTTGCATATCTGGAAACGGCAAACCTGCATTGCCCAGTGTCACTTAGCACACTCAGTCTGATAACGTGCGTCTATCGATTGCAGCCGGTATGCTTGGCCCGCAACTTCATGGACGCTTGCTATGACTCTCACAGAATTACGCTACATCGTTACCCTCGCCCAAGAGCAGCACTTCGGTCACGCGGCCGAGCGTTGCCACGTCAGCCAGCCGACCCTGTCGGTGGGCGTGAAAAAGCTTGAAGACGAACTCGGTGTGCTGATTTTCGAGCGCAGCAAGAGCGCCGTGCGCCTGACCCCGGTCGGTGAAGGCATTGTTGCCCAGGCACAGAAAGTCCTGGAACAGGCCCAAGGCATCCGCGAACTGGCCCAGGCCGGCAAGAACCAGCTGACCGCGCCGCTGAAAGTCGGCGCGATCTACACCGTCGGCCCGTACCTGTTCCCGCACCTGATTCCACAACTGCACCGGGTCGCCCCGCAGATGCCGTTGTACATCGAAGAAAACTTCACCCACGTGCTGCGCGACAAACTGCGCAACGGCGAGCTCGACGCGATCATCATCGCCCTGCCGTTCAACGAAGCCGATGTACTGACGTTGCAGCTCTACGACGAGCCGTTCTACGTCCTGATGCCGGCCCAACACCCGTGGACGCAAAAAGAATCCATCGACGCCGCTCTGCTCAACGACAAGAGCCTGCTGCTGCTCGGCGAAGGCCACTGCTTCCGCGATCAAGTGCTGGAAGCCTGCCCGACCCTGGCCAAAGGCAACGACGGTGCCAAGCACACCACGGTGGAATCCAGCTCGCTGGAAACCATCCGCCACATGGTCGCCTCTGGCCTGGGCATTTCGATCCTGCCGCTGTCGGCGGTGGACAGCCACCACTACGCCCCCGGCGTGATCGAAGTGCGTCCATTGAGTGCGCCGGTGCCGTTCCGCACCGTAGCCATCGCCTGGCGCGCGAGCTTCCCGCGGCCCAAGGCGATTGAAATCCTCGCCGACTCCATTCGCCTGTGCTCGGTGGCCAAGCCGCCAGCGCCGGTGGTGGCCGGTTAAGTCGCTGTCATGACCGAGTTGTCGCAAGTGTCGGTGACGGCACTCAAGGGTGTCGGCGAAGCCATGGCCGAGAAACTCGCCAAGGTCGGTCTGGAGAATCTCCAGGACGTGCTGTTCCACCTGCCGTTGCGCTATCAGGACCGCACTCGCGTGGTCCCGATCGGCCATTTGCGACCCGGGCAAGACGCGGTGATCGAAGGCACCGTCAGCGGCGCCGATGTGGTCATGGGCCGGCGCCGTAGCCTGGTTGTTCGTCTGCAGGACAGCACCGGCGGGCTCAGCCTGCGCTTCTACCATTTCAGCAACGCCCAGAAAGAAGGCCTCAAACGCGGCACACGGATTCGCTGCTACGGCGAAGCCCGGCCCGGCGCCTCGGGGCTGGAAATCTACCACCCGGAATACCGCGCCATCACCGGTGACGAGCCGCCGCCGGTGGATGAAACCCTGACCCCGGTCTACCCGCTCACCGAAGGCCTGACCCAGCAGCGTTTGCGCCAATTGTGCATGCAAACCCTGACCCTGCTCGGCCCCAGCAGCCTGCCCGACTGGCTACCGACCGAACTGGCCAGGGATTATCAACTGGCGCCGCTGGCCGATGCGATCCGCTACCTGCATCACCCGCCCGCCGATGCTGACGTCGATGAGCTCGCCCTCGGTCATCACTGGGCCCAGCACCGCCTGGCCTTCGAAGAGCTGCTGACCCATCAACTGTCCCAGCAGCGCCTGCGCGAGAGCATGCGTGCCCTGCGCGCGCCGGCCATGCCCAAAGCCACGAAACTGCCACAACAGTATCTGGCTAACCTCGGCTTCACCCCGACCGGCGCCCAGCAACGGGTCGGCAACGAAATCGCTTACGACCTCAGCCAGCACGAACCGATGCTGCGGCTGATTCAGGGCGACGTGGGCGCGGGCAAAACCGTGGTTGCCGCCCTCGCCGCGCTTCAGGCGCTGGAAGCGGGTTATCAGGTCGCGCTGATGGCGCCCACCGAAATCCTCGCCGAGCAGCACTTCATCACCTTCAAGCGCTGGCTCGAACCGCTGGGCATCGAAGTTGCGTGGCTGGCGGGCAAGCTCAAGGGCAAAAACCGCGTGGCCGCGCTGGAGCAGATCGCGGGCGGCGCACCGATGGTGGTCGGCACCCACGCGTTGTTCCAGGACGAAGTGCAGTTCAAGAACCTGGCACTGGCGATCATCGACGAACAACACCGCTTCGGCGTGCAGCAGCGCTTGGCATTGCGGCAGAAAGGCGTCGGCGGGCGGATGTGTCCGCACCAGCTGATCATGACCGCCACGCCAATCCCGCGGACGCTGGCCATGAGCGCCTACGCCGACCTCGACACCTCGATCCTCGACGAACTGCCCCCCGGTCGCACCCCGGTGAACACGGTGCTGGTCACCGACACCCGGCGCGTCGAAGTGATCGAACGGGTGCGCGGCGCTTGTGCCGAGGGCCGTCAGGCCTATTGGGTGTGCACGCTGATTGAAGAATCGGAAGAGCTGACCTGCCAGGCCGCCGAAACCACACACGAAGACCTCACCGCCGCCCTCGGCGAGTTGAAGGTCGGCCTGATCCACGGCCGCATGAAGCCCGCCGAAAAAGCTGCCGTCATGGCCGAATTCAAGGCCGGCAACCTGCAACTGCTGGTCGCCACCACCGTGATCGAAGTTGGCGTGGACGTGCCCAACGCCAGCCTGATGATCATCGAAAACCCCGAACGCCTTGGCCTCGCACAATTGCACCAGTTGCGTGGCCGCGTCGGCCGGGGCAGCGCCGTCAGCCATTGCGTGCTGCTCTACCATCCACCGCTGTCGCAGATCGGCCGTCAGCGGCTGGGCATCATGCGCGAAACCAACGACGGTTTTGTCATCGCCGAAAAAGACCTCGAACTGCGCGGCCCCGGCGAAATGCTCGGCACACGCCAGACCGGCCTGCTGCAATTCAAGGTCGCGGACCTGATGCGCGATGCCGATTTACTGCCCGCCGTGCGCGACGCCGCCCAAGCCTTGCTCGAACGCTGGCCGGATCACGTCAGCCCGCTGCTCGACCGCTGGCTACGCCATGGGCAGCAATACGGCCAAGTGTGAGCACTGTCGCAGTTTCTGGACCCTGGCCTTAAACAAGCTGGTTATACTCCTGCAATTGTTTGAAAACGGATACAGACCATGACAGAAGCTGCCCTCGCCCCTGAAACCCCGCACGCTCCGTCTGTTATTCGGCTGCTGCTCGGCAAACTGGGCATCGCCTACCAGGAAGTCCTCGACCATCACGGCCTGAACGCCTCACGCAAAGTGCAGGCGGTTTTGCTGGACGATGCCGTCGGCGCGCTCATGGTGCTGTTTCCGCAAAGTCAATTGCTCGACCTCAACCGCCTCGCCGAACTCACCGGCCGCCGGTTGACCGCCGTATCCACCGAACGCCTGGTAAAAATGCTCGGCAAACACAGCCTGAGCCTGCTGCCCGGCCTGCCGGCGCTCACCAGCTCACCGTGCCTGTATGAAGAAAGCCTGCTGCGCGAACCGAAGTTGCTGATCAACTCGGGCGAGCCGGGCGTGCTGCTGGAAATCACCAGCGAAGATTTCAAAACCATGCTGACCAAGGCCAGCGCCGGCAACTTCGGCGAAGCCGTGCACAGCATCCGCCCGAACCTCGACCGCCCCGACGATGACCGCGAGGAAATCACCCAGGCCGTGCAAGCGTTCACCGCGCGGCGCATTCAGCAACGCCTGGAAGCGACCATCGAAATTCCGCCACTGGCCGAAACCGCGCAAAAAATAATCAAACTGCGGGTCGACCCCAACGCCACCATCGACGACATCACTGGCGTGGTCGAAACCGACCCGGCCCTGGCCGCGCAAGTCGTCAGCTGGGCGGCGTCGCCGTACTACGCCTCGCCGGGCAAGATTCGTTCAGTGGAAGACGCCATCGTCCGCGTGCTGGGTTTCGACCTGGTGATCAACCTGGCGCTGGGCCTGGCCCTGGGCAAAACCCTGAGCCTGCCCAAAGACCACCCGCAACACACCACGCCGTACTGGCAGCAATCGATCTACACCGCCGCCGTCATCGAAGGCCTGACCCGCGCCATGCCCCGCGCCCAGCGCCCGGAAGCCGGCCTGACCTACCTCGCCGGCCTGCTGCACAACTTCGGCTACCTGCTGCTGGCCCACGTCTTCCCGCCGCACTTCTCGCTGATCTGCCGCCACCTGGAGGTCAACCCGCACCTGTGCCACAGCTACGTGGAACAACACCTGCTGGGCATCAGCCGCGAACAGATCGGCTCATGGCTGATGCGCTACTGGGACATGCCCGAAGAGCTGGCCACCGCCCTGCGCTTCCAGCACGACCCAAGCTACGACGGCGACTACGCCGAGTACCCGAACCTCGTATGTTTGGCCGTGCGTTTGCTGCGTAGTCGCGGGATTGGTTCGGGGCCGGATGAAGACATTCCGGATGCCTTGCTGGAGCGTGTGGGGCTGACTCGCGACAAAGCCAACGATGTGGTCAGCAAAGTGCTTGAAGCTGAAGTGCTGCTGCGCGAATTGGCTTCGCAATTTAGCCAGGCCTAAAAGCATCGTCGGATCGCCGCCCGGACCAAGCCACGCTCCCACAGGACTCAGGTAATCCCTGTGGGAGCGGGCTTGCCCGCGATGAATCCACCTCGGTCTGACTGAAATACACCAACCCCTGTGGCGAGGGAGCTTGCTCCCGCTCGACTGCGCAGCAGTCGCAACCCAGCCGCCGCAGTGTGTCAGATACAACCGAAGTCTCAGGCTTTAGGGCCGCTTCGCAGCCCAGCGGGAGCAAGCTCCCTCGCCACAACAGCCCTTCCACTCTCAAGCCTTAGGCTTAGCCTTCCTAGGCTTCAAATACTTGGTCAACCCCTGAAACCAGATCACCAGCGCCGGGTTGCCCTTGATCTGAATCGACTTGTCCTGAATCCCCGTCATAAACGCCAGCTGCTTGTTCTTCGCCTGCATCGTGGCAAAGCCATACGCCGCGTCTTTAAAGGCAATCGCAAACGCAGGCTCGGCATACACGCCCGACTTGCTGGTAATGCGCTGGTCCTTCACAAAGAAATGCCGAGCCACCTTCCCGTCCAGGGTCTGTAGCTGAAACACCAACGCCTTGTCACCCAACTGCTGCTGAAACGCAGGATTAGTCCGACTGGCCTTACCCATCAACAAACCCAGCATCCACAGAAGAAAACGAAATTTCATGCGCACAGCCTCAAAAGAAAAATGAACGGCCGGCGCAGTGTAGCCGCTCCAAGCCAGAACGCCACCATCGTGTTGCGTTAGAAGAAGATGAACCGTTTTTCCCGCATGATGACCGCTAAGTCACGCTTTGCACTTCATTCTGAGGGACCCGACCTACACCTAAAGAAACACATTCCTGTAGGAGCTGCCGAAGGCTGCGATCTTTTGATCTTAATGCCCTCAAACCACTCGGACATTTCCTTCAAAACGCCGGGCTGTCCGTGAACTAGGCGACCTTGGCGTTCACCGATAACCTCTGTTCGTCACCGCAAAATCGGTGACTCGGACGTGCAAGTCCGGAATCGGCACACAATCGGTTATGGCTATTCATTGAGCGTTTTCTTATGCTCCCGAATCGTTATGGCGGCTGTGTGTGGGAGACCTTCGGGTCTGCCGGTTTGCCGATTCCGGTCTTGCACACCTATACACAGCTGCCACCTCATTCGAAGTGCAAGCGAAACGGTGCTAGCTCCTAATATCGGTACTACTCAAATGATCAAGCCAACACCGAATCCCCCAGAAAACCCAGCCACATCCCCCTACGAATCCTTAGATTCCAGAAAACTCCACGAAGCCGCCGAACGCGCCCTCGACCACCATTTCGCCCCACCACCCAACGAAAAACCCAAGCGCAAAGGCAAACTCTTCACCGTCTCCCCCGACATCGACACCGAAGCCCTCCTGGCCAACGCCTCCGAAGACCTGAAGTCCATCAGCGCCATCGCCGCCGACCTGGCCGATGACATCGAAGGCACCCGCCGCTCAGTCGCCCTGGCGCTCAGCAGAATGGCGGATGGAGTGCAGTTGTTGGTGGAGCGAGCGCTGGATCATATCGATTCGCCGAATCCGGCGGAGCATCGGGCTAAGGCATAAAGGGACCACAGAAAGAGAAAGGGGACGTTGAGTCCCCTTTCTCGATGATCTCGACTCACCACTGACAGCCTGTCTCTGGTGACGCCTCCATGCTGATATCCTGATCGAACGAATATTTCTTACCGGATTTGTAATTCGTGTAGTACATCGAGTTTACCCGAGCCCCCTGAGTCGCCCTTTCATACTCCCCCGTCACCACACCGTCAGAAACCTCCACCCAAGTCGTCGTGAACTGATAAGGCCCGTCCTCCGTCATGACTTCTTCCACAGTGTTCCGATAGACGAGAGGAATGGCCTTCTTTGACTTGCTATACCTAACCCCCGCGCCGCTCCATTGGGTGACCGAGTCGTAATAGGTTCTGAATTCGAAATTGATGTTTTTACCTTCCAGCGAACGGAAACACGAGACCTGTGTTGTGATCTCACTACGGGCCGTCAGCGGCAATACCAACAACAGCATTAAAAATAACTTCTTCACAGATCCCTCTGATCTCATTTTTTTGAAAACGATGACGTGCGAGCTTACCGCATGCCTAAAGTGAAAAATCCGAGACTTCTGCAAGCCGCCAACATTGCCCACGAACAAACTGATACTCGAAGACATAATCGGTATCCGGCTTCTGCAGGATCGCCGTGGCGTTGTTGCCCCGTTCTTCCTTGACGGTCAACGTAAGACCATCGGCCTCTCGTTTCCCGCGATCCGGGATGATTGGAAACTTGATCTGATCGCCGCTGACGCTGCGTTTTTCCATCTCAGGCTCGGGATCTCCCGCCACAGTCGTGACCATTTTCAGCGGTTGTTGGACGAAGGCTTTCTGCACGTCTGCGCGTTCGGAGAAAGCTGAGAGGAACGTTGAAAAGTCGGTCGAGGGGCAAGAGTCACTGGCCGCGTCACCATCGGCTTGTAGTGTCTTCTGACGGTTGCCCTGACCCAGTTTTGAATTCGCAATCATCTTTGCATCCAAGTCTGCCAAGCGCTTCTTAATGCTCGCCGCATCCTTGTAAGCACACTCGACTTCTACGTCATCTTCCAGATTTAGACCGTCGCGGCAGTTCTGCAACTCAGGGTCTGGCGGGTCACCGCGAAAAAACTGCAAGGACAAGTGATCGCCGTCCTTGAAGAGCGGCAGTTCCAGCACCGAATAGGAATCACCTTCGAAATGGCTGTGCGAGACTTTGTGTTTTGTCAGAACAAACATGGACTTCCCCGCTCGCTCAGGGAATTTGCGCTCGAAGAAGAACACCGAAGCAATTTGTTCGCCTTCGACCTTCCACACATAATTCAGCGAAGGCTTCACCGCATTCATGGGGGCGTAGAAAATTTCAGCATCAGGCACATGCACGCCCCCAACCTGACCTTTAAGGTTGTTCTTCAAAAAGAACACCGTGATCTTTTGATCACCCAACGAAGCAACCACCGGCGGATGCAGCTCGCCTATGGTTTGTAGGTCACTTGCCGATGCCGGTTGAGCCGACAAACCGACCATGCATCCGAGCGCAGCAATAAAACTTAAGAGCCTGGCCAATGCCAATCTTCAAATGTTTACGCTGATGGTTTCACGCTGCCTCAGGTGCGCTGCACTTCAGTTCTTTGATTTGCTCATTCTGAATCGGAATCACGCAGGCGAGGCGCTTCTCTCCGTCCCCACGAAGCTCGAACAAGCTGAGCGTCAGGTGTAAACCATCGGCAGCAAATGCATGATCCTCAAACAACGCACTGGCATAGCCATCCCAAAACGATTTGCCGTCAAAACTGCAAAACCGCTTGGAGGAAAGCACTCTCCAACCGCCGTTAGGCGCCAGAATCTGAACCGTCAAACAAGGGCTGCCAAAGGTGCTGACATAACGCGCCACGACATCGCCGAAGCGCTGGGAGCCGGACAGGAACACCTTGTTGAGATCAACCACATTACCCGGCTCATCAGCGACGATAGTGTCCAGATAAGCCGCACGCTCCAGGCTCATTCTGGCCACGCAGTTGTTGATAGTCGTAATATGCAGCGCCACACCGGGCTCGCTTTCCGTGGCTTCGAGCGGGCACGTGGTGTCGCGCAGCTTGATCCACGCGCGCTGGGCCTCTCTGGCCATCGCCATCAACGCCTTGCCCTGTTCAGGGTCGCGCCGCTGCTGAGACTCGAACCGCGCTAGCAGTTTCTTGTAACTAGCATTGAGCTGTACGTCGGCTTCTTTGCGTGCCGCTTCCACGCACAGATCGATCTGCCAGCTCACGGTGGTCTCTTTGCATTCGTCCTTGGCCATCGCGATGGAGGCAAACAGGCATCCAAAGGACAATGCGATACAGCGCACAAACATATTCAATTTTTCATTCCCTGAATTACAGATCGCTCAACTACACGTTGCGGAATTTTCTGCGCCTTGCCATCGGCGCTCATTGCGTCGCGGTATTGGCTGTAATAGCGCTGCGCTTCGTCTTCGCGACCAAGGCGCCACAGTGAATCGGCGATGTTCAACATCAACACTGTGCGTTTACCGAGCGCCTCAACGCCTCGATAAAACGCCAGCGCAAGCTCATCGTTTCCACCTTCAGCCAGGTAAAACCCAAGGTCGTTGAAACCTTGAACATTGCGCGCCGGTGGATGGCAAGCCATATACGCGTCCAGACTTATAGTGCCCAGACTCAATTCGAGGGCTTCCCCGCGGGATTCGACAGTCTCAATACTTGAGACCTGCTTCAGCAAATCCTTTGGAGAAGGCGTCTTCATGACAAGGTCAAGAACCTCCCCTTCACCGGAAGTCCATCGATTGCCCTCCCATTCGCCGTAGCAAAACCGAGCTACGTGTTGATGGAGCACGCAGCCAGTTTCCATCGAAATTAAATCGCAACTAGTCTCTTCTGTCGGGATCTCTTCGCCTTCCTGACCAATTACAACGCCATAAAGAGTCTGGTTAATCAGCAATGTTTTCTTGTCAGGACTTAGCCAGCCGTTATGCGTTTCGGTACCAACGTCGGAAACATAGAGGGGAAAAGTCTTGCCGTTCGCGGTAAACGAGGCGATCGCCGACTCCGGAACAGGCCTACTCCATGTCTTATCCTTCAGCGTCAATATGTGCCCGCCAACCCCGATGATTTGGGTGTCCTCGGCCAAGGTACTGGCTGAAGCCAACAGGCTCATTAGAATCATTGCCAACCTAAGGCTGCTGACGAAAAAAAGCTGTTTCACGAAAAATCCTTTTTATCTTTGGCTCGCCAGGCACTTGGCGTAACCGTCGGAAAACTACTCATCGAAAGACAATGCATCCGGTTCAAATACAGTGACTTGCCTTGAGCGCTTCCGCGCTTTGCGATCTCAAACGCTCCAGGTTTTCGATGCCCAACTGATTACCTTTGTCAGCAGCCATTTGATAACAGGCTAACGCCCGGGACACATCCTTCGTTCCCAACTCGCCACCCTCAAAGGTAGAAGCCAGATAATTCATCGCGTCAGCGGAGCCCATGGAAATAGCACGAATAACCTGCTTTTCTGCCTGCTCGGGATGCAGGCATGGGCCGCTATAGTCGGTGGAATTTCCTACGCAAAAAAACGTGGCATAAGCCAACGCTCCACTCGGTATTTTGGATGCCGCTTTGAACAAAGCCTCAACCTTGTTGGTTTCCAACTGGGACGCCATCTGCGAAAGACTCAAGCTTGCCGCCGACAGGCTCGCCTGAGCATCACCCGACTCTGCAGCACATACATAATTTTCCAAGGACGCTTCAATCAACTCCACAGTCAGAGGATATTGCTCAAGAAACCCTAACCCTCCTAAAGCCTCAGCACGTTGATAACAGAAATTCTCCGCGCGGCTCATTCCGGGGTTACCTGTTGCGACAAGATCCTTCTCACTGATCGACCAGTCTTCAATTCCCTCAAGTACCCAACATGCCTGGCGAGAGAAGTTGAAGATTTTTACATTGCTGTTGCCCGCCCGCTTATCCACCACATTGACGTGACTGTCGTCGACGTTCTCAATCTCAACCCCGACCGTCCCACTTGGACTGACAGGCGCCAGCAATGGGTAGGTCAGCGAAGCACCCTGCACTCCCGTTGTTACTGGCTCGAAGTCCGTCGGGCCCTTGCCCGCTATCGGCTTCAGTAACAGTTGCTTGACCGTCAGCGCCGTGAGACGCCGCTGAGACTCGCTATCGGCAGAAAACGCTGTCAGAAACGGAGTGAACTCCTCGGACGGGCAAACATCGTTGACCGGTGCCACTGCAGCATTTTTGTTGGCTGGGGGAGTTACCAGCTCAGGCGCGATTTTTTCCAGGGACGCCGATCGCTCACGGCTCATCCTGGCGATGCACAAATTAACGGTCGTCACATAAGCCGGTTGACCCGTCTCGATCTCGAACGCTTCCAAAGAACAACCAGTGTCCCGCAGCTTGAGCCAAGCTCGCTGCGACTCTTTGACCTTTGCGGCATACGCCGAGCCCAGCACAGGATCTGCCCGATACTGTGCTTCAAGCCGTGCCATCAACTGTTGATAACTGACATTCAATTGCGTATCAGCAGATTTTTTGGCCGACTCGGAACACGGTACCATTTCCAGACTAGAGGGAACCTGAGTGCAGTCATCCTGCGCATACACTGCCGAAGTCGGTAGCAACAGCGCGCCGACAAACGCAAAAACAAAACGCTTCACTGTGTTCAATCCTTGATTCATTCAGGTCATCAGGCCTTGCGCTTTGCAAAGCGAGTTGTGCATTGCTTGGGGACGTTCATCTCCCAGTAGGTACTGATCAACGCTTTGCGCTTGCCATCAACGCGCAGATTGACGAATCCATCACCGCAATCGGGCTGTAATTCCTGGAAGGTGCCGGTTTTGGGCTGGTAAACAAAAATCCTGTGGATGTTGTAAGTGCTCATGCCGTCATCAACCTGCCAGATCGCGAAATCTTTCACGCCGTCGAAATTGAAATCATCAATCTGCACACGTAGCTCGCTTTCGGCTTCAAAGGTGATTGTTCGGGATTCGCTGTGGCCATCGTTTGTAACCGATAACGCAAGCGAAGAGCCTTCCAATGTGAGTGTTACCTCTGCGCCTTGGGTTGGGCTGAAGGTAGTTACCTCGGCATGGGCCGACACCATCCACAACAGGCCAAGCAGCAACCCGCTTAAAAGCTTGAATCGCATGTGCTCGCCCTACTCCCACTTGCAGCCCATCCCAGGCGACCAAGCTTTGCCTGGCGCACATAAATCTGACCCTTATCTCTTACCGCGAGGGAATTATTGCATCCAAATATTTAGCTCGATCCAAGCTCATTCTTGCGATACATTTATTCAAATTCGCTGCATATAAAACCTTATCCCACTCATTTTCGAATCCTTCCAAAGAACAGTTCGTATCGCGTAGCTTTATCCACGCTCTCTGAGAGTCTTTCAACTTCCCCAAAAAAGCTTTATTCAACTCAGGCTGCGATTGATACTGAAAAATATATCTGGACTCCGCTCTATCAATTACTGCCTTGTAGCTTTCATTCAGTTTGGCGTCCGCTATTTCCATTTCCGCTTGCGCACACTGCGCGCTCTGCTCTTCAGCCATATTTTCAGCGCAAACATCTTGGGCGAAGCTCATTAATGGAAGTGACGCGCCAGCTAAAACAAAAATAACTACTCGAGTAACATTGTTGCAATTCATCCAACTCCTGCAATATTTAACAAAACTATAGCCACTTAAAAAAAACACCATAAAACAATCTACAACAAGTCTTAAAAATTTCACAACAAGCTCTCCATACCAATACCCAAAATTATTTCACCTAAGCACCTAACCACAACATCTCAAATATCAACTATGACTATTTCTAGTAAATCACTCTCGCCGCGGTTTAAAATCCTCAGGCTTTTCGTTTAGTTTGCCTACGGCATCAGGATAACTCATCAGCTCAGTCAACACAGTCAACGCGTTCGTGTAAGCTTGGTAGCGCGTCACAATTCCGTAAACACTTTTTATCTTGCTAGGATCTGGCATCGGCCGGCCATAGTTTACAGTTGATGCAACTTGCCCAAACGACTCACAAGTATAATAAACGTAATTTTTTGTACCTACCTGCTCGGTATCGCGCACCAAAACAGGACTCTTGTCGGCAAATTGAGCTGCGCCTGTCCAAGCCCAATAAGCACCTGCACTCATTGCCGCATCGTGACCTTTATCACCTACATCACTCCTCCACCGAATCATTTCGGATGTTAATCCTTTGGATGTCAGAGCGGCATCAGCCAAGTAACTCTTATCCCTAGTTTTGTCCGCAGATTTTGCCGCTGCTGAAAGCGATTTCGCCGTCGATTCGGAGATCTTGCGCCCTCGGAATCTCCAGTATTTTACATAGTTATCTGGCCAAGTTAGCTGGAAGAATCCTCGTCCATCCCACGGAGAATATCTTGCGCTAGAATCATTTTCATGTAGCTTGCCAAACCACTGCGTTTCTTGAGTTGAGTTTCCAAAAAAAGCAGCCATTCTGAACGGACTACCACTAATTAAAAACTTTCGCAGCGCTTTATTTAAGTCATCTTTCACTGTAGAAATTTTTGACTTTGTGGCTGTACCTATCGCGACAGCTTCAAAAAGCCACCCACTATTACCTTTGCGCAATATATTTGAAGGGAGCAACTGCGTTAATTCCCTCTCGCTCAACCAACCACACTTTCTAAAAGCACCTACAAATTCTTTTGGTGGGAAATGCCAATGCTTCGATCCGATACCCGCCAAGCCTGCATCTTCCCAAAAAGCCATCGCTTTCTGGTGGGATTTTAGTTTATCGTAATCACCCTTTGGCATAGCCGGCCCCAACTCCGACTCTTGTTTCAACCAACCGTAACGGATATCAAAGTCATTACCCCCCCCACTCACTTGGAAACTTAAATATGCATCGCTTAAGTTTTTCCTTAGAGCTCTCCTTTTCAATAATTTCTTGATTATGCTTCTTAATACGATAGCTCTTGCTATATACGTGGTCTTCTTCTGGCTTGGCCGGAACATGCTTAAAGTCAGGAGCCTTGGATATTTCCACTATGTTCCTAGAAGGCGGATACAATGGATCCTCATCCAACTTCAACAACTCCCGCAAATATGGTGACTGACAGTGACTATCTTCATCAGCATCATCATCAACCAACTTCCAACCCGACCATTGAGGGAAATCAGCGTCACTGAAACAAGTTACAGTGCTGCTGTTCAAATTAACCCAAGCATTTCCATCAGAGAATGCGATCTTGCGCCAATGTGCCGCATTCGTCGGCGCGAGCGCATCCGAGCCAAGTACACGGCCAAATCGGAGAAGTTCATAACCTGCACTTGGACAATCTGGAAAGCGGTCTACAGACGTTTCATAAAGATTATATTCGAAGTTCTTCTCTTCTTTCTGCTCTCCCAAACACTCACCGTCAAGCGTAAAGGTACTTAACAGACACTGTCCGCGGCTATAGCTCATACGGACAAATAGACCGTCCGCAGGAAGACGCACACAACTAGACATATTATTTGTATCTGTCCATTGGCCTGGCCGCTCCGCATACCCGAGGACTTCAGGAGGCAAATAAAAATACATGTCCCCCCAGCAGCTCTCCCTCCTCCCGGAGATTGTCTGATATGACAGTTCTCTTTCTGTACGACCTATTAAATTTTTTACTTGGCTATCATCAGCAATAATTTCAAAATGAATCTTATTTTCTGCTCCATAAATTTTCCCAGCCTCTCCGAGCACTTCTTTGCGATAAATCTGCATGCCCTTCTTCGGATCTTTCACCGTTATTTTTGAAAGATGCATGTAGATCGAGTAGAAAACCACCTTCGAATTTGCACCCTCACCAATCTCGGTTTCGTGCCGAAGAACAATGCAGCCATTGTCCGTCCAGCCGCTGTAATTCAGAGGAGCATCTTCACTCGTGTCCACGGGTGCTGGCTCGCGGAAGTAGGCCAGGGTTCCATCCGCAATCGCGCGTACCGGCAGTGCACGCCCAGCCTCTTTAGGGGCCTTCAGGTGAGTACCGCCATGCCAGTTCAAATCAAAGCTAATCGGGAAAAAGCCATCACCCGGTTCACCGCAAAGCATCGCTCGATTCAAATACGCTTCGTCACTCTCTCCAGCAGTCGGTGCAGGAAGAAATGGAGGGCTAATCAACATAGGTGTGATCCATCTTTAATCAATTTTTTCAAATCCATTGAGCGCTGACTTCACAGCGATAACAGGTACTTTGTCTTAGGTTTAGGTTCCTCAGGCACATTCCCCAACGCCTGATCCATCAAACTCCCCGCCTTATCCTTATCCGCAGCCCCCGGCAGCACCGGTGGCTTAATCCCAATCCCGGTCCCACTCCCCGCCGATCCACCGGCATTAATCTTCACCACCGGCCCAACCACGGTAACCCCACCGGCATCGAGCTTGATGAAGCTTCCGCCCGCCTTTACGGTCAGTTCCATCCCGGCTTCGATGACGATTTTGTCCCCTGCCTTGAGGTGTATTTCCTTCCCGGCACTGGTCAGCTGAGCAGTCCCCAACTTCACATGCTGGTTCTGCCCAACCGTCAGGTGGTCATCCATCCGCGCTTCGGTCTTGCGATCAGCAATCGTGGTGCGGTGTTCTTCGGCCTTCAGCTCGGTGTAGGTGTTCTTCACCACTGTGTCGTGGCGTTCATTCCCCACCCGAATCTTCTGGTCGTGCTCGACGTTTTCATCCCAATCCCGCTGGGCATGGATGAAGATCTGCTCCGCCCCTTTCTTGTCTTCAATCCGCAGTTCGTTGTACCCGCCGCCCCCCGGTGAGCTGAGGGTTTTGAAGACGGTGCGGGTTTTGTTCGCCGGCAGGTCGTAGGGAACCTGGTTTTCCTTGTGGTACAGGCAACCGGTTACCAGCGGTTGGTCGGGGTCGCCTTCGAGGAAGGTGACGAGGACTTCCATGCCGATGCGCGGGATGGCGATGGCGCCGTAGCGGTCGCCGGCCCAGCTCGAAGAGACGCGCATCCAGCAGCTGGTTTTGTCGTCGGCCAGGCCTTCGCGGTCCCAGTGGAATTGCACTTTGATGCGGCCGTATGGGTCGCAGTGGATTTCTTCTCCTTTGGGGCCGGTGACCATGGCAGTCTGGCTGCCGAGGACGCGGGGTTTTGGGTGTTCCAGGGCCGGGCGGTAGAACACGTTCCACGGGGTGGCGAGGAAGCGGTTGCGGTAGCCCTGGTGGAAGTCGTCTTTGTTGTCGGTGGTGTCGCTGGTCACCGCCTCTTCGAGCACTTGCGGCTGTTTGCCTTCGTGGACGATTTCGGTGAGCAGCCAGAGGTCGTTCCACTCGGTGCGCGGGTGGTCGGAGATTTCCAGGAAGTGGCCGCTGACGAGGGTGGTCTGGTCGCCATGGCCTTCGGCTTGCTGGTAGTCGGCGCGGTGGCGTTCCAGGGCGCGCTGGCTGAGGAATTTGCCGCGGGCGCGGTCGAGGAAGCGGCCGGGGTAGTCGTAGTCTTCGAGGTCCGGTTCGGTGCTTTCACCGTCGGGTTTGTACGCCGCTTCGAGTCGCAGGTTGGGCTTTTCGAAGTCGTAGTCGCGGCGGGTGACGCGGCCGGTGCGGGTTTCCAGGCGCAGTTTGAAGCCTTTGATCACTGGCTCGTCGGCGACCATGCCGCTGCCCTGTACGTAGGCGGTGGGCTGGCCGAGTTTGGGGAACACGGTCTGGTCGTCGCCGAACACCAGCAGGTGGGCTTTTTCGCTGTGCTGGAAGTGGTAGTGAATGCCTTCTTCTTCGCACAGGCGCTGGACGAAGTGCAGGTCGGTTTCATCGTACTGCACGCAGTAGTCGCGATCCGGGCACGGGGTGCTCAGCTGGAAGCGGTAGGCGTTGCCCTTGATGCCGTGTTCTTCGAGGATCAGCGCGATGATTTTCGGCGCCGACATCTGCTGGTAGATGCGCTGGTTGGTGCGGTGATGCAGGTATTGCAGGTGCGGCACCAAGGAGATTTTGTAGCGAGTCAGGCGCTTGCCGGCATCGCCTTGGGCGACGCGGTAGATCTGGCCGTGGATGCCAGAACCCTTCGGATCAAACGCCAGAAAGGCTTGCTTGTGCAGGAGATTTTCCAGGTCCAGGTCCGGGTTTTCGCTGACCAGTTCCAGGTCGAAGCGATACGGCTGGCTGATGCCTTCGGTGCCGGTGAACGACAGCACTTGCAGGTCGCCGACGTAGTCTTCGACTGTGAGGCTGAAGTGCGTTTCGTTAGCTGAGTTGAACATTGCTTGCTCCCTGTTCGGTAGTCATCCGTTACGCCCGCAGTCGAAGGCGTTGCAGCAAAGACGAAGTGGCGCCCAGGGCGTCACGCAATTGGGCGGCGGTGATGGTGCGCTTGGCCGCATCGAAAGCCAGCGCCGTTCGCAGGGCTGGCCAGCAGTGTTTGGGTAGATTCCGAGGTGCGTGCAGCTCGCGGTCGAGGTGGCCGTCGCGGGCCTCGGTCGACGGCAAGCGGCGGAACGGGTGTTTGCCGCCCGCCAATTCATAGAGCACGCAGGCCACGCCGTACACGTCCGCGCTGGCCGAGAGTGGCTGGCCTTCAAGCAGTTCGGGGGCGGCGTAGCCGGGGGTCCAGGCGTTGAAGCGGTCGCGGCTCAGGTGCGGCAGGCCGGGCAAGATGCCCTCTTCGGCCTGGCCGAGGCCGTAGTCGAACAGACGCACGCCCTCTTCGCTGAGCATCACGTTGCTCGGTTTCATGTCGCCGTGCAGCACGCCGCGGGCGTGGGTGTAGGCCAGCGCGTCGAGCAGCGGCAGCGCGATGTCGCGCAGCTCGAACCACGGCAGGCCCAGGGGCCGCTCGCAGAGTAATTTGTCCAGGGTCAGCCCACGCATGAGTTCCATGGTGATGAAGGCACGCTGGCAGTCGGTGTCCACTTCAAAGGTGTGCAAACGCAGCACGTTGTCGTGGCGCAGTCGTCGGGTCAGGGTGAACTCGCTGTAGAGCAAGGCACTGGCGTCCGGCGATTCGGCAAATTCTTCGCTGAGGATTTTCAGCGCAATGTAAGGGTCGGGATCGCCGAACTGTTCGCGCAGCAGATCCCGTGCACGGTAAACCGCGCCCATGCCACCAGCCCCGAGCAGACGCTCGATGCGGTAACGTCCCGCGAGCACGTCGGGCAGTTCACCAATGCTGGCCCGGGTCGGCGCCAGCGCAGGTTTGGCCTGATGCGGCTTTCCGTTTAGCGACGTGGCGAAAGCGAAGTAAGTCAGGTTATTGGCTTCTTCCTCGGTCACCAGCAGGTCGTCGATCGGTGGCATGAGTTCAGTCATTGGCGGATCACCACGGCAGTCAGGTTATCCCGGGCCGAGCCACGCAGAGCGCCGTCGAACAGACGCTCCAGCGCAACGTGCGGCGCGGTCAGGCTCAGGGCGTTGCCCAGGGCATCGCTAGTCAGCCCTTGATACAAACCGTCGCTGCACAACAGAAACGCATCGCCGGGATAGACCTCGAGTTCCAACACATCCAGCGTCAGTTGCTCGGCAGCGCCGACCGCACGGGTCAGCGCATGAGCGGCAGGATGCGCGCGAGCGTCTTCGACGCTCATGTTCTGTTCGTCGATCAGTTGTTGTTGCAGCGAATGGTCCTTGGACAGCTGATACAAACGCTGGCCGCGCCACAGGTAGCAGCGGCTGTCGCCGGCCCAGATGCAGGCCGCGCGATTACCTTCCACCAGCAGCGCCACCACGGTGCTGCCCATGATGCTGTCGTGACGGCCGGCGGTGACGGTCAACTCCTGACCCAAGCGGCGGTTGAGCCAGTGCAAGCACTGGCGAATGCCTTTGAGTCGTTCGTCGAAGTCGTCCTGCACCGGCAATTCCGCCAGGCTGGCGACGATCAACTGGCTGGCGATGTCGCCACCCTGATGACCGCCCATGCCGTCCGCGACCACCCACAGCCCCTGCTGTGGACAGTCGAGAAAGGCATCTTCGTTGCGCGCCCGAACCTTGCCCGGATCGGTACGCGCAGCGCTGCGCCAGGGGCTGGCAACCAGCATCAGAGCTGCACCGGCATACGGAAGGTGCGCAGCACGCCCATGTCGAACGGGTTCGGCGTGCGCTGGCTCGACAGCAAGTAGTTGGCGCGCAGGCCACCCACGTCAGCCTTGAGCACCAGCACGTCGCGACCGGTCAGGTACTCGGTCTGCATCAGGTCGAACAGACGGAACAACGACCATGGGCCGGTGTTCTTCTCGATGCCGATCGGGCGGCCAGCCATTTTGTCGAGAACCAGGCTGGTGCGACCGTCTTCGGCATCGGTCGGCCATTTGAACGACACCGGCACGATCGGGCCGTGGCGGTATTCGATGGTCTTGTCGCCAAACTTGAACTCGGAACGGCTGACCGCCGGGTCGAGGGTGTACGGCTCCAGTTTGAACTGCACTTGCGGCTCGGCCGGGTTGATGGCGAAGAAGCTCTGGCGGATCACTTGTGCCGCGGCCATCTGGTCGAGGTAGACCTTGGAGATCGGCATGCTGTGACCGTCAATGCTGCGCAGGCGGTAGTTGCCTGGGTCGCCACTGACGAATGGACGCATGTAGGTATCAAAGAACCGATCGGCGATGCCCTGGGCCTTGAAGAACTCGCGGAAATCGCTGATCGCGACGTCGCTGGTGCTGTGGGCGCTGAACGGGTAACGCTTGTTGATCGCCTTGCCGTAGAAGCTGTACAGCTCGCTCTGATAACGCTGGTTCAGGTACTGGTAAGAATCGTTGAGCACCAGACGCCAGGTGTCCTCGGCCAGCACGTTGAACCACACGCTGACAGGGCGCGGTAGACGGTTCGACGCATTGCGCAGGGTGCTCAGCGCATCACGCTGGCCGCTCATGCGGGTCTTGGCCATTTCAAACGCAGCCTGCTCTGGCGAACTGGCGCGGGCCAGGCTTGCCATTTGCATTTGCAGGTCGTTGAGTGCTTGCAGGGCCGGAGTCAAATCAGCGGCCGGGCCGTTGTTGTCATCCAGCAAGCGGTGCAGCGGTTCGAAGCGACGTTGCAGGGATTTCTTCGCGGTGTCCGGCAGGTTTTTGGTCGCGGCCATGTCAGACGCCGCGTCCGCTGCGGCCGACGCCAGTTTGCCCAACTTGCCGAGCTTGCCCTTCTGCTCGCCCAGTTTCGCGGCGGCATCGGCGGCTTCATCAACCGGTTCGGCTTCCGCCGGGAAACGGGTGTTCTCGCGCACTTCCACCAGCAGTTGCAGCACCGGGGAATTGGCCGACGTCAGGCCCGCCAGTTGCTCGGCACCCTCACTGAAATCGCTGATCGCGGGCAGAGCCACCTGGCCGACCGCTTCGCTCCAGAAGTTGGCGTAGTCGCGGAAGTACAGCTGCTCCAGCTCGACCATCAGGCGACGCAAGTCCATGCCGCTGATGCCCGAGCCTTCGCCCAGCACCCAGTTATCACGCAGGATATCGGTGACCAGCGCCGAACCCTGGACCGAGAAATACTGCTGATAACCCTGTTGGGTGTAGAACCCCGGAATCACGTAATCGGTGCCGACAAACAACGAACCCTGCGGGCCGATGTGTTGGCTCAGGCGGTATTCCGGCAGGTTGCGAGCCTGCTCGCGCAGCATCCGGTAAACCACGTTGGCCAGCGACTCGCTGCGCAGCACCTGACGCGCCTGCGCCACCAGCTGTTCGTTGAGCGGGTAGATAAACGGCTGCTTGAGCAAACGCTCGAAGTGGGTGTTCAAACCGTTCTGCACCGCGGTGTTGCCGGCGTAACGCTGGGACCATTCGGTAGCGACCCAATCCTTGAGCCATGCCGCATCGCGGCGATCTTTCATGTTCAGCATCAGGTATGCGCGCAGGCTGTTGAGCAGGCGTTCGCGGTCCTTCATGTTGGCGCGGATCTGCCCTTCCAGCAGCGTCGCAACCCGTGGCAGCAGTTGCGCTTCGAGTTCACGCTCATAGGCGCTCTTGACCACCGGGTTGGCGTCTTCGCCTTGGTACAGGCCACCACGTTCGTGGTACGACACGTCACCTTTGTTCGGGAACACTTGTGTCGCCGCGTAGCTGGTGTCGAGGGTCTTGAGCACCGCCATGGAATCATCGCGCGCAGTCAGGGCCGAGCGTTGCTGGTTCCAGGTTTGTGCCAGGGAACGCAGGTTTTCCAGACGCTCATAGTTGGCCGAGAAGCCGCCCGCCCAGAGCATGCCGAACAGCGCCAATGCCGCCAGTGCGCCCACGTACAGGGCACGTTGACCCCAGTGGATGCGGCTGCGCTCGCGCTTGTCCAGACCGGCCAGGTCGGCCTCGGGGAAGATCACCCGGCTGAGCAAATGGTGAATGAACCGCGAACGGCCGCTGCGCAGGGTTGGCAGCATGCCGGCGCTCATGCCCAGGTTGGCGCCGATACTGGCGGTGGTCTGGTCCATCTGTTGAGTCAGGTGCGGTGCGCTGGTCAGGTAGAAACCGCGCAACTGGCTGACACGCTGGTAGCGGTTGCCGGTGAACGCCAGGTCGACGAACAGGCACAGGCGCTCGCCGATCTGCCCCAGTTGATGCGGGAAGTCGAGGATGCGGCCACGGCGCTGGGTGTCGCGCTCCTGGTGCATGCGCATGATCACCTGGCTGTTGAGGCGACGCAGCAGCTCTTCGAACTCGGCGCGCAGCACGGCCACATCGGTGCCGCTCTGCTCTTTGCGGAAGCTGGTGCCGAGGACCTGATCGCTTTCTTCGCGGGTCAGTTGATCGAAGAACTCGTCGAAACCGAGCAGGCGATCGGCCTTGCTCAACACCAGATAAATCGGCACATCGACGTGCAGTTTCTGATGCACGTCTTGCAGGCGCGCACGCACCTGGCGGGCCAGGGTTTCGAGGTCCTGCTCGCTGCCGCCCAGCAGGGTTTCCACCGGAATGGTCACCAGCACGCCGTTCAACGGGCGGTTGCGGCGACGCTTGCGCAGCAGGTCGAGCAAGGTGCTCCAGGCACTGCCATCGACTTCGGCATCCGGCTGGGTCAGGTAACGCCCGGCGGTGTCGATCAGCACGCCGTGGTCGGCGAAGTACCAGTCGCAGTGCCGCGTGCCGAGGGTGTCGCGGGTGAGTTTGCGGTCGATCTTGTTGATCGGAAACTCAAGGCCCGAGAAGTCCAGCAGGCTGGTCTTGCCGCTGCCCTGCGGGCCGATCAGCAAGTACCACGGCAAATCACTGCGCCAGCGTTCGCTGCGGCCGCGATACAGGCTCGAGGTTTTCAGGGTTTTCAGGGCGTCCTTGAAACGCACCTTCAACTCTTTCTCTTCTTCGTCGATCAGCTCTTCACGGCGGATACGGTCCTGGCCGTCTTCGGTGGCTTCCACAGCTTTTTTGCGCACACCGGCGCGCCAGCTGACGAAGACCATGGTCAGGCCCCAGATCAGGAACAGCACACTGATGGTCAGCAAACGGGAGGTCGAACCTTCCCAGAACTTGTAGTCATTGACCGCCAGCAGCGGGCCGACGAACCACACCAGCAGCGCAACGAACAGCACCAGCAACAGGGTCCAGACCCAGGTCTGGCGCAGGAATGCGCCGACTTTCTTGAAAAACTTTTTCATCACACGTCCCTGTTTACGGCTTCGACTGCGGCTGAGCCGTGGCCGGATCAAGCTGCTGATAAGGTTGCAGAACGGTTTCGCGTTGTTCGCCCAGCACCCAGGCAAAGCCCGAATACATCACCACCAGGCACACCACGGTGAACAGCACCACCATCCACGCTGGCACGATGCGCACCAGGCTGCGACGCTGATCGTTCAAGCCTTCCCAATGCGGCGACAACTCGCGAGGCACGTCGCCGCGCAGTTGGCGAATCTGCCGATACAAAGCGTCGCGGATGCCTTCGAGTTCGAGCATGCCGCGGGCTTGCACGCGGTACTTGCCTTCGAAGCCGAGGGACAGGCACAGGTACATCAGCTCCAGCATCGGCAGGTGCTTGACCGGGTTTTTCGACAGGCGATCCAGCAGTTGGAAGAACTTCTCGCCACCGAAGGTTTCGTTGTGGAAGCTGCTGAGCAGGCTCATCTGCGACCACTCGCTTTCGTTGCCCCACGGCGTGGTCACGACAGCTTCGTCGACCACGGTGCAGAGCACATAACGGGCGGCCATCACCTGGCTGCTTTCGGCGCCATTGTGCAGCGCCCGCACTTCAAACAGTTTCAACCCGGCGGTCAGCCGCTCGTTGAGCGCGTACAGGTCTTCGCGGGTGTCGCTGTGTTTGAGCCGCACCACTTCCGACAGCAGCTCGGACGCCGCCGCCACCAGCGAATTGAGGCTGATGTTGAACGCTTCGGCCGG
Source organism: Pseudomonas sp. URMO17WK12:I6 (assembly GCF_003253625.1). Lineage (NCBI taxonomy): Bacteria > Pseudomonadati > Pseudomonadota > Gammaproteobacteria > Pseudomonadales > Pseudomonadaceae > Pseudomonas > Pseudomonas sp. URMO17WK12:I6. The sequence continues at coordinate 489,422 of NZ_QKYZ01000001.1, forward strand.
GCGCAGACGTGCGGCGTAGATCATCCGTTCTTCCAACTGTTCAAAACGCGGCGGTGCCGCGAAGTCAGTCAGCGGACTCGAGGCCGGGCCGTGGCCCTGGCGGTCGAGCAGGACGGTTTTGTCGTCCTGGGTGTGTTCCATGTCCTTGATCATGTCGGTCAGTTCCTGATGGCCCAGAATTTCAGTTCAAGCTCGGCGAATTCGCCGGACACGTGGAACGCGAAGCCGCCGGAGCGTTCGAGTTGCGCCAGGTCTTCGGAACTGAGTTCGAGGATGAAATAGGTTTTATTGGAGTGGAACGCGATCTGCCGTGGGGCCACCGGCAACGGTTTGACCTTGATGCCCGGCAGGTGCAGGTTGACCAGTTGGCGGATGCGCTCCACCGGGCCGACCTTGAGGTGCGCCGGCAGGCGATGGCGCAGTTCTTCGGAGTCGCAGTTGGCACTGGCCGCGAGCACGAACGAAGCCGAGCCCAGCAGTTTGTGGTCGTGCAACGGCGACACGATGATCCCGTACTGACGCGCTTGCAGAACCAGTTCGATGGCGTGCTGTTCGAGCACCATCGACAGCACCTGACGAATCGCTTCCATCAGTTTGCGGAAGCTCGCGCCCTGGTCGCTGTGCTGGTAACGGCTGTCCAGACGCGGGCGTTTGCTGTCGCTGGAAAACGTCGCCAGATCGCCGAGCATGGTCAGCAGCGTGCGGTACAACTCTTCCGGGTGAACCTGTTCCAGGCCGAGGTAATGGCGCAGCAACAGTTCAGTGCGGTTGATCAGTTGCAGCATCATGAAGTCGCCGACTTCCGCGCCGCCGACCTTGCCGTTGGAGCGGATCCGGTCGGCGATGGTGTCGCCCCGGTGGCCGAGCATGCTGATCACTTCTTTAAGGCATGACAGCAGGTAGCTGGACGAGTGCGCCTGAATGTAGGTCGGCACGAAATCCGGGTCGAGGCTGATCACGCCGTCAGGCGTGGTGTCGAGCACTTCGCAGATCTTCAGCTTCACGTAGGCCTGATCGCTCTGCTGCTCGCCGAGCAATAGCTTGAAGTCCGGACGGGCGCAACTGACCTGGCTGGCGGAGTCGTCGCCGGCGTTGGAGTCGGCCACTTCCGCTTCATACGCGGTGTAGCGCGCCAGCACGTCGGATTGCTCCGGGCGGCGGGCCTCGATGTGGTTACCCGTCACCAACGGCAGTGCCAGGTAGATCGGCGTATTGCCGGTGTTCGGCGGCACGTCCAGGGCCAACGGCTCGGTGTTGCCGCCCAGTTCGAACAGGCTGCCGTCGGGCAGAATCCCCGAGGCCTGGCTGATCACCAGTTTGCCCATGTTGAGGAACTGCAAGTCGATTTCCAGGTTGAGGAAGCCCCAGGTGTAGCTGCCCAGCAACTGGGTGCGGGTCTTCATCTGGTGGTCGTAGTAACGATCGTTGTGCTGGAAGTGCTGCGGACGCAGCAGCATGCCTTCCTGCCAAATGACTTTATGGGCATTCATGTTCAGTCATCCGCCTTGGCGAGCGTTTCATGGGTGTTGCGGATGCCGGCCTGATCGAGGGTCAGATCAGCCGCGGTGACTTGCACCGGAGTGATTTGCACGGTGTAGCGCCACTTGGTTTCCGGCAGGTCGCGGTAGGCGGCGAGCACACCAACGTAACGGCTGCCCTCTTCCACACTGAGCTTGAGCTCGACGGTTTCGCCTGGGCGCAGTTCCAGTTCTTCGCTGGCCACCAGGTCCGGGGCCAGGGATTCCTTGGCGCGTTCGTAGAGGCTGAAGAAATCAGCGTTCTCGAAGGCCACCGGGTGCTTGAGCTCGAATAGGCGCACGACGATCGGCGACGGACGACCGTTGAGGTCCGGGTTCAATTGATCGCTGGCGGTCAGCTTCAGGTTGAGTTTGGTCACGGTGGAATACGGCGACAGCGACGAGCAACCGGCCAGCAGCACCAAAGCAGCGAACGCAGTCAGCATCTTGAAAAAAGCGGTGGAACAGCGAGACATGCGCATCATCCTTGGTGGTCGGTGTGAAGGGTGGAAATCAGGCGGATCTGTTCTTCGTAGGCCTGGGCGAAGTCGCGGGCCAGCAGGCGCTCGCTCCAGTCATCGTCCTGACGCAGGGCCTGGTGATAACGCCCATAAGCTCTCCAGCGACTGCCGGAGGTGGCGAGCAACGGCTTGTTGTCGCGCTCGAAACGCAGGGTCAGCTGTTGCGGCGAGAAGTGCTCCAGGGTGCCGCGAACAGCGGCGCGGCTGGCGGTCAGCAAGGCCACCTGATGCGCCTGCAAATCGCGGAACGCACGGGAGATCGCTTGCTCGGCCGGCAATTGGCCCGGCTTGTTGCCCTGCAACAGAATGCCCAGCGCTTCACCGGCATCGACGGCGAATTTCAACGGGTTCTTTTGGCTGCCCTGCACGGTGGTCTGGGCCAGGCGCAGTTCGTTTTTCAGCTCGCTGCGGGTGCGCAGGCTCTGCTGCAAACCGCTGACGCTCTGCTTGAGCAGGCGTGCGGCGTTCAGGGCCAGGGCTTCGCGGGCATCGTGGTCGAGGCCTTTGAGGTCCACGCCCAACGCCGCACCGAAGTGCTCCCAGAAACCTTCGCTCTGACGCTCAACCGCTTTTGGCAGCGGGGCTGGCGCTGGTTCTGCCGGGGCGGCGATCAGCTCCGGCACCATCAGGCTTTCCATGTCGATGCGCGCGTAGTCGGCACGCTGACGGGTGTCCTCGATCACCGTGCTCGGGGAAATCAGCTCCTCGATCTCCGAGTACACGCGTTCTTGCTGGTCGAGGGCATTGAGCGGGTCAAGGTCGAGGAACGCATCGTCCGGGATGATGCTGCCCGCGGCCTGCGGACGGCCGACTTCGACGTCGAACGTGGCCGGGTCGCGCACCAGTCGCGCGCGAATCTCGAAGTCACCCAGCACATACACGCTGCCGTGTTCGATGCGCATCGGCTCGCCCTTGCGCAGGCGCGCGCCGCTTTCGCTGTCCTGAATCCCGTTGCTGCTGGTATCGGTCAGGAAAAACGTGCCTTCGCGGTAGCTGATCACCGCGTGGTGGTTAGACAGATGACGCTTGCGGTCGGGGATGATCCAGTCGCAGTCCTCGCCCCGGCCGATCACGCCACCGGCCTGTTTGAAGGTCTTCTGGCACAAATCCGTGGGCACGAACTGCTTGGTGTTCAGCATTTCGAAAACCAGTTCCATGATGATGCTCCTTGCGGTCACTTGCCGCGATTGACCGCCTGCGGATCACCCAATGGGCGATAGGTGTTGTCGTTGTATTTGTAATTGCCGCTACAGCCGCCGAGGCCGCATAGAACGACGAAGGTCAGCAGGACGGCTTGCCAGTGACGAACAGGCATCAGAGGGTCTCCAGAGGTAGACAAAGCACAAAGCGCCGACCCTTTCGGGTGGCGCTGTTAGAAGCGAATGAGGCGGATCCGACGGTCTTTTGCCTACCCATCGAAGTCACCCAAATTGATATTCAGCCGCCCGAGGCGGTACAGCAGCGTGCGCCGTGGCAGCCCGAGTTCGCGGGCGGCGAGGGTCTGGTTGCCGTCGTTTTTGCGCAGGCAGTCGAGCAGCAGACTGCGTTCGACCTGCTCCAGGCGTTCACGCAGGTTCAGGCTGCTGTCTTCCGGCATGGCTTCCATGCGCAGGGAGAAATGCTCGGCCAGCAACTCGCCGCCCTCGCACAGCAGCACTGCGCGCTCGACCAAACCCTTGAGTTCGCGAACGTTGCCGGGGAAGGCATAACCGGACAGGTGATCCAGCGCCGCGTCGGACCAACGCACCGCATCGCGCTGCAGAAACGCGCAAGCCTTGTCGGCGAAGTGCCGCGCCAGGTCGAGGATGTCGCCTTCGCGTTGACGCAACGCCGGCAGTTCGATCGGGAATTGCGCGAGGCGGTAGTACAAGTCCTCGCGGAACTTGCCTTCGCTGACCAGCACCGACAAATCCCGGTGCGTCGCGGCGATGATGCGCACGTCGATTTTGTGGGTGTCGTTGGAACCCAGCGGACGGATCTCGCCCTCCTGCAATACCCGCAGCAATTTGGCTTGCAGCGATAACGGCATGTCGCCGATTTCATCGAGCAGCAAGGTGCCGCCGTTGGCCGCATCGAAGAGCCCGGCACGGTCGCGATCAGCACCGGTGAAGGCGCCCTTGCGGTAGCCGAACAGCTCGCTTTCCAGCAGGTTCTCGGGGAACGCCGCGCAGTTCTGCACGATGAACGCCTGGGACCGGCGCGGGCCGCAATCGTGAATCGCCCGCGCGACCACTTCCTTGCCGGTGCCGGTCTCACCGCGCAGCAGTACGGTGTACGGGCTGTGCAGGACTTTGCTGATCAGCGAATAGGTCTGGCGCATCGCCGCGCTCTTGCCGATCAGGCCATAACCGCTGGCGCTCGGGACGTTGAGAGGCGCCGGGCGTGTATCACCGTTCGGCTGACGCAAACGCTGCAGCAAGTGCAGTTGGCCGAGCACGAACGAGCCCAGTTGACCGAGGGAATCGGCAAAGCCTTGCAGGTCGATTACCCGGCGACTGGCGCACAGCAGCAAACCTTCGACAGCCTTCTGCTGATTGACCAGCGGCACGCACAGCAGCGACTGCCAGGGCGTGGCCTGGGGCGGCAGGAAGCTGGTTTCGTGCAGGCTGCCGCTCAGCTCGCTGAGGCACACCACGCGGTTCTGGCACAGGGCGAATTGCAGCAGTTGTTCACCGTTGTAATCCGCCGGCAGGCTGGCCCCTTCCCGGGGTTGCAGAACGCCGTTCAGGCACTCGGCGTTCATCCCCAGGCAAGTGTGGGTCGCATCCAGCAGGTACAACTGCGTCAGCTCGCAACCGCTGAGCTCGGCCAGGCCGCGCACGAAGTCACCCAGCAGCACAGCGCTGTCCGCCGCCCGCGACAGGCTGGCGAACTGCGCCAGCAAGGCTTCGGCATAGACCAGCGGTTGCGGCACTTGAGTGAACATCACACCCACCTCAGGCGAACTCGCACGTCACGCTGGCATTGCCGTCGAGCGTCGCATGCACGCGCTTGAGGCTTTCACCGGTGGCCATCGCATCGAGCAAACGGTCGGCCACCAGCGGCAGTACATGCAGGTCGAGCAAGTGGTCGATCAGGCGTGCACCGCTGTCGCTTTGAGTGCAGCGTTCAGCCAGGTGATCGACAAGGTCCTGGGAGTAAGTGAAATCCAGCTGACGGCGGTTCAGGCGCTCGCCCAGACGACCGAGTTTGATTTCGATCAGCTCGCGCAGCACCGGGCCGCCCACCGGGTAGTAAGGCACCACGCGCATGCGCGCCAGCAATGCCGGCTTGAAGTGTTTGCTGAGCACCGGGCGAATGGTTTCTTCGAGGACTTCGGCTGTCGGCCGCGCGCCGTTTTCGCAGAGCTCGCTGATGCGGTCGCTGCCCAGGTTCGAGGTCATCAGGATCAGCGTGTTGCGGAAATCGATCTCGCGCCCTTCCCCGTCGTTGGCCACGCCTTTGTCGAAGATTTGGTAGAACAGGTTGAGCACGTCCGGGTCGGCTTTTTCGACTTCATCAAGCAACACCACCGAGTACGGTTTCTGCCGCACGGCTTCGGTGAGCATGCCGCCCTCGCCGTAACCGACGTAGCCCGGCGGCGCACCGATCAGACGCGACACGGTGTGCTTCTCCTGGAACTCGGACATGTTGATGGTGGTGATGAAACGATCACCGCCGTACAACAAATCAGCGAGGGCCAGCGCGGTTTCGGTCTTGCCGACGCCGCTCGGGCCGACCAGCAGGAACACGCCAACCGGGGCATCCGGCTTGTTCAGGCCTGCAGCGGTGGCGCGCATCGAGCGATCAAGGGCGTGAACGGCTTGTTCCTGACCACGAATGCGCGTGCGCAGGTCGGTGGCGAAGCTTGCGACCTTGGCGTTGTGTTCGCGGGCCAGTTGCGCCAATGGCACACCGGTCCAGGCGCTGATCACTTCGGCCACCAGACGCGGGCAGACTTCGAAGCTCACCAGGCGTTCTTTGACCTGAAGCTCGGTCAGAGCTTTGTGAGTTTCGTTGAGCGCGGTTTCCAGGGTTTCAACGCTTTGCGCTTCGTCCACCGGCAACGTTTCGATCACGTTGCCTTCGGCGTCTTCTTCAACCGTGATGCTCGGTTCGACAGCAGCGGCTTCGCGAGCCTTGGCCAGTTGCTGACGCAGCTCCAGCAGGCGCTCGGCCAGTTCTTTTTGCTCGGTCCACAGCGTTTCGAGGGCGACCTTTTCGTCTTCGGCATCAGCCAGGCGATCTTCCAGAGCGTCCAGCGCTTCGTGATCGATCAGCAGACCGGCTTCGGCGTCACGACGCAGGGCCTGACGCTGACGGCCACCTTCGGCCAGTTCGCCACGCAGGCGTTCCAGGCTTTCCGGGGCGGCGGCGAGGCTGATGCGTACGCGGGCGCAGGCGGTGTCGAGCACATCGACAGCCTTGTCCGGCAGCTGACGACCCGCCAGGTAACGGGCGGACAACTCAGCCGCGGCAACCACCGCGTCATCGCGCAGGTAGATGCCGTGGCTCTTCTCGTAGACCTGAGCCAGGCCACGCAGAATGGTCACCGCTTCGCTGACGGTCGGTTCGTGCAGTTGCACCGGTTGGAAACGACGGGCCAGGGCCGGGTCTTTCTCGAAGTATTTTTTGTACTCCGCCCAGGTGGTGGCGGCGATGGTGCGCAACTCGCCACGGGCCAGGGCCGGTTTCAACAGGTTGGCCGCGTCGGAACCGCCAGCGTTGCCGCCAGCGCCGATCAGGGTATGGGCTTCGTCGATGAACAGGATGATTGGCTTCGGCGAGGCTTTGACTTCGTCGATCACGCCTTTGAGGCGACGTTCGAACTCGCCTTTGACGCTGGCGCCGGCCTGCAACAGGCCCATGTCCAGCGACAGCAGCTCAACGCCTTTCAAGACTTGCGGCACTTCACCGGCGGCGATGCGCGAGGCCAGTCCTTCGACGATAGCGGTTTTACCGACGCCCGCTTCACCCACCACAATCGGGTTGTTCTTGCGGCGACGAGCGAGGATGTCGACCATCTGACGGATCGCGCCATCGCGGCACAGCACCGGGTCGAGTTTGCCGTCGCGAGCCTGCTGGGTCAGGTTGTGGGTGAAGCGCTCCAGCAGTGATTCGCCGGGCACCGCCGGTTTGCCGGTGGCCGGTTGTTCTTTCTGCGACAGGGCGAATTCTTTCAGACGCTCGATGTTCAGCTTGGCCAGCAACGACTGATAACGGCTGCCGGCATAGCGCATCGGGTTGCGCAGCAGCGCGAGGATCAACGCGGCTTGCTCGACCTGGCTCTGGCCCAGTTCGAGGTTGGCCACCAGCAAGGCATCCTGCAGCCACTGCACCAGTTCCGGGGCGAACACCGGGTTGCGCGAGGCGCTGTGCTCGACCCGCGATTGCAGCGCGGCGCTCAGCTCGCCAGCGTCCACTTCGGCATCCTGCAACGCCCGGGCGAGCAGGCCTTGCGGACGCTCCAGCAGGCCCAGTAGCAAGTCTTCGACGAGGATCTTGCTGCCGCCACGGGCGACGCAGCGTTCGGCAGAACTTTCCAGGTCACGACGGGTTTCGGCGTCCAGCGCCTGGATAAGTTGTTGCAGGTCTACGTTGATCATGTGTCATCTGTCCTTAATGAATTTTGCTGCCCAGGGTCACCACGCCGTCCGCTTTTTCGCGGCCGAGCCAACTGGTCCACCCCAGGCGACAGGCGTTCTGCTCACCGATGCGAAGTTCGCGGATTTCTTCCTGGCGCAGCACCAGGCGAATGTCGTAATCGAGCGGGTCACGCAGGGTGAACCGCACCAGCGCGCACAGCGGCTGGTAGCCGAAACCGATCGGCAGGAATTCGTGGAAGCGTTGCCAGTCGAGCTCGCGGATGTGAATGCGGAATTTGCCGCTGCGGTCGCGCACGTGTTCGCCCAGCACCAGGTCTTCGCCGAGCATGCTGTTGCCGCGACCGAGGCGATTGCGCTGCTCGTCGAGGATTTCGACGCGGCGCTCGATGCACTGCTCGATGGTCAGCTCGGCGTGCTTGAAGTAGTAGCGCAGCACCGCTTCGATCAACGCCGCCGAGTGCGCCCGCAAGCTGAGCAGGCCGAGGTACGGCAGCAGGCGTTTCCAGTTCAGTTCCTGGGCCTTGCGGATCTCTTCGCCGCCGAGGCCGATCAGGGCAAACAACTGCGCCGAAAACGGGTCGAGCGCGCCACTCTGGAAACTGGCGCGGTAGCGATACTTTCGCCAGATCGGCAGCATCAGCCGTTGCAGGCGATGGTGAAACAGGTCGAGAAAGTTACGGGTCGGGTTGCCGTCTTCGCTGTCACCCAGCGCTTGTTCGCCATAAAACGCAGGCAACGGCGAACCGGAGCCGACCAGGCCGATCAGGTTGAAACGCAGACGCGCGCGCCTCATCCCGTGTTCTTCGAAAAACTCCACGCGATCGACGTCGCTGCCAGGGAAACCCAGGCTCGGGTTGGCCTGGAATTCCAGCTGGTCGTACAGGTCGTCTTCGCTCAGGTGCGGGTGTGCATCGCGCAGCCGGTCAATCACCAGCAGCACGGCCTGAAACAGCGAGTACTCGCGTATTACCCGGGTCAGCCCGCTTAAAGCAGGGGCTGCAGGCCCATACGTGGTGTCCATTGGTACACCTCTCCCTGTGTGCTTTTTACCCGCAGCTCGTGGTACGAATTGAGACTGGCGTAAAGCGCGAAAAACTCGTTAAGAACCGAAGCGAACACGAACAGGTCGCCCTCGCCGATATACCCTTCCGGGTCGATGGTCAGCTCGGTGCGCAACCCGCGAACCGGCAACCCTCGGTGCAATCTGTCGACATGCTGGTGCTTGATCGACTTGAGCCCGCCCAGCAGGCGTTTGCTGACTTTTTCCGCATGCTGGTCGTAGTAGCGCGGCAGGTCGTAGGTTTCGAGAATCACCTTCAACGCGTTGACGTCGGCCAGCGACAGATAGTTGAGCGACATGTTGCTGATCAGCTTCCAGAGGAAGTCGCGGTTCAGCGGCGGCGCGAAACTCGAGGTAGCCGGGGTGATGTTGCGGAAGCTCAAAAACTCCGGCGTCTCTTCACAGGCCATGCGGATGTCGCCGAGCTTGAGCTTGCGCGGCAGGTTCTGGTTGGTGCACATCAGCTCGATCGACAGGGTTTCGTGGGCTTCGGTATGGCGGATGCCGAAACTCAAGTAGGTGTCGAGGCCGTCGTGCAGCAACGACGAACGCTGGCGGATGCTGTAATGCGGACGGCTGTTGGGCACGTCGAAACTCGGGTCGTGCTCGAAGGATTCGAATGGCACGTACTCTTGATAACCGAGGCCGCCGGGCTTCCAGCCAGTCACGGTTTCCACCGAAAACACACCGCAGTTTTCCAGGTCGTATTCGGCCGGCAACAGCAGGTATTCGTCCTGTTTGCCGTCGAGGCGAATCGGCAGTGCATCGTGCTCGAACAGGTTGACGATCGGCGTGCAATAGAGCTTCACGTTGTCCAGGGTCGGACGCATCCGCATGATGCCGCTCTTGCGAATATCGAAGCGCAATTCAAGGCCGCGCATTTGCTTGAGGGTGTCTTCCGGCAATGCCTTGAGCAGGTCCAGACCGTTGATGTCAACGAAGAGGAATTTGTCCTGGAAGGCGAAATATTCCTGCAGATAGCGATAGCCGCGGAAGGTGTTCAGCGGATACGGGATCAACGCTTCTTCTTCGGCAAAACCCACCGGCTGCACACGGTCGCCGGGCATCTTGAACGCCATCGGCTGACCGCTTACGCCGTTGATGGGCTTGCCGGCACCGTCCAGCGGGATCAGCTCGATGCCTTCGAGGTTGCGCAACAGGCTCAGGTACAGCATCTGGCTGATGTAGCGCTCACCGGCAAAGTGCAGGCGCAGACGGCTCAGCTCCAACTCGCCGAGGTGACCATCCGCGCTCATCTCCAGACGCAGGCTCAACAGCGAACCGTCACCCTTCACCGAGTAATTCAGCGCAGCCAGATCCAGCGGCAGCACCTCGGTCGGGTAGCACGTACGGAAACGGCAGCGCACATCATCGACCGGCACGCTCTCGACCGGCGTATCACGCTCAACCCTCAACGCCGGCCCGGAACGCTTCAACGGATCGAACTGCAAAATGCTGAACGCCGGCAGCGGCCGCATGTAGTTCGGCCACAGCAACTGCATCAGCGAGTGGCTGAGCTCCGGCAACTCGTCGTCGAGCTTTTGGCGCAGACGGCCAGTCAGAAAGGCAAAGCCCTCCAGCAACCGCTCCACATCCGGATCCCGCCCGGCCTGACCAAGGAAAGGCGCCAACGCCGGGCTACGCTCGGCGAAACGACGACCTAACTGGCGAAGTGCGGTGAGTTCGCTTTGGTAGTAGTGGTTAAAGGACATGGATGGGCTGCCTGGTTTTGAATTTGGGTGAGCTAGATACGTGTTTTTGCTCAGTGGTCATATTTATGCGGGAGGCAAATTCAGGAAATAGGTGCCAATGCCGTGCATCACCGGTATCGCCATCAAGACAATGAACGTCAGCAACCTATGAAGCTTCGAGTTACGGCTTTTATTGCGTAGCCCAGTCAGGGCTAGAATCAGCGATAAAATGGCCAACGTACCGAATAGGTCACTGTCAGCTAATACGGCCAGATAACCGCTCATCCCTTACATCCTCTTGAGTAAAACTTCCGTTGTAGAGCAGCAGCAGTTTCAGTGCCAAAACACCACAGAAAAAAGTCTGCATTCACGCAGGCGGTAAGTTGGCATAATAACTGCCAACCACTTCGAGCAATGTAATGGACACCAGACACAAAAAAGTCAAAACTCGGTGCCACTTTGAGTTTCTAACCCTAACAAACAAATTACCAATCGCCGCAAAAAAACAAAAAATCGCCAAAGTGCCAAACAAATCACTATCAGCCAACACTGCCAAATAGACGTCAAAACTCATTTTTTATTAAACCCCATGAAATTCCAACGATACAATTGGAAGTTTTTCAAAAAGTCTTCATCCGTAGAGCCTTTAGCCATATTTTTATAATCCCACCCAACAACCGCCTTCTCATAAAATCCTTTTTCAATCGACATACCCGCATATCCATCATTCTGCGGATCAGCCATGTTAGAGCCAATCAATCTCTGAAATGTTGTATTAGGGCGGGTACTCCAACCACTAGTATTACCCTGCCTGATGTCAATTCTGGAGGCATTAATTCCGACTACGACTTGGATATGGTGCGCAACATCTCCAGGACGATCAAGAGCCTGCGCAAGGATGTCCCCGGGCATCAGGCTTTCTACTGCATCCACAGCCAGAGTATTTTCACCCACTTCCTGCATATCCGGAGCACCATAGGTCAACATGACCATTTCGCTAAAGCCGTACATATTGGAAGCGTAACGATCATGCTGCGCTGCGGTGTAATTCTCCATATTCCGGTAAGTTCTAACACCCGTTTTCAGCTTTACCGGCAATCCACGCTTAGACGCAAATTCGCATAAAACCCTCAGAGCAAAGTCTTCACACGTAAACTTATTATTTTTTACAGCGCCGTTTTTATCCCAATATTTTTCATTGATCAGTTTTTCCGCAATCAATGGTGCTTCGTCGTGATAAGCAGCAATATCTGCATCCGTCCAGAAAGCAGTCGTTTTCCAGAATACTTTATAGGTAACTTTTTTCCCGACGGGATCTGACTTTGGAGTTAACGCAATTGACCGCGCCATCAAGGTAGACAAAATTTCGGCACTCATACCGACGCTCCATCAATTGCGGCGTGAAAGTCAAAAGTTTCACCTTCTTCCCCCCCTACCAACTGGGTTCTGCCCATTGCATCACTTTGCCCGGAGATAACTTCGCCTTTGGCGGTTGTAATCTGATAAGGAATATCCTGAAGTGGATTTCCATCCTGATCTTCCATCACAACATGCTGACAATGGGAAAACAGCATCAATGGAACCGGCGGAATAAACGGAACCGGCGTGTGAGAGTTCCCGATAATCACCGTCGAAGACCCGGCCGTAACTTTATTACCATGAGCACCAACGGAGCCCACGGTCGCCGCCGGTTTACCGTTAATCAAAACAGTCGTCGCAAGGTCGCCAACCATCGCACCACCACACGCCGAGGCATCGCCTTGGCGGGCGGCCGCGAGGCCGTCGAAGAACACGTCGCCGGAACCGGCGGCGATCGGGTTGGTGCCGTGGCCGGGGAGCGGGCAAGCGGTGGGGTCGGATACGCGTGCTGCGGGTTTGCCGGACATCGGAGTCTCCTTAATTGACCTTTACTTGACCGCTGCCATCCAGGCGCGCGGCGAAACTGACCTGGCGCTTGAAACCATCAACTTCCAGCAGGCCTTCGATGCTGAAGGACAGGCGAAGCTGATCGTTGTCACGCGGCAGGGAGATGACACGCACGTTGCTCAGGCGCGGTTCGTAGGCTTCGATGAAGCTTTCGATGGCCCGGCGGGCCTGACTCAGGGAGTCGTGCAGGCTCAGGCGCATGTCATTGAGATCGGGTAGCCCGTAATCGGACAGCGTTTGCACGCTGCCCGCACGGGTGCTGAGCATCTTGGCCAGATGGGCAGCCACCGACGCCATGGCGGAAACCTCGCGGCTCCAGCCGACGCGTTTGTCCGCGTCGCCACCCAGGCGTTCGAAAAGGCTGCCGTATCCAGTCATGAGTCGCTCCGTTTACTCTTTGTCCAGCTTGCCAACCAGCGACAGGGTGAAATCGGCACCCATGTATTTGAAGTGCGGGCGCACGTTCAGGCTGACGCGGTACCAGCCCGGCTCGCCTTCAACATCGCTGACGATGATCTGGGCTGCGCGCAGTGGACGACGGCCACGGACTTCGGCGCTCGGGTTTTCCTGGTCGGCCACGTACTGGCGGATCCACTTGTTGAGTTCCAGCTCGAGGTCGGTACGTTCTTTCCACGAACCGAGTTGCTCGCGCTGCAGCACTTTCAAGTAGTGAGCCAGGCGGTTGACGATCATCATGTACGGCAGTTGGGTGCCGAGCTTGTAGTTGAGCTCTGCAGCCTTGCCTTCAGCGCTGATGCCGAAGAATTTCGGCTTCTGCACCGAGCTTGCGGAGAAGAACGCCGCGTTGTCGGAGCCTTTGCGCATGGTCAGGGAGATGAAACCTTCCTCGGCCAGTTCGTATTCACGACGGTCGCTAACCAATACTTCGGTAGGAATCTTGGTTTCGATTTCGCCCATGCTTTCGAAGTGGTGCAACGGCAGGTCTTCAACCGCGCCACCGCTTTGTGGGCCGATGATGTTCGGGCACCAGCGGAATTTGGCGAAGCTGTCGGTCAGCTTGGTGCCGAACGCGTAGGCCGTGTTGCCCCACAGGTAGTGCTCGTGGCTGTTGGCGACGGTTTCTTTGTACACGAACGATTTGACCGGGTTTTCTTCCGGGTCGTACGGGTTACGCAGCAGGAAGCGCGGCACGGTCAGGCCAACGTAACGGGAGTCTTCCGACTGACGGAAGCTCTGCCATTTGGCGAACTGCGGGCCTTCGAAGTGATCCTTCAGATCTTTCAGGTCCGGCAGACCGGTAAAGCTTTCCAGGCCGAAGAATTTCGGGCCGGCGGCAGCAATAAACGGCGCGTGGGACATGCAGGCTACGCTGGACACGTACTGCATCAGTTTCACGTCCGGCGAGCTTGGGGACATGTAGTAGTTGGCGATGATCGCGCCAACCGGCTGACCACCGAACTGGCCGTATTCAGCGGTGTAGATGTGCTTGTACAGGCCCGACTGCATCACTTCCGGCGAATCTTCGAAGTCATCCAGCAGGTCGTCCTTGGAGACGTTGAGGATTTCGATCTTGATGTTTTCGCGGAAGTTGGTGCGGTCGACCAGCAACTGCAGGCCACGCCACGACGATTCCAGGGACTGGAAGTCCGGGTGGTGCAGGATTTCGTCCATCTGGCGGCTGAGCTTGGCATCGATCTCGGCGATCATGCGGTCGACCATGGCCTTCTTGACCGGCTCACCGTTGTTCTGCGGCTTGAGCAGCTCTTCGATGAACGCCGACACACCGCGCTTGGCGATGTCGTAGGCTTCGTCATCCGGGGTCAGGCGGGTTTCGGCGATGATGCTGTCGAGAATGCTGTATTCGCCGTTCTCGTTGCTCTTTTGCTGTGCTGCGCTAGTGCTCATTGTGTTGGCTTCCTTGGCTGATGGGGGCTCAGGCGTCCTGGGCTGCGGCGTTCAGGCCCAGCTCACCGAGTACGCGACCGCGGGATTCGTCGTCGGCGAGCACGCCTTCGATGGCTTTGCGGAACGCAGGCGCGTTACCCAGCGGGCCTTTGAGGGCCACCAGCGCGTCGCGCAGTTCCATCAGTTTTTTCAGCTCAGGCACTTGCTCGACCAAGGATGCCGGGTTGAAGTCCTTCATCGAGTTGACGCGCAGTTGCACGGCCAGTTCTTCAGTGTCGCTTTCTTCCTGAAGACGGTTCGGTACGCTCAGCGTCAGGCTCAGCTCTTGCTTGGCCAGCACTTCGTCGAAGGTCATCTTGTCGATGCTGATCGGCTTGCGATCTTCGACTTTGCGTTCGTCCTTGCGGTGGGTGTAGTCACCGATTGCCAGTAGTTTCAGCGGCAGTTCAATCTCTTCCTGAGCACCGCCGGTGGCGGGTTTGAAGGTGACGTTGATGCGTTCCTTGGGGGCTACCGAGCCTTCTTTGGCCATGGCTTTTCTCCTTGCGGTTGTGGCCCTGGGGCCTATTCGAGTACCACTTCGAGATCGAGGTGGCACAGCCTGCGATAAATCTCTTCCTTGCGTTCACGCACTGCATGGTTCTGCGGTAACAACTCGCAGCAGCTATGCAGCAAATGCAGCACTTCCAGCGCAAGATCGGGCTCCCAGGCGTGCAGGCCTGAGTCCTGTAATGTTTGGTCGAGGGTTTCGAGTTGGGTCTTGGCCAGTTCGTATTTCTTGGCCATGAAGCACAGCCGCGCGAGGGCGAACTGCCAGAAGAACCGAACCCGCCCGCCGTGGGCGCTTTGCAGGCCCTGCTTGAGGATCTGCACGGCGGCCTTGAGGCCGTCCTTGCGCAGAATCGGCATGACTTCTTCCAGGGCCAGTTCCCAGGCCGGCTGGGTATCGGCGACTTCGACCTTGCGCGGCGCACTGGCGCTTTGCAGGTGCGGCATGACGTGGGCGCTGATCCAGGCGCGGGTGGCCGGGTCGGCGAACGGCGCGCCGTCGTGGAAACGCAATTCGATGATGCCGGGCAGGCGCTGAACCAAAAGCGCGAAGTGGATTTCCACTTCGCGCATGGCCATCTCGGCGTTCAGCCCCTGAAGGCATTCCCAGACCATTCGCTGGCCATCGAACCAGAACGGCGCCTTCGCCAGGCTCGCCTCCAGCTCTACCAGCAGATCAGCGTATTTCCCTTGGTCGAAGCGGTCCTGATAGGCCTTGAGTTTGTCTGCCGGCACGCCACGCAGGACGGTGATCTGCTCGGCATTGCGCTCGGGCACCGCGTCGATGGGCAGCCACAGCAGCGTACGATTGAGGCGCAGGGCGCGCAGGTCGGTGGCTTTCTGCTTGAGCCACCAGGCGCACAACGGACGGGCGCTTTCCTGCTGAGCGCGCAGGGCCTTATGGGCTTCTTTCTCGTTGTCGATCGGTGCGCCGGGGGTGAACAGCTGGGTCGCAGCCTGCTTGACCTGGGCCACTGCGGCGCCCACCACACCGGGCTCCGGCTGGTTGTCGGCGGCGCGCTGAACCATGTTTTTCAAGCGGCGGGAGATCGGCAGCAGCAACGGCGCGTCATCGCCCAAGTGCTCGGTGCACGCGGCGTCGAGGCCTTCCAGATGCTCGACCAGCCGGCGGAACAGCGGCAGCTGCTCTTTGATCGCAACGTTTTCGTTCAGCACCTGCTCAAGACGCGGCACCAACCAGCTGATGGCGGCGGAGCGGGTGCGGGCCTTGTTCGGGTGAACTTCAGCCCAGTGGTTTTCGCAAAGATGGTGCAACAAACCGAGGCCGGCCAGCAGCCCCTGGAAGGATTCACGTTGGTATAGCGCCCAGGTCAGCCACGCGCCGACACGCAAATCCTTGGATTGAGTGCGCAGCAGGTTTTCGCTGTTTTCACGGATTTTCAGCCAGTCGATCTGACCACTTTCGTGCATGGACTGGGCTTTGGCCAGTTCGCTTTCCAATGCCTCGTATTCGCTCGAAAAGCGAACATCCTCGCCCGCGAAACTCTCTTGGGAAACAGAGGCTTTTGCGAGTTCAAGGTAATGGGCAGAAAGTTTGCTTGAGTAGGACATCCATGGCCTTTAATTAGGAAAACGGTCATGCGGCCATTGCAGTTGCAATGGCGCCGGACAGTATCAAAGAGCTGCGATGAGTCTCATCCAATTGAGTTCGTGCTCTTTCAAGTGCGCGCATCCTAATCACAATGATGGCCATTAGCAAGCACCCAAATAAACAATAAAACGGCGGTTTCTCTATTGCATGTAGGAGAAAGCCCTATATGTGACAGGGGATTCCCTGACGCTGGCTTTAACCCTCCCATCTCGACGAATTGCCCCCGAAACCATTGGGCCAGAGCGGTTTATCAAACCAGTGGATAATCACTGAACATTCACGCCCTGAAGCGGAACCCAGCATGACAAAAATAAAAAATGAAAAATGTAGGAGGTTTCCGAAAAGTTACAGTCATCTATGGACATAGCAGTGACAGACAATAAGCAATACAAGGCTCCGTCAAAATGATGGCGCCTTGTATTTGATCCATTTCTCTCCATATACATATTCCGTTCACCTCAAATTTCTTACAAAAGTATCGAAATCCCTTCGCGCGTTGCTGACGCAACATTCTGAAACGCGGAAAACTCTGACGTACTTTCTGGAGGCGTCCGACATCATTCTTTTGTTCGCTTGTAAGCGTGTCGGGTAGTTTGCGCTTGCTCCAACTCGGCATCCCCTCTGGAGGCTGGCAGGGATGTAAATTGGCGTTGAGCAGAATGGCGGATAACCCGCAGTTGCTGATGAAGCGAGCGCTGCATCACTTGCCAGCACAGGAGATGGCGGCGCATGGCGCCAAGTACAGATCATTCCCACGCAGCGCGCGGGAATGATCAAAACCCTACAGGAAACTCAATCAAACATTCGGGCAAGGTACCGGTGCCCAGTCGCCCAGGTCCGGGTTCTTGCACATGCTGTTGACCTG
This sequence comes from Pseudomonas sp. URMO17WK12:I6, assembly GCF_003253625.1. Classification (NCBI taxonomy): domain Bacteria; kingdom Pseudomonadati; phylum Pseudomonadota; class Gammaproteobacteria; order Pseudomonadales; family Pseudomonadaceae; genus Pseudomonas; species Pseudomonas sp. URMO17WK12:I6. The sequence continues at coordinate 506,614 of NZ_QKYZ01000001.1, forward strand.
AGTGGTGCCTGCGCTGGCGACTTGCTTGCTTTCCGCCTGTTTGGCTTGTGCGGTTTGCAGGGTTTTCTCGGTGGTGACCGCTTCTTTCGGCACGGTTGGCAGCACCGGTTTTTTCGCCGGTTTCACCGCTTTTTTGCTCTTGGTCGGGGTCACGACCGGTGTGGTGTCGGCGGTCGCCACGGTGACCACGTCAGTGCGCTGCACGCCTACTTGCTGCAGGTCTTTTTCGTAGGCCTGGGTGTAGTTGTTCAGGTCTTCGCTGGCTTTACCGTTCACCGCGACGATCAGGTCGTTGGACTCTTTGAGGCCGGCGACGATTTCTGCCAGGCGCTTGCGGCCCTCGGTGTCGCTGACGGTCTTGGCCTTGCGGTCGGCGACCAGTTTGGTGAACGCGCTCTGGTAGCACTGTTGCGAAGCCTTGGCGTACGCGGTGCTGCGGTCGATGTCGGCGGCGCTTTTGTTGACGTCGGAGGCGTAGGACGCGATGCGCTGGTTGTCATCGGCGATCTGCTTCTGACGCTCGTTGTAGTAACCGACCGCGCCGCCCGCCAGGGCACCGCCTGCTGCACCGATGGCGGCGTTGCGGCCACGGTTCTCGGAATCGGTCAGGGCGCCCAACAGTGCACCGCCGACAGCGCCGACAGCCGCACCGGTAACCACCGACTTGGTCATGTTCGAATCGGTGGCGCGCAGGTGCTGCACCGGCTCGTAGCAGTTCGGGTAGTACTCGACCTTGGTGCTCGAGGCGACCTTGGACGTCGGCGACGTAGCGCAACCGGTCAGTACGGTGCTGAAGCCAACAGCGATCAGCAGCAAGTGACGCTTGGAAACCGAAGCAAAAGCTTTACGGGAGGAAAGCATAGTTGTGTTCTCGTTTAAGTTTGACCAGCTCAGCACGGCCCATCGCCGCCTGAGTCCCTTCCAAGCTCGCTGTACAACGAACGATCAAGACCGCTGAGCGTTCGATGCGAGCAATTCCTTCAATATCGCCGCCGGGTCGGCTCGTCGTTGCTGACGATAATCACCGACATGGCGAACGAATAACGTCGCGCGCGTCACCAGGCTCTTGCCCAGTACCGGCTTGCGCTCCAACTCTTCCTTGATGCGTTGAAACTGCGCCTGGATCACGGCATCGGTGTAGCGCGTGCCAGTCGCCAGGTTGTCGATGTAGATCGCCACCGCGCCGTCCAGCGCGCTGCGGCCGTTGTCGATGGCCATGGCGAACAGCTTGGCGCTGGCCTCGTCCTTGGCGTCCACGGCCTGCTGGCGACTCTTCTGCAAATTGGTCAGGCGAATGTTGTAGTTGTTGACGGTCTCGGCCACCAGGGCCGCCGACTGGATCAGGTTGCCGGCCGCTTCCTCGCGCTGTTGGGCGATGAGCGAGACGTTGCGCTTGAGCTCTTCGTTGACCAGCCCCAACTCGGCTTGCAAACGCGGATCGACGCTGGCGGCAATGATGCTGTCCAGGCGTTTGGTCGGGTCCTGGGCGTCATCGATGGCATCGGTCAGCGAAGCCAGCCGACCTTCTTTCTGCCATTGGGCAAACAGTTCCTTGTAGCGCGAACGGGGTGCCGACAACGCGCCAACCGCGACCCGGAAGCCGGTGGTTTCGTTGTTTTGCTCGGTGCCGTCGGCGGCGAACAGCGGGTACTCGCGGCGCATCCCGGTGAACAAGGTGCCCTCGCCTTCCAGGTAATTGCCGCCCTTGACCACGAAGCCACCGTAGGTGCCCTGGCGGCGTCCGGCGTGCACCAGCTGGAAGGACTCCTGGACCATTTCGGCGGCGTTGCCGATCACGTCGAACAAGCCAATGGGGTTTGGCAATTTGGTACCGATCGGCATCAACCGCGCGGCCTGACCGGTGCCGCCGGCGACCTGATTGAAGACCGCCCAATCGGCCAGCGGTCCGTCGCTTTCGCTGCCGTCCAGGCGCCGGGGAAACAGGCGCCCTTCCAGGTCCTGACGGCTGACGGCCTGCCCGCCACGGGCAGCAAATTCCCATTCGACTTCGGTCGGCAAGCGCACAAAACCCAGCCCGCCCTCCTCTGCCGAGGTGCCGCGACCGCTCACCGGCAGCAGGTCCTTGTGGTATTTCATCAGCCAGGCGCTGTACACCGCCGAGAAGCGTTCCGCCTCGAATCGCGACAGCTTCACCTTGGGCAAGCGCCCGGCCATGCCTTGCGGAATTTCAGCCTGCAACGCCTCGCAAGCCGGCGCCGGCTCGCCGCTGGCCAACGATTGCGCCTGGGCCATGACCTGTGCGTATTGGCGGGCGGTGACTTCGTATTTGCCGATGAAATAGAGCATCGGTTTGAGCGGGGTGTTGGCGTCGGTCTTGGGCATCAACGGGGTGATGCTTTTACTCCAGTCCTTGGGCAGATCCTTGAGGGTGAACTGGCCATTGATGAAGTCCCGGCGATAACCGGAAATGAACGACTGCTGATAGCCGGCCTCGCCTTCGCTGAACGGGTAACCGAGGCTGATCTCGCGGTCGTCCAGACTGCCCTGGGCCAGGATGTAGACGTAACGGAACACCATCTGCCCTTCGCACGGCAGCGGCAGGCTGACGTCATCGGGCAACGGCTTGGGGTTGTCCAGTTTGTCGGTGCCTTCATCGGCCCAGACCATGCCGGCAAGGCTCAGCGCCATGGCGGCGCCCAGTAACTTATACATCTCGGATTCCTTCACACGCCTGGATACGCGCCACTCGCCAGCCACCACAGAGCGCCGCCACGGCACTGACGCCGAGCACGGCCGCCAGGGCCAACGCGTAGTGACGCGCCAGCAGATGGCTGGCGTACTCGCCCGGCATCTGCGCAAATAAATGGTTCAGGCCCGATTGCGCCAGGCCATACAGCCCGGCACTCAACAGGGCGGCAAGGCCGGCGCTGTACAGCGCCTGCACCACCACAAACAACAGCAACGCTGCCGTGGAAAACCCCAGCAAGCGCAGCACCGATAACGCTCGACGCTTGCGCTCGACCGCTGCCAGCGCCCCGGCAAAAATCGCCGCGAACGCTCCCGCCACGGCCAATCCGGCGATGATCCAGAACACGATCGACAGGTTGCGGCTCAGCGATTGCACTTGGGCGATGGCCTGGGCCTGGGTCGAGACCAGCAGGTTCTGCGCAGCGAAGTACTGGCGCAGCGGTTCGACATCCTTGAGGCTGCGGGCGTACAGGCGAAACGCCGGATATACCCGCTGCTCCGTCGCGCCCACCGCATCACCTGGCCAATCGAACGCAGGCACGGCGCGGCCGTCCCGGTAATCTTCAGCCGCTTCCAGTAACGTCAACGGCGCGAACAATCCGTCCCTGGCGAAGGCTTCCAGCGGCAGAACCTGCAGCACCTGAACGCGAGTGCGCTGCGCCTCGCCACGACCGGCCACCTGCCGGCCAAAACCGGCCTGTAACCAATCACCGGCCTTGGCCCCGAGCTTTTCGGCGGCGGTCTGGCTGAGCAGCACCTGATCCAGCCCTTGGGGCACCGGCAGACTGCCGAGCAACGGATCGTTGGTGGCGGTGGGGATCATTTCGACGGTCACCGTCGAAGCGCCAGCGGTCAAATCCGCTGTCGCGGCAATCTGCCGGGTGCGCGGCAACGCGAACGACACGTCGCTGCGCTGGCTCAACTGCTCGATAAACGCGGCACTGAACCGGCCGCCACCCAGGGGGATGATCTCCCGGGTGGCCGGGTCGTTTTCCAGGCGCTCGGTCAAACTGCTGACCAGGCCGAATTTCAAACCGAACAGCACCAGCAGCGGTGCGATCACCGCCACCAGCGCCAATACCGAGCAGGCCGACAGCCAGGCATCGTTGCGGTAATCCTGCCAGGCCAGGGAAGCCACCAGCGCGCCGCGCATCAGCAGGCCTCCCCAAGGGTGGCGGTGACACCGCCATCGACGTCGCGATGACAACTGATGCGTCGCACCTGCAAACCGCTGGCGCGGGCCAGTGACTCGTCGTGGGTGGCAACGACGCAGCACACCCTGTGTTCACGAGCCTGGGTCACCAGTAACTGCATCACGCGTTCCGCGTTCAGCGGATCGAGGGCAGCGGTCGGTTCATCGGCCAACAGCAGGCGCGGCCCATGGGCCAGGGCGCGGGCACAACTCACCCGTTGCCGTTGGCCGACGGACAAGTCGCACGGTCTTTTGCCCAGTTGATCGGTGATATCCAACGCCCCGGCCAGGCGATCCACGCTGCCGTCGTCGTTCAAGCCGAGCAGTTGGCGCGACAGGTCGATGTTGCCGCGCACGTCCAGAAAATCCAGCAGGCCACCGGTTTGCAGCACGTAGCCCAAGTGCCGGCTGCGCAGGTTCGCCAAGGCACTTTGCGCATCTGCGCGCCACAGCCCGGCAATGTCCGTCGTGGTTTGGCCGGACGCAAAATCAAACTGCCCGGCCTGATCCGGCGCCAGCACCAGCGCCAGCAAATCGAGCAACGTGCTTTTGCCGCAGCCACTGGGACCGACCACCGCCAGTTGCTCACCGGCACGCAGTTGCAGCCGTGGAATCACCAGGCTGTAGCGCTGGCTGCCGGCGCCCCGGCTTTTGTGCACTGCGCTCATGTTCAGCATCACGGCAGCGTCGACAATGGAACGCGGTACAAGGCATCACCCGGTTCGGCATCGCCGAAACGCACCCAGTTGGCCAGGTCGTTGTGGAAGGTTTCGTAGAGGCGAATTTTCGAGTCCAGCTCGTCGATAAAGTCCTCCTGCTCAGCCACGCTCAGGGAAAGCCACAAATCCTGGGTCATGTTCAGCGACTTGCTGCGATAAGGCAGTCCTTCCAGGTACTCCCCCAAAACCCCGCCATCGGCCAGATTGCCGCCCTTGCGCAAGGCCGAGGGATCTCGGCTCATGTAGGCACTGGCACTGGCGATTTCCTGGAAGAAATTCTTCGGTGAGGTCTGGGTCTTGCGGGCGGCGTCGACGATCAGTTTCAGCGATTGCTGCAAGTCGTTGAGCTGCAGTTTGGTCAGCATCACGCACACCTGGAACGCCGGCAGTGCCGGGTTGGTCAAGTCGCGGTCGGCGGTCCAGGCGCTGACCAGTTGCGGCGCCTGGCTGGCGGCTTTTCGCCCCAGGAAGTCCATGTGCATCGCGTAGCCGACGGCCGCCGATTTGTCGGCCAGGCTCGGCGCAGCGCTCAGCAGCGGCACGGTTTGCGACTTGTTGCTGCGCACCTGATGCACCAGGTCGGCAAACACCGAACCGATCTCGTCCACCCGTTCACCGAACTTGCGCACATCGGCGCCCGGCACCGGGATGTACAGATCGCCGATCTGCGGGTTGGCGTCGGCGGTCAGGGTTCGATACTGACTTTGCGCACCGCCATGGGTTTTCTTGCCGGCATCGCTGAGCAGGTGCAAGGCGTATATTTTGATCTGTTTGCCCAATGCGGCCTGACGTACTTCGGCCTCGTTCATTTGCGTGGTGGCATACGGGTCGTTCTTGCGCAACGCACCGGCATCGGTGACCAACAGAATCAAGCGTCCGCCATAACCGGACCAGTCCATGCCCTCGACCGCTTCCATCACGCCGGCAAACGCATCTTCGTTGAACGAATGGCTCGAGACCGTGGACGCCTTGACCTGCCGCGCCAGGTCCATGAAGCGCTGTGGGTCGCGGCCCTGGTCCAGGGTGATCAAGGTTTTGGCGACGTATTCCAGGCCAGGGGTTTTCTGGATGCTGTTTCGAAACCCCACCAGGCCAAAGCTGACACTGTCCAGCTCGCCCCGCTCGGCGATGCGGGTTTGCAGTTGGTGCACCACGTCGCGGACCTGATCGATGTAGGGCTGCATGGACACCGTGGTGTCGACGACCAACACCACAGCGGTGCGAAATGCATCGGCATTGGCGGCGCTGATCGGAGTGTTGCCGACAGTGGCCTTCGGTGCATTGCCGGGGTCGATGGACGCCACGTTCAGCAACTGCACCGGCTGGCCGTTTTCATCGAAGCTCTCGCGCGAATCAAAGATCGGCAACAGATAAAACTGGTTCTGCGGCACCGCGCTGGCGGCCGGTTCCAGGGCCAGCACCTGCTGATTGTCTTCACGGTTCTGCTGGGCCTTGAGCAACAGGTTTTTTGCAGCCGACGGATCGGCCAGCAGCCGCTCCACTTCGCCGGGCTGACGCAGGAACATCACCGGCGCACGACCGGAGCGTTCGGTGAACTTGAGCACCAGGCTTTGCTTCCAGTCGCTGACTTGCTCGGCTGGCAACCAGCCGTCACTGCGCCCGTCGGTGGCGGCGCCGACGCGTAGCCACGGGCTGCCGGCCACCTCTTGGCGCTGATAGACGTACAGCACGGAAAACGCCGGCAAGGCCTTGCCAGGCGTGGCCCCCGGTTCACTGGCGAGTTTCGCTCCCGGCTTGCTGAGCACCCGCTGGAACAAGGTTTTTTTGCCGGCCATCAGCAGCGGGCGCTGACCATTATCGACTTCTGTCGCCACAGGGGGGTTCACCGGTGGCGCCACGGCTGGTGGTGGTGTTTTGACTGGAGGCACTGAAGCCACTGGCGCCTTGGCGTCCGCTTCGACGCCACCGGACAACCACCAATAACCCGCGCCGCCCAAAGCCAGCACCACGGCTACCGCAACAGCGGCAAGCGCGAACACCGGTCCCTTGCGCTGCTCCGAGGCCGGGGATTGCGGCGTCGACTTCGCCGTCGGCGCAACAGGCTTGGCTTGGGGTTGTGGCTGTGCAGGGCTCGTCGGAATGTCGATAGACACCGGCGTCAGTCCCGCCAGGTCATTGTTCATTGGAAGGGGCAACGGCCGGATCGTGGTCGCTTCAACCGATTCCCCGGGCAGATTATCCAGCGCCTGCAACAACGCCTTTGCATCCGGGAAACGCTCGGCCGGATCCTTGGCCAACAGCTTGCGCAGCACCTCTTGATAACGGCCGTGGTGCACCGGCAGCTCCGGCAGCGGTTCGGTCAAATGCGCCAGGGCCGTAGAGAGCGCGTCGTTGCCGGTGTACGGCAGTTTGCCGACGAGGATTTCGTAGAGCACCACGCCCAGGGCATAAAGATCGGCCCGGCCGTCAATGTCCTGGCCGCGCGCCTGTTCCGGGCTCATGTAGCTGGGCGTGCCGACGGCGAAACCCGCTTGGGTGAACTGGGTGCGGTCGTCCAGCGACTTGGCGATGCCGAAGTCCGAGAGCACCGCTGTGCCATCGGCGCGGAACAGAATGTTCGCCGGTTTGACGTCGCGATGAACCAGCCCCAGCCCATGGGCATAGCCCAGCGCCGAGGCGATCTGGCGGATGTAGATCAGGCCCTGCTCCGGCGTCAGGCCGGCGGCAATGCGCTCCTTGAGCGTGCCATTGGGCAGGTATTCCATAGCCATGTAATACAGCTCACCGACATTGCCGATGTCATGGATGGTGACCGTATGCGGGTGAGACAGGCGCGCCAGGGTTTTGCCTTCGCGCAGGAAGCGCTCGCAGAAACTCGGATCGGCTGCCAGCGCGGCGGCCATGACCTTCAACGCCACCTTGCGCTCCAGCGAGCGTTGGGTCGCCAGGTAAACGCTGGCCATGGCGCCCTCACCGATCTCACCGTCGATGTCGTAGCCCGGGATCAGAATGTTCGCGGTGAGGTTCATGAAGGCACCTTCACGACGATGACGGTGATGTTGTCCGGAGCGCCGCGCATCAGGCCCAGGGACACCAGGCTGCTGGCGATTTCCCCTGGCTCGTCGTGGCCCAGCACCTCGCGGATCTCATGATCTTCAACGGTTTTGTTCAGCCCGTCGCTGCACAACAGGTAACTGTCGCCGGGCTTCAACAGCAACTCGACCATCGCCAGTTCCAGCTGTGCCTGGACCCCGATGGCGCGGGTGACAATATTGGACCGCGGGTGCACCCGGGCTTCGGCTTCACTAAGCAGGCCGCTGTCCTGCAGATCCTGGACGTAACTGTGATCCCGCGAGATGCGTTTGAGTCGGCCGTCACGCAGGCGATACAAGCGGCTGTCACCCGCCCACAGACACACCCCACGCAAGTCACGCGCCGCCAGCACCACCACCGTGCTGCCCATCATGGTCACGCCGCGGTTGGCGGTTTCTTCACGCACGGCGGCGTTGACCCGCAGCAGGTCGGTTTTCAACGCCGCGACGTATTCATCCAGCGAACGGCCCACAGCAATGCTACGCAAACTGTCGACAATCAGACTGCTGACGTAGTCGCCCGCCGCGTGCCCGCCCATGCCATCGGCGACCACCCACAGGCCTTTTTGCGGCAGGTCCAGGCAAGCGTCTTCGTTAACCTGGCGGACCATGCCGACATGGCTTTTGCTTGCAGACTTGAGGGTCCTTCCCACGTTTGAACACATCTACACAACACCTTCTTGGCCGAGCAAAAATTGCGCAAAATCAGCGGCGGCCGGCAGGCCCTGGCACCGCAATAAACCGGGGGCGATGCGCTCCGAACCCTGGCCCCACCACACACTGGCCCCTTCGCAGGCCTGTTCGGCGAGGGCGATCATTCGCGCCTGCGGATCAGTGACATCAAAGCGGTGCAAACCGGCAAAACGGCCGCTCGGGGTGCGTCGCAGATAAGCCGGGCTGCCCAGCGCCTCCAGTCCTGCACCGAAGGCCTCGAAGCTTGCCTCCACGTTCAAGGTGCTCAACAGCAATTGCTCGACCTGTTCAAACCAGATATCCGAACCGCCTATCACCGACGCAGGATCAGCGTCGTGATCCAGCAGCACCGCGACGGTCAGCGGAAAATACCGGCCAACCCGATCAATGCTCGGCATCACCACCCCCACGGCGGCCTGCGGCCCACACACACCGGGCGCAACCATAAAGCGCCACAGCGGACTGACCAGATAGGCATTCAGCCAACGGTCGCCAAGGCTCTGGCTGGCGAGCAACCCCGCCGCCAGCCACGAATCCCAAGGGCCGATAAAACTCTGCGGCAAGCCACGGCTGACAAAGTCCCCGCGACTGGCCAACTTTCCATAGAAGCCCGGCGTGCTCATAAGCGCTCCGGCAGGCTGAAACCGCTGAGCACACGGCTCTTGAACGGGTTGAAGGCGCTGTTGGCCCGTAGCTCATAAGAGGCACTGGCGCCGTCGACCCGCAGCCGCAGGTTGAAGCGGTCCGGCGAGTTGCCGGCGGTGAGGTCCGATTGCTCGAGCAGGCGGAACCAGGCCCAGGGCCCGTCCAGGGTGATGCCGGACCGACCGCTGGCCGTGGGCGGCATGATCGAGATCCGCACCACACCGATGCTGCCGGGGTTGGGCCATTGCATGGCGGTCGGACGGCTAGGTCCGTGGTCGTAGCTCAATTGCTGGCCGTCGAGGTCGAGCAAAAACTGGGTGATGGTGGAATCCATGGCCACGGGCTTGAGTTCGAAGCGCACCATCGGTTGGGTACCGCCGGAACGGAAAAACGCATCCCGGATGGTCGCTGCCCGCTGGAAGGTTTGCAGCACGCCCGGGGCGATGCCGAGCTTCTGCGCGGCGCCCGGTTGCCAGCGCCAGGCCTGGGTCGAGGTATCCACGTAGGGCTGCAGGTATTTGCGGAAGTAGTTGTCCATCACCCCGCCCACGCCGAAGAACTGACCGAAGTCGTCGAGGGTCGCGTCCCGCGCACTGCCTGGCGACATCGGATAACGCCCGGCCAGGGACTGGCGATAGATGTTCACCACTTCGCTGGTCCAGGCCGCGTTCAGTTGATTGCGTACTCCACCCATCATGCTGTTGGTGGTGGAGTTGACCACCGACTTGACCAGGCCCTGCACCAACGCCGGTTGACGCTCGGCGTTGAGGCTGACCCGCGTCGCCGCCGCTGCGGCCTGGTTCTTGGCTTCGCCAAGCAAGGCGTCGCCGCTGGCACCGACCATGGCGCTGACCTGCACATACAGGGCGTTCATGTCGGCCAGCAGGCCGTCGATGGCTGCCGGCTCGCCTTCGTTCTTGCTGACGATGCGGTTGAGTTCGGCAAAATGCGCGGTGACTGGATCGTCACTGGCCTCAGGCGTGTTTTGCATCGCCTGCTCCTGGCCGAGCAAAGTGCCCAAGCGCTCTTTGAGCTTGTCGACCCCGCCCTCCACCGGCGCGCCCTTGGCGGCCAGCACGCGTTCTTCCTGTTGCAGGTCGGTTTCCTTCGCCACCGCCACCAGCAGTTTTTTCAACGGCGAAGTCGGCCCGGAAATCACCCGCAGCACATCGGCGGCCTGGGCCACGCTGGTGATCGGCACGAAGTCGATATCAGCCAACAAGGCGTCCCACTGGCGCTGGTAATCCTGGAAATACAAACGGCGTACATCGGCAGCCAGGCTGGCGACGTTCTGTTGTTCTGCCTGATCGCGACCGAGCACCCACTGCTCCTCGGCCAGGGTGCCGGTCTGGTTCAGGCTGGTGAGCAAAAACCCTTGGCGGTAACCCTTGGCCGTGAAGAAGCCACTCAAGGGGTCGCCCAGCGGCTTGCCGCTCTTGCGGCTGAACACCAGCGCAGCATCGTGCCCGGCCGCTTCGCTAAGACGAAAGTCCGCAATGCCGTCCGGCAGTTTCTGCCGTTTGATCCGGTCGTAGACACGCTGGGCCACCGGCAGCTGTTGCAACTGCCGGCGTAAATCGTCGATCAGGCGTGGGTCGAGACGTGCGGTGGGCGGATGGCGTTCGAACAGCGCCTGCAAGTGCTCACCGAGGGCTACGCGCTGCTCGGCCGGCAAGTCGCGCGGCAGGCTGCGGTCCCAGTCCAGGGCGATCCACGCCTTGATGAAATCAGCATCGTAATGCTCGCTGTCGGCGAGCATCAGGTAGGCCTTCAAGCCTTCGTAAAGGAAGTCCGAATTGCCGCCGCCGTGCAGTTGCTCCTCGATACGCGTGAGCAAGCGCGGCGCGAAGACCGCGATCAACAGCTTGCGATAAACGCTGCCGGACTCGGCTTCAAGCATGTCGCCCTGATACAGACCCAGGCCTTCGGCCCAGTTCGGCGCATCATCGGCCAAGTGCTTCACTGCGTTGAGCAAGGGCAACACGGCGAGCACGTCCCGCTGCGCCGGGCTGAGGTTCTGCACGGCCTGGCCCAGGGGCACGACTTTCTGATCGACTTGCGCGATATACGCCTGATTGGCGCGGTAGCTGACCCACCACAAGGTCCCGACCACCAGCACCAAGGCTACGGTCGAGGCCAGCACGCCCTGGGCGATCCACTTGCGTCGACGTTCGACTTTCGGATTGACACCCACCAGCCCACGCTCGGCAAAGGCCACGGCGCTGAAGAGCTTTTCGATGAAGTAACTGCGCCCGGTGCCGTTCTGGCGCACCAGGTGCTGGCGGTCCAGGTTCATGCTCTGGGCCATGGAGCCGATCAGCCGGTCAATCGGGCTGCCTTCCTGGGTGCCGCTGGTGAAATACACCCCGCGCAACAGCGCCCGCTCTTCAAAGGCGTTGGGTTTGAACACGCCCTCAAGGAAGCTTTGCAGGCAATCCTTCAACGCGCCGAACTGCTGTGGAAAACCGTAGATCAGATCGCGTCGCGCCGGGTCGCGTTCCTGCTGCAAGCGCTCCACCAGCCGATCGTTCAGGCGTTGCTCCAGACCGGCGAATTCGCTTTGCAGATGGGCCAGCGGGCTGTCATTGCTTTTGCCGTCATCCAGAGCGAAGGTCATGCCCCAGACCTGGGCTCGCTCTTCCTTGCTCAGGGTGTCGAAATACTCCATGAACCCAGGCACCAGATCGAGCTTGGTCAGCATCAGGTAGATCGGGAAGCGCACGCCCAGTTGGGCGTACAGCTCCTGAATGCGCAGGCGTATCGCAGCGGCATGGGCGGCGCGTTCGGAGTCGCTGCCCAGCAACAGGTCGGAGAGGCTGATGGCGATAAATGCACCGTCGATCGGGCGACGGGCCCGCTGTTTTTTCAACAGACCCAGAAAGCCCAGCCATGCGGCCTTGTCGACCGTCGCGTCGCTGTCCTGAGTGGTGTAGCGGCCTGCGGTGTCGAGCAGCACAGCCTGGTCGGTAAACCACCAATCACAATTGCGCGTACCGCCGACGCCGCGCACCGCACCGGCGCCCAACTGCGCGGCCAACGGAAAATGCAGACCGGAGTTGACCAGCGCCGTGGTCTTGCCCGAACCCGGCGGGCCGATGATCACGTACCACGGCAATTCGTAGAGATTGCGTCGTTCGTCGCCGCCCAGCTTGGCTTTCTTCAACAGCGTCAGGGCTTCGTCCATGCGCTGGCGCAGGGTTTCGAGCTCTTCGGCCGTAGCGATGCTGGTCGGGTCCGGCGGGGTTTGCGCCGCCAGGCTGCGCATGACTTCGGCGGCCTGACGGCGGGCCTGGATGATGCGAAACACTCGATAGGCGATCCACACCGCGAATACCAGAATGATCAGCGTCCAGCGCCGGCCTTCGGGCACCAGGAGTTCAAGCAGCGGCCCGACAAACCAGATGATCAGGCTCAGGGCGATCAGCCCCAGCAACGGAATGACCCAGCGGGTCATAAAACTGAAAAACGCCTTCACTCGACCCCCTCCGCCAACACTGTGATTTCGACCCGACGATTGCGTGCGCGGCCCTCGGTCGTAGCGTTCGAGGCCAACGGTTCGGTGTCGCTGCGGCCTTCGGCGCTGAAGCGCTCGGGCTGGCCGGTCTTGGCCGAAAGGATTTGCAGCACCGAAGTGGCCCGCGCCTCGGACAACGCCCAGTTCGATGGAAACCTCAAGGTGGCAATCGGGCGATTGTCACTGTGACCGGTCACCCGGACCTGGCCCTTGACCTTGCGAATGGCATCGGCGATGCGCAGCATCAGCGGCTGGAAATTGTCGACGATACTGGCGCTGCCCGAGGCGAACAGCTCATCGCCACGGATAGTCACCACTGAACGGTCAACGGCATCTTCCACGGCCACCCGGCCGGCCTTGATTTCATCAGCGAGAAAACCGGCCAAGCGTGGCCGCTCGACCAGTTTCGGCTGCACCACCGGACGGTCGATGGCCTGCACCGGGATCTCGCCCAGCGCATGAATGTTTTTAAACACCGGCTCGGCATCGGCGGCCAGTTTCAAGCGCAGGCCGAACACCAGGGCCAGCAGCAACGCCACACCGATGGCCACCGCGATCCATGGCGGCATGAATTGCGCCAGTCGATCGCGCGCCACGGTCACGCCGCGCCAATGGGGCGACAGTTCACGCTCATATTCGCCACGGGCGCTGCGGATAACCGCACTGGTGCGCTCACGCAACGCCTCCAGTTGGCTGCGACCATCATTCATGACCCGATAACGCCCTTCGAAACCCAGGCACATGCACAGGTACAACAGCTCCAACAGATACAAACGTTCGCGGGGGCTTTGCAGGCAATGTTCCAATAGCTGGAACACCTTCTCGCCGCCCCAGGCCTCGTTGTGCACGGTGATCAGCAGGCTCTGCTTGCCCCAGTCGCCGGTGCCACCCCACGGCGTACTCAACACCGCTTCATCCAGGGCGGTGCACAAGGCGTAACGGGCCAGCAACACATCGTTGCGCACCACGCCGGCGGCCTCGGCGCGCTCCTCGAACTGGCGCAGGTAGGCCAGTAGTTGCGCCCGCAGACTCGCCGGTGCCGGGTGGGCAATGGTGTTGCGCAAGCGGGTCAGCAAAGCCAGCAGCGGGCCCGCGGCGCTCTCCAGGGGGTTGAGACCTTCGGCTTTGCCGGTCAACAGCGGCGCGGCCGGCATCGACAGTGGCGCGGGCTGGGCGCGGCCAGGGTCCGGGCGGGCCGGCTCGGCGCCACGGCCACCGGGTGTCGGCATGAACTGGGTACGATCGTCGTTATTCATCGCGGTTTATCCTCGGATCGCCCAGAAAGCCAGGTTCAACCCCGGGAACTGACCCGCGATGTGGAACGCAAAACCGCCGGAGTTGGCCAGTTGTTGCCAATGCTCGCTGCCCCGGTCGAGTTCGTAATAGGTGGAGCCGGCGTGATAGGGAATCTGCCGTGGCGCCACCGGCAGCGGCAGCAGACCGATGCCCGGCAATTGCAGGTTGACCATGTCGCGAATGTGTTCCACCGAGCCGATTTTGCTCTGCAGGCCGAAGCGGCTGCGCAGGGTCTCGGCAGGTACATCGGCGCGCACCACCAGAATAAAACTGGCGTTGTCGAGCAGGGTCTTGTCAGCCAGCATGGCCACATGAATGCCATAGGCTTTTTCGACGATCGGAATCGGCGTGGCCTTGCTGTCGATCAGCATCGACAGCGCTTCACGCAGGGCTTGCATCACCGGCGCAAAGCTCAGCGCGAGGTCATCATGCTGGTACTGCGGGAATTCCTGCGGTCGCCGCCCGGAAGCGGTAAAAGTCGAGAATTCCCCGGCCAGGCTCACCAACTCGCTGTAGAAGCGCTCGGGATGCAAAGGGCTCAAGTGGCTCAGGTGCTGGATCAACGGCTGAGCACGGTTGACCAGTTGCAGCAGCATGAAGTCGGCAATCTCCGAAGCACCGCCGGCACCGGACGCCACCACCCGCCCAGCGAGCGCTTCTCCGCGTTGATGAAGCAGGCCCAGTAGCTCGTTGCGAAACGCAGCCAAGGGCGTGGAGGCGACCACATCCAGCAGCGGCGGGATGTAAGTGTCATCGAGCACCAAGGCGCGGTCGGCGCGTTTCTCCTTGATTCGCACCAGGCCGATGGCCGCGTAGTCGCTGATGCCATCCCGGGCGACCAATAATCGCAGTGCCCTCGACCCCACGGCCACCGGGGCCTGGTTTTCGAACGGCGCGTTGTCGTCCCGCACTTCGCGCACCTGACTCACATAGCGCGCAGCGCCCAGGGCCTCGCCTTCGTCAACGGTGTCACGCGCGCCGGCGCGCTTGAGCGGCAAGGCCAGGTACACCAAACCATCGCGCAGGTTGTCATCGATATTCAGCGGGCTCGGCGCCAGATCATCCTGGGGAATGTTGAATGGCGTGCCGTCTGGCAACAGGCCACGCGCCGAGATGATCGCCAGTTTGCCCTGGGCCAGCAGGCCCTGGTCGATCAGCAACTCAGAAAACCCCCAGGCACCGGCCGACAATGGGCGACTCCGGGCGTCGATGAGATTCTCCAGGTAACGGTCATGCTGCTGGAAGTGCTGCGTTCCAATGAACATGCCTTCCGACCAGACCACGCGATTGTTCCAGGACATGGGGGGCTCCGATTGTTTATTGGGCAGGGCTGGATGGGGGAACCGCGACGGCGCTGCGCACGGCTCGCACGTCGAGGCTGATCTGGTATTCGGTGTATTGGCGCGGCGGGACGTTCATCACCGTGCGCCACAGCGACTGATCCAGCTCGCGATACCCCACCAGCACGCCGATATGGCGGGTGGCCGGATCGAGGTCACGCTGCAGACTCAACTGCTGGCCAGGCTGGATCAGCACTTCGTCCTGGTCGATAAGATCCGCACCGAGCGTCGCCTGGGCTCGTTCGGCCAGTGCGAAATAATCGGAACGACCGAAGGTGGCGGCATTCTTCAATTCGAAAATGCGCACCCGGACCGGGGCCGGCTGGCCAGTGGCTCCGGGGTTGAGCCCGGCGATGGCGTGAAAGTGCAACTCGACGGCGGCCGTGTCGGCCTCAGCCTCTTCGGGCTGGGGTTTGGTGGCCTCCTTGGCACACGCGGTCAGCAGAAGCGCGGTGGCGACTGCGAGTAAAAACCTGTGAATCATCCTGCGTCCTCAATGACGTTTCAGCTATCCGTTGTTCCGTTCTTTGCTCTGAATGCCGTTATGCAACGGCCACGCTCAGCGGCGGCGTTGCCTGGTACTGTGTTCTTCGTAGGCGCGGCTGAATTCCCGACCGAACAGGTCCTGGAAATCCTCTTGGGCCTCACGGGAAATATTGCTGTAGAGCTCGGTGAACTGCTGCCAGTACTGGGCCTGTCGTGAACCATTGAAAATGCTCGACAGGCCAGCGGGCTTGCCCATGCGCTCTTCCAGTTGTGCCGGCTCGAAACGCGACAGCAGATGCTTGATCGCCGCTTCCACACCGGCCATCACCGCCAATTGGTGGGCGCGCAAGTCATCGAAGCTGTCGCGCACCGCCAGGTCCGGCGCCATGAACGCCTGATTGGTGTGGCGCAACAGCAGCAGCAAGGCCTCATCGACGTTGGGAGCGAATTTCAGCGGGTTGTTTTCCACCGGCTGAATCATCGTCTGCTGAATGCGAAACTCGCCCTTGAGGCTGCTGCGGGCGCGCAAGACATCGATCAGGCCTTCGACCATCAATCGATAACTGCGGCCGATGTTTTCCATCTGCGCTTCGGCCTGGGCCTTTTCCAGGCGCACTTGATCCAGCCCGGCGCCGCGCAGAAAGGCTCGTAACAGGTCGGGTTGCGAATGGTCGACCGGGCTGACCGGATTGACCGGGGGCTCAACGATAGCCACGGGCGGTTCGCGCAGGGGTGCCGGCTCGATCGGCACGCTGATTTGAGGTACGGGTGGTGGCGCAACTTCTGCAACAGGCAAGGGGGCGACAGGCAGGGGGGCAACCGCCACCGGCGCGGGCTTGTCGCTGAACAGGTCCCAATCTTCCGGAATCACCGGCGCTGGGGCTGGGGCTGGGGCCGACGCCAGCGGCACAGGCTCGGCCATGGGCGTCGGGTTGGGGATCGGGGTCGGTGGGCGGAAATCGTGCTGCTCAGCCGGGACATGGTCGGACTGGGTGGCCGGCGGGACGGTGGTCGGTGCCAGAAAGTCGAACAAGTCCGGCAGCGTGTCCATGGCCGACACACCCTGGAAATGTGCAGGCGGTGTCATGGGCGACGATGTCGGCGTAGCCACGCCGGCGCCCTGACGCCCCATCAGAGCCTCGAAGCTGTTGGACGAATCGGCAAAAGGGTTGTTGTCAGTCACCGGCAGATTGAAATCGATGCGCGCCTGGATTTCATAATCACCTATGCGGATAACTTCCCCATCTTGCAATGGCTCGCTGTTTCCTTTGCGCAGACGAATGCCGGCCTTAACCAATTCCACACCATTAGTGCTGTTATCGGTTAAATAATACCGGCCATCTTTATATTGAATAACGCAATGCTTTCCGGAAACCAAGCGCTCTGGATCGGGCAATACCCAGTCATTATCAGAATTACGGCCAATTGCCATTACTCCCTGATCCATGGATTTTTCAGAGCATTGACCAGGGGTAATCTTGTGATAACTAGTGATAGTCAAACACAGCGGCATCTTGCCTCCTTGCTGCACACTTTGCGCGCCGGCGAATGAAGGGATCAATCCCCGCGAAGCTCGCCGACAAACCTTGCAAACAACCTAAAAAACAGCTTTTTACCAGCACATTTGCTGATCTTAACCGGTTTACGTGACAAAAAATCTGCGTCAGTACCTTCTTGGACCTACCGGTCGCGAGGGTTGTTAAGCACCTCACATCTGTCACACAGGAGAAATAGCTTACCTTGACAAGCCATAAGTACTACACCAAAAATGAACAACTTTCTTGAATACAGTGATGGCACTTTAAGATCACAGAGGATCCAAAGGGCCATTACACACAAGGAAACATGCGAAGTTCCACTTGGAACTAACGTGTGAACTGCCCGTTTCTGTCGCGGGCGATAGGGAGATCAATTTCAGTGGAAGTGCCTTTGCTGCTCGCCGCCGTTTCCGCGACTTCGCCTTGTGGCGAAGATCTGGAATACGACGCTGACTTTTTGCGCCTGGAACGCGATTCCCAAGGCCAGCCCGAGCGCAGCATGGGCGATTCGATATTGCCTGCCGAACCGCCTGAATGGCGCAGCATCCAGCAGCAAAGCCTGGATTTGTTGCAACGCAGCAAAGACCTGCGCATCACCCATTTCCTTTTGCAAAGCTCCCTTGCCCTGGAAGGTGTCCCCGGCCTGGCCCGCGTCCTGACGCTGATCAGCGAATTGCTCAAGCAATACTGGGCCGACCTGCATCCACGCCTGGATGCCGAAGACGACAACGATCCCACCGTGCGCATCAATGCCCTCGCCGGCCTGGCGTCCGATGCCACCATTCGCCTGCTGCGCGAAAGTATCCTGGCCCGTTCGCGAACCTTTGGCACTGTCAGCCTGCGCGCCGCCGCCAACGCCAGCGGTCTGCAAAGCTTCCCTGACGAAAACCTCGGCGCCGAACAACTCGCCGGAGCGTTCCTCGACAGCGATCCCGAACAGTTGGACATCATCCGCAAAGCCTTGCACGAGGCCCGTAGCGCCGCCGAGACCATCGAGCAACACGTCAGCGAACAAGTCGGCTCCGCCCAGGGCGTTGACCTTGGCCCATTGAAGCAACCGCTCAAAATGGCCTTGCAGATTCTCGGCCAATTCGCCCCGCAGAGCGGCGACAGCCCCCAGCCCGATGCCATCAGCGACGACAGTGCCGCGCCGGTTGAATACCCCACCGCGCCAAGCGCGCCGCGCAATGCCAACGCCAGCAGCGGCGAAATCAACAACCGTGACGACGTGCTGCGCAGCCTGGACCGGATTCTTGCGTATTACACCCGTCACGAGCCCTCCAGCCCCCTGCCGGTGCTGTTGAATCGGGCAAAGAATCTGGTGCACGCCGACTTCGCGGCGATCGTGCGCAACCTGATTCCCGACGGCATCAGCCAATTTGAAAACCTGCGCGGACCAGACAGCGAATAAAAGCGTACGGATCACGCAGTCACGTCACCGGCACCGCCGATGACGCCAACACCGTCGCTTGAGCGACCAGGAGCAGCAACGTGGCGAAGCAAAGTTCTCAGAAATTCATCGCGCGCAACCGTGCGCCTCGAGTGCAGATCGAGTACGACGTCGAGCTTTACGGCGCCGAGAAAAAGGTCCAGTTGCCCTTCGTAATGGGCGTTATGGCTGACCTCGCCGGCAAGCCCGCCGAGCCTCTGGCACCTGTGGCCGATCGCAAGTTCCTTGAAGTGGATGTGGACAACTTCGACTCCCGCCTCAAGGCCATGCAGCCACGCGTTGCGTTCCACGTGCCCAACGAGCTGACCGGCGAAGGCAACCTGAGCCTGGACATCACCTTTGAAAGCATGGACGACTTCAGCCCGGCCGCCGTGGCGCGCAAAGTCGACTCGCTAAACAAGCTGCTCGAAGCGCGCACTCAATTGGCCAACCTGCTGACCTACATGGACGGCAAGACCGGTGCCGAAGAAATCATCATGAAGGCCATCAAGGATCCGGCGCTGCTCCAGGCACTTGCCAGTGCGCCCAAGCCCGCCGAGCCTCAGGCTTAATCAGGACGAATGATCATGACCGATCCAGTACGCGCAAGCGCCCAGACACTGGGCACCACCGAAGAAGCCAGCGAGTTCGCCTCCCTGCTGCTGCAAGAATTCAAACCCAAGACCGAACGCGCCCGTGAAGCCGTCGAGACCGCCGTGCGCACCCTGGCCGAACAGGCCCTGGCGCAGACCGACCTGGTGTCCAACGACGCCATCAAGTCGATTGAGTCGATCATCGCCGCCATCGACGCCAAGCTCACCGCCCAGGTCAACCAGGTCATCCATCACCCGGAGTTCCAGCAACTGGAAAGCGCCTGGCGTGGCTTGCACTACCTGGTCAACAACACCGAGAGCGACGAGCAGCTCAAGATCCGCGTGCTCAACATCTCCAAGACCGACCTGCACAAGACCCTGAAGAAATTCAAGGGCACCGCATGGGACCAGAGCCCGATCTTCAAAAAGATGTACGAAGAAGAATACGGCCAGTTCGGCGGCGAACCTTACGGCTGCCTGGTGGGCGATTACTACTTCGACCAGTCGCCGCCGGATGTCGAATTGCTGGGCGAACTGTCGAAAGTCTGCGCCGCCATGCACGCGCCATTCATTGCCGCCGCATCGCCGACCGTGATGGGCATGGGCTCGTGGCAGGAACTGTCGAACCCGCGCGATCTGACCAAAATCTTCACCACCCCGGAATATGCCGGCTGGCGCTCGCTGCGTGAATCGGAAGACTCGCGTTACATCGGCCTGACCATGCCGCGCTTCCTGGCACGCCTGCCGTACGGTGCCAAGACCGACCCGGTGGAAGCCTTCGCCTTCGAAGAAAACACCGACGGCGCCGACAGCTCCAAGTACACCTGGGCCAACGCCGCTTACGCGATGGCGGTGAACATCAACCGCTCGTTCAAACACTTTGGCTGGTGCTCGCGCATTCGTGGCGTGGAGTCTGGTGGTGAAGTGGAGAACCTGCCGGCGCACACCTTCCCGACCGACGATGGTGGCGTGGACATGAAGTGCCCGACCGAAATCGCCATTTCGGACCGCCGTGAAGCGGAACTGGCGAAGAACGGTTTCATGCCGCTGCTGCACAAGAAAAACACCGACTTCGCCGCGTTCATCGGCGCCCAGTCGCTGCAAAAGCCGGCTGAGTACGACGACCCGGATGCTACCGCCAACGCCAACCTGGCCGCGCGCCTGCCCTACCTGTTCGCCACCTGCCGTTTCGCCCATTACTTGAAGTGCATCGTGCGCGACAAGATCGGCTCCTTCAAAGAGAAGGACGAAATGCAGCGCTGGTTGCAGGACTGGATCCTCAACTACGTCGACGGTGACCCAGCGCACTCCACCGAAACCACCAAGGCCCAGCACCCATTGGCGGCGGCCGAAGTGATTGTCGAAGAGGTGGAAGGCAACCCGGGGTATTACAACTCCCGGTTCTACCTGCGCCCGCACTATCAGCTCGAAGGTCTGACTGTGTCACTGCGCCTGGTATCCAAGCTGCCTTCGGCCAAAGGCGCGTAACACCGCCCTTGATGTGATCGTCCCCACGCTCAGCGTGGGAACGATCAGAAAAACACAACGTGGTAGACACCACACAGGGAGAGAACATGGCTGTTGATATTTTCATCAAGATCGGCGACATCAAGGGCGAGTCCATGGACAAGGCCCACAAGGACGAAATCGACGTCTTGAACTGGAGCTGGGGCATGTCTCAGTCCGGCAATATGCACGTGGGCGGCGGCGGCGGAGCCGGCAAGGTGAACGTCCAGGACCTGTCGCTGACCAAGTACGTCGACAAGGCTACACCCAACCTGATGATGCACTGCGCCAGCGGCAAGCACATCGACAAGGTCAAGCTGACCGTGCGCAAGGCCGGCGGCGAAAGCCAGGTCGAGTACATGATCATCAACCTGGAAGAAGTGCTGATCAGTTCCCTGAGCACCGGCGGCTCGGGCAGCGATGATCGTCTGACTGAAAACGTCACCCTGAACTTCGCCAAGGTGCTGGTGGACTACCAGCCGCAAAAAGCCGACGGCACCAAGGAAGGCGGGCCGATCAAGTTCGGCTGGAACATCCGCCAGAACGTCAAGGTGTAATCGAACGTGCCCCCGTCGTTATGCGCCGGGGGCATTTTGGTGCTTGCTCGAATCCAATCCTTTCCCATCCGGTGTCTGAGTCATGGCCAAGCCTTCGTTTGTCAATTTGTGGAAAGCCTATTCCGACCTTCTGGTTACGTATCCTGACGCCAAGCCCTGTGAGGGCCCTTGGGAAAACCAGTGTGCTATCCGCATGAGCGCGACACTCAATGCAGAGCTGACCATCAAGGTCAACAAATCCACCTATACCGAACCCAAGTGTGCACATGAGCACGCCCGGGGTGCCGAGTCGCTGGCGAACTGGTTGTGGAAGCATCATCTGGGGCGGCCAACCATTCTGGGTAACAGCGCCGAGGAGCGTCGCACGTTGATGGGCAAGACCGGGCTTATCTTCTTCAAGGACTGTTTCCAGCAGTCAGGGGAGTCGGCGGACAATCGTACTGGCGATCATATTGATCTATGGAATCGGGGCCTGACCCAAACCGGCGACCTCTTTTACAGGTCCAGAGCTGTCTGGTTCTGGGAGCTCGCATAATGAAAAATCACCGGCTCGCCATGTGCCTGGCGATAAGCCTGACCAGCCTGAGCGCATGCGCCGAACATGCCCAGATGCCAACAACCCAGGCCGTCTTTGTTGGGCAGCAACTCAGCCTGATTGACGACCAGGGTCAATGCACGCTGGTCAAACCCGACCAGAGTCGCATGAAGCTGGACATGGAATGGCCTTGCAGCTTCAGCCTGAATAAACAACAGCAACTGCGCGTAGAAACGTTCAACAACATCCCGATATTTTCGGTCTGGCGCAGCGAGCACATGCCTGCGCCCAGCCGCGACTGCCTCAGCAAAATGCAGGCTATCCGCCAGATCCCGGGAGGGCTGGAGGCGGGAGCGGTCAACACGTTTGCGTCCTGCGGCACGGGAGGGGACCAAAAAATGTATGTAGCGCCATTTACGTGGTAACCGACATCGCCACCCGTGATCGCCTGCAACCGTCCCTGCTGGATCGGTTGACCGACGACGACCCAGGCAACCTCAAGGAAAGCGCCGACAAGCGCGTGCTGTCCCTGACCCAACTCAAAGCCTCGGTGTTGCGGGACCTGGCGTGGCTGCTCAACACCACTTCATTGCTCAGCGCCGATGCGACGCTGCACACACCGGCCGGCACTTCGGTGGTCAACTTCGGGCTGCCAGCCCTGGCCGGCAACAGTGCATCGAACGTCGATATCGCGGCGCTTGAAGCACTGATCCACCAGGCCATCGCCACGTTCGAGCCGCGGATTCTGCGACATACCCTGCGCGTGCGGGCCCGGGCATCCGCCGAGATGAATCACAACGCCCTGAGTTTCGAGATCGAAGGCGATCTCTGGGCGCAGCCAGTGCCGCTGCGCCTGATGCTGCAAACCGACCTGGACCTGGAATCCGGCCATGTGCGAGTGGTCAACGCCGACCAGCGGAGACACTCATGAACCCGCGCCTGCTGGAACTGTACAACCAGGAATTGCACCACGTACGCGAAAGCGCGGCGGAGTTCGCCCAGGAATACCCGAAAATCGCCAGTCGGCTGACGTTGTCCGGCATGGACTGCGCCGATCCGTACGTCGAGCGCTTACTGGAAGGGTTCGCCTACTTGACGGCGCGGGTACAGCTCAAGCTCGATGCCGAATACCCGACCTTCACTCACAACCTGCTGGAAATCGCGTACCCCCATTACCTGGCGCCGACACCGTCGATGACCGTGGTGCAATTGCAGGCAGACCCCGATGAAGGCTCACTGAGCAGCGGCTTCCCGTTGCCCCGGGATACGGTTCTGCGCGCAGCCCTGGGTCGCGAAAGCCAAACCTGCTGTGAGTACCGCACCGCCCATGCGGTGACGTTGTGGCCATTGCAGGTCAGCCAGGCCGAGTACTTCGGCAACCCGTCCGCCGTGCTCGGGCGCCTGGCCGCCAGTGCCCCCAAGGCCAAGGCTGGCCTGCGCCTGACCCTGCGCACCGGTGCCGAACTGCCGTTCAACAGTCTGGCCCTGGACAACCTGCCGTTGTACCTCAACGGCGCCGACGAACAACCCTTTCGCCTCTACGAACAGTTGCTGGGTAACGCCTGCGCCGTCTTCGCCCGTCAGCCCGGCGGCGATTGGGTAGAACGCCTGCCCCAGGATGCACTGCGCTCCGTGGGGTTCGACGATACCGACGCCGCGCTGCCCGTGGTGTCGCGAGCCTTCCAGGGCTATCGCCTGTTGCAGGAATACTTCGCCCTGCCCCGCCGCTTTCTGTTTGTCGACTTCACCGGGTTGAGCCGGGCGGTCAAACGCTGCCAGGGCCAGGAGCTGGAATTGATCGTGCTGTTCGACCGTCACGATCCGAGTCTGGAAGGCAGTGTCGGTGCCGCACAGTTCCTGCCGTTCTGCACCCCGGCAATCAACTTGTTTCCCAAGCGCCTGGATCGCATCCACTTGTCGGAACGGGTGAATGAACATCATGTGATCGCCGACCGTACCCGGCCGATGGATTTCGAGATTCATTCCCTGACCGCCCTCACCGGCCATGGCACCGGGTCGGAACAGCCTTTTTTGCCGTTCTACGCCGTCCGCGATCCGTCTCGCTACGGCCGCGATCAGGCGTATTACACGGTGCGGCGCGAACCCCGCATGCTCTCCAGCGGCCAGCGGCGCAACGGCCCACGTTCGACTTACATCGGCAGCGAAACCTTCGTCAGTCTGGTGGACAGCCAGCAGGCGCCCTATCGTCACGACCTGCGCCAATTGGGCGTAACGGCGTTATGCACCAACCGCGACCTGCCGCTGTTCATGAGCGTGGGCAACAACAAGACCGACTTCACCCTGGCCGACAGCGCACCGGTAGCGGCGGTACGCTGCGTGGCCGGCCCGAGCCGCCCACGCGCCAGCCATGCCCACGACGCCAAGGCCTGGCGGTTGATCAGCCAGCTTTCGCTCAATTACTTGTCCCTCAGCGAGCAAGGCCAGGGCGCCGCCGCCCTGCGCGAGCTGCTGCGCCTGTATGGCGACGACAACGATGCAGCCTTGCAATTGCAGATCGAAGGCCTGCGCGAAGTCAGCAGCAAGGCCTGCACCCGACGTTTGCCAATGCCGGGCCCGATCGTGTTTGGCCGCGGCCTGGAGATCACCCTGGAATTCGATGAGAACGCGTTTCGTGGCACGGGCGTCTTTTTGCTCGGTGCAGTGTTCGAGCGCTTCCTGGCACGTTACGTGTCGATCAACAGTTTTACCGAGACGGTGATCCGTACCACCGAGCGCGGCGAGATCATGCGATGGAAAGCCAAACCCGGACGTCGTCCGACCCTGTGAATACCCTGGACGCGATGCACCAGGAGCCCTGGGAATACGACTTCTTCCAGGCATTACGGCGCATCGAGTGCGAATCGCCTGAGCTTCCGCGCCTGGGTCATTCGTTGCGCCTGGCCGATGACCCCTTGCGCCTTGGGCAGCAAGCCGATTGCACCTTCGCTCCGGCGACCCTGGCCTCGGTACAGCCGGGCATCGACGGTTCGCCGGCACGTCTGGAACAATTCTTTTTTGGCCTCGGCGGCCCCAACGGCCCGTTGCCGTTGCACCTCACCGAATATGTGCGTGAACGCCAGCGCAACAACGCCGACAGCACCAGCAAACGCTTTCTGGATGTATTCCACCATCGCCTGCTGAGCCTGTTTTACCGGGCCTGGGCCGAAGCGCGACCGACAGTCAGCCATGATCGCCCGGACGATGACTACTGGTCGGCACGTCTGGCAGCGCTGAGCGGTCGAGGCATGCCGAGCCTGCTCAAACAAGGCCTGATACCCGACACGGCGAAGCTGCATTACAGCGGTCATCTGTCGGCACAAACCCGCTATCCCGACGGTTTGAAGGCAATCATCAGCGAGTACTTCGGCCTGCCGGTGGAGATCGAAGAGTACGTCGGCCAATGGCTGGTGCTGCCGGAGCGCAGCCGCGTGGGCGTCAGCGCCCATCAATTGGGCGTGGATTTTTGCCTGGGCCGCTGCGTCTGGGATCGCCAGCACAAATTCCGCATTCGCCTGGGGCCGCTCAAGCTGGACGACTACATGAGCATGTTGCCCGGCAGCCCATCCTTCAATGAGCTGGTGGCCTGGGTGGCCGAATACCTGGGCCATGAACTGGACTGGGATCTGAACCTGGTTCTGAAACAGCCCGAAGTGCCGACGCTGCAACTCAATGGCCGCTTCCGCCTGGGGTTCAATACCTGGGTGGGCAAGCCCGCAAAAGATGCCAAGGACTTAATACTGGCCCGGCATTACGCCGAGCAAGCCAACACCTCACAGATCTCAAGGAGCCAAGAGCATGGGTGAAATCAGTCGCGCCGCGTTGTTCGGCAAACTCAACAGCGTGGCCTACAAAGCCATCGAAGCCGCCACCGTGTTCTGCAAGTTGCGCGGTAACCCTTATGTGGAACTGGCCCACTGGTTTCATCAGTTGCTGCAATTGCAGGATTCGGACCTGCACCGCCTCATCCGCCAGTTCAATATCGAGCCGGCGCGCCTGGCCCGGGACCTGACCGACGCCCTGGACCGTTTGCCACGGGGCTCGACGTCAATCACTGACTTGTCTTCCCATGTGGAAGAAGCCGTGGAGCGTGGCTGGGTCTACGGCAGCCTGATGTTCGGCGAAAGCCAGGTGCGTACCGGTTATCTGGTGCTGGGCATCCTCAAGACCCCAAGCCTGCGCCATGGATTACTGGGACTGTCGGCAGAGTTCGACAAGATCAAGGTCGAGGCCCTGAGCGAGCGTTTTGACGAGTACGTCGGCGACTCGCCGGAAAATGCACTCAGCGCCAGCGATGGTTTCAACGCCGGCAGCGTGCCCGGTGAAGCCAGTGGCGCCATGGCCCCAAGTGCCATGGGCAAGCAGGAAGCGCTCAAGCGTTTTACCGTCGACCTCACCGAACAAGCGCGCAGTGGCAAGCTTGACCCGATCGTCGGCCGTGACGAAGAGATCCGCCAATTGGTAGACATCCTCATGCGTCGTCGGCAGAACAACCCGATTCTGACCGGTGAAGCTGGCGTCGGTAAAACCGCCGTGGTCGAAGGTTTTGCCCTGCGCATCGTCGCCGGTGACGTACCGCCGGCGCTCAAGGATGTGGAACTGCGCAGCCTGGACGTCGGCCTGCTACAGGCTGGCGCGAGCATGAAAGGTGAATTCGAACAGCGCCTGCGCCAAGTCATCGAAGACGTCCAGGCCTCACCAAAACCGATCATCCTGTTTATCGACGAAGCCCACACCCTGGTAGGTGCCGGTGGCGCCGCCGGCACCGGGGACGCGGCCAACCTGCTCAAGCCGGCCCTGGCCCGGGGCACCCTGCGCACCGTGGCCGCCACGACCTGGGCCGAGTACAAAAAGCATATCGAAAAAGACCCGGCCCTGACCCGCCGCTTCCAGGTGGTGCAAGTGGCCGAGCCGTCGGAAGACAAGGCGCTGTTGATGATGCGCGGCGTGGCCTCGACCATGGAAAAACACCATCAGGTGCAGATCCTCGACGAAGCCCTGGAAGCCTCGGTCAAACTGTCCCATCGCTACATCCCCGCGCGCCAGCTGCCGGACAAATCCGTGAGCCTGCTGGACACCGCCTGCGCCCGCGTTGCCATCAGCCTGCACGCCGTGCCGGCCGAAGTGGACGACAGCCGTCGGCGCATCGAGGCGTTGGAAACCGAGCTGCAGATCATCGCCCGCGAGCACGCCATCGGCATCGTCATCGGCGCCCGCCAAACCCAAAGTGAAAACCTGCTGAGTGCCGAACGCGAACGCCTCGCCGAGCTGGAAAGTCGCTGGGCCGAAGAGAAAACCCTGGTAGACGAATTGCTCGCCACCCGCGCCACCCTGCGTGAACGCGTCGGCGTGGTGGACAGCGAGGACGGCAGCGAGACCAGCCACGCCTTGCGCGAAAAACTGGTGGACCTGCAACAGCGTCTCAGCGCCCTGCAAGGGGAAACGCCGCTGATTCTGCCGACGGTCGATTACCAGGCCGTGGCCTCGGTGGTCGCCGACTGGACCGGGATTCCGGTGGGCCGCATGGCCCGTAACGAACTGGAAACCGTGCTCAACCTCGACCTGCACCTGAAAAAACGCATCATCGGCCAGGACCACGCCTTGCAGATGATCGCCAAACGCATCCAGACCTCCCGCGCCGGCCTCGACAACCCGAGCAAGCCGATTGGGGTATTCATGCTCGCCGGCACCTCCGGCGTGGGCAAGACCGAAACCGCCCTGGCGCTGGCCGAAGCCATGTACGGCGGCGAGCAAAACGTCATCACCATCAACATGAGCGAATTCCAGGAAGCTCACACGGTGTCCACCCTCAAGGGCGCGCCACCGGGCTACATCGGCTATGGCGAAGGCGGCGTGCTGACCGAAGCCGTGCGGCGCAAACCCTACAGCGTGGTGCTGCTGGACGAGGTGGAAAAGGCCCACCCGGACGTGCACGAGATCTTCTTCCAGGTCTTCGACAAAGGTGTGATGGAGGACGGCGAAGGCCGGGTGATCGACTTCAAGAACACCTTGATTCTGCTGACCACCAACGCTGGCACCGAGCTGATTGCCCAGGTCTGCAAAGACCCGCAAAACATGCCGGAGCCCGAAGAAATCGCCAAGGCCCTGCGCCAACCGCTGCTGGAGATTTTCCCGCCGGCCTTGCTGGGCCGCCTGGTGACCATTCCGTACTACCCGCTCAGCGACGAGATGCTCAAGGCCATCACCCGCCTGCAACTCAACCGCATCAAGAAGCGCGTGGAGAACACCCACAAGGTGGCTTTCGACTACGACGACGCGGTGATCGACCTGATCGTCTCCCGTTGCACCGAAACCGAAAGCGGCGGGCGGATGATCGACACCATTCTGACCAACAGCCTGCTACCGGACATGAGCCGCGAGTTCCTCACCCGCATGCTCGAAGGCAAAGCGCTGGCAGGGGTGCGGATCAGCGCCCGGGACAACGAATTGCACTACGACTTCAGCGACGCCGCCTAAGCGGCCCTCCTCCGTAGGAAGGAACCGAGCAGTGACAAGGGATAACTGATGCTATTCAAGCAACTCTCACGCCTGGCAAAGATCACCAGCCCCCTGGGGCCGGATGTGCTGTTGCTCAAGGACATGGGCGGCGGCGAAGAATTGGGGCGGCTGTTCAGCTATGAGCTGCAGTTGCACTCGCTGGACAACGCCATCGACCTCAACCAGTTGCTCGGCAAACCCATGTGCCTGAGCCTGCAACTGGACGGCGGTGGCGAGCGTCATTTCCATGGCATCGTTGCCCGTTGCAGCCAGAACGTCGACCAGGGCCAGTTCGCCAGTTACCAGGTCACGCTGCGGCCCTGGCTATGGCTGTTGACCCGCACGTCCGATTGCCGGATTTTCCAGAACCTGACCATCCCGCAGATCATCAAGCAGGTGTTTCGTGACCTGGGTTTCTCGGATTTCGAAGATGCCCTGAGCCGGCCCTATCGCGAGTGGGAATACTGCGTGCAGTATCGCGAAACCAGCTTCGACTTCGTCAGCCGCCTGATGGAACAGGAAGGAATCTACTACTTCTTCCGCCATGAACAGGGTCGTCATGTGCTGGTGCTGGCCGATGCCTACGGCGCCCATGCCAACGTGCCCGGCTATGCCTCGGTGCCCTACTACCCCAAGAATGAACAGCAACGCGAACGCGATCACATCTACGATTGGCACCTGGCCCAGCAAGTCCAGCCGGGCTCGCTGGAACTCAACGACTATGACTTCCAGCGCCCTGGCGCGCGGATTGACGTTCGCTCGGCCATGCCCCGTCCGCACACCGCCGGCGATTATCCGCTGTACGACTACCCCGGCACCTATGTGCAAAGCGAAGACGGCGAACACTACGCACGTACCCGCATCGAAGCCTTGCAGACCCTGCACGAACAGGTCGAGCTGGCCGGCAACGCCCGAGGCCTGGGGTCGGGTCATTTGTTCAGCCTCACCGGCTTCAGCCGCCAGGACCAGAACCGCGAATACCTGATCGTCGGCGCCCGCTACCACATTGACCAGGAAAGCCTGGAAACCAGCGGTGGCGTGGCTTCGGCACAGTTCGAAAGCAGCCTGACCTGCATCGACGCACAACAAAGCTATCGCCCGCTGCCCAACACCCACCGCCCCATCGTCAAAGGCCCGCAGACCGCACTGGTGGTGGGCCCCAAGGGCGAGGAAATCTGGACCGACCAGTTCGGCCGGGTGAAAGTGCATTTCTATTGGGACCGTCACGACCAATCCAACGAAAACAGTTCATGCTGGATTCGCGTGTCGCAATCCTGGGCCGGAAAAAACTGGGGCTCGATGCAGATCCCACGAATCGGCCAGGAAGTCATCGTCAGCTTCCTCGAAGGCGACCCGGATCGGCCGATCATCACCGGCCGCGTCTACAACGCCGAACAGACCGTGCCCTACGACTTGCCGGAAAACGCTACCCAGAGCGGCATGAAAAGCCGTTCGAGCAAGGGCGGCTCGCCGGCCAATTTCAACGAAATCCGCATGGAAGACAAAAAAGGCGCCGAGCAGTTGTACATCCATGCCGAGCGCAATCAGGACATCGTGGTCGAGGTGGATGAAAGCCACTCGGTGGGTCACGACCGCAACAAAAGCATCGGGCATAACGAGACGGTGACCATCGGCAACAACCGGCTGCGCATCGTCAAGCAGGAAGACATTCTGTCGGTGGGCCAGCGCAAGACCGACAGCATCAGCCAGAGCTACGTCATCGAAGTGGGCGAAAACCTGCGGCTGGTATGCGGCGAAAGCATCCTGGAGCTCAATGCCAGCGGCCAGATCAACCTGACCGGCGTGCAAATAAGCTTCTATGCCAGCGGTGACGCCGAGATCAACACCGGCGGCGTGCTGCACCTGAACAACGGCGGCGGCCCTGGCGCCACGCCTGACGGCCAGGGCGTCAAGGCCAGCATCGACGCCAATATCAATGCCGCATTCCCCAAGCCCAAGGGCTAACCACGAGATTCAAGCGCCATGACTTACCGCATCAATGAGTTCCAGTTCCAGCTGCCGGCAAGCGAGCTGCAAGACGCGACGATCAACATCCTCAAGTTCCCCGAACTGGGCACCTCGCTGATTGTCAGCCGCAGCTTGCTGGCCGAGGGCGAAACCCTGCAAAGCAACTTCGACGACCAGCTCAAGCGCCTGGAAAAACAAGTGCAGGACTTGCGTTTTCAGCCGGGCGTCGCCGTGCGCCTGGGCGCCAGCCAGGAGGTCGAAGGCATCGAGTTGCGCAGCCAGTTCAACAAGGGCAACGACAAAGTCTTCCAATATCAGTTGGCGCTGGTATTGCCCGGAACCCGCAAAATGCTCGCCCTGAGCTACGTGAAGGCGGAAAAACTCGGCGATGCCGAAGCCGCGCATTGGGCAACCATCAAGAGTTCGTTGCTGTTCGACGTTCCGGCCTGATGAGCACCCTGCATGTCTGACGCACTCTGGGCCGCCCGGCTGGGCGATGCCCTCGACCACACCTCGATGATGGCCGACATCCTCGGCGGCGTGCTGGAGGTGGCAGCGAACATCGCGATCACCGCGCTGGCGACGGCTGCCGTGGTGGCGGCGACGGGCATCACCGTCGCCACCGGCGGCCTCGGCTGCTTCCTGCTCGGCGCGGTGGTGGGCACCATCGTCGGCCTTGCCATGAGCAAGACCGGGGCCGACAAGGGCCTGAGCAACCTGTGCGAGAGCTTCAGCAATGCGCTGTTCCCGCCCACGGTGCAGGCAACGATTCTCACCGGCTCCACCAACACCCTGACCAACAACATGCCCGCCGCCCGGGCCGCCGGGGCGATTGCGTCCCATGTCGCGCCGGCCGGCACCGAGCTGGAGGCACCCGAGCCCGAAGCCGAGCCCAGCTATCTGGACATGGCCGAGAGCTTCTTCTCGCAGATGTGGCGCCCCACCGTCGCCACCCCGGCGCCCGGCGCCGTGCCCAAGCCGCTGGACCTGCTCGTCTGCATGAAGCATCCGCCGATGCCGCCGCAGTTCATGGCCGAGGGCTCGGACAAGGTCACCATCAACGGCCAACCCGCCGTGCGCAGCGGCGACCGTAGCACCTGCGATGCCAAGGTCGTATCGTCCGGGCTGATCTCATCGAACGTGACCATTGGTGGCGGTTCGGTGGTAGTGCGTGAGATCCGCAGCGGCAAGACCCCGGGCGTGGGGCTGGCGGTCACCGCGTTGCTGATGCTCAAGGGCGGCAAGGGCAAGTTCTTCAGCAAACTGCCGTGCATGCTGATCGGCGGCGCGACGTCGATGGCTATCAGCAGCGCCATGGGCGCCATGGCCAACGCCGCCATGGGTTCGTCGAACCCGGTGCATGCTGCGACCGGGGCCAAGGTGCTGGGTGGGGACGAAGAGCTGGATTTCGTGCTGCCGGGCATCTTGCCGATCGATTGGCAGCGCTTCTACAACAGCCGCGACGAACGCCGCGACGGGTTGTTCGGCGCGGGTTGGAGCGTGTCCTACGAGGTGCGGGTTGAAATCCTGCCTCACCCGGAGGGCGGGAAAACGCTGGTGTACACCGATGAACAGGGCCGGCGCATCGATATGGGCTCGATTCCTCTGGGCGGCGCGGTGTTCAGTGCGGGTGAAGGGCTGAGTGTTCGGCGGCATCGCAATGGGGAATTGTTGATTGAAAGCGATGACGGGTTGTATCGGCTGTTCGACGGTACACCCGGTAATCCGTCGTTGTTGCGCCTGAACCAGCTCGGTGACCGCAATGACAACCGCATCCACCTCGACTATGACGACGCCGGACAGTTGGCGCGCCTACGGGACACCTTCGATCTGGTGCAGGTCGAATTGATTCGGGAGCGCGACCGCGTGGCTCGAGTGGAACGCGTGTATCCCGACCAGCATCGTGAAGTGCTCGTCAGTTATGGCTACGACACAGTGGGCAACCTGGCCGAAGTGCGCGACGCCACCGACCAGGTGCAACGGCGCTTCGCCTACGACGCCGGGCGGCGGATGGTCGAGCATCAGTTGCCCACGGGGCTGCGATGTTTCTATGAATGGGCGTTGGTTGAAGACCTTGAATGGCGCGTGGTCCGGCACTGGACCGACGAAGGCGACACTTACCAGTTCGACTATGACCTGAAGGCCGGTGCAACGCGCATCACCGACGGCTCACAGCGCATCAGTACACGGCGCTGGAACACCCAGCACCAGATCACCGAATACACCGACAACCTCGGCCAGACCTGGCAGTTCGAGTGGAACGACGAACGCCAATTGCTCAGCGCGACCGACCCGCAGGGCGGGCGCTATGAATACAGCTACGACGACGCCGGCAACCTGATCGGCGAAACCGACCCGCTGGGCCGCAGTGAATCGACCCTATGGCTCGAGCACTGGGCCTTGCCGCTGGTGGAAACCGATACCGCGGACAACAGTTGGCAATATCGCTACGATCAGCGCGGCAACTGCATCGCCGAAACCGATCCGCTGGGCCATGTAACGCGATACCGCTACGACACCCAAGGCCAGGTCGTCGAGATCATCGACGCCACCGGCAAAAGCAAAAGGCTGCGCTGGAACCCGTTCGGCCAACTGGTCGAACACATCGATTGTTCGGGTTACCCGACGCGGTTCAGCTACGACAACCGGGGCTATCTGCAAACCATCACCGATGCCCTCGGCGAACGCACCCAATTCAGTTACGACGCCCAGGGACGGTTGCTCAGCAGCCAATTGCCGGACGGCCGCACCGAGCAGTATCAGCGCGACGTCAGCGGCCAGTTGACCGGCTATACCGACCCGGCCGGGCACACCACGCTCTACCAACACAACCGTCGCGGCCAGGTCCGCCAACGCACCGACGCCCATGGCCGGCAGGTGCAGTTCGGGTACGACCGCTATGGGCGGCTGCAGGCGCTGACCAACGAAAATGGCGAGAGTTATCGGTTTGCCTGGGATGCTGGGGATCGACTGATTGAACAACAGGATCTGGATGGCAGTGCCAAGCGCTACACCTATGACCTGCTGGATAACGTCGCGGCGGTCACGGCTGTTCCGGCACCTTACGGTAACGGCCTGGCCGTCGTCCCCGAGTCGCCCCCCGCTCCCATCGTTCACCGACTGGAACGCGACGCCGTCGGCCGGCTGATCGCCAAAGTCACCGACGATGGCCGCACCGACTACACCTACGACCCACTGGACCAGCTCACCGCCGTCACCTTCACCGACCACCAGGGCAACGCACAAACCCTGAGCTTCGCCTACGACGCCCTCGGCCAGTTGCTCGCCGAACACAGCGCGGCCGGCAGCCTGCAATATCACTATGACGAACTCGGCAACCTGATCCAGACCCAACTGCCCGACGGCCGCTGGCTCAATCGCCTGTACTACGGCAGCGGCCACCTGCACCAGATCAACCTCGACGGCCAGGTCATCAGCGACTTCGAACGCGACCGCCTGCACCGCGAAGTGCTGCGCACCCAGGGCCAGATCAGCACCCGCAGCGAATACGACCGCAGCGGGCGCTTACGCTCACGCCAACGCCGTCACACCAGCCAGCCCTCGTTGATGCCGGCGGCCGTGCAAAAGCACTTCGAGTATGACCCCGCTGACAACCTGATCGGCAAACTCGACCAGCAACCCGCCGCACAACACCGCCAACTGCTGCACTACGACGCCACTGGCCGCATCATCGCCAGCCAGGACAGCCTGCACGGCCAGCGCGAAACCTTCGCCTACGACGCCGCCGCCAACCTGCTGGACGGCCCACAACCCGGCGCCGGGCTGGTGGTGCACAACAAACTGCTGACCTATCAGGACAAGCGTTATCGCTATGACGCGTTTGGCCGGATGATCGAAAAACGCAGCGCTAAACGAGGCCTGCAGCGCTTCGGTTACGACGCCGAAAGCCGCTTGATTGAAGTGCGCAATGAAAACGGCAGCGTGGTCAGGATGACCTACGACCCACTGGGCCGGCGCATCGAAAAAACCGTACACGACAGCAAGGGTTATCCACTGGGAGAAACCCGCTTCACGTGGGACGGCCTGCGCCTGTTGCAGGAACATCGCCATCAGCAAACCAGCCTCTACCTATACGAAGACGAAGGTTACGAACCCCTGGCCCGCGTCGACGGCACCGGCCCACTGCAAAAAATCCGCTACTACCACAACGACCTCAACGGCCTGCCGGAACAGCTCACCGAGGCGGACGGCCACAACGTCTGGCAGGCGAGTTATCGGGTGTGGGGCAACACGTTAGAAGAGGTGCGCGAGCCGTATTACATTGAAGAGCAGAACCTGCGATTTCAGGGACAATACCTGGACCGGGAGACGGGGCTGCATTTCAATACGTTCAGGTTTTATGATCCGGATGTGGGGCGGTTTACGACGCCGGATCCGATTGGGTTGGCAGGGGGAATCAATCTATATCTGTATGCGGCCAACCCACTCGAGTGGGTGGACCCGTTGGGATGGAGTTGCTCGTCATCCATTAACAAACGAATCAACAAGCTGAAGAAGCAGGGCTATCAGGACCATCACATTCTGAGTGACAAACACGCCAGTACCAAAAATCATCCGCTGCTGAAGTTGGCTGGATTTGACCTGCAAAGCAGACAAAATAAAATTTTCCTACCCAACAAGGCCACCGCCATGGCCGATGGACGCCGATCAATTCATGAGGGACGTCACGCCGGTAGAGTCAACGACAACCTGGCCGGACGAATGACACAAGCAGAACAAGCTGGCAAGCGGAACAACTGGAATCAGGCGCAATATCGCAAGGCCCTGGATAAAATAGTTTCCGATGAGCGCAAACTACTCCGTTCCGGCGAGAGGCAACTGAACAAAAATGCCCGTCCCGGCGCTTATTACGATTAGGAAAATCAAGCATGATCTTAAGTTGGAAAGCCCCTACCTATTACAGCGAACAACTGATCGGCTCGTATGACATCGAAAGCGGTTCTTATGAAACCGCCGGTTCGAATTTTGACTACCTGTCATTGTTGGCGGGAAAACCCTATCCATTGAATATGGACAAGCCAAAGGTCTATTTTCCGTGCAAGAAAAAAAAGCTGCTTGCGTATGACTGCCTATGGCTACTTGGGGGAGTCCCACTAGTCACTGAGCGACTTGCGAATTTTCTCACCAATCAATCTGCTCAGGACATTCAGCTCATTCAACCTGCTGTCGTCATTGCAGACGGGGAAGAGGTCGACGAAGCTTTTTTCATAGTGAATGCAATCAATACCGTCAACGCGATAGATCAAGGGCAATCTGCCGCTGAACGGGATGATGACGGATCGATCATCTATTTCACTAAAACCTGGTTCCTGGACGATGCTGCCGGCATGCGCGGAATCGCTCGTGAGCCAGAGTCAGGAGACCTTCTGATCTCTCAGCAGTTGGCCGATTCTATGATCGAGAAAAAATTCAAAAGCAACAAAGGCTTGGGTTTCTATATCGCCAACCGCACATTTGTCCCTTATAAAAATCAGGCCTAGGCTTCTGGCCCCCATGATGATCGACATTTTTAGGGGCGGCTCTGGGCTGGTGGTGCACAACAAACTGCTGACCTATCAGGACAAACGTTACCGCTATGACTCGTTAGGCCGGATGATCGAAGAACGCAGTACTAAACGGGGCGTGCAGCGTTTCGGTTACGACGCCGAGAGTCGGTTGATCGAAGTGCGCAATGAAAACGGCAGCGTGGTCACGTCTACCATAAATACAGAACTATCATATGAAGAACTTGGCAGATAAAAACCCCACGCTGGCAGATGAGATAATGGCCATTATGGCCTCGGGCAATGAGCTCGATGAGCAAAACAAAAAAAATGAAGCCCAGGCCTTGTACCAAAAAGCATGGGACTTGCTTCCTGAGCCAAAACTAGAATGGACACCTTTGTCGTCATGGGTCACAGGTTCTTTTTTCAACCTGCACTTCGACAACGGTGACTTCGAGGCCGCTAAAGATTGGGCACAAAAGACCCTGGATGGCCGAGAGTCAGATATCGATACAGGTCCGTTGATCAACTTGGGAATGGTCTACTTTGAACTGAAAGATTATTCACAGGCTTATAAATACTTTGACGATGCTTATAGCTTCGGTAAGGCACGAGCCTTTCAAGAAATATTAAAAAAATATCTGAAGTTCTATTTAGAGAAAAAAGCCTGACCATGGCCGAGGGCTCTAGGGCCGACACCTGAGGTTTCAGGGGCAGTACCTGGAGACGGGGCTGCATTTCAATACGTTCAGGTTTTATGATCCGGATGTGGGGTGGTTTACTACGCCGGATCCGATTGGGTTGGCGGGGGGATTCAACCTCTATCAATACGCACCGAATCCGATTGGGTGGGTGGATCCGTGGGGGTGGGAAGTTTGTCGACTCAGCGCCTCACAGAAGAGAGCGATGGGGCCTGCTCCTAAGGGTATGGTAAAGCCGCATTACCATCATATCGTCCGCGAAAAAGCTCCGAAAAGCTGGAAAGCTCAAAATCAAAAGTACATTACCGACTCGCAAAAAATTCTGGCCAAACACAAAATTGGCCTAAACAACGACCCGCGCAACTTCACCTGGGCCCAAAATGGTGGAGGGAATCACTCGATAGCCAGCGCCAAAAAAGTCTATGAAATACTACAGAAAGCAGACGTCGGCGGGCTGGCCAGTGTCCAAAACGCATTGAAAAACATGGGTGCTCAAATGACAAAAGGTATTTTTTAAATGAACAACCCAGAAGAAATTTATGAAAAGAACATTAAAACTTTATTAGCCATTCACGCAGACATCGCGTCGGGAAATGCAGCCTCACTAAAAAAGTGCCTAGAGAAAAATTCCGTTCTATTGCACTTGCCCATGTATGGTCTTGATGGGCATGAAACCCTGCTGCACATGGCCGCTGAACAGGGGCAAACCGAAATTTGCCGCTTATTGGTGTCTTTAGGTATTGCGCTGGACCAGCCTGCCGCCAGTTCCGGCAATAGCACGCCACTTGCCGCAGCCGCTGGCAATGGACACTTACAAACATGCCAATGGTTTCTTGAGGCCGGTGCTTTGGTGGATGGGTGGCCTAACAGCATAACCACCCCGCTGATTGACGCGATTACCTTTGGGCATCAGGACGTCGTCAATCTTCTTGTAGAACACCATGCCAACATCAATCGACTGCACACCAGGCTGAATACTGCGCCATTGGACATCGCCAACACCTGGGGATTTACAGAGATTGCGTCCACCTTAAGAAAATCCGGGGCGGTCAGTATCATGGACGTTGAAAGCCAGCCTGAGGAATTTGGTGGTTCTATAGTCACTTTCGTGCACAACACCGCTGGCTGGGTTCTACCCGCGCAACTGAGTCCCATCACTAATGAAGGGGGGCTGGAGCTGCGTATCAGCTGTATTGATGGCAAAAGCAAGTTCAAGTTACTCTTTACCATCGGACTTTTTGCCAAAAATCCTCATACCGAATTATTCGTATGCTTACCTGGCGACTGGCCTCTTACGCAGCATGGTTTTCCCCCCCACAGTCCTTGGGTTTTTCCGGTTGAGTTGCTGTCTCTGCTCGCTCGCCACACGTTCGATAATGGCCCCTTGTCGGAAGGCTTCTTGATTCGTCGTTCCGATGCCATGTATGCCAACCTGGCCTGGCCAGACGAAGTGGATGCTTTCGTGGCCGTGGATAAAGCCTGGGATACGAAAACTGAAAAAGAGATCATCCCCGACGATGAAAAGGTGATGCTCTATGTTTTGGTGCCTGTCAAATTCAAGAAAAAAGGCGAACCCGACACAGCAGCATTGCGTGCTCTGACACAACGCAAACGTACAGCCAGTTGGGCGAGTGTGGTCATTCCGGCTCCGGATCCAGAGATAATGCAGTAGAAAGGTGGAGCGGCAAAGCACCAGCCAAGTCCCTGTTGGGCGATCCTTGGGGCGGAGAAAAAGACCAGAGACTGGTGGAGGGTCTTCGTTAGAAGTTCATCTCTGCGTCCAACAAAAATGGGCACCCGACCCAGTCGGCGTGCCCATTTTTCCAGCTCGCACTCATCATGTTCTCTCGCCATCCGGTCAGTCGCCAAATCAACAAGGAAGTACTAATGCTTTCTACCTGACGATTACGTAGGCAACCCCAATCCCGATCAAAAATGGTATTCCAGTCGGTCCCACGCCAATGCCTGACAGTGCTTGTTTAAAAGCCTTGTAGGTAACGTCGTGAAAGCTACAACACCTTGCGTCGTTGCCTACGGCTACGCCAGAATCCGCCGGCTTGTGCGCTTTGGGGTCGGTCGGTAACTTGATTCGTGTCACTGATCGTCAGTGGTCGGGTTTAGTCGCCCGCTGGTAATTGAAGTTGTACAAGCGTCCGTCAGACAGGTACTTGCTACCTGCATTTTGATGGTGGCTGTGCGTAGGGCACCTTTGGGTGCGCCGGCTTCTTCAATTCCCCGGTCCGACTAACCTGCGTACAGCCGCCACCCCTTCGTTTAGTCGGCGAAGGGGTGTCAGCATCACTCATGGAATTGAAGATCATGTTCAAAGTTACACCTAACCCACCGGACACCGATCCGGTCTCCCCATACGAAAGCCCCGATTCAAAAAAACTCAACGACGCCGCCGAACGCGCCCTCGACCATCACTTCCCGCCAGCCGAACCAAAGCCACCGAAACGCAAAGGCCAGCTCTTCAGCGTCTGCCCGGGCATCAACACTGAAGCCCTCCTCGCCAATGCCTCGGAAGATATCTTGTCCATCAGCGCCATCGCCGCCGACCTCGCCGACGACGTGGACGGTTCACGCCGCTCCGTAGCCCTGTCGCTCAGCCGCCTGGCCGATGGGGTGCA
Organism: Pseudomonas sp. URMO17WK12:I6; assembly: GCF_003253625.1. NCBI lineage: Bacteria > Pseudomonadati > Pseudomonadota > Gammaproteobacteria > Pseudomonadales > Pseudomonadaceae > Pseudomonas > Pseudomonas sp. URMO17WK12:I6. The sequence goes on from NZ_QKYZ01000001.1 coordinate 545,717, forward strand.
TTTGTTGGTAGAGCGCGCGCTGGATCACCTGAATGAGCCGGAAATAGCAGCGATTCTCGCCAGGAAACAAAGCCGAGTCGGCTGATCCGCCAGACAGAAAAAATGGGCACCCAACCTCGTTGGCGTGCCCATTTTTTATCCCGCTCGCCCGCTGTGCGGGAAGTCGGTGCGTGTTACGGATTAACGCTGTCTTTCAACGACTTGCCTGGCTTGAACGCAACAGTATTGCTGGCCTTGATCTTCACCGGCTCACCGGTTTGCGGGTTTTTGCCGGTGCGGGCACCGCGATGGCGTTGCAGGAAGGTGCCGAAGCCCACCAGCGTGACGCTATCCTTGCGATGCAGAGCGCCAGTGATTTCTTCGAGAACGGCGTTGAGAACGCGATTGGCCTGTTCTTTGGTGAGATCTGCTTTTTCCGCGATGGCAGCGGCGAGTTCTGGTTTACGCATGAGTGAAGCCCCTTTGACGGTTTTTTGTTGTTATGTCCGTGCTGTTCTCGTTGGAACAGCGCCCAAGGCGCCGCAGGTGCTCTACTCTGCGGCAGACGGGAATGAGGATGGCATGCGCGCAAGAGCGGCGCCAGTCTCCCCGCGACCTTTGTGGGGGCAAAAACGGGGTGATTCCGACAGAACGACCGGCATTTACGCCAACAGGGCCGGAAGTTCTTTGTTCAGGGCGAGTTTTTCCATCACCGCCGCGCCGGTCAGGGCATAGCCCAGCAATTTGCCGGCGCTGTCGCGGCACAGCACCTTGATGTCCGCGCCCTGCCCTTCGACCGTCCAGACGCCCTCCGCGCCCCGTGGCGGCGGCGAAACCACCAATGGGCAGACCGGGGTTTTCACGGTGATCGGCATCGGGCCGTAACTCACCGCCGTAGGGTTTCCGGCGAGGGTCTGGGCCAGCGCTCTCGCACAGCTCATGAGGGGCATGACGTACAACAGATTCAGCCCATCGACCTCGGCGCAATCGCCCAGGGCGTAGATGTTGGCGTGAGAGGTTTTCAGGTGACGGTCAACCACCACGCCACGATTGACCTGCACCCCGGCAGCGGCCGCCAGGTCGATGCGCGGACGCAGACCGATGGCTGACACCACTACGTCGCAAGGGATGACCTGGCCGTCAGACAGATGCGCTTCCAGGCCGTCCGCCACTCGCTGCAAGCGATTGAGCACCGGCCCGAGGTGGAAGCGCGCGCCCAGGCTTTCCAGGCCGGCCTGGACCGCAGCGGCCGCCGCCGGGTGGAGCAAGGTCGGCATGACTTGTTCGCAGGGGGCAACCAGTTGCACTTCGTAGCCACCGAGAATCAGGTCGTTGGCAAATTCGCAGCCAATCAAACCGGCGCCCAGCAGCAGCACCCGACGCTTGCCGGCCGCGGCTGCGCGAAAACGTGCGTAGTCTTCAAGGTCGTTGATCGGGAAAACGGCATCGGCCGCGTCGCCTTCAATCGGCACGCGCACGGTTTCCGCGCCCCAGGCCAGGATCAGGTCACGATAGATCACTGATTCTTCGCCGATCCACAGGCGCTTGTGGCCCGGATCGATGCCGCTGATGCGCGTGTGGGTGCGCACTTCGGCCTTTAATTGCTCGGCCATGGCGCCCGGTTCGGCCATGCTCAGGCCATCGGCGTCTTTATTCTTGCCAAAGCCGGTGGAAAGCATCGGCTTGGAGTAGGAGCGTCCGTCATCTGCGGTAATCAACAGCAGCGGGGTTTCGCCATCGAGTTTGCGAAACTCCCGGGCCAGGTTGTAGCCAGCCAGCCCAGTGCCGACGATCACGACAGGTGCGTTCATTCCTAGCTCCTTGGAGGCTTAGTTGATTTCAATCATTTCAAAATCCATTTTGCCCACGCCGCAGTCCGGGCACAGCCAGTCTTCCGGCACGTCCTGCCACGGTGTGCCCGCCGCAATACCGTCGTCCGGCCAGCCTTCGGCTTCGTTATAGATCAGGCCGCAGACCACACATTGCCACTTTTTCATTCAGGTATTTCCTCGGGATTCAGGCTTTTGCCGGCGCGAACGGTCGATAGATGAAGCGTTGCTGTCCGGCTCAGGGCGTTTTGTACTGATCGGGCCCGGCAGATGCAAGCCTGTTCGGCGCAACGGCAGGCCGGATCAATCAAACTCGCCGCCTGACATGGTAAGCTCGCCGCCTCATTTGCTGCCAATAATGACTCACTGTGCCGCACTCAAAAGCCCCCTCCCCGACGCCGCTCTGGCTTTCTCAAAGCCAACTGATGCCCCGCCCCGACACGTCTACGCTCGATTGGTTGTTCGATGAAGGGTCACTGACCCGACGCCTGACCCGTTTGTCGAATGACGGTTTCAGCGTCACGCCGCTGTTCGAAGGCTGGCAATCGCTGCGCGCCGACGAATGTGCCGCGCTGGAGCTGGCCGAAGGCAGCGAAGGCTGGGTGCGCGAGGTGTATCTGCGCGGCCACGGTGAAGCCTGGGTGTTTGCCCGCAGCGTGGCGGCGCGTAGTGCGCTGCAGGGCGACGGATTGCATATGGATGAGCTGGGTAGCCGCTCCCTGGGCGAACTGCTGTTTTGCGATCGGGCGTTTCAGCGCCGGGCCATCGAGGTTTGTCACTATCCTCAAGCGTGGTTGCCGATGGAGGCTCAGGCGCCTGAACTGTGGGGCCGGCGCTCGCGTTTCGACCGTGGCGCCCTGAGCGTGCTGGTGGCCGAGGTTTTCCTGCCGACCCTGTGGAGCGCCGCCCGCGCGCATCCGGAGAACTGCTGATGTACCAGAACCTGCTCAAGTCTCTGAACCGCGTGAATCCTCGGGCCTGGGATTTCATTCAGCTGACCCGCATGGACAAGCCGATCGGCATTTACCTGCTGCTGTGGCCGACGCTGTGGGCTCTGTGGATTGCCGGTGAAGGTTCGCCGTCACTGGCCAATATCGTGATTTTCGTGCTCGGCGTGGTACTGACCCGTGCCGGCGGTTGCGTGATCAACGATTGGGCGGACCGCAAGGTCGATGGCCATGTGAAACGCACCGAGCAACGGCCGCTGGTGAGCGGCAAGATCAGCTCCAAAGAAGCCCTGGTGTTCTTCGCGGTGCTGATGGGTGTGAGCTTCCTGCTGGTGCTGTGCACCAACGCGGCGACGGTCTGGCTGTCGCTGGGCGGTTTGGCCCTGGCCTTCACGTATCCGTTCATGAAGCGTTACACCTATTACCCGCAAGTGGTGCTGGGCGCGGCGTTCTCCTGGGGCATGCCGATGGCGTTCACTGCCGAGACCGGTGAGTTGCCGGCGACAGCCTGGTTGCTGTGGATCGCCAACTTGCTGTGGACCGTGGGCTACGACACCTATTACGCCATGACCGACCGCGATGACGACCTGAAGATCGGGGTGAAATCCACCGCGATCCTGTTTGGCGATGCCGACCGGGTGATCATTCTGACCTTGCAAGGCCTGGCGCTGGGCTGCCTGTTGCTGGCTGGCTCGAAATTCCATCTCGGTGGCTGGTTCCACCTTGGGTTGCTGGTGGCGGCAGGCTGCTTTGCGTGGGAGTTCTGGTACACCCGCAGCAAAGACCGGATGCGTTGCTTCCAGGCGTTTTTGCATAACCACTGGGCGGGGTTGGCGATTTTTGTGGGGATTGTGCTGGATTACGCATTACGTTGACTGCGATTGATCTGTAGCAGCTGCCGAACTCAGGCTTCGCCAGCTGCTACAGACTGTTTACAGGGCAGGCAATCGCTTACTTGTGTTCGCCAATCACGTGCCACATTTTCATCATGCCGTCGCCTTTCATGTCTCCCGGCTTGCTGTCCATTTTGTAGGTGTACATTGGCTTGCCGTCGTAAGTCCATTGCATTGTGCCGTCGTCACGCTTGATCGGCTTCCATTCACCCATGGGCTTGGCATCCATCGGAGCCATCATCGGCGGCCAGTTCTTCGCACACTCACCCATGCACATCGACTTGCCGTCCTTGTCCTTGTCAAAGGTATACAAGGTCATGCCCTTCTGATCGACCATCATGCCGCCTTTCATCATGGCGGGTTCTGCCGCAAAGGCCAGGGACGGCAGCGTTAACGCAGCCGTGACCAGCAGGACCTTCCAGGATTTAGCAATGTGATTCATGGAAACCTTCCTTTTGTGGTTGTCAGGATTCGGAATTAGAGCTTAGTTCAGGATCGCGACAATCGCAGGGCGGCTAAAATACTGTCACACGACTGCAATAATTCCGTTATCTAATGCGGCGCAAGACAGTTAAATGACAAGAGGATTAAGGCATGGTTGGCAGGAGCATTCTGATCGTCGACGACGAAGCGCCCATTCGCGAAATGATCGCCGTTGCGTTGGAAATGGCCGGCTATGACTGCCTGGAGGCGGAGAACTCCCAGCAGGCCCATGCCATTATCGTCGACCGCAAACCGGACCTGATCCTGCTCGACTGGATGCTGCCCGGCACCTCCGGCATCGAGTTGGCCCGCCGCCTCAAGCGCGACGAACTGACCGGGGATATCCCGATCATCATGCTCACCGCCAAGGGCGAAGAGGACAACAAGATCCAGGGCCTGGAAGTCGGCGCCGACGACTACATCACCAAACCGTTTTCCCCCCGCGAACTGGTGGCCCGCCTCAAAGCCGTGCTGCGTCGCGCCGGCCCGACCGATGGCGAAGCGCCGATCGAAGTCGGCGGCCTGCTGCTGGACCCGATCAGCCACCGCGTGACCATCGACGGCAAACCTGCCGAGATGGGCCCGACCGAGTACCGTTTGCTGCAATTCTTCATGACCCACCAGGAACGTGCCTACACCCGCGGCCAGTTGCTGGATCAGGTCTGGGGCGGCAATGTCTACGTCGAAGAGCGCACTGTCGACGTGCACATCCGTCGCCTGCGCAAAGCCCTCGGCGATGCCTACGAAAATCTGGTACAAACCGTGCGCGGCACCGGCTACCGGTTTTCCACCAAGGCCTGAACAGACCGCCAGCCTCGCTGACAAGGACGCATATTTTCCGTGAACCAAAACTGGCATGGCACCCTGATTCGCCACATGCTGTTGCTGGTCACCGCCTGCCTGGTGATCGGCCTGATTTCCGGCTACTACGGCTGGAGTCTCGCCGTGGGCCTGGGGGTTTACCTGGCCTGGACCCTCAAACAGCTGCTGCGCCTGCACGAATGGCTGCGCCTGCACCAACCCGATGAAGCACCGCCCGACGGCTATGGCCTGTGGGGCGAAGTGTTCGACAGCATCTATCACCTGCAACGCCGCGACCAACGGGTACGCGGGCGCTTGCAAGCGGTGATCGACCGGGTCCAGGAATCCACTGCCGCGCTGAAAGACGCAGTGATCATGCTCGACAGCGACGGCAACCTTGAGTGGTGGAACCGCGCCGCCGAAACCCTGCTCGGCCTCAAGACTCCTCAGGACAGCGGCCAGCCGGTGACCAACCTGGTGCGCCATCCGCGTTTCAAGGAATACTTCGAGCAGGACAACTACGCCGAACCATTGGAGATTCCGTCGCCGATCAATGATCGCCTGCGCATTCAGCTGTACATCACCCGCTACGGCAACAACGAGCACTTGATGCTGGTGCGCGACGTGACGCGTATCCATCAGCTGGAGCAGATGCGCAAAGACTTCATCGCCAACGTGTCCCACGAACTACGCACGCCCCTGACGGTGATTTGCGGCTACCTGGAAACCCTGCTCGATAACGTCGAGGACGTGAATCCGCGCTGGACCCGTGCCCTGCAGCAAATGCAGCAGCAAGGCGGGCGCATGCAGACCTTGCTTAACGATTTGCTGCTGCTGGCCAAACTGGAAGCCACCGATTACCCATCGGACAACCAACCAGTGTCCATCGATAGCCTGCTGCAATCGATCAAGAGCGACGCCCAACAGCTGTCGGGTCAGAAAAATCAGCGCATCACCCTGGAAGCCGACCCGACGATTCTGCTCAAGGGCAGTGAAGCCGAACTGCGCAGTGCGTTTTCCAATCTGGTGTTCAACGCGGTGAAATACACCCCGGCCGAAGGCAATATCCGCATTCGCTGGTGGGGTGACGAGCAAGGTGCACACCTGAGCGTGCAGGATTCGGGAATCGGCATCGACAGCAAACACCTGCCGCGCCTGACCGAACGCTTCTATCGCGTCGATTCCAGCCGCAATTCCAACACCGGCGGCACCGGGCTGGGGCTGGCCATCGTCAAGCACGTGTTGCTGCGCCACCGGGCACGCATGGAAATCAGCAGTGTGCCGGGGCATGGCAGCACGTTTACCTGCCATTTCGCGCCGGCCCAGGTCACCAAATCCCGCGTGATCAGCGCCGCGGACTGATACCGACTAGCACTCGCCACTAGGCAATCGATCAGTCAGCCGCTACATTGGCTGACTTGTGCCTGCCCTTCAGGCACTGCATTTCCCCCTTTTTTGAATACACGGAACCCGCAAAACTCCATCATGGACCCTTCCCCTGGCTTGACCCTCGCAACAATATTCGCCGACTTCGGCATGATTCTTTTTGCTCTGATCCTGGTTTTGCTCAACGGCTTTTTCGTTGCGGCAGAGTTTGCCATGGTCAAACTGCGCTCGACCCGGGTCGAAGCCATCGCTGAACAGCACGGCTGGCGCGGGCACATCCTGCGCACCGTACACAGTCAGCTCGATGCTTACCTGTCAGCGTGCCAACTGGGTATCACCCTCGCTTCTCTGGGTCTGGGCTGGGTCGGCGAACCGGCGTTCGCGCACCTCCTGGAGCCTGTGCTGAGTGCCGTTGGTGTAGATTCCGCTGAAGTGGTCAAGGCGGTTTCGTTCTTCACGGCGTTCTTCATCATTTCGTACCTGCACATCGTGGTCGGTGAGCTGGCACCAAAATCCTGGGCCATCCGCAAACCCGAGTTGCTGTCGCTGTGGACGGCGGTGCCGCTGTACTTGTTCTACTGGGCCATGTACCCGGCCATCTACCTGCTCAACGCCAGCGCCAACCAGATCCTGCGCATCGCCGGGCAAGGTGAGCCCGGCCCGCACCACGAGCACCATTACAGCCGCGAAGAACTGAAACTGATCCTGCACTCCAGCCGTGGCCAGGACCCAAGCGACCAAGGCATGCGCGTACTGGCCTCGGCGGTGGAAATGGGCGAGCTGGAAGTGGTCGACTGGGCCAACTCCCGGGAAGACCTGGTCACCCTCGAGTTCAACGCTCCGCTCAAGGAAATCCTGGCGTTGTTCCGTCGCCACAAGTTCAGCCGCTACCCGGTGTACGACAGCGAGCGCAAGGAGTTCGTCGGCCTGCTGCACATCAAGGATCTGCTGCTGGAACTGGCCGCCCTTGATCACATTCCCGAGTCGTTCAACCTCGCCGAACTGACCCGACCACTGGAGCGCGTATCGCGTCACATGCCGCTGTCGCAACTGCTGGAGCAGTTCCGCAAGGGCGGCTCGCACTTCGCCTTGGTCGAGGAAGCCGACGGCAACATCATCGGCTACCTGACCATGGAAGACGTGCTGGAAGTGCTGGTGGGCGACATTCAGGACGAACACCGCAAGGCTGAACGCGGGATCCTCGCGTATCAGCCGGGCAAGCTGCTGGTGCGGGGCGATACGCCGCTGTTCAAGGTGGAACGCCTGCTGGGCATCGACCTGGACCACATCGAAGCCGAAACCCTCGCCGGGCTGGTCTACGAAACCCTGAAACGGGTGCCGGAAGAGGAAGAAGTGCTGGAAGTCGAAGGTTTGCGGATCATCATCAAAAAGATGAAAGGGCCGAAGATCATATTGGCCAAGGTGTTGATGCTGGACTGAGCCACGCCCTTGTAGGAGCCGGCTTGCTGGCGATCAGGAGCGCTGCGGTGTCTCTGTTATACCGCGTTATCGTTCATCGCCAGCAAGCCGGCTCCTACTGCCCAACGCAAAGTTGGGCAACGCCCCCACCGGTTGATTGAACTGGTACGGAATGGACACCAGACCCAACCCGGTATTGCGCTGCACCACGAAGTGCAGGTGCGGGCCGCTGCTGTTGCCGGTGTTGCCCGACAGCGCCAGTGCACTGCCCACCACTACCCGCTGACCTTCCCGTACGCAGACTGAACCTTTCTTGAGGTGCAGGTACACGCCCATCGTCCCGTCATCGTGCAACACCCGCACGAAATTGCCCGATGGATCGTTGCCGCGCCCGGTCTGGCCATTCTCGGTTTTCACCACCACCCCGCCGCGCGCCGCGATGATCGGCGTGCCTTCGGGCATGGCGATATCCATCGCGTAACGGTTCTTCGGTCCGTAGTGGCTATATTGGCCATTGGGGCCCTGGGTCAGCCGAAACGGACCGCCACGCCAGGGCAACGGATATCGATAGGCCATGGCAGCCCCTGAGGGGTCGCCCAGGAAATATGCGAACCTTGGGTTATACACGATCGGCCTTCCAGCCTTCGTCGGCGTGAGCAGGGCCAGACGAAGGTTACTGCGCGCCGGCATCACCCGCCGGATCGGTCGGCTCGGCGCTCCGCTGACGTTCTGCAACCGGTCGAAACTCAGCTCGATCTCGACCGGCGCATACAGGTCGTTGCGCACGAACACGCTGTCCATGCCATTCAGCCTCTTGATGTCGAGGTACACCTGCCGCTCAAGGTGTTCGACCATTCGGTCGCGAAAAACGAACACCTTCGCGCCTTTGGTGGGGCGGTCGCTGTAAGAGACCACGCCACTGGCATCAGTGGACTTATAGATCGTCATGGCCACAGCCGAGGTGGAGGCCATGAAAAGACCACAGAAAAACAGCAGGCGCGCGAGCATGGGCAAAATTCTGTTGAGTAGGCCTGGGAAGGAGCCTAGCAGCAGAAATGGACCTGCGTAGTCGACAGATGTTTCAAATGATCATTCCCACGCTCTGCCTGGGAATACAGCAAGGGACGCTCTGCGTCCCATCCGAAGCGGACGCGGAGCGTCCGGGGAGGTATTCCCACGCAGCGCGTGGGAACGATCAGCGGTACACGTTACGCACCCGGTACGAAGTGCTTCTGCGCGGTGCCACGGGCGATCAGGCGGGAGATGTAGTCGAGCTTCTGTGCATCCTGGTCGACAAAGCGGAACGTCAGTTGCAGCCACTCGCTGTCCGGCTTCGGCTCGTGGGCGACGATGGCGTGCAAGTAGCCGTTAAGACGGGCAGTTTCGGCATTGTCGCCCTGCTCCAGGTCGAGTACGGCGTTGTCGAGGACTTGCGGCAAGGTGTCGGTGCGTTTCACCACCAGCAGCGCTTCCTTGATGCTCAAGGCCTTGATCACGCATTGCTGTGTGCCGCTCGACAGGCGCAGTTGGCCTTGGCCACGACCGCCAGCTGATGCGGAGGCAGGCGCCTTGACCGGTGGATTGTTGAGCAGGCCGCGAGACGGCGCCGCAGCCGGGGCTGGCGCGGCGGCGGCAGGTTTGGCAAACGGGTTGACCGCTGCAGCCGAGGGTGCGACTACCGCCGCTTTGCCACCGGTCAATGCGCTCAGGGAATCGTTGCCGAACGCCGAGTTCATTTTGGTCGGCGCGCTATTCATCAAGGTATCGAGCTTGCCAACCTTGTTCAGGGCCTGCTTGACCTTGGTCAACAGCTGCTCGTTGGTGAATGGCTTGCTGACGTAGCCGGAAACCCCGGCCTGGATCGCCTGGACCACGTTTTCTTTATCGCCACGGCTGGTCACCATCACGAACGGCATGGTCTTGAGGTTGTCCTGCTCACGGCACCAGGTCAGCAACTCCAGACCGGACATTTCCGGCATTTCCCAGTCGCACAGAACCAGGTCGAACGCTTCCTTGGCCAGCATGGCCTGGGCCTTTTTACCGTTGACTGCATCTTCGGTCCGGATCCCCGGGAAGTAGTTGCGCAGGCACTTTTTTACCAGGTCACGAATGAACGACGCATCGTCCACGACCAACACACTGATCTTGCTCATCCAACACCCCTTTAAAAATCCCGGCAAGCATAACGCTGGCTGATGGCACTTTGCCAAAACTCTTCAGTCACGCCGGGACTTTTCGTTCGCGGGTGCTGCTTTTCAATTCGGCTTTTCAGTTCAAAAGCCACACAAACAAAAACGCCCGGCCAAGAGGCCGGGCGCTTTTTCTTGGGCAACCTTACTTATCGTCAGCTTTGTCCGGAACATTAGCGGTTTCGGCACTTGTGCCTTCCACTTCTTCCTTCATGCGCTTGAGGCCCAGGTGACGCACGTCGGTGCCGCGCACCAGGTAAATCACCAGTTCCGAGATATTGCGCGCGTGGTCGCCGATTCGCTCAAGGGAACGCAGCACCCAGATAATGCTCAAGACACGCGAGATAGAGCGTGGATCTTCCATCATGTAGGTGGCGAGTTCGCGCAGCGCGGTCTTGTATTCGCGGTCGATGATCTTGTCGTACTGCGCCACCGACAGCGCCAGGTCGGCGTCGAAACGGGCAAATGCGTCCAGGGCATCGCGAACCATGTTGCGCACCTGGTCGCCGATGTGGCGAACCTCGACATAACCGCGCGGCGCTTCGCCTTCTTCACACAACTGAATGGCGCGACGGGCGATCTTGGTGGCTTCGTCGCCGATACGCTCGAGGTCGATCACCGATTTGGAGATGCTGATGATCAGACGCAAGTCCGACGCCGCCGGCTGACGACGGGCCAGAATGCGCAGGCATTCTTCGTCGATGTTGCGTTCCATCTGGTTGATCTGGTCGTCGACCTCGCGCACTTGCTGGGCCAGGCCGGAATCGGCCTCGATCAGCGCGGTGACCGCGTCGTTGACCTGCTTCTCGACCAGCCCGCCCATGGCCAGGAGGTGGCTGCGCACTTCCTCGAGCTCAGCGTTGAACTGCTGGGAGATGTGATGGGTAAGGCCTTCTTTACTAATCATGTTGGCGTCCTTGGAGCGTCCGGTAAGGTGCGGTGGGCCGCAGCGTCAGTTCAGTGAGCAACAACAGCTTCCTAGCCGTAACGACCGGTGATGTAGTCTTCGGTCTGCTTCTTCGCCGGATTGGTGAACAGGGTGTCGGTGTCGCCGAACTCCACCAGTTTGCCCATATACATGAACGCCGTGTAGTCGGAAACCCGCGCGGCCTGTTGCATGTTGTGGGTCACGATAACAATGGTGAACTTGGATTTCAGTTCGTAGATCAGCTCTTCGACTTTCAGCGTGGAGATCGGGTCGAGTGCCGAGCACGGTTCGTCGAGCAGCAGCACTTCCGGCTCCACGGCGATGGTGCGGGCAATCACCAGACGTTGCTGCTGACCACCGGACAGACCGAGTGCCGACTCGTGCAGACGATCCTTGACTTCATCCCACAGCGCCGCGCCTTTCAACGCCCACTCGACGGCTTCGTCGAGGATGCGCTTTTTGTTGATGCCCTGGATGCGCAAGCCGTAAACCACGTTTTCATAGATGGTTTTCGGGAACGGGTTGGGCTTCTGGAACACCATGCCGACGCGACGACGCAGCTCGGCCACGTCCTCGCCCTTGCGGTAGATGTTGTTGCCGTAGAGGTTGATCGCGCCTTCGACGCGGCAGCCATCCACCAGGTCGTTCATGCGGTTGAAAGTGCGCAACAGCGTGGACTTGCCACAGCCGGACGGGCCGATGAAGGCGGTCACGCGCTGTTTCGGGATGTTCATGCTGACGTCATACAGCGCTTGTTTGTCGCCGTAGAACAGGCTCAACCCCGGCACTTCAATGGCCACGGTTTCCTGCTCGAGACTCAGGCTCTGTTTGTCGCGGCCCAGGGCCGACATGTTGATGCCGTGAGTGTGTGCTTCGTGCTGCATGGGAGGCTCCCTGTGCTAACAAATTCGGTTCGGGGCCGCAGGCCAGGCCCGCGGTTACGCAATTCTTTGTAGGAGCCGGCTTGCTGGCGATGCAGGCAACTCGGTCCCGCAGGCTCACCGCGGTGATGCCTTCGCCAGCAAGCCGGCTCCTACAGTTCGGTGTTGATCAGCTATCCAGCGCCTTGTACTTCTCGCGCAGGTGGTTACGGATATAAACGGCCGACAGGTTCAATGTCGCGATCACCAGCACCAGCAGCAGCGCCGTGGCATACACCAGCGGCCGCGCGGCTTCTACGTTCGGGCTCTGGAAGCCGACGTCATAAATGTGGAAGCCCAGGTGCATGATCTTCTGGTCCAGGTGCAGGTACGGGTAGTTGCCATCCAGCGGCAGCGACGGCGCCAGTTTCACTACACCCACCAGCATCAGCGGCGCCACTTCACCGGCGGCGCGGGCCACGGCGAGGATCATGCCGGTCATCATTGCCGGGCTGGCCATCGGCAGCACGATCTTCCACAAGGTCTCGGCCTTGGTCGCACCGAGGGCCAACGAGCCTTCGCGCACGGTGCGAGGAATCCGCGCCAGGCCTTCTTCGGTGGCCACGATCACCACCGGCACAGCCAGCAGGGCCAAGGTCAACGAAGCCCACAACAGACCCGGCGTACCGAAGGTCGGCGCCGGCAAGGCTTCGGGGAAGAACAACCGGTCGATCGAGCCGCCCAGCACATAAACGAAGAAGCCCAGGCCGAACACGCCGTAAACGATCGCCGGTACGCCCGCCAGGTTGTTCACCGCAATACGGATCACTCGGGTCAGGGTGTTCTGCTTGGCGTATTCACGCAGGTAGACCGCCGCCAGCACACCGAACGGAGTGACGATCATCGCCATGATCAGGGTCATCATCACGGTGCCGAAAATCGCCGGGAAGATCCCGCCTTCGGTGTTGGCTTCGCGCGGGTCATCACTGAGGAATTCCCAGACCTTGCTGAAGTAGAAGCCAACCTTGGTAAAGGTGCTCATGGCGTTCGGCTGATAGGCGTGAACCACTTTGCCGATACCGATCTCGACCTCTTTACCGTTCGCGTCACGAGCCGTCAGGCTGTCACGGTTGAACTGCTTGTGCAGGTCGTTCAGACGCGCTTCGATTTCCTGATAACGGGCATTCAGCTCGGCACGCTCAGACTCCAGGTCCGCCTGTGCGGTAGCGTCGAGACGGCCGGCCAATTCCAGCTTGCGACCGTGCAGACGAACACGTTCGAGACCGGCGTTGATCGCGCCGATGTCGGTTTTTTCCAGGCTCTTGAGCTGCCCAGCCAACTGGTTGACGCGATCGACACGGGCCTGCAACTCAGGCCATGCGGCTTCGCCTTCAGCGACGACCTTGCCGTCCTCTTTGACGTTGACCAGGTAGCCGTAGAAGTTGCCCCACTCGCGACGCTCGATGGTCATCAGCTCTGGCGGGGTTTTCTGGTTGGTCAGCCACTCGCCGACAATCCAGGTGAAGTCCGTGCCGTTCAGATCGCGGTTGCCGACCTTGATCAGCTCGCGGGTCATGAACTCCGGGCCCTGATCGGGCACCGGCAGGCCAGCGGTTTTCAGGCGCTCGCGTGGCACTTCTTCCTTCTGCACCACTTCGCCGATGACCAGGTGGTTGGCCTGGCCCGGCACGTCGTAATTGGCGTGGATCAGGTCCGCCGGCCAGAAGTGCCCCAGACCGCGCACGGCAATGACCGCCAGCAGGCCAATGGTCATGATGACCGCAATGGACACCGCGCCGCCGCTGATCCAGACGCCGGGGGCGCCGCTCTTGAACCATCCATTCAGGGAGTTCTGTTTCACAGACTTCTACCTTTGTTAAAGCGACGAGTATTTCTTGCGCAGACGCTGACGAATCAGTTCCGCGAGGGTGTTCATGATGAAGGTGAACAACAGCAGCACCAGCGCCGAGAGGAACAGCACGCGGTAGTGGCTGCCGCCGACTTCCGATTCGGGCATTTCCACCGCGACGTTGGCTGCCAGTGTGCGCAGGCCTTCGAACAGGTTCATTTCCATGACCGGGGTGTTACCGGTGGCCATCAGCACGATCATGGTTTCACCGACCGCGCGGCCCATGCCGATCATCAGCGCCGAGAAGATGCCCGGGCTGGCGGTGAGGATCACCACGCGAGTCATGGTCTGCCACGGCGTGGCGCCAAGGGCCAGGGAACCGAGGGTCAGGCCGCGCGGCACGCTGAACACGGCGTCTTCGGCGATCGAGTAGATGTTCGGGATGACTGCAAAGCCCATGGCCAGGCCGACCACCAGAGCGTTGCGCTGGTCGTAGGTGATGCCCAGGTCGTGGGAGATCCACATACGCATGTCACCGCCGAAGAACCAGGCTTCCATGTACGGGCTCATGTACAGCGACAGCCAGCCCACGAACAGAATCACCGGAATCAGGATCGCGCTTTCCCAGCCGTCCGGCACTTTCAGGCGGATTGACTCAGGCAGGCGACTGAAGACGAAACCTGCCACCAGAATGCCGATCGGCAGGAGCATCAGCAGGCTGAAGATGCCCGGCAAATGCCCTTCTACATACGGTGCGAGGAACAGGCCGGCGAAGAAGCCGAGGATCACCGTCGGCATCGCCTCCATCAGTTCGATCACCGGCTTGACCTTGCGACGCATGCCCGGGGCCATGAAGTACGCGGTGTAGATCGCTGCGGCGACGGCCAGGGGCGCGGCCAGCAGCATGGCGTAGAACGCGGCTTTCAGGGTACCGAAGGTCAGCGGCGAGAGGCTCAGCTTGGGTTCGAAGTCGGTGTTGGCGGCGGTCGATTGCCAGACGTATTTAGGCTCGTCGTAGTTCTCGTACCAGACTTTGCTCCACAACGCGCTCCAGGAAACTTCCGGGTGCGGGTTGTCGAGCAGCAACGGTTGCAGCTTGCCGCCCTGCTCCACGATCACGCGGTTGGCCCGTGGCGACAGGCCGAACAGGCCTTGGCCGTCGACCACCTGATCCACCAGCAAAGTGCGGTGCGCGGTGCTGTGGAACACGCCGAGCTTGCCGGACGCATCAAGGGCAACGAAGCCTTTTCGACGTTCTTCGGCGGTGATTTCAACAATCGGCGCAGCGCCCATCTGGAAGGTGCGGATTTGCTTCAGGCGCAGTTCGCCATCGTGATCGCGAGCCATGAACCACTGGGCGAGACCGCCCTTGGAGTCGCCGAGGATCAGTGAGATACCACCCACCAGCTGGGTGCTGGCGGTAATCTCGGCATCGCCGTCTTCGAGCAATTTGTAGCGACCGTTGAGACTCTTGTCGCGCAGGCTGAAAACGTCAGCCTGAGCACGACCGTTGACCACGTACAGCCACTGCTGACGCGGGTCGACGAAGATGTTCTTCACCGGCTCGGTCATTTGCGGCAGGTCGATACGTTTCTGCTCGTTGGTGACTTCGCCGGTCATCATGTTTTCTTCGCTGGTCAGCGACATGACATGCAGTTGCGCACCAGTGGAGCCAGCCAGCAGCAGGGTCGAATCGGTGGCATTGAGGCTGACGTGCTCCAGAGCGCCGCCCGCCTCGTTCAGCACGATTGGCGTTTCGCCGTACGGGTATTCGATGGCCGGCGAGATGGTTTTCTTGCCGTCCGGGTAGCTGACTTTATAGGTGTGACGGAACACCAGCACCTGACCGTTGGACAACCCCACTGCGACCAATGGATGGCCGGGTTGATCTTCACCGATGGAGGTCACGCTGGTACCGGCCGGGATCGGCAGGTCGACACGACGCAGTTCGGCGCCGCTATCGATATCAAAGAATAGCGCCTGGCCCTTGTCGGAAACCCGCATGGCCACCTGGTTCTGTTCTTCAAGGGAGATCATCAGCGGCTTGCCGGCGTCTTGCATCCAGGCGGGCGTGATGGCGTCTTTGGCGGTCAGATCAGCCCCCTGGAACAGCGGCGCGACAACATAACCGAGGAAGAAGAAGATCAGGGTGATCGCGCCCAGGACGGCGAGGCCGCCGACAAGCACATACCAACGGGTCAGGCGATCTTTCAGCGCACGAATACGGCGCTTGCGGTGCAGCTCAGGCGTATTGAAGTCAATTCGCTTGGGGGGATTTGTAGTCATGGTGGAATTGGCCAGATCATTCATGCGCACACCCTAGCGATCCTGTATGACAGAAAGATGACAATGCAGTGACGCAACAAATCCGCCGCCAGTGGAAACTGGCAGTGGATCGGAAATTTGGGGGGCCGGGTTGCCAGCGTGGCAACCCTGAGCCTTTGCAGGAGCGAGCGATGCGGCGATTCCTTCGCGGGCAAGCTTCGCTCCTGCAGGTCCGGGTTTACCCCGGACCTAGGGTTTTACTTTTTTGCGACTTCAGCGCCGCCTTCCGCCAGACCCAGGTCAGCCAGAGCTTTTGCAGCAACCTTGGCTGGCAGTGGGATGTAGCCGTCTTTCACTACAACTTCCTGGCCCTGCTTGGACAGAACCAGTTTCACGAACTCGGCTTCCAGCGGGGCCAGAGGCTTGTTAGGGGCCTTGTTGACATATACGTAGAGGAAACGCGACAGCGGGTATTTACCGTTCAGGGCGTTTTCTTCGCTGTCTTCGATGAAGTCAGTGCTGCCTTTCTTGGCCAGGGCCACGGTCTTCACGCTGGCGGTCTTGTAGCCGATGCCCGAGTAACCGATGCCGTTCAGCGAGGAGCTGATCGACTGCACGACCGAAGCCGAACCTGGTTGTTCGTTAACGTTTGGCTTGTAGTCGCCTTTGCACAGGGCTTCTTCTTTGAAGTAGCCATAAGTGCCGGATACCGAGTTACGGCCGAACAGTTGTACTGGCTTGTTGGCCAGGTCGCCGGTCACACCCAGGTCGCCCCAGGTTTTCACATCAGCTTTGGCGCCGCACAGACGAGTCGAGGAGAAGATCGCGTCGACTTGTTCCATGGTCAGGTGCTGGATCGGGTTGTCTTTGTGTACGAAGACCGCCAGGGCGTCCACGGCCACCGGGATAGCGGTTGGCTTGTAGCCGTACTTCTGCTCGAAGGCCGCCAGTTCGGTGTCCTTCATCTTGCGGCTCATCGGGCCCAGGTTGGAGGTGCCTTCAGTCAGCGCAGGTGGCGCGGTGGCAGAGCCAGCGGCCTGAATCTGGATGTTTACGTTCGGGTATTCTTTTTTGTAGTTCTCAGCCCACAGGGTCATGAGGTTGGCCAGGGTATCGGAGCCGACGCTGGACAGGTTGCCCGACACACCAGTGGTCTTGGTGTAGCTCGGGATAGCAGGGTCAACAGCGGCAACCGCGTTGGCAGTCGCAACGCCAGCAGCGACAAAAGTCATTGCCGCCATCAAACGCTTCAGTTTCATGCCTTACTCCTAGCAGATAGGGTGTGTTAAGTCGGGGCCAAGTATCAGCAGGCCGTGTGAACACTCTATGGCTGAAATATGACAATTGGATGAAAGGCCAGCATCTAGCGATAGATCGTTCCCACGCTCTGCGTGGGAATGATCGGTTACAAGGTTAGCGCCCCTTCTTCCAGAGATACCCGCCCACCAGAACCCCGACACCACAAATGATCGCTACGTAATACGCCGGCCCCATCGGGCTTTCCTTGAGCAGCAGGGTGACGACCATCGGGGTCAGGCCGCCGAAGATGGCGTAGGCCAGGTTGTAGGAGAACGACAGGCCGCTGAAGCGCACCACCGCCGGGAAGGCTTTGACCATCACATACGGCACTGCACCGATGGTGCCGACCAGCAAACCGGTCAGGGCATACATCGGGAACAGCCAGTCGGGATGATTGAACAGGCTGTGATAGAAGGTCCACGAGGTCAGCAGCAGCAACGCGCTACCGAACACGAACACCCGCCCGGCGCCAAAACGGTCAGCCAGTGCACCGGAGGCCACACAGCCCAGGCTCAGGAACACGATGGCCAGGCTGTTGGCCTGCAACGCGGTAGTCGGCGGGAAGTGGTAAACGGTCTGCAATACAGTCGGCGTCATGAGGATGACCACGATGATCCCGGCGGACAGCAACCAGGTCAGCAGCATGGAAATCAGAATCGCACCGCGATGGTCACGCAGCACAGCGCGCAGCGGCACTTCTTCGGCCAGGGCTTTACGCAATTGCAGTTCGGCAAACACCGGGGTTTCGTGCAGCCAGCGGCGCAGGTAGACCGAGAACAGGCCAAACACGCCGCCCAGCAGGAACGGGATCCGCCAGGCGTAATCGGCCACTTCCACCGGCGTATAGAGGCTGTTGATTGCCGTGGCGACCAACGAGCCCAAAAGAATGCCGGCAGTCAGACCGCTGGTCAGCGTGCCGCAGGCATAACCGATATGCCGTTGCGGTACGTGTTCGGAAACGAATACCCAGGCTCCCGGCACTTCTCCGCCAATCGCTGCGCCCTGGATCACCCGCATCAGCAGCAACAGGATCGGCGCCCACATGCCTATCTGCGCATAAGTCGGCAGCAAGCCCATGATCAGGGTCGGCACCGCCATCATGAAAATGCTCAGGGTGAACATCTTCTTGCGTCCCAGCAGGTCACCGAAGTGCGCCATGACGATGCCGCCCAGCGGCCTGGCCAGGTAACCGGCGGCGAAAATGCCGAACGTCTGCATCAGGCGCAGCCACTCGGGCATGTCGGCGGGGAAGAACAGTTTGCCGACCACTGTGGCGAAGAACACAAAGATGATGAAGTCGTAAAACTCCAGCGCACCGCCCAGGGCAGACAGCGACAATGTCTTGTAGTCGTTGCGGGTCAGCGGACGTGCAGGTTGGGCTGGTTGCGCGATGCTCGAGGGCGCTGTGGTCATGGCAAGGGCTTCTCTTATAGTCAGATCTGCAACCTCAACAACGCTGGCGGAGGCTTGGGCAGGTTCGGCACGATAGCAAATTGTTCGAAAAAGCACATAGAGGTGCGTATTTGACGGTCGAAATGAGAACCGGACGGTCGTCTCGAAGTCTATCGACCGATATACTCACAACGTTGCAACGGTTTGTAAGGGGTTGCTGTGCGAAACCGTCGTTGGCACCCGTCAGCCGATTTCGCAGAGTTTCCCTTTAGGCGCCTTACGAAAAACGTGACGAACGTAGTATGTTCGGGGCTGAATCGTTTTTCCTTGAGACGGCTATTCACCTGAAGTACCAATGAGAGTCACGGGTCAGAGGCACCCCCGGCATGATAGAGCTCGAACAAGAAGATCCAATCCCGCAAGGCGACCTGGCCCTGCAAATTACCGCGCTTCCGCGTGAAACCAACGGCTTTGGCGATATTTTCGGCGGCTGGCTGGTGGCGCAGATGGATTTGGCTGGCACCGCAATGGCCAGCAAGGTTGCCGGTGGTCGCGTGGCCACCGTTGCGATCGATCGCATGGCGTTTCTGGTGCCGGTGGCGGTGGGCGCTCAGCTCTCCTTCTATACCCAGGCCCTGGAAATCGGTCGCAGCTCGATTCAGATGATGGTTGAAGTCTGGAGCGACGATCCACTGTCCAGCGAGTGGCGTAAAGTGACCGAAGCCGTGTTTGTGTTCGTCGCCATCGACGGCAGCGGCCGCACTCGTTCGGTTCCGCCCAGAGCTCGTTAAACAAGGCGCTCGTTAAACGCGGTGACCGTTTTGCGGTCCATAGCAGTCATTGTTCCTGATTGAGAGTCGCCCCATGAGCACGCCCACCGTCGAAGCCGTGAAACTGGATGAACTGAACTGCTGGCGCATCCGCCACGGTCAGGCCGAATTGCTGGTGGCCCAGCAAGGCGCGCACATCCTCAGTTATCAATTGGCCGGCCAACCGCCGCTGATCTGGCTCAACGACGAGGCGGTGTTCAAGACCGGCAAAGCTATTCGTGCCGGTGTGCCGGTGTGCTGGCCGTGGTTCGGCAATCTGTCGCGCAACCCGCAGAGTGTCCAGGCCATGCGCATCAGCCAGGAGCCGCCGACCGCTCACGGGCTGGTGCGAGCGATGGACTGGGAACTGGGCAGCATCGAAACCGAGGGCGAAAGCCTGAAGGTGGAATTCGTCCTGCCCTACCCTGAAGGCGGACTGCCAGGCTGGCCGCATCAGGTGGACTTGAAACTGAGCATTCGTCTGGATAAACAGTTGCATATCAGCCTGACGAGCGACAACAAGGGCGCTGAACCCGTCACGATCAGCCAGGCGCTGCACAGCTATTTCGCAGTCAGCGATGTGCGCAACGTGCACGTTGAAGGGCTGGATGGCTTGAGTTACATCGAGACGCTGGACGACTGGAAAACCGTCGCTCAGACCGGTGATCTGCGTTTTACCGGTGAGACCGACCGCATCTATCTGAATACCCCGCCGACTTTGAGCATCGTTGACCCGCATTGGGAGCGATGCATTGAACTGACCAGCAACGGTTCGCGCTCGGCGGTGATCTGGAACCCGTGGATCGACCGTGCGGCCGCGTTCAGCGACATGGCTGACGATGGCTGGCAGCGCATGTTGTGCATTGAAACGGCAAATGTGATGGATGATGTGGTGACGCTGGCGCCGGGGGCTAGCCATACCCTGGGCGTGAGCATCGCCAGCAAACCGCTTTAACACCACACAATAAATGTGGGAGCAGGCTTGCTCCCACATTTAAAAACCTACAAATCCGACTCCTTGACCACCCGCACCTGCGCCGCATCCAGCGCATACGCCGCATCCGCCAGGTCGTTGCTGACCTTCTCGATCTTCAGCGTGCCGGTCACCCACAGCGGTGTGTAGATGTCATTCAGCTTCAGGCCTTTGGGATAACGCACCAGCACCAGTTGGTTAGGCGGCGGCGGTGGCACGTGGATACAAGCGCCCGGGTACGGCACGAGGAAGAACAACGTGCTGCGGCCCTTCGCATCGGATTCCAGCGGTACCGGATAACCGCCGATGCGGATGTGCTTGTCGTTCATCGACGGCACGGTCTTGGTCGAATACATCACCGCCGGCAAGCCCTTGCTCTGCTTCATGCCACCTTTTTGGGTAAAGGTGCCATTGGCTTCCGGTGAGTTGTGATCGATTTCGGGCATGGCCTCGAGGGCCTTCTGGTCCGACTTGGGCATCAGTTCGAGCCAGTCGGTTTCCGGCAGTTCGCCGGCATGGGCCAAACCACTGCCCAGGAAGAGAAGAGTCAACAGAAGACGGCGCATGAAGGTGCTCGGCAAAGGAAAGGACGGTATAACGCCAAGCATTCTAGCCCTCTCCGGTGTTGGCGCAGAGAGGGCTTTGTCGCTTGAATCAGTTCTTTTTGATCAGGCCGTAGACCACCAGCAATATCACCGCGCCCACCAGCGCACCGATGAACCCTGCGCCCTGACCCGCATGGTAGATGCCCAGGGCCTGGCCGCCGTAAGTGGCCGCCAGCGAACCGCCGATACCGAGCAGGATGGTCATGATCCAGCCCATGCTGTCATCGCCCGGTTTCAGAAACCGAGCCAGCAGGCCGACGATCAAGCCGATAAAGATGGTTCCGATAATTCCCATGGCATTTCCCTCTGATTGAATTGGCTAAAGCCTAGCCAGACTTTGGCATCCTGCCATCAGAGAACGGCGGCCTCGGAAGGTTCCGCCGCCGCCACATGAAACTATTCGGCAATCAGCGCTTCGACCTTGAGGATCTGCGCGGCAAGCGTCGCACGGTCAGCACAACGCAGGTTGGCGTGACCGACCTTGCGGCCGACCTTGAAGGCCTTGCCGTAGTGATGCAGATGGCAATCGGCGATGGCCAGGACTTTCTCGGTGTCCGGGACTTTGCCGATGAAGTTGAGCATCGCGCTCTCGCCGACCTTGGCCGTCGAACCCAGCGGCAGACCGGCAACGGCCCGCAGGTGGTTTTCGAACTGACTGCACTCGGCACCTTCGGTGGTCCAGTGCCCGGAGTTGTGCACACGCGGGGCGATCTCGTTGGCCTTGAGGCCACCGTCGACTTCGAAGAACTCGAACGCCATCACGCCGACGTAGTCCAGCTGCTTGAGTACCCGGCTGGAGTAGTCTTCAGCCAACGCTTGCAACGGGTGGTCGGTGCTGGCCACGGACAGCTTGAGGATGCCGCTGTCGTGGGTGTTGTGCACCAGCGGGTAGAACTTGGTTTCGCCATCGCGAGCGCGCACGGCGATCAGCGAGACTTCGCCAGTGAACGGCACGAAGCCTTCCAGCAAGCAGGCGACGCTGCCCAGTTCGGCGAAGGTGCCGACCACATCTTCAGGCTTGCGCAGGACTTTCTGACCCTTGCCGTCGTAACCCAGGGTGCGGGTTTTCAGCACGGCCGGCAGGCCGATGGAAGCCACGGCGGCGTCCAGGTCAGCCTGGGACTGGATGTCGGCGAACGCGGGAGTTGGAATTCCCAGGTCCTTGAACATGCTCTTCTCGAACCAGCGATCGCGGGCAATGCGCAGCGCTTCGGCGCTCGGGTACACCGGAACGAATTGCGACAGGAAGGCCACGGTTTCGGCCGGGACGCTTTCGAACTCGAAGGTCACCAGATCGACTTCATCGGCCAACTGACGCAGGTGATCCTGATCGCCGTAATCGGCCCGCAGATGTTCACCCAGCGCAGCGGCACAGGCGTCCGGCGCAGGGTCGAGGAAAGCGAAGTTCATGCCCAGCGGAGTGCCCGCCAGCGCCAACATGCGACCCAACTGGCCGCCACCGATTACACCGATCTTCATCGTCAACAACCTCAGGCGATGCGTGGGTCTGGATTGTCCAGGACGCTGTCTGTCTGCTCAGCGCGGAATTTTTTCAGCACGGTATGAAACTGCGGATGCTTGGCGCCCAGGATGCTCGCCGAGAGCAGGGCTGCGTTGATCGCACCGGCCTTGCCGATGGCCAGGGTGGCGACCGGAATGCCGGCTGGCATCTGCACGATAGAAAGCAGCGAATCGACGCCCGAGAGCATCGACGACTGCACCGGCACGCCCAGCACCGGCAGGTGGGTTTTGGCCGCACACATGCCAGGCAGGTGGGCCGCGCCACCGGCACCGGCGATGATCACCTCGATGCCACGGGCCTCAGCCTCTTCGGCATACTGGAACAGCAGGTCCGGGGTGCGGTGGGCAGAGACCACTTTCACCTCGTAAGGGATGCCGAGCTTTTCCAGCATATCGGCGGTGTGGCTAAGGGTGGACCAATCGGACTTGGAGCCCATGATCACGCCAACCAGTGCGCTCATCGTCGTGCCTCTTCTCTCTGGGCGCCCGCAGGCGCGTCAAAAAACAACAAGCCACGCAAAATGCGTGGCTTGATTGTACGAATTATGGCCAGTCAAACCGGCCGAAGGCCGCGCAGTATACCTCAATGAAGCAGATAAACAGCCCCCCATACGACCATCTGTCATACGGCGCAAAGTACCGGTTTTATTGACTTCAGGGTCAGCCCGACGCCTACAAAAAATCATTAACCCGCAGGGTTTGGCGCTGTGCCGCCTTCCAGCTTGCGCCAGAGCAACCGAACATTCGCCTTGCGCACCAACGCGCAGCGATACAGCCGAATCTCCAGCGGCACATGCCATTGCGGGCCACCGCAGATGACCAACTCGCCGCGAGCCAATTCGGCGCGCGCGCTCAAGCGCGGCACCCAGGCGATGCCCAGGCCTTCCAGCGCCATGCTTTTCAGGCTGTCGGCCATGGCGGTCTCGTAAATAGTGGTGAACCTCAGGGCACGCTGGCGCAACAGCATGTTCACCGAGCGCCCGAGAAATGCCCCGGCGCTGTAGGCCAGCAAAGGCACGCTGGTCTCGCCTTCCAGGTCGAACAACGGTTTGCCGTCAGCATCCGCGGCGCACACCGGGAGCATTTCAGTGTCTCCCAGATGCAGTGACGGGAAAATTTCCGGGTCCATTTGCATCGCGGAGTCCGGATCATAGAACGCCAGCATCAGATCACACCCGCCTTCACGCAGCGCATGCACCGCATCGCCGACGTTGGTGGCCACCAGCCGCGTGGCAATGTTCAGCCCTTCGTTGCGCAATTGTGCGATCCAGCGTGGAAAGAAACCCAGTGCCAGGGAGTGGGCGGCGGCGACCTGGATCACCTCGCCCTGCCCGCCTTCCAGGTGATGAAGATGACGTAACACTTCACCCAACTGTTCGACCACGGTTCGCGCGGTCACGAGAAACAACTGCCCCGCTGCCGTCAGCTCGACCGGGGTGCGAGAGCGATTGACCAGGGTCAGCCCCAGCGCGGCTTCGAGGCTGCGGATCCGCCGACTGAAGGCGGGCTGAGTCACGAAGCGTCTTTCGGCCGCCTGGGAGAAGCTGCGGGTGGCAGCCAGAGCACTAAAGTCCTCCAGCCATTTGCTTTCCAGATTCATCACGCCCTCCCGGACATGCACCAATTTAGGTCACACGTTCGCCACGTACGCGGCGTCACACCGACATTATGCCGAATGTGCATAGCCCAGTGTTTAACAGCATTGGCCCAAAATTCTTCTCAAGCCTAGCATTTGCGCTATTCCGGCACAGACCGGGTCCATATCGAGATGATTTCTATCATGTCCTCCGCTGCATCTTTCCGCACAGAAAAAGACCTGCTTGGCGTACTCGAAGTACCTGCTCAAGCGTATTACGGCATCCAGACCCTGCGAGCGGTAAACAACTTCCGTCTCTCCGGCGTTCCGATTTCGCATTACCCAAAACTGGTTGTTGGTCTGGCGATGGTCAAACAGGCCGCCGCTGACGCCAACCGCGAGCTGGGTCACCTGAGCGAAGCCAAGCACGCTGCCATCAGCGAAGCCTGTGCCCGATTGATCCGCGGCGATTTCCACGAAGAATTCGTGGTGGACATGATTCAAGGCGGCGCTGGCACTTCAACCAACATGAATGCCAACGAAGTCATCGCCAACATCGCGCTGGAGGCCATGGGCCACAGCAAGGGCGAATACCAGTACCTGCACCCGAACAACGACGTGAACATGGCGCAGTCGACCAACGACGCCTACCCGACGGCTATCCGCCTGGGTCTGCTGTTGGGTCACGACGCGCTGCTGGCCAGCCTCGACAGCCTGATCCAGTCGTTCGCCGCCAAAGGTGAAGAGTTCAGCCACGTCCTGAAGATGGGCCGTACCCAGCTGCAAGACGCCGTGCCGATGACCCTCGGCCAGGAATTCCGCGCCTTCGCCACCACCCTGAGCGAAGACCTGGCACGCCTCAAATCCCTGGCGCCTGAACTGCTGACCGAAGTGAACCTGGGCGGCACCGCGATCGGTACCGGCATCAACGCCGACCCGCGTTACCAGGCCCTGGCCGTTCAGCGTCTGGCCCTGATCAGCGGTCAACCGCTGGTGCCAGCCGCCGACCTGATCGAAGCCACCTCCGACATGGGCGCCTTCGTGCTGTTCTCCGGCATGCTCAAGCGTACCGCGGTCAAGCTGTCGAAGATCTGCAACGACCTGCGTCTGCTGTCCAGCGGCCCACGCACCGGCATCAACGAAATCAACCTGCCGGCGCGTCAGCCAGGCAGCTCGATCATGCCAGGCAAGGTCAACCCGGTTATCCCTGAAGCCGTGAACCAGGTGGCGTTCCAGATCATCGGCAACGACCTGGCCCTGACCATCGCGGCCGAAGGCGGCCAGCTGCAGCTGAACGTGATGGAGCCGCTGATCGCCTTCAAGATCTTCGACTCGATCCGCCTGCTGCAACGTGCCATGGACATGCTGCGCGAGCACTGCATCGTCGGCATCACCGCCAACGAAGAGCGTTGCCGTGAACTGGTCGAACACTCGATTGGCCTGGTCACCGCGCTGAACCCGTACATCGGCTATGAAAACGCCACCCGCATTGCCCGTGTTGCCCTCGAAAGCGGCCGCGGCGTGCTGGAACTGGTGCGCGAGGAACGCTTGCTCGACGAAGAAATGCTCGCCGACATCCTGCGCCCGGAAAACATGATTGCTCCGCGTCTGGTGCCTTTGAAGGCTTAACCAAACGCAGGCTCTTTTGAAGAGCACGCTCACCAGGTCGAGGGACTAGACACCTCTCACCTTTTGAGGGCTTGGGGATTTACTCCCTCAAGCCCTTTTTTTTCCAACACTTTGCGGATTTTACGAACATGTTGAATGTTTTCAGTGCCGCCAAGATCGCAGCCTTCGACAGCTTCTACAGGGTTTGACAGAGACCCGTAGAGGCTGCCGAAGGCTGCGATTTTTTGATTTTGCAGCACTTTCGTTTCGTCGATTGCACCACAACTGTGCAGACGGATGGCACTCTCCTATGTATAGTGCCGGCCCTCTTCGCGTGAGCGGTCGTCGATAACGAGACCCAAGCCCATGCGAAAGCCGAACTAATAACAACCCGCGAAATGGAACAGGGACGAACCTTCGACCCACCTGTTGTGCCACGCACAACCTGGTGTAACGCGATGTGTCGACCACCCAGTATTCGCACACACAAAAAATAGCGAGGAATAATCCATGCTCGAAGTCATCAACGACTTCCTCTCAGGGAAAGTACTGATCGCGCTCATTGTCGGGCTCGGTAGCTACTTCACGATCCGCTCGCGTTTCGTCCAGTTCCGCCATTTCGGCCACATGTTCAGTGTCTTCAAAGAGTCCCTTCACGGCCAGGCAGGCCAGCTGAGCTCGTTCCAGGCCCTGATGCTGAGCCTCGCCGGCCGCGTCGGCGCCGGTAACATCGCCGGTGTCGGCATCGCCGTGACCCTCGGCGGCCCGGGCGCCGTGTTCTGGATGTGGGTCACCGCACTGGTGGGCATGTCCAGCAGCTTCTTCGAATGCACCCTGGCCCAGGTCTACAAGCGCGCCGAAGGCGACGGCCTGTATCGTGGGGGCCCGGCCTACTACATCCAGCACGGCCTGAAGCTGAAAGGCATGGCGGTGGTGTTCTCCATCCTGCTGCTGGTCACCTACGGCTTCGCCTTCATCGGCCTGCAGTCCTACACCGTGACCCACTCGCTGCAGAACGCCTTTGCCTTCGACCCACGCCACACCGGTATCGTCCTGGCGGTGCTGCTGGCCATCACCTTCATCGGCGGCATCAAACGCATCGCCGCGGTGTCCGACCTGCTGGTACCGATCAAGACCCTGGCCTATATCGGCGTGACCCTGTACGTGATCGGCACCCAGATCGAACACGTGCCAGCCATGCTGGAAACCATCTTCAAGAGCGCCTTCGGCCTCGACCCAGCCTTCGGCGGCCTGCTCGGCAGCGCCATCGTGATGGGCGTGAAGCGTGGCGTGTTCGCCAACGAAGCAGGCCTGGGCAGTGCGCCGAACGTCGCCGCCGTGGCCGCCGTGAAGCACCCGGGCGCCCAGGGCGTGGTCCAGGCCTTCAGCGTGTTCCTCGACACCTTCGTGATCTGCACCTGCACCGCGCTGCTGATCCTGCTGTCGGGCTTCTACACCCCGGGCTTCGAAGGTGACGGCATTGTCCTGACCCAGAACTCGCTGGCCGCCGTGGTCGGTGACTGGGGCCGCGTGTTCGTCAGCGTCGCGCTGTCGCTGTTCGTCTTCACCTGCATCCTCTACAACTACTACCTGGGCGAGAACAGCCTGCAGTTCCTCAGCCGCAACCGCGCCGTGCTGATGGTTTTCCGCGGCCTGGTTCTGGCGCTGGTGGTATGGGGTTCGATGCAGGACCTTTCGACCGTGTTCGCCTTCGCCGACATCACCATGACCTGCCTGGCCTTCGTCAACTTGATGGCCCTGGCCATGTTGTTCAAGGTCGGCCTGCGCGTGATGCGCGACTACGACGAGCAGCGCCGCGCCGGCGTCAAGCAGCCAGTGTTCGACTCCAGCAAATTCACCGATCTGGACCTGGACCTGAAGGCCTGGCCGACCAGCCCAAGCCAATCGGCTCCACGCGAGCAAGGCGCAGCCCAGGGCACGCCTGCCACGCAACGCTGATCGCCCTGGCGGGTGGCTCCCCGCCACCCGCCGCGACAGACCGCAACGAGTGGCGTCCTGCCACTCGACGTGACACACCTTGCGCACGCAGGCATGCTGCGGCGCAAGGTGCATTCGTCCAGGAGACCCATCAATGAATTCCGCCTCTTACCCTGCCGCGCAGCACGTCATGGTGCTATACACCGGTGGCACCATCGGCATGCAAGCCAGTGCCCACGGCTTGGCCCCGGCGTCCGGTTTCGAAGCGCGGATGCGCGACTACCTGCACGGCCAGCCTGAGTTGGTGGTGCCGCAGTGGCGCTTTCGCGAGATGTCGCCACTGATCGACAGCGCCAACATGACCCCTGCGTACTGGCAGCAACTGCGTGAAGCGGTGGTCGACGCCGTTGATGTCCAGGGCTGCGACAGCGTGCTGATCCTGCATGGCACCGACACCCTGGCCTACAGTGCCGCGGCCATGAGCTTCCAGTTGCTCGGCCTGAACGCCCGTGTATGTTTCACCGGCTCCATGCTGCCGGCCGGCGTGACCGACAGTGATGCCTGGGAAAACATCAGTGGTGCACTGGGTGCCCTTGGCCAAGGCCTGGCGCCGGGTGTTCATCTGTACTTCCACGGCGAACTGCTCGACCCGACCCGCTGCGCCAAGGTTCGCAGTTTCGGTCGTCATCCGTTCAAGCGACTGGAGCGTCAGGGCGGCGGCGTGAAAGCTTCCTCGATACCTGCCCAACTGAACTACAACCAGCCAAGGCAACTGGCGAAGGTCGCGGTGCTGCCGTTGTTCCCCGGCATCGGCGCCGAGCAACTGGATGGCCTGCTCAACAGCGGTATTCAGGGTCTGGTGCTGGAATGTTATGGCAGCGGTACCGGACCAAGCGACAACCCCGGGTTTATCGCCAGCCTGGAACGGGCACGAGACAATGGCGTGGTAGTGGTTGCGGTCACCCAATGTCATGAGGGTGGCGTGAAGCTCGACGTGTATGAGGCGGGCAGCCGCTTGCGCGATGCCGGCCTGTTGTCCGGTGGCGGCATGACTCGCGAGGCGGCGCTCGGCAAGTTGCATGGGCTGCTCGGTGCAGGGCTTGAAACCGCTGAAGTTCGGCGGCTGGTCGAACTCGACCTGTGTGGCGAACTGAGCTGACACAACACATAACCTTGTGGGAGCCCCCTCGCCACAGCCCGCTCCCACAAGATCGTTATTGGGCACATAACTTGCTCCCGTTCCAGCATCTCGACGCTGGAAGACTCCATGCTCCACTCCCACCTCACCACCCTCAACGCCGTCTCCCTGGTGCTCAACACCTTCAAGGCCGAAGGCCTGTCCAGCGAGGCGTTATTGGCCGGCAGCGGCATCAGCGTGGCGGATCTGAGCCGGGCGGACACGCGCATCACCACCAATCAAGAGATGCTGGTATGCGCCAACGCCGTCGCGCTGCGCCACGATATCGGTCTGGAGTTGGGCCGGCGGATGCACGTTTCGTCCTATGGCATGCTCGGGTACGCCTTACTCACCAGCGCCACTTTAGGTGACGCCTTGCAACTGGCACTGCACTACCCGGCGCTATTGGGAACACTGTTCGAGTTGAGCCTGGAGGAAGATGGCGAGCGCATCTGGCTCACCGCGGGCGACTACCGGGAAAACCCCGCGCTGGCACCGTTCAATGTCGAGTTTTGCCTGGTCTCGATGAAAGTCACCTGCGAAGACCTGCTCGGCCACCCTCTACCTCTGCTTGGCGCTCGCTTCGATTACCCGGCACCGGACTATCAGACGCGCTACAGCGAGCGTTTCGACTGTCCGTTGCAGTTTGATGCAGCGTCCAACGGATTTGCCTTCGACAAGCGCTGGCTCGAACACCCCCTGCCACTGGCCGACGCCATTACCCACCAGGCCATGGCCGAACGCTGCCGCAAGCAAAACACCGAGTTCACCGGGCGTCAGGCCTGGCTCGGGCGCATCCGCCAATTGCTCGCCGCGCAACTGAGCGCGGCACCGGGTCTGGACGGGCTGGCCGAACAGTTGAACTGCTCGTCGCGCACCCTGCGCCGACATCTGAAAGACCTGGGATGCAGCTATCAGGAACTGCTCGATGAACTGCGATTCGAACAGGCCAAACGCATGCTTTGCGAGGATCAACTGCCGATCTATCAAATCGCCGAAGCACTGGGGTTCAGCGAGACCGCGAGCTTCCGGCATGCGTTTGTGCGCTGGAGTGGCGTGGCACCGAGCCAGTTCCGGCCTTGAGATAAAACCAGGCACATCCGACCGGGCTGAACTACATTACGCAGCCCAATCTTTGCCGGTGTTCCTGCTTGATGCCCTTCTCTTCTCTTTGCACGCGTGCTGCCTTGCTGGCCTTGCTGCTCAACCTGCCCCTGGCCGCACAGGCCATTCAAATGGACTGGTTTGGCCTGCCCCCTCAAGCCGTGGTCGATACCCCCGAATACAAGATTGCCATCGTCCCTACAGCCGTCACGGAAAGTGCGACGGGCGTCTCACCGCCCATGGTCGGCTTGCTCAGCCAGTATCGCGGTTTGTTTTATCTGAATGTTTATCGCGATGAAAACTATCGGGAGCGCGCCTATAAGCTCGGCCCGATACCGCTGATGACTGCGCAAGAATTCCATGACTGCACCAAAAGTCAGGAAAACCTCGTCATGAGTCCCAGCGCCTCGCATATCGAGTTGGCGCCAGGCATCGCGGTGAACGAGCTGAGCTTTGAATGTGGGCGCAACGGCTGGGACACCAAACGTTACCTGCTGGTCGACAGCCGCAATCCGGGCACGCCGTTGCTGGCTATCGGGCGCTTCCCAAACGATCAGCACCTGGTTTTCCAGGCGCTGCAAGCGACCCTCCCGGACACTTCAGACGCCTGGCTCAAGGCATTGGAATCTTCGCGGCCGGCGCTGCGTTACCACGTCCCGGACGAGGCATTCAGTTTCAGCATTGCGGCTCAACCCTACGACGCCGGTGACGGCGCGAAACAACTGCGTGAGCTGCACCAGCAACTGGCCAAAGCCAAGGACAAAGGCCCGGGCCTGAAGAAAGTCGAAGAGCTGTTTCTCAACACTGACTTTCGCGTTGTCGGCGCCGACCAGAAAGATTTCGCCGGCCTGCTTAATGACATCGCTTTCTGGCGAAGTGCAAACACGCCGGACAAAGTCACCATCAATTTGTTGAAGGAAGTCATTCGCCGCGATCCTCAACGTATCCCGACCTATCTGAACATGGCAGACCTGCAGTGGTCCTGGTACGAAAAGACCCCCGCGTACACCACCAACCACGCACAGGCGTTGGAGTACTACCGAATTTACTGCGGCCTGCGCTTGGCACGCGACATGAGCATTCCCGATCGGGTCCTGGAAAGGCTGAATATCACCCAGGGCGATCCGCAAACCTGCAAGGCTCAATGGCCGCTGTTGCAAGCGGTCGACGCTCAGGATGAAACCCGCGTGCGCAGTCTTTTGGAAGCCGGCATTCCTGCCGATACCCAGGGCGAGGATGGGCGCAGTGCGTTGCTGCATTCACTGGATAAACCCAACTTTGCAATCGCTCGCTTGCTGCTGGAGCACGGCGCAAAGACCCAAGGCCTTAATGGCAGCGAGCCTTTGGTGATGCAGGCGCTGTACAAGGATCGCCGGGAAAGCAAAGACCCCGAAAAGGCCCGGCGCCTAAAATTTTTGCTCGAAGCGGGAGCCGCCATCGACGAGACCGATCTGAACGGTGAAACCGTGTTGATGCAACACGCCACGATCATGGATTCCGACCTGTTCACTTGGCTGCTCAAGTACCCTCAGAACCTCGACCTGCGAGAAAAGAAAGAAGGTCGATCCGTGCTTTACCTCACAATCGAAAGCGGCGCCTACCCTGCCGCTGCACGGTTGATCAACAGCGGAGCACAGTTGGACGTGGGTTATCGAGAAGGCACCTGCAACAGCAATGAAGAGGTACTCGAACCGGCACTGCTGCGCCTGGCCCGACGGGACCTGTCGAGCGGAATGGACCCTGTCGCCTACCAGCAACAAACGCTAGACCTGTTCACGTTGATGCTGGAAAAAGGCGCCGACCCTCGCGCCGGTCACCAGTGCAAGGGAGATAACCTGGCAGTGATGCGTTTTTGGTTAAAACAACGCAAACGTGAAGACATGCTGCAAGTACTGCAACGGTACTTCCCGGAAGAGGCAGGCTCCATTCCGAGCGCTTGAGCACTTTATTGCCCCGGACCGGGGCACTCCCGCGCCAATAAGGGGCGAATTTCGGTCAAATGTTTTGGCCACATAGATCCCCTTTTGGCCTTTCCTGCCGTTCTCCCAAACGTCGCCTGCCGCAAGACTGTGTTCAAACCGAATCAGCCTGCGGAGAACAACAATGCTGACGATCTACTCGGACGATCACCACCTGCACCACGGCCGTTGTGAATTGATGGACGGGCAATTGATGCCCTGCTTCGAAATGCCTTCACGGGCCGATCACGTATTGCAACGGGTCAAGGACCAGAACCTCGGCCCGGTTGAAGTGCCGAAAGACTTTGGCCTTGATCCGATCGCGCGCATCCACAGCCGCGACTACCTCGACTTCTTCAAAGGCGCCTGGGCGCGCTGGACCGCATTCAATACCGACGGTGACTTGCTGCCCTACACCTGGCCGGCCCGCACCTTGCGCCGAATCATGCCCACCAGCCTGCACGGCCAACTCGGCTATTACAGCTTCGACGGCGGCGCACCGATTACCGCCGGCACCTGGCAAGCGGCGTACAGCGCAGCGCAAGTTGCCCTCACGGCCCAAGCGGCGATCCAGCGCGGCGCCCGCAGTGCCTTCGCCCTGTGCCGTCCACCGGGACACCATGCCGCCAGCGATTTGATGGGCGGCTATTGCTACCTCAACAATGCTGCCATCGCCGCTCAAGCGTTCCTCGATCAGGGCCATAAAAAGGTCGCGATCCTCGATGTCGATTACCACCACGGCAACGGCACTCAATCGATTTTCTACGAACGCAGCGACGTGCTGTTCACCTCGATCCACGGTCATCCAGAAGCCGAGTTTCCGTTCTTCCTCGGCTACGAAGACGAACGCGGTGAAGGCGCAGGCGAAGGGTTCAACTTCAACTACCCGTTGCCCGCCGGCAGTGCTTGGGACCGTTGGAGCGCCGCGCTGGAACAAGCCTGCAAAGAGATCGAAACGTACGGCGCCGACATCGTTGTCGTGTCCCTGGGCGTCGATACGTTCAAGGACGACCCCATCTCCCAATTCAAACTCGACAGCCCGGATTACCTGGCGATGGGTACCCGCATCGCAGGCCTCGGCAAGCCGACGCTGTTCGTGATGGAAGGCGGTTACGCGGTAGAAGAAATCGGCATCAACGCCGTGAACGTTCTCGAAGGTTTTGAAAGCGCCCAATGAGGAATTAGAAGAATGAACAGACTCAAGCGTCTTATCGCTCCAGCGCTCTGCGCCACCCTGCTCAGTGGCGCCGTCCATGCTGAAGAACGTACTTTGCGGGTCTACAACTGGTTCGACTACATCACCCCCAAAGCCCTGGACGATTTCAAGGCTCAGAACACCCAGACCAAACTGGTCTACGACATCTTCGACACCAACGAAGCGCTGGAAGCCAAGCTGCTGACCGGCAACTCCGGCTACGACGTGGTGGTGCCGTCCAACGTGTTCCTCGCCAAGCAGATCGAAGCCGGCGTATTCCAGCCAGTGGACCGCAGCAAACTGCCGAACTGGAACCACCTCGACCCCAAGCTGATGAAGCTGATCGAAGCCAACGACCCGGGTAACAAATTTGCCGTGCCCTACATGTACGGCACCATCCTGATCGGTTTCAACCCGGCCAAGGTCAAGGCTGCGCTGGGTGACAACGCACCGGTGAACAGCTGGGACCTGATCTTCAAGGAAGAGAACATCAGCAAGCTCAAGCAGTGCGGCGTGGCCCTGCTCGACTCACCTTCGGAGATCCTGCCGCTGGCCCTGCAACACCTCGGCCTGGACCCCAACAGCAAGAAGCCGGCGGACTACGCCAAGGCTGAAGCGCTGCTGATGAAGATCCGGCCGTACATCACCTACTTCCATTCGTCCAAGTACATGGCCGACATCGCCAACGGTGACATCTGCGTCGCGGTCGGGTATTCCGGCAGCTTCTCCCAGGCCGCCAACCGCGCCAAGGAAGCCAAGAATGGTGTGATCGTCGACATGCGCCTGCCCAAGGAAGGCGCGCCGATCTGGTTCGACATGCTCGCGATCCCCAAAGGCGCGAAAAACCCGGAAGACGCCTACACCTTCATCAACTACCTGCTGCAACCTCAGGTCATCGCACCGGTCAGCGACTTCGTCGGCTACCCGAACCCGAACAAGGACGCCACGGAAATGGTCGACCCGGCGATTCGCAACAACCCGAACCTGTACCCGACCGAAACGGCGATGGGCACGCTTTACACCCTGCAACCCTTGCCTCGCGATGCTGAACGGGCACGGACCCGGGCCTGGACCAAGATCAAGTCCGGGACCTGAAACCCTCACTCATCTGATCTGAAGGCCCGCATGGATGCGGGTCTTTTTATTGTTGGCTCTAAATAAATACCACCTGACCCATCCACCCGCCCTCTACCTTGCGATTTGCCCAATCGGCGGTGCACTCCATCGCCAATAAAAACATCATAAGGAAATGGCCATGCCCGATAGTTCAACGACCAAGCCGGTATCTGGCGCCTCGGTCCCCCTCTTCAGTGATTTGCTAAGGCAACTGTCCTCCGGCCCCTCAATCCGCGAGGTTGCCTCAACCGCACTGAGGCCGGCACTCAAAGCGCTGTACCCTCAACTGGACATCAATCCCGCTCTCGTCTTCGTTGTGACGCCGACATGGCAAATCGTCGAGGGGGAGGTGATTCCCGGCATCAGTCGGATTGAATCACTCACAGGTACGCTAGTCAGGCACGGCCTGCGCAAAACAACAGTGACTTATATCGATGGCGAACATTTCCTCTCGCGGCAACCACACGACGCCTCACCGATCCCGCTCCCGGTCAAAATCGATGCGATCGGACGCCTGATCAACGAGCTCGCGCCATTGCTATTCGTGGCGTATCAAGAACAGCAGCTGGACTTCTGGAACCAGACCGGCAGCGCGGCAATGCCCCGTTGGCAGGAACTGTCTCGCGCGCTACGCAATATCTGGAACGTTCGCAGCGTCAAAGGCTGGGACGACGACCAGTGCGCAATGGCCCGCAACCTCTTCAATTACCCGGACCTGGCAGTACGGTTACCCCACGACAAGTACCTGAGCAGAACCTATCTGATCGATCTGGATATTCAGGATGGCGAGACGTCGAAACACCTGCGCCTCCTCGATATTGCGGTGCTGATTGGCGTTGTCGGGCAACGCACACTGATCCTCACGTATTCGATTGCCAACGATTTCCAGTCGTTCGACTCCCTGGAGCAGTTGGGCGAGTCATTGCTCGCCTACCTCGAAACGCCCGTATCTGCCTTGCAATGGCGCCTGTTTGAGCCGAGCGGCAATTTTTTCGACATCCAGGCCTGTACCATGATTGCCCTTCAAAGCGACACAATCGGGGAGATAAACGCCTCCACCCCACTCCCCGGGTCCAACCTCGGGCATCATGTCAGCAGTGTCGCGAACGACTTCGATGGGTTGAGCGCCAAAGAGTATTTGCGCTTCAGCCGAATACACGACTTGCTACCCGCCTGGCTCGCGAAGGCCTCGTCGGCGGATCTGAGCTCCTACAGCCGATACTTGATGGACCTGGCACAACTGCAAGCTGAAAACGCAGGCAAATCCTTTCAGGATGGCATCCCGTCGATTCAGGACTTCGCCCTCCAGGCTATTCGACGTCAGATGCTCATAGAACATCCCGACGCGGCAAAGCTGAAACTCGAAGACATCGAAATCGTCGTCACCAGCCCCGTCGTCTGGGGCACCTTCGTGCTTCCCGGCAAGACCGATATCACCAGAATTCCTCTCACCGAACTTGCACTGGAAAACCTGATTGCGATCCCTCCAGGCAACAAGGTCGTGCATTGCAAAAACGCTGACGCAGTTCCGGTATGGATGACACCCGCCTACCTTGAAGGACTGGTGAGTCAGGTAAACATCGGCCAGACCTACCCCGCACTCATCAAGCGCACATTGATCGACGCTTCCCCGGACTCACAGCGCCGGAAAAACCTCTACGCTCGTCATTTGCGCCTGCAACTGCCACTGCTGGCACTGCAAAACAAAATCCGCGGCGAGGCCGGCATCGATGAGCGAGGCTATCGATACGTGGCCGCTGTCATGGCGTCTTCCAGCGAGAACCGCCGAGTGGACGGGCATGAGATCGTCATGCGCCCGCTGGCCTTCTTCCCGAGTCTCGAACCTGACGCTACGCCCGATGAGGTCGATAACATGTTCGTGATCGGCCCAAGGGGACAGGGTACCGGACCGGTCTTGCTCTACCGGCCATTACTCGCTCCTGCGCTAATCCAGTATCCCTCTACCGAGAATCTGCTGTATGCGATCAAACATTCGAAAGAATTACGCCTGTCGGTACTCGCCTGGTTACCTGACAACGCCCGCACCAACTACGCCCGCTACGTTTTCCCTGGTGAACTGCCCTCGGTCTGGAGCCTGTCGCAATTGCTGGTCGATCCACTGACGCCGCTGACGATGACAGGCCCGATTTCCTTCGGTGAAAGGGTGATCGAAGACGAGCTGATGCCAACGCTCTTCAACGCCAATGCCAGCGCGCTGATCACTCTGGCGGACCGGCAATCGGTATCAAACGCTGAAAGTCGTTGGGCCACGCTCAAGCAAAGTGCCTGGATGATCTTCAATGCCGCCTTGCCTTTCCTCGGACGCACGGTGGGCACGGCCGCCTGGATCTGGCAAATCATGGATGACCTGCAACAAGCAGCCGATGCCAGGGAAAATGCCGATGGCCAACACGAGTGGGCCGCCTTGACCGACGTTTTCCTGACCCTCGCGATGGTGCTCGTCAGTCACGCAACCGCACCACGCGAATCCGCACAGAAAACCACCACACCCCACGGCAGCAGGCCACGAGAGACAGCTCTTGCAGAAAAAGTCAGCGTGACCCGCAAACCCGATGTCGCCACTGACACTCTGCCGGCCTTACACGAAACATCGCTCCACTCAGACACTGCACTGATCCGTTCTCGCTTGAGCCTGGGACACCTGCTCGATAGCTTCAAGATTCCAAAACCCGAAGGCCTTGGCCAACCCGCGATCGAGCAAGGTCCGCACCAACACCTCTCGGCCCTTGGGCAAAAATGGTACGCCAACATCGGCGAGCGTTGGTTCGAGGTCACCGTGAACGATAACGACGATGTGCTGATTATTGACTCCCGCCAACCAACCTCGCGCACCGGCCCGCTGTTGGTCAACAACCAAACAGGTCAATGGTTCGTCGATACCCGGCTACGACTGCGTGGTGGCGGCTTGAAAAGTCGCAGGGAACAGATACAGCGCGAGAACAAGGCGCGCATCACCGAACTTCGCACACAACTGGCGGCATTCGACCTGGAGATGGACAGCAAACGCGCCGAGCTTACGAGCGCCCATGCCGCCCTGAACAATGCACCCGGCACATCCGCTGAAGCCAGGCGCCAGCTGTTCCTCGACAAACTGGACACACGCCTGAAGGACTATGACGTGGCACTCGACCGGCTGAAAACCCTGAACAGGCTCGACACGGTCCCCAATTACCGCACCGCCATGGTCGAACTGCTGGGCACCCAGCTGTTCTTCAATCAAACCGGAATCGATCAACAGCACACCACCTATACCCAGACGCTACGTCGTACTTTCGAGCTGCTTGAGCAAGCGGAGACAGAAGGAAAAGAGCTGGATCGCGGCACGCTGCAGAAAATGACGGACCTGACCGAAGAGCTCATAAACAAGATCGAGTTCGCTCAATCGCGCTTCCAGGAACTGAGCACGCTCGGAAAGAACGCCGCCGAGCTGACCCACGAGTACAAGCAGAAATTACCCACCTTTGACGTGCAGGATCTGAAAGCATTCCAGGTCACCCTGGCCAAGGAGCTGTGCTTGAAAGAAGGCAATACCCCCCTCATGGCCGAGGCCAGGATTGCCATGGACAGTATCGGTGAGCATGCCGACCTGACCATTCAGGCATCCCTGGATGTAACCCTTGAGGATAACGAACTCAACCTTGGTGAACGCATCGAGACCCTCAATACCCTGGTGAGTCAGTTCACGGCAATCGACCAGCGCCTTGAAGACTTCGCAACCGACTACCCCGAGCAACTGGCTCAGCAGCAGTTTGACCGTCTGCGCAAGCGAACCAATGAGTTCCATCAGGCGACGGTCAACTACCTGGTGCAGTTGCTGCGCGAACGAGAGGCCCTGGAGCCCAAGCCTGGTCCCTCACGAGTCGCAGCACCGCCGCGCAAAAAAATCATCAAGACCCGTTACAAAGGCATAGTCGTCGGTGAAGTCCGCAAGGACACGCCGGTCGATGAGGTTCTGGTCGACGTCACCGAGCCGATGACAGGCAAAGTCATTGCTACCTTTCATGAGAAATCGCCCGGCGTCTGGCTTGAGCGAGCGACCAGAAAGCCTTCACCGGCAACCGGCCTGGTTCTGGATCTGGGTGCCCAGGTAGAGGTCGGCCAGGCGCTGCTCAATGATCTGGAAACCTTCATTCACCGCACCCGAGCACACGCAAAGCGCCCGAACCGGATTCCGGTAGAAATAGAGGACATGTTCCAACAGCAAGCCGGAAAGCTGAAACGCGCAGCCGATGGAATTGAAGAGGCCTTGAGTACCGGCAACACCCCGGACACTCAATCGGATTCAGCCAAAACCCTGAAAAAACAGCTCACCGAAGCAGTAGCGCGGCTTTACTCAGAGGGTCATATGACCCGAGTGGAAATGATCAAACTGCAACCTCCCACTGCCGCACGCATCGAGTGGTTGCGGAGCAAAAACGTTGTCGACATCGTCCGCAACGGCGAACGCAAACGACTCAAAGGCCCTGGGAAGGATTACCTTCAGGAATACGAAATTCTTGACCGAAAAACCCGGAAACCGCTGTGGTACGCGCACCTCCATTACGCAGGGCCCACCGGTCCTGTCGATTCGTTCACGGCGGCTCACCTGAAAACCCGTGACCAACGATTATTGAAGGGGCGCTTCGACTGGCGTGCGACCACCAGCAATCATGAGCTGATTGCTGTCTATCGCAGTGAGATCAGCCCGCAACAAGCCAAAGAACTGTTCTTCACGCAGACACCACCTTCTGCAACAGGGTCGTAAGCCATACGTCCGACTTGAACCCGAGACCCACGCTACTCAGTCCGTCACCAGACTGTTTTTAACCGCCCGAGCGCTGCCTTGATCGCCGCCTCGGGCACCGCCGCGAAACCCAGTACCAGACCGGCGCGCTGATCGACTGGTGTCCTGGAGTCCGGTAGCCAATAGTTGCTCAAGCCATTGATCTCCACACCCACGCTTTCCGCTTGTTCGATCAGTCGCCGTTCGCGGGCCAGGCTGTCCACCGAAACCGTCATGTGCAGCCCGGCGGAGACGGTGGGCAGGCTACCCACTCCGGTCATCTCCGCCGGCCAGCCGCCCAACAAACAATTGCGACGGCTGAGGGCGGCACGCCGCATCCGGCGAATGTGCCGCTGGAAATGCCCGGCGGCCATGAACTCGGCCATCACCGCTTGAGTGCTCACTTCGGAATGCCGCACATCCACCGCCCGACGCTGCGCGAATGCGTCCACCAGGCCCGGCGGTAGCACCAGATAACCCAGGCGCAACGCCGGAAAAGCGACCTTGCCGAAGGTGCCGACATACAGCACCCGCCCATGGCGATCGAGTGCCGCCAGCGGCGCCAGTGGCGCGCCGCTGTAACGGTACTCGCCATCGTAGTCGTCCTCGATGATCCAGCCCTGGTTACCCTCGGCCCAGGCGAGCAGTTCCAGACGCCGGGCCAGACTCATGACCACACCGGTCGGGTATTGATGGGAAGGCGTAACGTAAGCCAGCCGGCAATCGCTCAACTGCGCCAAGGCGCTGCAGTCGATCCCCTCCTCATCCACCGGCACACCGTGCAGCCGCGCCCCGGCTACCGCAAAGGCATGGCCGGCAGCACGATAACCCGGATTTTCAATCCCCACCCCATCGCCAGGCTCCACCAGCAACTGTGCACAAAGGCTGATCCCCTGCTGCGCGCCACTGGTGATCACAATTTGCTCAGCGGCGCACTGCATCCCTCTCGAGCTGCGTAAGTAGGCAGCAATCAATCCGCGCAAGCGTTCATCGCCTGCCGGGTCGCCATAACACAGCTGCTGTAAATCCGGCTTACGCCAGAAAGCCGCATTCAGCTTGGCCCAAACCTCGAACGGGAACAGATCGAACGCCGGCACGCCGACCCTGAATGCGCGCGGCGGACCACCAGGCGGCACAGCCAAATGATTCTTTTCAACGCGCCCCAAAGCACTGCTGTGGATAACTTTACTGGATGGAACAACAGGTAAATCCAGCCAATTTGTGGATAAGGTTGTGGGTAACCCTGTTGAAAAGCCTGTGGATACTTTTGTGGATAATTTTTTCGCCGGTAACGCTGCCTGAGGCAATTGCGCCACGTAAGTCCCGTCACCCACACGCCCCTCGATGAAGCCTTCAGCGTAAAGCTGATCGTAGGCACGAACCACGCTGTTGCGGGAAATCGATAAGGCCGTAGCCAGATCGCGACTGGCCGGCAGTCGTGTGCCGCTGGCCAATCGTCCGTCGAGTACGCGTACCCGCAGCGCTTGATAGAGCTGTCGACTCAGGCCCTGGCGGCGGTCGAGTTCGATACCCGCCGGGTTGAACGACGAGGGAAGCGGCGTATTCGACATGACAATGGACCTATGAAATTGGTCATTAATGGCTCTTACAACAGACCATTAGCCTGCCTAGGATGAAGGCATTCGCCAAGGAATTTTCCATGTACCTGCCACTTTGACGCGTTAAGGAATGAACATGAGTCAGATCGACATCCGCCAGGTCACCGCCGACGATCACGCTGCCTGGCTGCCGTTGTGGCAAGCTTACTTGCGCTTCTACAACACCGAGCTGCCCGAGGCGGTCACTCAAAGCACCTGGCAGCGCCTGCTCGACCCGAGCGAACCGACCCACGGGGCGCTGGCCTGGGTCGACGGCAAAGCGGTGGGCATGGTGCATTTCATCTATCACCGCTCGAACTGGAGCATCGAAAACTCCTGTTACCTGCAAGACTTGCTGGTGACACCCGAAACTCGTGGCACCGGCGTCGGTCGGCAACTGATCGAATTCGTCTACAGCACAGCCAAGGCCGACGGTTGCTGCAAGGTCCACTGGCTGACCCACGAAACCAACACCACCGCGATCCAGCTCTACGAGCGCATCGCCGAACGGCCCGGTTTCATCCAGTTTCGCAAAGCCCTTTAAGGTTCAAGGAGAACACCATGTCGACTTCACTCGCAGACTGGAAAGGCGTTCCGGCGCCCTCGGTCCAACTGATCGAAGGGCGTTTCATTCGCCTGGAAAAACTCGACCCGGCGCGCCACGCCGACGGTTTGTGGAAAGCCCTGGAAGGCCCGGGCTCAGACCCGAAACTCTGGGACTATCTGCCCTACGGTCCTTTCCCGGAACGCAGTGCGTTCAATGACTGGCTGAACAACCATGCGGCCAACAGCGATCCGTATTTCTTCAGTGTGATCGACCGTGTCAGCGGCGAGGTGCAGGGCCTGCTCAGCCTGATGTCGATCGTTCCTGCCCAGGGGCGTATCGAGATCGGCCATGTGACCTTCGGCGCACCGATGCAGCGTTCGCCGAAAAGTACCGAGGCGGTTTACCTGCTGGCCAGGGAAGCCTTTGCGTTGGGTTACCGGCGCCTGGAATGGAAGTGCAACAACAGCAATGCCCGCTCCAAGTACGCGGCGGAGCGGTTGGGGTTCAGTTTTGAGGGGGTGTTCCGCCAGCACATGGTGGTCAAGGGTCAGAACCGTGACACGGCGTGGTATTCGATTCTGGATTCGGAATGGCCGACGATTCAGGCGGGGTTCGAG
Organism: Pseudomonas sp. URMO17WK12:I6; assembly: GCF_003253625.1. Classification (NCBI taxonomy): domain Bacteria; kingdom Pseudomonadati; phylum Pseudomonadota; class Gammaproteobacteria; order Pseudomonadales; family Pseudomonadaceae; genus Pseudomonas; species Pseudomonas sp. URMO17WK12:I6. The sequence goes on from NZ_QKYZ01000001.1 coordinate 587,361, forward strand.
CGGTGGTTGAGCGATGAAAACCAGACGGAATCGGGGCAGGTGAAAACGTTGACGGAGTGCCGGAGCTAAAAGCCTTAACGACAAAAGATCGCAGCCTTCGGCAGCGCCCACTGGCGCGCAGGAGCTGCCGAAGGCTGCGATCTTTTGATCTTTCTTTTTACACCAGCTTTTGCGCCAACACCGCAATATGCTCCGGCCCGATCCCACAGCACCCGCCCAAATGGCTGGCTCCCCTCTTCTGCCAGTCAGCCGCCCACATCAGGTAACCCGGCGGGTCGAGATCGTCGCGTAGCGGATCCAGACCGTCGTTGGCCGTGGCCTCTTTCGGCTGCGGCGGGAAGGCGTTGGCGTATGCGCCAATGTGAATCTTCACCCCCAGGCGCTCGAAGGTTTCCCGCGCCGCATCAATCGCCGCCCCGATCACTTCCGGCTGGCTGCAGTTGAACAGCAAAGTCTCGACACCCAACTCAGCCGCCACTACAGCGGCCTCAGCCACCGGTTCACCGGAGCGCAAACGCGGCACTTCGTCGGTGTCTTCATCTTTCAAGGTAAACGACAGCCAGAACGGTTTGCCGTCCTTCGGCAGACCGGCATGGATCGCCCGTGCTTCGACGATCGAACTCTGGGTTTCGGCCAGCCACAGGTCGACATGAGGCGCCAGACCATTGACCAGAGGGCTCAGCAGTTCAGTCACCCGAGCAGCGTCGAACAAGTCCGGGCGGTAGGAGCCGAATAACGGCGGCAATGAGCCGGCCACACGAACCGCTTGGCCCGAAGCATCGACTGCACGCCGGGCCAGCTCACCGGCCAATGCCGCGAGCGCCTGACCCTCAGCGGTAAAACGCGCTTCACCAATATGGAACGGCACCACCGCGTAACTGTTGCTGGTGATCACGTTGGCACCGCTTTCAATATAAGCCGCGTGCACCGCCTCCACCGCCTGCGGCGCTTCGCTCAAGGCCAGCGCCGACCACTCGGGCTGCCTGAACGGCGCCCCTCGGCGCTGCAGCTCCCGACCCATGCCACCATCCAGAATTACCGTCCCTGCGCCCATATGCTTTTCACTCATAAGCTTATGAAAATAACTCACTATCAGAGTCGTTCTTATAACTATTTAATACGCACCACTCGGTTAATAACAACCTCTTTTTTTTCAGGGATCAACTGTGAAATTTCAACCGCTGCTGGCCCTGGGCCTGACGATTCTGGCTGCCTCCACCCAAGCCTTTGCCGGCGCCACTCTGGATCGCATCGAGCAAAAGAAAGAACTGGTCGGCGTGTTGATGGAAAGCTATCCACCCTTCTCGTTCCTCAACGATCAAAACCAGCTCGACGGTTTCGACGTCGACGTGGCCAAGGCCGTGGCGGACAAACTGGGCGTCAAGCTGCGTCTGGAAACGCCGTCCTGGGATGTGATTGCCGCCGGCCGCTGGAGCGGGCGTTACGACATCTGCATCTGCTCCATGACCCCGAGCAAGGCCCGCGCCGAAGTCTTCGACTTCCCGGTCGAGTACTACGCCTCCCCTGCCGTGATCGTGGTCAATGCCAAGGACGATAGCATCCACAGCGCCAAGGACCTGAGCGGCAAGAAAGTCGGTCTCACCAGCGCCTCCAGCTATGAAAGCTACCTGAACAAAAACCTGGTGATCGAAGGCGCCGAAGACACCCAATTGCAGTACCCGTTCGAGAACGTGCAGATCGCCCCGTATGACACCGACAACGTCGCGTTCCAGGATCTGGGCTTGGGCGCTGGCGTGCGTCTGGACGCGATCCTCACCAACCTCGTCACCGCGCAACCGCGCCTGAACGAAGACAAGCGCTTCAAGCTCGCCGGCCAGCCGCTGTACTCGGAGCCGAACTCGGTGGCCATCGAAAAAGGTGACGCGCAGTGGGACGCCAAAGTGCGTGATGTGTTCGCTCAGTTGAAACAGGACGGCACCTTGAGCAAGCTGTCGCAAAAATGGATCGGCGCCGACATCAGCAAATGACTTCCTTCCCCAAACCTCCTCAGCCGCCGCAACCGGTGGCTGAGTCATTACTGCAACGGGTCTTCGGCTTCCGTACCCGGCTGTACCTGACTTGGGCGGCGATGTTCGGCTTGTTCGCCAGTTTCTTCCTGAGCTTCGACCTGAAGTTCTCGATCATCCTCGACAAACTGCCGAACCTGATCGGCCTGCACCTGGCGCCCAACGGCTTTCTGCAAGGCGCGGCGCTGACGCTGTTCTTGTGCCTGTGCTCGATTGTGGCTTCGTCGCTGCTGGGCTTCATCACGGCCCTGGCTCGACTGTCGAAAAGCGCCGTGGCGTTCGGCATCGCAAGTTTCTATGCCTCGTTCTTTCGCGGCACGCCGCTGCTGATCCAGATATTGCTGATCTACCTAGGCTTGCCGCAATTGGGCGTGGTGCCGGGCGCCATCGCCGCCGGTATCATCGCCCTGTCGCTGAACTATGGCGCCTACCTGAGCGAAATCTTCCGCGCCGGCATCCTCGGCGTTCCCCACGGCCAACGCGAAGCATCGCTGGCCCTGGGCATGCGCGAAACCGTGATTTTCTGGCGCGTCACCCTGCCCCAGGCCATGCGCGCCATCATCCCGCCCACCACCAACCAGTTCATCTCCATGCTCAAGGACTCGTCGCTGATCTCGGTGATGGGGGTTTGGGAAGTGATGTTCCTGGCGCAATCGTACGGGCGCTCGAGCTATCGCTATATCGAAATGCTGACGACGGCGGCGATCATTTATTGGCTGATGTCGATTGGACTGGAGCTGATTCAGGCGCGGATGGAACGGCATTACGGGAAGGCGTATGTGAGCCGGTAAGAGCTGCCGAGTGCTGCGATCCTTTGATCTGCGGCAGATGCGTTTTTGTCGGTGCGCTAGCCCCCATGTCTTGATTCACTGTAAGAAAAAGCGTCCAGTTCAAATTGGTAAAAACAGCCGCCCTCAAGCGGCTGACTATTTTCCACACAACCTGCCGACAACCCCCGCAAGCCCGCCGGAAGCAGCTGACATCGGCACCTATAGCCTCCCTTTTAGAGTTTGGCCTCCCATCAAAAGAGGCCGTACTCGATGCCCGTTCAACACAAATACCGACCACAACACCTGGCGCTGGCCATTGCGCTTGCGCTGGGTTGCGCCGAATTTTCAAGCGCCCAACAACTACCCGCGCAAGCTGAGGCAACGAATATCGCTGAGGTAACCGGGCAGCTTGATACTGAGCCGCACCCGCTTACCCGGCTTCTAGCCTTTATCGAGGCGGACACCACCTTTCAAACGGTGATTGATGCGCCGCAGCCCGCTCGGCGAGGTACTTCCCTGAGACCGGAAAATAGAGATGACCTCATCATCGTCAAAAATGGTGGAAGCTTCGAAGGTCGGGTCGATGGCGGCAAAGGAACCAACGTCATACAGCTTGATGCAACTGACGGTGGCCGATTGGGGAATACCCGCAACTTCAACGGCCTGTATGTTTCGCAGGGATCCTGGACGCTGACCAGTACCGGAGATTTCAACATGGGTGTGGTGGTGCTCGATGACGGCATCCTGACCAATGACGGGAAAATCGAAGGTGGGGCGATTACGGTCGGAAAGCTCTTCAACAATGGCGACATCAAAGGTCATGTAACAGTCGCGCACGGCGGTACTTTTGCAGGTGCAGGCACCGTCGGTGGCCTGGATGTCTCCGGCCGCGTCAACGTCGATGGATTGCATGGCGCCCCAAGGGTCAAAGGCAATTTGAACCTGTCCAACTCAGCCATCCTGGCCTATGAGGTCAACCCCGACGGCCGTCACGAAACGATCAAAGTCGACGGCACCGCCAGCCTCGGCAATGCCACCCTGAAAATCGTCGCAGTATCGGGTGACTATCCGCAAACCACCCAGTACACCATTATCGAGGCCGACAAGGTCGATGGGCATTTCGGCAATATTGAAAACAATCTTGCATTCATGACGGCCACCCCGGACTACAGCGACGAAAAGGCCGTCCGCCTGACCTACGCTCGCAACGAAGTGCCTTTCGAGAGTCTCGCGACCAACAAAAACGGTCGGGAACTCGCCCGCAGTATTGAAGAACCCAAAGCCAGTCCGACGGCGCAGACACCTCCCAATACCGCGAACGCCGCTGTCACGGCCCTGCTTGCCTCCACCACCGAAACAGCCTCCCAGGCCATCGACCAGCTGGACGGCGGCAACAACGCCAACCTTGCGAAAGCGACCCTGAACAGTGACAGCCCAATCAGCGCGACCATGCTCTCGGCCATGCGTCAGCTGCACAGCACCAGTAGCTACAGCAATTCCACCAGGCGCAATGCGCCACGCCTGGCCGCCGGCAGCGAAGACAATGGCCGAGTCTGGCTTCAAGCATTGGGTCACGGTGGAACGCTGGATCGCGACTACGACGCTCTGAAACACACAACCCACGGTCTGGTACTGGGAGCTGATTGGGGCATCGATGAAGAATGGCGCATCGGGGTGATGAGCGGAAAATCCGAAACGCGCCTGGACAGCCGCGGACTCGACGGCGATCTCGACAGCTGGCATTTGGGAGCTTATGCCCTGCGTCAAAACGGACCAATGTCCCTGCGCCTGGGTGCGACCTACAACAGTCACGATGGCAGCACTAAACGCCGGGTTGCCTTCAAAGGTTTCAGCGACCGCCCCGAAGGCCGATACGATGCCAACACCCAGCAGGCCTTTGCGGAATTGGGTTACAACCTGGGGCGGACGAGCGTCAGCATCGAACCGTTTGCCAGCCTGGGCTACCAGCGCTATCAACGCGACACTTACACGGAAAAAGGTGGCGCTGCGGCTCTGAAGGTACACGGTCAAACGCAGAACAATTTGAACGGCACGTTCGGCCTGCGGCTGGCAAAGCTCAACACTCTGGATAACGGCATGCAACTGACGCCACGGTTCAGTGCCGGCTGGAAACATACTTACGGGGACGTCTACAGCGATACCCGCCAACGATTGGTAACGGGCGGGAAAAACTTCACCGTTTCCGGTGCGCCGCTGGATCGTGACAGCCTGCTGGTCAATACAGGGCTGGACCTTGGATTGTCAGCAAAACACACCCTGGGCATCGGACTCACTGGCGAGATCGGCACCGACAGCCGTAACCACGGCGTGACGGGTCAGTGGCGAATGAGTTTCTAACAGCCACAAACCCAGTGCGAAAAAAAAGGGGAGCACATGCCCCCCCGAGGTTTAAAGCGGTATATCGAGGCTGTTAACTCAGCCTTCGATCTCGATCAGGATCTCGCCCGGGTTCACCCGGTCGCCCTTGGCCACGTGGATGGCGGTGACTTTGCCGGTGATGGCCGACTGGACTTCGGTTTCCATCTTCATCGCCTCGGTGATCAGCACGGCCTGGCCGGCTTTCACGGTGTCGCCTTCCTTGACCAGCACGTCGACGATGTTGCCCGGCATGGTGGTGCTGACGTGGCCCGGTGCAGTGGCTTGCTTGCGCTTGCTGCTGCCGCCGCTGACGAATTCGTTGAGCGGTTCGAACACCACTTCTTCCGGCATGCCGTCGATGGACAGGTAGAAGTGGCGCTTGCCTTCAGCCTTGACGCCCACACCAGTGATGTCGACGCGGTAGGTTTCGCCGTGAACGTCGATGACGAACTCGGTCGGCACGCCTTCACCACCGGCCGAAGCCACACCGCCTGCTTCCGGAATCGGCAGCAGCACTTCCGGTGTCAGGGTGCCGGCTGCGCGTTCTTCGAGGAACTTGCGACCGATGTCCGGGAACATGGCGTAGGTCAGCACGTCTTCTTCAGACTTGGCTACGGCGCCGATTTCGGCACGCAGCTTGGTCATCTCCGGCTTGAGCAGATCGGCCGGACGCACGTCGATCACCTCTTCGCTGCCGATGGCCTGACGACGCAGCTTTTCGTTCACAGTGCCCGGCGCCTTGCCGTAGCCGCCTTGCAGGTAAAGCTTCACTTCGTTGGTGATGGTCTTGTAGCGCTCGCCGGCCAGCACGTTGAAGAACGCCTGGGTGCCGACGATTTGCGAGGTCGGGGTCACCAGCGGCGGGAAGCCGAGGTCTTCGCGAACGCGCGGGATTTCAGCCAGCACTTCGCTCATACGATTCAGGGCGCCCTGCTCTTTCAACTGGTTGGCCAGGTTGGAAATCATCCCGCCCGGAACCTGGTTGACCTGCACGCGAGTGTCGACGGCAGTGAACGCGCTTTCGAACTGGTGGTACTTCTTGCGCACGGCGTAGAAGTACAGGCCGATCTCTTGCAGCAGCTCCAGGTTCAGGCCGGTGTCGAACTCGCTGCCTTTAAGGGCGGCGACCATCGATTCGGTGCCCGGGTGGCTGGTGCCCCAGGCGAAGCTGGAGATCGCGGTGTCGATATGGTCGGCGCCGTTTTCGATGGCCTTGAGTTGGCACATCGCAGCCAGGCCGGCGGTGTCGTGGGAGTGGATGAACACCGGCAGCGATTGCTCGGCCTTCAGTGCCTTGACCAGTTCACCCGTGGCGTACGGGGTCAGCAGACCGGCCATGTCCTTGATCGCCACCGAGTCGCAACCCATGGCTTCCATTTGCTTGGCTTGCGCCACGAAAGCCTCGATGGTGTGCACCGGGCTGGTGGTGTAGGCGATGGTGCCCTGGGCGTGTTTGCCAGCAGCTTTCACCGCTTCAATGGCCACGCGCAGGTTACGCACGTCGTTCATGGCGTCGAAGATACGGAACACGTCGATGCCGTTGACCGCGGCCTTGGCGACGAAGGCTTTGACCACGTCGTCGCTGTAATGGCGGTAGCCCAGCAGGTTCTGGCCACGCAGGAGCATTTGCAGGCGCGTGTTAGGCAACGCGGCGCGCAGTTGGCGCAGACGCTCCCACGGGTCTTCTTTCAGGAAGCGTACGCAGGCGTCGAAGGTCGCGCCGCCCCAGACTTCCAGCGACCAGTAACCGACTTTGTCGAGTTTGTCGCAGATCGGCAGCATGTCTTCGGTGCGCATGCGGGTGGCGAGCAGCGATTGATGGGCGTCGCGCAGGATTGTGTCGGTAACGTGGATTTGTTTGCTCATTGTTCTATTCCTCACAGGCCTGCGTGGGCGGCGATGGCGGCGGCGATGGCCAGGGCCAGCTCTTCGGGTTTGCGCTTGATCGAGTAGTTGGTCAGTTCAGGGTGGCTTTCAACGAAGCTGGTGTTGAACTGGCCGCTACGGAATTCCGGGTTACGCAGGATTTCCTGGTAGTACGCGGCGGTGGTCTTGACCCCTTGCACGCGCATGTCGTCGAGGGCTCGCAAGCCACGGTCCATCGCCTCTTCCCAGGTCAGCGCCCAGACCACCAGTTTCAGGCACATCGAATCGTAGAACGGTGGAATGGTGTAACCGGTGTAGATCGCCGTATCGGTGCGCACACCGGGACCGCCGGGCGCGTAGTAACGGGTGATCTTGCCGAAACTCGGCAGGAAGTTGTTTTTCGGGTCTTCGGCGTTGATCCGGAACTGCAGCGCGAAACCACGGTGCAGGATGTCTTCCTGTTTCACCGAGAGCGGCAAACCGGATGCGATGCGGATCTGCTCGCGAACGATGTCGATGCCGGTGATTTCTTCAGTGATGGTGTGTTCCACCTGAACCCGGGTGTTCATCTCCATGAAGTACACCTCGCCCTCGGCGAGCAGGAACTCCACGGTGCCGGCGTTCTCGTAACCCACGGCCTTGGCTGCACGCACCGACAGGTCGCCGATGTAGGCGCGCTGTTCCGGGGTCAGTTGCGGGCTCGGAGCGATCTCGATCAGCTTCTGGTTGCGACGCTGGATCGAGCAGTCACGCTCGAACAGGTGCACCACGTTGCCGAAGCTGTCGCCGAGGATCTGCGCTTCGATGTGTTTCGGGTTTACGATGCATTTTTCCAGGAACACTTCCGCCGAACCGAAAGCCTTGGTGGCTTCGGAAATCACCCGAGGAAAGGCCTGTTCGAGTTCTTCGCGACTGTTGCAACGACGAATACCGCGGCCGCCACCACCGGAGGTAGCCTTGAGCATCACCGGGTAACCGATGCGGTCGCCTTCGGCCAGGGCTTCTTCGATGCCCGACACGTTGCCTTCGGTGCCCGGCGTGACCGGCACGCCGGCCTTGATCATGCTGCGGCGCGCTTCGGTCTTGTCGCCCATGCGGCGAATGACTTCCGCCGACGGGCCGATGAATTTGATTCCGCGTTCGGCGCAGATGTCCGCCAGCTCGGCATTTTCCGAAAGGAAGCCGTAGCCGGGGTGCAACGCATCGCAACCGGTTTCCACCGCCAGGTTCACCAGCTTGCGCGGGTTCAGGTAGCCGGCCAGTGGCTCGGCACCGATGCTGTGGGCCTCGTCCGCACGCTTCACATGCAAAGCATGACGGTCGGCGTCGGAATAGATCGCGACCGAGCGAATGCCCATCTCGGCGCAGGCGCGCACGATTCGTACGGCAATCTCACCACGGTTGGCAATCAGGATCTTTTTTATCACTTGGAGGTTCCCTTGAGCCGGTGGCACCCACGACCCGATTAGACAGGTCGACGCGTGACCAAATGTTTCAATTCAGTCGCAGCTCCACACTAGCTCTCGCAAGGGATTAACAAAAATGAATAATAATTGGGTCAGGCATAAGCAAAGACTTATAGTTGAGTCATCGGCCTTCGCTCAGGATCTATAGAAAATGCGTAAGTCATTGATGCGTATGACATTGCGTCAATTGCAGATCTTCAATGAGGTGTGCGATTTAAGGTCCTACAGCCGCGCAGCCGACGAAATGTCTCTCACACAACCTGCCGTGAGCCTACAGATTCGTCAACTCGAAGAGCTGATCGGTCAGCCCTTGTTCGATTATGTCGGCAAAAAGCTCTACATGACCGAGGCGGCCGAAGCGCTGCAGCGCGCCAGCCGGGACATTTTCGGCCGCTTGGAAAACCTCGATATGCAGCTGTCGGACATGCAAGGCTCATTGCAAGGTCAGCTGAAACTGGCGGTGGAGTCCAGCGCCAAGTATTTCGTGCCGCACCTGTTTGCCGCGTTCAAGCGCCAGCACCCGGAAGTGAACCTGCACCTGACGGTGGTCAACCGTGGCCAGGTCATCCGGCGCCTGTCGGATAACCGCGATGATCTGGTGATCATGTCGATGGTCCCACAGGACATGGGGCTGGAATTCCTGCCGTTCCTCAATAACCCGATTGTAGCCGTGGCGCCGCCGGATCATCCGCTGTGCCACATGGGGCCGCTGCGCTTGCAGGATCTGGAACCCTACACGCTGCTGTTGCGCGAACCCGGTTCCGGCACGCGACTGGCCTGCGAGGAGTATTTCAAAGAGAAGCGCGTGCACTTCACCCAGACCCAGGAGGTCGCGTCGGCGGAAGCTCAGCGTGAATGCGTGCTGGCGGGTCTGGGCCTGGCGCTATTGACGCGCCATGCCCTGAACCTTGAATTGGCGACCGGCGCCCTGATTGAGCTGCCGGTCGAAGAGCTGCCGCTGCTGCGTAGCTGGTGCCTGGTGCAGGCCAAGGCCAAACGGCTATCGCCGGTGGCCCACGCATTCCTTGCGTTTATCCGCAGCGAACGGGCACAAATCAGCGCACTGGTTGAGCGTTTCGACGGGAAGTTACCGGTGCTGCCTGCCAGTAGTTGAGCTCGAGGTCGTCGGGAAATTCGCCGATTTCGGCCAGAAGCTGGCGGCGCTCGCAGCGATCTTCGATGGCGCGGCGAAATTCCATGCGGCGCTGGTCTTCTTGCTGACGACGGGTTTTGACGGCGCTGTTGCGTTCTTCGTAGGGCTGGGCCATTTCGAGTCTCCCAAGGCGAGTACGGGAGTTTCAAGATAGGCGCGAGGGATGACGGTTTGGCGGCGGGAGGGTTACAGAACGATGAACCTCACCGGCTGACTGCGAACCTGTGGCGAGGGAGCTTGCTCCCGCTGGGTCGCAAAGCGGCCCTAAGATTTTGCGACTGCTGCGCAGCCGAGCGGGAGCAAGCTCCCTCGCCACAATTCCAGCCAGAATCAATCGTCCAGCGCTTTTACTGACTTTGGCGACAACCGCAAGCTGCGAAGGCTGCGCTTGACGCTTTTCAAGTGATTGACCAGGCTCGGCCCACGGGCCATGGCCACGCCCATCGCCAACACATCGATCACTACCAGGTGGGCGATGCGCGACGTCAGTGGCGTGTAGATTTCAGTGTCTTCGTGCACGTCGATCGCCAGGTTAACGGTCGACAGCTCGGCCAACGGTGTCTGGCTCGGGCACAGGGTGATCAGCGTGGCGCCGCTTTCGCGCACCAGGTTGGCGGTGATCAACAGGTCCTTTGAGCGACCGGACTGGGAAATGCAGATCGCCACGTCGGTCGGCTTCAAGGTCACCGCCGACATCGCCTGCATGTGCGGGTCGGAATACGCCGCCGCGGTCAGCAACAAACGGAAGAACTTGTGCTGGGCATCCGCCGCCACCGCACCCGACGCACCGAAGCCGTAGAACTCGACACGCTGGGCCTGGGACATCGCGGTCACGGCTTTCTGCAACGCTACCGGGTCAAGTTTCTCGCGAACTTCCATCAGGGTGTGCAGGGTGGTGTCGAAGATTTTCAGGCTGTAGTCGGCAACCGAATCGTCTTCATGGATCGCGAATTGCCCGAAGCTCGCGCCGGCCGCCAGGCTCTGCGCCAGCTTCAGTTTCAAATCCTGGAACCCGGAGCAACCGATGGCGCGGCAAAACCGCACGATGGTCGGCTCGCTGATGCCTACGCTGTGGGCCAGGTCGGCCATGGAACTGTGCATCACCGCCGCAGGATCAAGCAGCACGTGGTCGGCGACCTTGAGCTCCGACTTGCGTAACAGGTGGCGTGACTGGGCGATGTGTTGCAGCAGATTCAAGGGGCTGGACTCTTTGTCATTGGCAGGTGCCGGGGATGTAGCACGCTTGTAGTTATACTACATGAATCGGCTTTTTGCCTGCTCAATGCGTAACTCAATGTCCCCATATCACGCGACATATGCTCCATGTAGCACCTACGAGGTTTTTTCGTCCGCGCGCAACAGCTCAGCCAGGTCTGCAGCCTCAACCGGACGGCTGATCCAATAACCCTGCACTTCATCGCAATGCTCGACCTTCAGAAACTCCAGCTGCTCCGGCCGTTCGACCCCTTCAGCCACCACTTTCAACGACAGGCCGTGGGCCATGGCAATAATCGCCCGGGTGATCGCCGCATCCTCGCTGCTCTCTCCCAGCCCACGGATAAATGCCTGATCGATCTTCACGTAATCCACAGGAATACGTTTGAGGTAGCTCAGAGACGAATACCCGGTACCAAAATCGTCGATCGCCAGCTTCACTCCCAGATCGCGCAATTGCTGGAAGGTCGCGATGATGTGCTCGACGCTGTCCAGCAACTGGCTTTCAGTAAGTTCCAGTTCCAGGTAGTGCGGCGCCAGGCCGGTTTCTTCCAGCACCTGGCGCACCAGGCTGACCAGTTTCCCCTGACGCAGCTGATGCACCGACAGATTGACCGACACCCGAATCGGCTCAAGCCCCTGACGTTGCCATTCGCAGGCTTGCCAGCAGGCCTGACGCAAGACGAACTCGCCGATAGCGTTGATCAGGCCGGTTTCCTCGGCCAGACCGATGAAATCCCCCGGCGGTACCTGGCCAAGGGTGGGGTGATTCCAGCGCACCAGCGCTTCGGCGGCATTCAACCGGCCGGTGGCGAGGCAGAGTTTCGGTTGATAAAACACCTTCAACTGCTTTTCTTCGATGGCTTTGCGCAATTGGTTCTCAAGCTGCAAACGCTCGAGCGTGCTGGCCTGCAAGCTGTCGGTGTAGAACTGGAAGTTGTTGCCGCCCAAGTGTTTGGCATGCTGCATGGCCATGTTCGACTGGCTGACCAGCGCGGAAATCTCCCGTGCGGTGTCCGGCAACAGGCTGATGCCCATGGACGCGCTCATCACCAGTTCATGCCCCTCGACAGTGATCGGCAAACGCAGCTTGGTCGACAATCGCGTCGCCACGCGCGCCAGGCTCGACAGGTTGCCGTAGGCGTCAAACAGCACCGCAAATTCATCGCCGGACAACCGGGCGATGGTGTCCGCTTCCGGCAACGCATTGACCAACCGCCGGGCCATTTTCTGTAACAGCTGATCGGCGATTTCGTGGCCGAGGCTGTCGTTGAGCAACTTGAAGCGATCCAGATTGATGTGCAGCAGCGCCAGGCTGCGCCGACCGCCCTGACGCACCCGCTGATGAGCCTCGCTTAGTCGTTCACGGAATAACGAACGGTTGGCCAGCCCCGTGAGCTCGTCGTAATGGGTGAGGTAGCGCATGCGCTCTTCGGATTCACGCCGAGCGGACAGATCAGCGAAGAAGCCAACGATATGACTGACATTTCCCCGCAAATCGCGTACGGCATTCAGTTGCAGCCACTGCGGATACAACTCGCCATTCTTGCGGGTCTCGACCAACTCGCCCTGCCAACTACCGTGCTGCTCCAGCGCCTGACGAATCGCCGCGTAATGCCGACGGGCGTCGCGGCTGCAAGGCAAATCGACCACGTTGCGCCCGAGCATGTCGTCGATTTCATAGCCAGTTACCCGACTGAAAGCCTGATTGACCGCGATCAGTGCGTAATTCGGGTCGAAAATCACGATGCCTTCGCTGGCCGCCTCGAACACCGTCGCCGCCAGCTGGCGCTGTTCTTCCAGGTGCTTGCTGGCGCTGATATCGCGACGGGTGCCGACCATGCGGATCACCCGGCCGTTTTCACTACGCTCGACCGCTCGACCACGGTCCTCGATCCAGACCCAATGGCCATCGCCATGCCGAACGCGGTACTCGATCTGATAATCCTCGGTGCGGCCCTTCAAATGCTCGACCAGCGCCCGCTTCAGCGCTGGCAAGTCGTCGGGATGCAGCCTCGGCTTGAGGTGGCGGAGCATTGCCGTCACGTATTCCGGCTCCAGCCCGAACAACTCCTGGAGCTGAGTGTGATGAACTTCGTCGGTCTGCAGGTTCCAGTCCCACAAACCGAGTTCACTCGCTTTCAACGCCAGCGCCAGCCGCGCTTCGCTCTTGCTCAAGGCCTGGTTGGCCGCATCCAGCTCCAGACTGCGCTGGGCAACCCGGTTTTCAAGGTCGACCTGGGTTTCGCGCAATGCTTCTTCGGCGCGACGACGCTGGTCGATTTCCTTGGCCAGTTCGTGATTGAGTTGCTCGCTGCGACTTTGCGCTTGCTGCAAGTGTTCGATCAGCGCCTGATTTTGAAAACGCCGCAACAAACCCTGATCGATCAACCGATTGACCTGCCAGGCGACCACGCTCAACGAGCCCAGAAGAATCAGCCCGAACCAGCCCCAGCCCTGCTCCTGTTCATCGCCGCCCCAGAACAGATAGCCGATGGCGGGCAACAGACAGGGCAAGGTAAAGGATAGAAATGCTGGCAGGCTGACCGCATAAGCGACGCTGGCCGAAAGGGCTGCGGCGCCGATCAGACCGAATACCCAGGCTTGCTGGATGAAATTGTCAGCGGGCACCAGCGCGATGCCGGCACCGGCTAGGGTCAGGCCGGTCATCGCCGAACCGAGCAGAAACATGCGACGCCAGATCGGATGGGCCTGACGGTTGGGAATCGCCGAATCGAAGGCCGCGACCTGAATCACCCGCAACGCCACCAGCGACAACAACCAGACCAGCCAGACACTGACCACGAAGTAGCGTTGCGGGCTCCAGAGCAACCCGGCGCAGACCAGACCGTTGATCAACATGAAAAGCGTCGGCAAGAGCGAGCCCTGGTACAGCAGACGCGTGCGTTCGACCGCCATCTCCATGGCGTACTGTTTGCGGATAGCCCGAGGCTCCACGGAGGGGCCCGACAGGTCGGAGCTGAGGGTCATAGGCGATGTTCTTGTTCTTATAGTTGAGCATGCGAGCCCGAATTGTGGACGGAGCATACACAAGCAAATGCCCGGACCAAACTGCCTCAGGTCATAAAATAGACAAAAGTTTTAGTCGCCCGCATCCGGCGTAAAAGCCGCCAGGCGAGCCCCGTCCCTGCTTGCAGCCAGTGACCAACCGGTCATCGTCGATGCTTCTTTCATCGGCTAATGTAAAGCTCGGTTTGCCCGGTGTGACGGCGCACCCTAGAATGCCCCGATGCGCGATGATCTCTCCCTTCTGCTGAACTCCCTCAACGATGCCCAACGCCAGGCCGTAGCTGCCTCCGTGGGTCGTCAGTTGGTCCTGGCCGGTGCTGGCTCCGGTAAAACCCGAGTGCTGGTGCACCGTATCGCCTGGTTGATCCAGGTCGAAAACGCCTCGCCCCACTCCATTCTGTCGGTGACCTTCACCAACAAGGCCGCTGCCGAGATGCGTCATCGCATCGAGCAGCTGATGGGTATCAACCCGGCCGGCATGTGGGTCGGCACCTTCCACGGCCTGGCACACCGCTTATTGCGGGCGCACTGGCAAGAGGCGGGCCTGAGCCAGACCTTCCAGATTCTCGACAGCGACGACCAGCAACGGCTGGTCAAGCGGGTGATCCGTGAGCTGGGCCTGGACGAGCAACGCTGGCCGGCCCGGCAGGCCCAGTGGTTCATCAACGGGCAGAAAGACGAAGGTCTGCGTCCACAACATATTCAAGCCAGCGGCGATCTGTTCCTGGCGACCATGCGCAGCATTTATGAAGCCTACGAGGCTGCGTGCCTGCGTGCCGGCGTCATCGACTTCTCCGAACTGCTGCTGCGCGCCCTCGATCTGTGGCGCGACCACCCGGGGCTGCTCGCCCATTATCAGAAGCGCTTCCGGCACATTCTGGTGGACGAGTTCCAGGACACCAACGCCGTGCAGTACGCCTGGCTGCGTCTGCTGGCCAAGGGTGGCGACAGCCTGATGGTGGTCGGCGACGACGATCAGTCGATCTATGGCTGGCGCGGCGCGAAAATCGAGAACATCTATCAGTATTCCGACGACTTCCCGGATGCCGAGATCATTCGTCTGGAGCAGAACTACCGCTCCACCGCCGGGATCCTCAAGGCCGCCAACGCCCTGATCGCCAACAATACCGGGCGCATGGGCAAAGAGCTGTGGACCGATGGTGGCGAAGGCGAAGCGATCAATCTGTACGCCGCGTTCAACGAACACGATGAAGCACGTTACGTGGTTGAAACCATTGAAAGCGCGCTGAAAACCGGCTTGGCTCGCAGTGATATCGCGATTCTGTACCGCTCTAACGCCCAATCGCGCGTTTTGGAAGAAGCCTTGCTGCGCGAGCGCATCCCGTACCGCATTTATGGTGGTCAGCGCTTCTTCGAACGGGCAGAAATCAAGAACGCCATGGCTTACCTGCGTTTGTTGGAAGGCCGTGGCAACGATGCGGCCCTGGAGCGGGTGATCAACGTTCCGGCCCGTGGCATCGGCGAAAAAACCGTCGAAGCGATTCGCGATCATGCGCGCCACAGCGACGTGTCGATGTGGGAAGCCATGCGTCAGCTGGTGGCCAACAAGGGCCTGACCGGGCGCGCTGCCGGTGCTCTTGGGGCGTTTATGGAACTGATCGAGAACCTCGCCGCCAAGTGCATGGAAATGCCGTTGCACCTGATGACCCAGACCGTCATCGAGCAGTCGGGGCTGATCGCCTACCACCATGCGGAAAAAGGCGAGAAAGGCCAGGCCCGGGTAGAAAACCTTGAGGAACTGGTCAGCGCCGCGCGCAACTTCGAAAACCCGGAAGAGGACGAAGAGCAATCGCCACTGGCGGCATTCCTCGGCCACGCCTCGCTGGAGGCCGGGGACACCCAGGCCGACGAGCACGAAGACAGCATTCAGTTGATGACCCTGCACAGCGCCAAGGGCCTGGAATTCCCTTACGTGTTCCTGGTGGGCATGGAAGAAGGCCTGTTTCCGCACAAAATGAGCCTGGAAGAACCCGGTCGCCTTGAAGAAGAGCGTCGTCTGGCCTATGTCGGTATCACCCGGGCGATGCAGAACCTGGTGCTGACGTATGCTGAAACCCGACGCTTGTACGGCAGCGAGACCTACAACAAGGTGTCGCGTTTCGTACGTGAAGTGCCGAAAGGCCTGATCCAGGAAGTGCGACTGTCCAACAGTGTCAGCCGTCCGTTCGGCGGAGGCCAGCAGCAGAGTTCCAGCAGCCTGTTCGGCGGCAGCGAGATCCCGGACACCGGGTTCAGCCTCGGCCAGACTGTGCGGCATTCGGTGTTCGGCGACGGTGTGATCCTGAATTTCGAAGGCGCCGGTGCTCAGGCGCGGGTGCAGGTGAACTTCAGCGAAGGCAGCAAGTGGCTGATGCTCGGTTACGCCAAGCTGGAAGCGATCTAAAACCTGCCAGTGATTTACTGTGGGGGCGAGCCTGCTCGCTCCCACAAGGTTCTGTGTTTCAGATTGATCTTATAAAAGGCGCAAAAACATGGGCTCGGGTTTCTTTTCTTCCTGGACATTCTGGGCCCTGATGTCGGCGGCGTTTGCCGCCATGACCGCGATCTTCGCCAAAATCGGCATCGAAAACGTTAACTCGGACTTCGCCACGCTGCTGCGCACGGTGGTGGTTTTGGTCAGCCTGGCCTTGATTTTGTACGCCACGGGCCAATATCAGTCATTAGGATCGATCTCGGCCAGGAGCTACCTGTTCCTGCTGCTGTCGGGACTGGCCACCGGTGCCTCGTGGATCTGCTACTTCCGCGCGCTGAAACTGGGGCCGGCCTCGTTGGTCGCTCCGGTGGACAAGCTCAGCGTGGTGCTGGTGGCGGTGCTCGGCGTAATCCTGCTGGGTGAAAAACTCGACCTGCGCCAATGGAGCGGAATCGGCCTGATTACGGCCGGTGTCGTCATGCTGGCGCTGCGGCGCTAAGCATCCTTCCTACAGAAGCTGTCCACTCGTCCTACAGACTAACGCTAACAGGCCTTATTGCGCTGACTGAAGCTGAACACAACCTGTCAGGCAAAAGCCCGAAACACTCTGCCGCTAGCCAGTAACACTTCAGCTGTGCAACATGGCGCGCGTGCCATCCACAAATGGGAATTCCCTTTATGAAACGTTTTCTTAGCATCGCCATGGCGTTGTGCATCGGCCTGACGATGAGCCTGGACGCCAACGCCAAGCGCTTTGGTGGCGGCAAGAGTGTCGGCGCTGCGCCGACTCACCAGACCAGCCAAATGGCTCCTTCTTCTCCTGGCGTGGGCGGTGCAGCCGCCACTGCCGGCGCGGCCGGTGCCGCTGGCGCTGCCGCCAAGGCCGGCGGTGCTTCGCGTTGGCTCGGCCCTCTGGCCGGTATCGCGGCCGGTGGCCTGCTGGCTTCCATGTTCATGGGCGGCGGCTTCCAGGGCATGCAGTTCTTCGACATCCTGATCATGGCGGTCATCGCCTTCCTGGTCTTCCGCTTCATTGCCGCTCGTCGTCGCAAACAGCAGGAGCATATGGCTCCGGCCGGCGCGCCGATGCAACCTGAAGTGTTCGAGCAGAAGCCAGCCATGGGTTCGATCTTCGGCGGTTCGGCCGCACCTGTTGCCCGTCCGGTGATCAATGCTCCGGCCTGGTTCAACGAACAGCGCTTCGTTGAAGCCGCACGCAACCATTTCCAGTCCCTGCAACAGCACTGGGACGCCAACGAAATGGACAAGATCGCCGAGTTCGTGACCCCGCAACTGCTGGAGTTCCTCAAGCGCGAACGTGCCGACCTGGGCGACGGCTTCCAGTCGACCTACATCGACAACCTCCAGGTACAACTGGACGGCGTTGATGACCGTGCGGACAAGACCATCGCCACCCTGACCTTCAGCGGCGTGTCGAAGACCTCGCGTTTCGACCAGGGCGAAGTGTTCAGCGAAAGCTGGAACATGGAACGTCCACAGGGCGAAAACCAGCCTTGGCTGGTCGCAGGTATCCGCCAGAACAGCTGATAACTCCGCGTTTCGCATGCTGTAATGAAAACCCCGGCTCTGCCGGGGTTTTCTATTTCACGGTTGCATCTATAGCGAGCTACTGTATAAACCGCCCAAACTAAACCGCGCCATCAAGCAAGAGGATCCCGGACGTGGAAGAAATCATCGAACAACTGCGTGAAGCCAACGAACCGGTACCGGTCCCCTTGGAGTTGCCCGACGAAGATCTGCTGGTAGAAATCGAAGAACAACTGTTCATCGACATTCCCTTCGTATTCAGAGAATTTCTGCTGACCGTCAGCGATGTTGTCTACGGCAGCCTGGAGCCGGTGACCGTCACCGACCCGCAATCCCACACCTACCTGCCGGACGTTGCCGCCAA
This sequence comes from Pseudomonas sp. URMO17WK12:I6, assembly GCF_003253625.1. Lineage (NCBI taxonomy): Bacteria > Pseudomonadati > Pseudomonadota > Gammaproteobacteria > Pseudomonadales > Pseudomonadaceae > Pseudomonas > Pseudomonas sp. URMO17WK12:I6. The sequence continues at coordinate 605,613 of NZ_QKYZ01000001.1, forward strand.
CGCCTGGGACGCTGGTGTTGATCGCAGCCTGATCCCGATCTGCCAGGACGGTGACAACTACTACTGCGTCGAAGAAGACGGCACCGTGGTGTTGTGGCTGGCCGAAGAAGAGTTACTCGCCGAAGAAACCTGGGAATCGGTCTGGCACTGGGCACGGGACGTCTGGCTGGAAAGCTGATGTACCTCTGCACGACTTTTTGTAGCAGCTGGCGCAGCCTGCGTTCGGCTGCGAAGCAGTCGTAAACCCTGACACCCGGTTAACCTGAATCACCTCGTAGCCTGATTGGCGACTGCTGCTCAGTCGAACGCAGCCTTCGGCAGCTGCTACAGGGACTCGTCACGCTCAATGCTCGGACGAATCCTTGTGGTTATCCAGGGTTTCCAGCAAGGCCACCTGCATCCGCGTATGCACGCGGATGAACCAGCGCCAGAGCAGCGCCGCTATCGCAGCCGCGACCACGACAATCAGCACCAGCAACTTGTTGGTCGGCAGAATACTGGCCGACAAGGCCGCCAGCAGCAGGAAAATCACCAGCAGCGAGAGGATCGGGATCACTTCGGCGATCACCCGACGCACTCGCTGCGTGTGGCGGCCGGCCATCTCCGACTTCACCCCCATTTCTGCCAGCAGCATCGACAGCGCCTTGAGCTTGCGATAGGCGGCGATCAGGAACGGCAGCGACAACAGCAACGCCCCACCCCAGATCAACGCTTTCTGCCAGCTCGGGTCGCTGATCCAGTCTTGCAGGTAAACGGACATGCGCTCGGCGAAGAAGCCGCCCGATAAAAAGATCGCAACCACCAGCGCCAGATTAACCCCCACCTGCAACAGAATCCGCCGAATCATCGACGCCAACAGCGCGCCCTCGCCCTGAGGCTGGATGCTGCGCAGCCATTCGCCATACATCCCCAGCACACGAGCCAGGCGCTGCGGCATCACGGCAGCAAGCTTGATCGACAGCGGATCGGCCGCGCGGATCAGATAGGGCGTCAACAACGTGGTGATCACCGAGACGGCCACAGCCACCGGATAGAGAAAGCTGCTGGTGACCTGCAGCGTCATGCCCAGCGCGGCGATGATGAAAGAGAATTCGCCAATCTGTGAAAGCCCCATCCCCACGCGCAGTGAGGTGCGTCCGTCATTGCCGGCGATAAACGCGCCAAGGCCGCAGGACAGCATCTTGCCCAGCACTACCGCCACAGTGATCACCGCAATCGGCCAGGCGTATTGCAGCAGGATCATCGGGTCGAGCATCAGGCCGATGGCGACGAAGAAGATGGCACTGAACAGGTCGCGAACCGGCTCGATCAACTGCTCGATCTTCAGCAGCTGGCGCGATTCGGCCATGATCGCACCGATCAGGAACGCGCCGAGAACCATGCTGTATTCAAGCTTGACCACCAGCAGGCAGAAGCCGAAACACAGGCCCAGCACGGTAATCAGCAACATCTCATTGCTTTCGAATTTCGCCACATAGGCCAGTAGTCGCGGCACCAGCAGAATACCGATGACCAGTGCGACAATCATGAACAGGGAAAGCTTGCCGACGGTGGAAAAGACTTCGCCGGAACTGACCGTGCCGCTGACGGCGATGCTCGACAGCAAGGCGATGATGCCGATACCGAGGATGTCCTCGACGATCAGTACGCCGAAGATCAACTGCGCAAAACGCTCGTTCTTCATCTTCAGGTCGTTGAGCGCCTTGACGATGATGGTGGTCGAGGAAATCGCCAGGATCGCGCCGAGGAACAGCGAATCCATGGTATTCCAGTCGAACCAGCGGCCGATTTCGTAGCCGATCCAGATCATCAGGACGATTTCCAGGAAAGCCGCGATAAACGCCGTGGCGCCGACCTTGAACAGCTTGCGCAGGCTGAACTCCAGCCCCAGGCAGAACATCAGGAAAATCACCCCGAGCTCGGCGAGGGTCTTGATGGTTTCTTCGTCGTGGATCAGGCCGAAGGGCGGCGTGTGCGGGCCGATAATGAAACCGGCGACGATGTAGCCGAGCACCACCGGTTGTTTGAGACGATGAAAGAGCACGGTCACCACACCCGCGATCAACATGATCACTGCCAAATCCTGAATGAAACTGATGGCATGCATGGTGTGTGGCTCCTTCGGGGGTGGGCTTTTGAAGGGTAACACCACGACTTCCGGCGCAAAGACGGTGCAATATATGGAAACAGATCGCTTCGGGCGTGACGGCGCCTCCCCGCCCGGCGTCCCGATAACTGTTGGTTTGAAAAACACCGACAAGCACCCACAGAGGTGCCCCCCCAAACCCTGCCTTGAACCCGTGAGTACGTTATGGAACCCGGAAACGCCCAGCTGTCGATGACGGTATTGATGACCCCCGACATGGCCAACTTCTCTGGCAATGTCCACGGCGGCACCCTGCTCAAATACCTCGATGAAGTGGCCTACGCTTGCGCCAGCCGGTATGCCGGCCGTTACGTAGTGACCTTGTCGGTGGATCAGGTGATCTTCCGCGAGCCGATTCATGTCGGTGAGCTGGTGACCTTTCTGGCCTCGGTCAACTACACCGGTAATACCTCGATGGAAGTGGGCATCAAGGTCGTGACCGAGAACATTCGCGAGCGCTCGGTGCGCCACACCAACAGCTGCTTCTTCACCATGGTCGCGGTGGATGACCAGCGTAAACCGGCCTCCGTCCCGCCACTGCAACCGCAGAACAGCGAAGACAAGCGTCGGTACATGCAGGCCCAGCAGCGTCGGCAGATTCGTCAGGAACTGGAAAAGCGCTATCAGGAAATCAAGGGCGACGCTTAAAGCAAAAGATCGCAGCCTGGGCAGCGCCCACAGACGCGCAGGAGCTGCCGAAGGCTGCGATCTTTTCTACCGCCACACCGTTACAAACTGATCGCTACCGCCTCGAACCGCACCCGGGGATGGGCGATCCGGTCCTGCGCCCGCACCAGTTCCAGCTCATAGCTGGCACACGCCTGGGTTTCCAGCAGCACTTCATGCACCGCCGCCGCGGTGAATTCGAAGGCGCTCAGCAGACTGTCACCCAGCAGCACACGCGCCAGGAACAGCCCGGAAGTCAGATCGCCAACGCCCACCGGCTGACGCGGGAACGCCAGCAACGGCCGACGTAAGTGCCAGCTGCCTTCAGCGGTCACCAGCAACATCTCGAAGCCATCCGTCAGTTTGCCGGGATAGTCCAGATGCTTGACCAACACCGCCTTCGGACCGCGCGCCAGCAGCGCCCGCGCCATGGCCAGGCAATCGAACAGTGACTGCGCCTTGCGCCCCGAGAAGCTGTTCAGCTCCAGCTGATTCGGGCACATGAAGTCGGCTAACGCCGCCGCCTCTTCCAGCAGGAAATCGCTGACTTCGGCTGGAACACTGCAGCCCTTCTCCGGATGGCCCATCACCGGATCGCAGAGGTACAAGGCTTTGGGATTGATCGATTTGATTCGCTCCACTCCCGCCAGAATCGCCCGCCCTTGGGCCGCGCTGCCGAGGTAGCCGGACAACACGGCGTCGCAGTTGCCCAGTTCGCCAATCGCCGCGATGCCCTCCACCAACTCCGGAATCTGATGCGGGGCCAGCACTTCCCCGGCCCACTGGCCATATTGCGTGTGGTTGGAGAACTGCACGGTATTGAGCGGCCAGACGTTCACCCCGACCCGCTGCATCGGGAAAACCGCGGCGCTGTTGCCAGCGTGGCCGAACACCACATGGGACTGGATGGCGAGCAGATGGGGCGTACGTTTCATGCGGTGAGTTTTCCATAAACCGATTGAAATTCGAGCCGCGCAGTATGCGACTAAACGCAGCCTGTACGACAGACCAGAGACGCAGTTAAGCTGACACTATCTTGTTGGAGCACCCTGTTGATGCTGACCCTAGGAAATATCTTCGTGCTGATGCTGCTCGCCACCGGTGGCGCATGGCTGTGGCACAACCACGGCTTGCGCGAACGCGCACTGGAGCGGGTTCAGCAGCATTGCGCCAAGCTGCGGATCGAGCTGCTGGACGGCAACGTAGCCTTGAAGAAGATCGCTTTCATTAAAGACGCCAACGGCCGTCGGCGCCTGGCCCGTGTGTATAACTTCGAATTTACCGTGACCGGCGAAACCCGCCACAACGGCACCATCACTCAGTTCGGCGCCCATAGCGCACACATCGAGCTCGCGCCCTACCCAATGCCATTCGACGACACACCGCCGGTGGTCGAAGTCGCAAAACCCAGCGCCGAGGTGATTGAATTGAGCCAGTGGCGGCAAGAACACACCAAGTGGCGTCCCTGAAGATCAAAAGATCGCACCATAGGAGCGGCGGTCTTTTGATCTTCACCCCGACCGACAATCGGCCAGATCTCTTTGCAGCGACTCAACATCCTGCACTTCACTGAAAATCAGCTCGATGCGCGAATCCCGTCGCCATTCGCTGGGTTGCCAATCCAGTAACGAGTTATTCAGCGCGTTGGCCGACACCCAACCTTCGACGCTGTGGATAACCAGCTTCGCCCGCAGCCATTCAAGGCTCTCAAGCCACTTTCCGACAAGCACGGCATCGAATGTCTGACTCGGATGCCAGCGCCAGCCGACGCTCCAGCCACCCTCTTGCGCCTGACTCAAGCAAATCGGCTGCGCAGGGTCAGTCCAGATGGCCGGCATCTGTGCCAGCCCCTTGGGCACGATGAAGTTATCCACACCCGCGACAGCCTGAGCCTTGAGGCCCGGTAACTCGCTCAGCGGCAAGACAGCTTGCTGCGTCCAGTACAAAGGACGCGACGGCAACTGTGCGACAACTCGCTGGCGATCACTGTCGTCGAGGCTTTCTGCCTTGTTCAGCAACAGCAACCCGGCACTGTCCAAGGCTTGCAGTTGCGCCGCTGGCAGCGGTTTTCCAGCCGCGAGCGCCTGGGCGTCCAGCACCAGCACGCAAGGCTGCACCACCAGGACGCCTTGCCACGGCGCCTCGCTCAATTGCCTGAGCAACTGCGCCGGATGCCCCAGCCCGGAGGGCTCGATGAACAGTCGATCCGGTCGTGCCTTGCGCAGCAGCCGCCCGAGGCCGACCTGAAACGGCGCACCATTGACGCAACACAAACACCCCCCGGCCACTTCCCCCAGTGCGATACCATCGACGTCCTGGGTCAGCAGCGCAGCATCCAGGCCGATCTGGCCGAACTCGTTGATCAGCACCGCCCAGCGCTCACCGGCCGGCCGCTGCGCCAGCAGGTGCTTGATCAGGCTGGTCTTGCCGGCACCCAGCGGGCCGGCGATAACGTGGGTGGGAATGTTCTGCAACATGGTCGAAGTTTTCTGAGGAGGTAAAGGATGCGGTTGATGGGATGGTCGTTGCTTCTGGCACTCACGTCGGGTGAAGCGCTGGCCCAGGCCTGCGTGGTACATAGTACGGCTGAGCGGCTGGACGTGAAGGTCTGCCAGCAGAACCGCAACATCCCGGAAAAACTGTTCACCGACGGCTTCTGCCAGCCGAATCTGGCCGGGCAGAAAGTCGAGGTGCAGTACGTCGACCAATGCCCCGCCGGCGCGTTCGGGGTATGCAGCAACGCTCAAGTCGCCAATATGCCTTACCGGCAGGATATTCACTATTACGGCGTGGCCACCGATGCGGCGTATCTGAAGCCGTTTTGCGAAGCCCAGAGCCAGGGAACCTGGCTCAAACCTTGAGCTGTCAGCCCAGCCAGTCGAGGGTCAGGATCAAACGACGCTCGCCCGGTGCCGGCTGCGGCGAACGGTGTATCAAGCCGAAACCTTCGTTGCCGTGCCACTTCTCTCCCTTGAGCAGCGCCACTTCGCCGCTGGAGATACGCTGGATCAGCGAATCATCCTGGGGTTCGGCGTCAGGCTCGCCTAATCGGCGGCGATCCATCGCCCCTTCTTTCAGCCACTGGCTGCCGATCCCGGCGTAGGTGGTGATCAACCGCACCGGCACATGATCGACATGGAAACGCGGGCACATGGCTTTGTCCAGAACCCGCAGGCGCAGGCCGATGCGTTGGGCGCCCAACAGGCAGGCGAACGCGCTGACCAGCCAGGAAACGTCGGCGATAAAGCCTTCGTAACCTTCAAGATCGCTGAAGCCTGAGGCTAAACCGTGGAGATTGGGTTCAGTGTCTTCACTGGCCATTTCAAGAGAAAGCGACACGGCCAGCGGCTGGTTCAGGGACAACAGCAAGCGACCGAAATCGGCTATATGCGCCGGCAGTTGGCGCTGCCAAAGGGCGAGGTTCACACCGTCGTCCAGAATCCCGGTAAGCACCTTTGGCGTTTCACCTTGAACCTGAGCAATGAGCGGTCGCCGCTTCAGACTGGGCGCCAGCATCAGGCAGCCGCCTCTTCGTGCCAGAGACCGAACGGATCGGGCAACAGCCGCCAACCCTCGACGCCCAGGGCCATTTCATCATCCGTCAGCAGGCAGTTATCAAGTTCGGCGGTGAGTTGTGCAAAGTCGATGTTCTGGCCGATAAACACCAGTTCCTGCCGGCAATCTCCGGTGGCGGCCGTCCAGTTCTCCATGATCCCGGCGGTACTTTCTTCATCCTGCGGCCACTGGCTTTTCGGCACGAAACGCCACCAGCGCCCGGCAAACCCGTGGCGCATCAAGCCACCAGCCTGGGACCAGCTACCGGCATCCATGTGTTTACTGGCCAGCCAGAAAAAACCCTTGGAACGCAGCAGCTTGCCGTTCACCCACGGGCGATCGATGAAGCTGAAAAAACGCTGCGGATGAAACGGTCGCCGCGCCCGATAAGCCGTGGAGGCAATACCGTACTCCTCGGTTTCCGGCACGTGTTCACCGCGCAATTCCTGTAACCATCCTGGTGCCTGAGCGGCCTTCTCGAAGTCGAAACGCCCAGTGTTGAGGATCTTCTTGAGTGGCACCTCGCCCATGACCATCGGAATGATCTCGGCCTGGGCATTGAGCCGTTCGAGGATCGCGATCAGCTCCTGGCGTTCGCGGCTGCTGATCAAATCGATCTTGCTGATCAGGATCACGTCGGCGAATTCGATCTGCTCGATCAACAGGTCAGTGATCGAGCGCTCGTCCTCCTCGCCCAGGGTTTCACCACGGGAAGCGAGGCTTTCGGCGGCCTGGTAGTCGAGCAGGAAATTCATGCCGTCGACCACGGTGACCATAGTGTCGAGCCGCGCAATGTCGGCCAGGCCCTGCCCTTCCTCATCGCGAAAGGTGAAGGTTTCCGCCACGGGCAGCGGCTCGGAAATGCCGGTGGACTCGATCAGCAGATAATCGAAACGACCGTCCCTGGCGAGTTTGCTGACTTCTTCGAGCAGGTCTTCGCGCAACGTACAGCAAATGCAACCGTTGCTCATTTCCACGAGTTTTTCTTCGGCACGGTTCAGGCTGACATCGCGTTGAACTTCACTGCCATCGATGTTGATTTCGCTCATGTCGTTGACGATCACCGCGACCCGCAGATTATCGCGATTACGTAGTACGTAATTCAGCAGTGTACTTTTTCCGGCGCCGAGAAAGCCCGACAGGACGGTCACGGGGAGACGATTGGGCATCAGGTATTCCTCACAGGGATGCCCGGTCGCAATGTCGGGCTTAATTTATGTTATAGTATAACAACACAAACAAGCCACTCCCCCTCTTGCCCACAACGACAAAGGGCACGATGCTTTAACCCGTCCGCCCCTTGAGAAATGCCATGGGAAACGCTCTGAGATTCTCGCTGTTGAGCCTTTCGCTGCTGATCGCGGTCGATGCCTGGGGACAGATCCCAAGCCTGGCCAAATGCACCCGTAGCGCCAATCTGCTGGCCTGCGTGGATGCCGACGGCAATGCCTACAGCGTTAACACCGTCGGTAGCACGATCTACTTGCGCGGCTTTGAAGTGGCCGGCAAACGCCATTGGGCGCAAACCAACAGCCGCTACGGGCAACTGACGTTCTTTACCGGCCTCGCATCCGATGGCGAAGCCTGGGTCGGCTACAACCGCCGGGTTGGCTGGACAACCATCAATAGGTTCTCCAGCTCCGGGGGCAGCAGCGCGAAGTTCACCTGCAGCCGGATGACCGGTTGCTAGGCCTGTGCCTTCTTCTGCTCCTGCTGCCAGGCGATGTAGCTGTTCATTGGGGGATTCTTCTGAAAGTAACGCTGCAAGCCTTCGAATAAACCATCCGCCACGGCCTGCTGATGCCGCGCCGTCACCAGTCGCTGGCTGTCGCGGGCGTTCGAGATGAAGCCGGTTTCCACCAGAATCGATGGCACATCCGGCGACTTCAACACGGCGAAACCCGCCTGTTCCACACGCTTCTGATGCAGCGTGGTAATGCCCGCCAGACTGCCGAGCACCGTGTTGCCCAACTGCAAACTGGCGGCGATGGTGGCGTTCATCGACATGTCGAGAATCACCCCGGCGAGCATCGGGTCCTTGTCCTTGAGATTGAGCAGGCTGGTGGCGCCCAACAGGTCCGCGCCGTTCTCCCGTTGCGCCATGAAGCGCGCCGTGGCCGAGGTCGCACCGCCTTCGGACAGGCAGTACACCGACGCACCTGAAGCGGTGAGGCGCGGCGCGGCGTCCGCATGGACCGAGATGAACATGTCGGCCTTGTGCTTGCGGGCGATCTCCACGCGCTTGCGCAGCGGGACGAAGAAGTCGTCGTTACGCACCAGTTTCACGTCGAAGCCCTTTTCACGCTTCAGCCTCTTGGCCAACAGCTGGGCGATCGATAGCACCACGTCTTTCTCCCGCTCACCTTTGGCGCCGACCGCACCCGGGTCTTTGCCGCCGTGACCAGGGTCGACCACCACAATGATGTCGCGCCTGGGGTGAGCCTTGTCGATGATGGGCTCACGTTTTTCCGACGGCGCCGCCGCGATCTGTAGCGGAGCAATGGCCTTCAGATCGAGCACCAATCGGTGCCCCTGCCCATCCTGTGGTGGCAACAGGAAGCTGTTGAGCTGCACCGGACCGCTGAGGTCGAGGACGATCCGCGTATCGCCCTGACCGAAATGCCCGGAACGGATCGCGCGAATCACCGAGTTGTCGAGCGCCAGCTGACTGAAGTCGCCACTGAAGTTGGCGCCACTCAGATCGATGATCAGCCGCTCCGGAGCACTCAGGGAAAAAGTTTTGTACTGCACCGGCCCGCTCAGATCGAACACCAGTCGCAGCTTGTCGTCCGAACGCCACAGTCGTGCATTGCGAATTTGCGTGGCCGACACACCAAAAGGTAACGCAAAGGCCGCGCTGGCCAGAATCAGGTTGAGCAAGTGACGTCTGTGCATGATGAAAGCTCGTTCACGAAAAAGGCATCGTCGATTTGATTGTTATAATATAACATGCCAAATCAACTCCCACGATGGACCTGCTCATGAATGCGCTGACTCTGCCGGATATCGCCGCGCAGGCCTCACGCCAAGCCCTGCCACTCGATTGGGTGGGCATGTGCGGCATTGCTCTTCCTGTTTTATTCGATGGCCAGCGACTGAGTGCAAAAGCCGACGCTGGCGTTAGCCTCGACGATGGAGAGGCGCGTGGCATCCATATGTCGCGGCTGTACCTGGCGCTGGAAATGCTTGAGCAGGAAAACCTTTCACCCGCGTTGTTGCGGCGAGTCTTGCTGAGTTTTCTCGAGACTCATGAAGGACTTTCCCACAACGCTTACCTAAAAATTCACACCGAACTTCTGCTCAAAAGACCCGCGCTCGTCAGTCCGTTGTCCGGCTGGAAAACCTATCCGGTGAGCATCGAAGCGAGTCTGAAAAACGCGATGTTCCACGTGGAACTAAAAATCGACGTGCCTTATTCCTCAACCTGTCCATGCTCAGCAGCGCTCTCGAGGCAGTTGATTCAGCAGCAATTCGTTGATGACTTCGCCAATCAACCATTGCAACACGCAGACGTTCTGGCTTGGCTCGGTTCCACGAAAGGCATTATCGCGACGCCGCATAGCCAACGCAGTAATGCGCAATTGCAGCTGCGTCTGGATGACTATCTGGATGACCTGCCGTTGATCGCCGCGATCAACGACGCGGAAGCCGCTCTCGGCACTGCTGTGCAAACCGCCGTGAAACGCGCCGACGAACAAGCTTTCGCCCTCGCCAACGGTCAGAACCTGATGTTCTGCGAAGATGCCGCGCGACGCTTGAACCTGGCATTGAAACGCTCCCCGGGCATCAACGCCTTTCACGTGCGAGTCGTCCACGCCGAAAGCCTTCACGCCCACGATGCCGTCGCCGAAAGCCGCTGGAACTGGGAGGCCGCATGATCCGATGCCAAGCCTTGCGCTGGGGCGCACCCGGTCAGCCGCTCACTCCAGCGGTTGATTTCGAACTGCCCAAGGGGAGTCTGACCGCCGTCATCGGCGCCAACGGGTCGGGCAAAAGCAGCCTGCTGAAAGTCATCGCCGGCCTGCAAAAGCCACTGGCCGGCAACGTCGTCATTGATGTTCCACGAAAGGGCGGCCTTTCGTTCCTGCCTCAACAACAACACTTGGACCGGCAGTTCCCCATCAGCCTGCAAGAGTTGGTGGCCGCAGGTTTCTGGGGCAGCAAGCAAACTCCGGAAATTCGCAGCCAGCGACTCAAGGCTGCGTTGGAAGACTGGTGCCTGACCGGTCTGGAGCATCGCCCGTTGATGGCCCTCTCCGGAGGCGAATTGCAACGTGCCCTACTCGCCCGACTGAGCCTTGCCGAAGCGCCCTTGCTGCTGCTCGACGAACCCCACGCCGCGCTCGACGAACTCGGCCAGGCGCTGCTCTGGAAACACCTCCACGCCTGGCATGCAGACGGTCGAACCCTGGTCGTGGTGTGTCATGACCTGGCCGCCGTGCGCCAACAGATTCCACAAGCGCTACTGATCAAAAGCAGCGGCTGCGTCCTCGGCCCCAGTACCGAGCTGATTCGCCAACAACCTCAGACGCAGGTGGCTTGATGATCGCCGCTGCTCACCTTTGGCAACCGTTTCACGAATTCGTATTCATGCGTCGGGCACTGCTGGGTGGCCTTGTTCTGGCCTGTAGTACGGCGCCGCTTGGGGTGTTTCTGATCCTGCGGCGCATGAGTCTGATCGGCGACGCAGTGGCTCACGGCATCTTGCCCGGCGCCGCATTGGGCTTCTGGTACGCAGGCTTGAGCCTGCCCGCGCTGACCATTGGCGGCCTCGGTGCCGGCCTGAGCATGGCCGGACTGGCCGCCTGGATTACCCGCCGCACCGGCTTGCGGGAGGACGCGAGCCTGGCCGCGATTTACCCGATATCGCTGGCCAGCGGCGTGCTGATCCTCGGCATCGCCGGCAAGCGGCTGGACCTGTTGCACCTGTTATTCGGTTCGGCGCTGGCGGTCGATGGCCCGACCTTGACCGGCATGCTCTGGGTCTCGGGCTTCAGCCTGCTCGCCATGGCCCTGATCTACAAACCACTGTTGCTGGACACCCTCGACCCGCTCTTTCTGCAAACCGTCAGCCGTCTCGGGCCGCTGGCTCACGGGGTATTTCTGACGTTGGTGGTGCTGAACCTGGTGATCGGTTTCCAGGCTATCGGCGCGCTGATGGTGGTCGGTTTGATGATGCTGCCGGCCGCCGCTTCTCGCTTCTGGAGTCGTCGTTTGCCGGTGCTGATCATCATCGCCGCGTTGCTCGGCAGCTTCTCGGTCTGGCTCGGATTGTTGCTGTCGTTCTACTACTCGCTGCCCAGCGGCCCGGCAATCGTGCTGGTGGCTGGCGGTTGGTATCTGCTGTCCGTGGTGTTCGGTCCGGTACACGGTTTGCTGCGCCGCCCGCCTTTGCTCACATCCCAATGAGGTGTAACCCGATGCGCGCTTTACTCGTGCTGTTCAGTCTGATGCTGTCGATGTCGCTGTCTGCCGCGGAAAAACTCCAGGTGGTCACCAGCTTCAGCATCCTCGCCGACATGACCCATCAGGTTGGCGGCGACCATATTCAGATCACCAACATGGTCGGTCCGGACGCCGATGCCCACACCTACGAACCGACGCCGGATGATGCAAAGGCACTGCTCAACACCAAACTGATCATCAAGAACGGGCTGGGTTTCGAGCCATGGCTGGACCGCCTGGTGACCAGCACCGAGACCAAAGCCCCGGTCATCAGCGCCAGCCACGGTGTCATCCCACGCTCTCTGGACGAAGACGGCGAAACCATCCCGGACCCGCACGCCTGGCACAACCTGGCGAACACCGAGTTGTACATCAGCAACATCACCAAAGCGCTGATCGCCGCCGACCCTGCAAACAAAGCCGACTACGAACACAACAGCCAGGCCTATCTGAAAAAGATCTACGCCTTGCTCGCCGAGGCTAAAGCCAAGCTCGGTTCGCTGCCGCCGGGTAATCGCAAAATCGTCACCTCCCATGATGCCTTCGGCTATCTCGGTCAGGCTTACGGCATCAACTTCATGGCGCCGCAAGGCCTGTCCACCGAACGCGAACCTTCGGCCGCCGACGTCGCTGCGCTGATCACACAGATCCGTCAGGCCAAGGTCAAAGCGGTGTTCATGGAAAACATCAAGGACACGCGCCTGCTCAAGCAAATCGCTGATGAAAGCGGCGCGCATATCGGTGGCACGTTGTACTCCGATGCCCTCGCTGCAACTGGCCCGGCCAGCACCTTCACCGGGCTGTTCGAATACAACCTCAACACCTTGTACGAGGCATTGAGCAAGCCATGATCCGCAAGAATCCTTCAGGTGATCTGCCGTTGATTGCGGAGTCGGCGTACGTGGATAAAACCGCAATCATCTGCGGCAAAGTGGTGATCGGCGAGAACGTCTTCGTCGGCCCCTACGCGGTGATTCGCGCCGATGAAGTGGACGACTCGGGCGAGATGGAAGCAATCACCATCGGCGCCAATTCGAACATCCAGGACGGCGTGGTGATCCACTCCAAGTCCGGCGCGGCGGTGACCATCGGCGAGTTCAGCTCCATCGCCCACCGCTCCATCGTCCATGGCCCCTGCAGCGTCGGCAATCGCGTGTTCATCGGTTTCAACAGCGTGCTGTTCAACTGCGCGGTGGGCGACGGTTGCGTGGTGCGGCACAACTCGGTAGTCGATGGTCGTGACTTGCCTGACGCCTTCTACGTGCCCTCCACCACACGCATCGGCCCCAACACCGACCTGTCGCAGTTCCCACCAGTCAGCGTCAGCGCCTCGGAGTTTTCCGAAGACGTGGCGCGCACCAACGTCGATTTGGTGCGCGGCTACAAAGCCCTGCAGAACGAGTTCTGACCATGAGCAGCGTCCTGATTCGCAACGCCCGGCTGGTGAACGAAGGTCGGGAATTCGACGGTGATCTGCTGGTAAGCCACGGTCGCATCGTCAAGATCGCCAGCAGCATCGAAGGTGAAAAAGCCGCCGTGGAAATCGACGCAAACGGCCAATGGCTGCTGCCAGGCATGATCGATGACCAGGTGCATTTCCGTGATCCAGGAGCACCGGACAAGGGCAGCTTCCATACCGAGTCCCGAGCGGCGGTGGCCGGCGGCATCACCAGCTTCATGGACATGCCCAACACCTCGCCGGCCACCCTGACCCTCGCCGCGCTGGCAGACAAGAAGCGTCGAGCGGCAACTCACTCAGTGGCCAATTACGGTTTTCATTTCGGCGTGAGCAACGACAATCTCGACACCGTCGCCGCGCTCAATCCTTGCGAAGTGGCCGGGGTCAAAGTGTTCATGGGCGCCTCCACGGGCAATATGCTGGTGGACGATCCGCGAATTCTTGAGCGGTTGTTCGCCGAGGTGCCGACCCTTTTGTTGGCCCACTGCGAACACACACCCAGCATTGAAGCCAACGCGACGAACCTGCGAGAGCTGTTCGGCGAGCACCTTCCGCCCGCCGCTCACCCGCTTATCCGCAATGCCGAAGCGTGCTTTCGATCCTCCTCAATGGCCGTCGATCTAGCCAGACGTCACGGCACCCGTCTGCACGTTTTGCACCTGACCACCGCCCGTGAGCTGGCACTGTTCGAAGACAAGCCGCTGGCACAGAAACGCATCACTGCCGAGGCTTGCCTGCATCACTTGCTGTTCGACGACCGCGACTACCCGAGCCTCGGCAACCTGATCAAATGCAACCCGGCGATCAAGACCCAGGCCGACCGCGATGCCTTGCGCAAAGCGCTGTTGAGTAATCGGCTGGACGTGATCGGCAGCGATCACGCACCTCACACCTGGGCCGAAAAACAGCGCCCCTACAACCAGGCGCCGTCCGGTTTGCCGTTGGTGCAACACGCCCTGCCCGCACTGTTGGAACTGGTGGCTGATGAGATCCTGCCGATCACCACCCTTGTGGCCAAAACCAGTCACCGGGTCGCCGATCTGTTTGCCATCCCCGACCGCGGCTACCTGCGCGAAGGGTATTGGGCCGACCTGGTGTTGATCAAACACGAGCCCGATGGCGTGGCCGTTTCCCGGCAACCCATCCTTTCGCAATGTGGCTGGACGCCCTTCGCCCGGCATCGCTTTCGCCACAGCGTCAGCACCACGATCGTGTCGGGACAAATTGCGTGGCACGACAAACGTCTTAATGATAACTGTCAGGGCTTACCGCTACGGTTTATGCGCTGACGCACGTTATCGAAAACATTCGAGAACACCGATCATGATCCACATCACCCTGCCTGATGGTTCATTGCGTGAGTATGACCAACCGCTGTCCGTGTTTGAGGTTGCCGCGAGTATCAGCCTCGGCCTGGCTAATGCAGCGCTCGCGGGTCGGGTGGACGGCGTGCTGGTGGACTGCGGATTTCTGATCAAGTGCGATGCGCGGGTCAGTATCGTCACGTCCCAGGAACCCGACGGTCTGGAGATCCTCCGGCGTTCCTGTGCGCTGATGCTGGCCATGGCCGTAAAACAGCTGCATCCGAATACGCAGTTGCGGGCCGGATCGGCGCTGGGTGACGGCTTCTTTTATGAGTTTGCTTTCCAGCGATCCTTAACCCTGGCCGCTCTGCCAGTGATCGAAGCGCGTATGCGCGAATTGGCGGCGACCAACCATTCGATCCGCCGGCAGGAGCAAACGCCAACCGAAAGGCTATCGCTGTATCGTCTGGGGGACTTCGAGGGTTTCGCGGCAGGCCCGCATGTTCCCACCACCAAGGTATTGCAGGCCTTTGCACTGGACCACATCAGCGGAACGTTGCAACAACGAATCTATGGCACGTGTTGGTCCAGCCAACAGGAACTGGACACCTGGCGAGCGCCACCCCAGGTCGTGGTTGTGAATATCGATGAGCGTCAGAGCGATTATGCGCACTCGGTGACCGAAGCGCTGCGCCGGCGCGGACTGCGCGCCAACTCGGATCTGCGTCACGAGAAAATCAGCCGCAAGATTCGCCAGCACAGCCAGAAAGTGCCATACCTGTTGGTGGTCGGAGAGAAGGAAAAGGACGGTGGGTTTGTCAGCATGCGCAGTGGCAGCGGGGAGGATTTCGGGGAGAAAGGGATTGAGGCGGTGTGTGATTTGTTGAACCCGCCCAAGACTGCTGGTGCCTGAGCGGACACCTTCGCGGGCGAGCCCGCTCCCACAGGGATCACATATGACCTGGTGGGAACGAGCCTACCCGCAAAGCTTTTAGGCCCTTGGCTTCACTGTGCCGCAATCCTGACCCAACCACACAGCGCGGGTATCGAGGCTACCCTTCTGCTGAATGCCGGTGGCGTTGAAGGTGCCGTTGACCTTGGTGGTGAACTCACGATCGCTCATAAAAGTGGCCACTCCGTTGCCTTGGGCTTTCGGACAGCTGAAACGGAATTTCCACTGGTTGCCGGTGCGCTCGGTGATTTCCTGCTTGCAGCCCGATTGCGGGTCCGTCAGCGGAATGTTGTCGCTCTTCACCTGCTCAGGTGTCAGGCACGCCCGAATCCCTTTGCCGCCCATGGTGATACCTTGTTTCTCCAGCATCGCCCGCTGTTGGGGGGTCATCTGGTTTTGTAGCTGGCCGAGGATCAATTGCAGATCGGGCATGTTCTGGTCATCGACCTTCATGTTGCTTGAGGTCAACTCCCACAAGCCCGGTTGCAGCATCTGTGCCTGAGCGGCCACAGGAAGTGCCAAACCAAACGCCATGGCCAAACCCAGCAGACGAACGTTCATCGAGTAACTCCTGATCATTAGTGGCCGTTAGACGTCGGCCACGGGCTTCGGTTCATGGGCCAATTAAATAGCGACATTCTGCCCGGAACATGGTCTGTTAAGCATTGAATCTTCAAGGAGCAAGGCTGCCCCATGGATTATTTCGGACCGCATGTATTCGGTTATCTGATCGCACTGTTGCACACACTGGGCTCGATCGCCGCCATCCATGCCGTGTTGACCGTTCGGACCGCTCAGGGCTCGATCGCCTGGGCCCTGTCACTGCTGTTCATTCCCTACCTCACGCTGATCCCCTATCTGGTCTTCGGTCGCAGCACCTTCGATGGTTACATCAAGGCCCGACGGCAAGCCAACGAGGAAATGCGCAAGGCCATCTCCGAACTGAACTGGCGCCCCTGGGTAGAAGAGGCACTGGCTGCGCGTGCCTCCAGCGCTTACGCGTCTTTGCGGGCCATGCCGAAGCTGGGGCGCATGCCATGCCTGGCAAACAACGATGTGCACTTGCTGATCGACGGCCAAGCCACGTTCGATGCAATTTTCGACGCCATCAGCAACGCCCGTGAAGCGGTGCTTATCCAGTTTTTCATTATCCACGATGACCGCATCGGCCAACGCCTGCACACCCTGCTGACGAAGAAAGCCGCCGAGGGCGTGGCGATTTACTTGCTCTACGACCGCATCGGCAGCCACTCCCTGCCCCACGAGTATGTGCAACCATTGCGAGATGCCGGTATCGAGGTCAAAGCCTTCGCCACCCGCAGCGGCTGGCTCAACCGCTTCCAGGTGAATTTCCGCAACCACCGCAAGATCGTAGTGGTCGACGGGCTTGTCGGCTTTGTCGGCGGGCTCAATGTCGGCGACGAGTACATGGGCGAGAAACCACCCCTGGCGCCCTGGCGCGATACCCACGTGCAAGTTCGCGGGCCGGTGGTGGCCTGCATGCAGGAGTCCTTCGCCGAAGACTGGTTCTGGGCAGCCCGCTCGCTGCCCCCGCTGATCCTGCCAGACGTTTATCCAGATGACGGCGTGCTCTGCCAATTACTGGCCAGCGGCCCGGCGGACTCCTACGAAACCTGTTCGCTATTCTTCGTCGAAGCCATCCATGCGGCGACGGAACGCGTGTGGATCACCAGCCCTTACTTCATCCCCGACGAAGCGGTGTTCGCCGCGTTGCGACTGGCGGTGCTGCGCGGTGTGGATGTACGGATCCTGTTGCCATCGCGGCCGGATCACCGGATCGTCTACGCCGCTTCCAGCCTTTATGCCTTCGAAGCCGTACGTGCCGGGGTGCGCGTGTTCCGTTATCAACCCGGCTTCCTGCATCAGAAAGTGGTGCTGATCGACGACGAAATCAGCGCCATCGGCAGCGCCAACATGGACAACCGTTCGTTCCGGCTGAATTTCGAAGTGATGCTGCTGACGGTCGACAGCGGGTTTGCCGCCGAAGTGGAGCAGATGCTCAACCACGATTTCGCCCAGGCTCACGAAATCGCCAAAGAAGAAAGCCGGGAAACCCACCGCCTGCAACAGGTCGGCATGCGGATCGCCCGGCTTATTTCGCCGATTCTCTAGTTGTAGATGTCGTCGCGGGTCCACGGCAGTTCATGGCTGCCATCGGGATGGGCTTTCACCGCGAGGATTTGATGCAGGTTGATCCAGCCTCTGGCGAAGGCATAGGCGCATCCCGCCAGATACAACCGCCAGATCCGTAGTGCCTGCTCCGGTACCAGTTTGGCGGCGGCTTCCAGATTGTCTTCCAGGCGTTCGCTCCAGTGGTCCAGGGTCCGCGCGTAATGCAGGCGCAGGCTCTCGACATCGACAATCTCCAGCCCCGCTTCGCTGATCTCGGCCGAGATCATCGCCAGGTGCGGCAGTTCGCCGTTGGGGAACACATACTTCTCGATGAACTCACCAGCACCGCGCCCGACCGGACGACCGTCGGTGTGTTTGGCGGTAATCCCGTGGTTCATCACCAGACCGCCCTCTTTCACCGCGCCGAACAAGGTCTTGCAGTATTCGGCCAGATTGGCGTGGCCGACGTGTTCGAACATGCCGACGCTGACCACCTTGTCGAATCGCCCGTCCTGAGGCAGATCGCGGTAGTCGAGCAGTTGCAGTTCGATCTGGTCTTCCAGGCCTTCGGCTTTCACCCGCTCACGAGCCAAATCCAATTGCGCTTGACTGAGCGTGATCCCGAACACCTTCGCGCCGAACTCCCGCGCGGCATACCGTGCCAACCCGCCCCAGCCGCAACCGACATCCAGCAGATACTCCCCTGGCTGCAAGCGCAACTTGCGGCACAGGTGGCGAAACTTGGCTTGTTGAGCCTGCTCAAGGGTTTCACTGCCGGTCTCGAAGTAGGCGCAGGAATACGCCATGTCGCTGTCGAGCCACAGCTGATAGAACTCGTTGGAAAGGTCGTAGTGGTAGGAGATGGCTTTGGCGTCGGTTTCCTTGTCGTGAACCAGGCGCACCGGTTGCGCATCGTCGTCTTCGCTGATCAGCGCCTGACTCCATTCATCGCAGACACGAATCACGTCGCTGATGGAGCCTTCGAGCTCCAGTTTGCCTTCGACAAACGCCGCCCCCAGCGCGTCCAGGCTCGGATGGGTGAACTGGGTAACCATGTGCGGGTCCTTGACCACAATGGTGACGCTGGGCGTCGGCCCCAGGTTGAACTCATGGCCGTCCCAGAGTCGCAAGCGAAGCGGTAACTGCAGATTCTGTAAGGCCGGTGGAAGTTGCGCGAGCATGGATAATCCCCCTGATTTTCAGACGTCTGATTTGAGGGTAGTCCATCCTTGAAAAATAGCCGGCTATCGATTTAATAGCTGCTCTCTATGATTCGAGGCTGCAACCAACCGTCCTGAACCCACTGTTTCAGCCATGTAACAGCCTGAAGGGGTGCATCCTCACCACAGATGACTGCTAATTCGGAGCACAGTTCAGCGAAATCCCAGTCGCCCTGAAACAAGCCGTCTAGAGCTGCCGCCTCCGCAGGTTCCAGGCTGCGGTAATGACAAACCAGCCCCGCTCTCCAGATCACCAATACTTGGGGCGCCCCTAACGCTGCACTACCGGGGAACCCGGTTTTATCCTTCACTGCCCGCCACAACGCAACACTGTTGAAAGCACACTCAAGCCATTGCACAGAGGGGCTGGGGCTGACCCGCAACGTCGGCCAGTCTTCAGGCTTCAGGGCGGCCATGTCCAGTATTGTCAGCGGCGCGCCTTCAGGCGCGTCGAACGCCAGCGTGAATGCCCACTCAAGTGCCGCCAACTCCCCCAGCGCTGCACTTTGCTCTGGCACTAAATGCTGTCGAATAAACGACTCGAACCCTTCACCCAGCCACCTCAGGCTGTAATGAACAGACGGACACTGGCGAATGTAAGCCGCCGCGAGCTGCTCGAATTCATCGTCACCCAGCCAATGCCAAATGACCGGATAGTCGCCGCGCAGAACTTCCTGAAGCCTTGCCTGATAGGCGTTGTGATAGATCGCCAGCCCGGTGCTCACATCCAGTGTCGGCCCCCCCATAAGACTCGCGCCTAGCGCGGTATCGGCTGCTGTCTGCTCACCCAGCAGATACGTTTCAAAGGCCAGCTGCCAGTCGTTCAGGCGCATCTCAGTCTCCGGGTCAACACGCTATCACCCAATGCCCGGGCCTTTTGCAACTCGGTAAGTAGCTCTTCAAAAGGCGGGAAATGATCATCGCGTTCCAGCAGTGTCGCGACTGGCCCGAGGTGTTCCAGGGTTTGTTGATAGAGCGCCCAGACCGGATCACTCACCGGCTGGTCATGGGTGTCGATCACGTAATCGCCGTGGTCGCTGTGGCCAGCCAGGTGCAACTGTCGAACCTTTTTGGCCGGCAGCCCTTGAATGAATGTCCACGGATCGAAGCCATGATTGCGGGAGCTGACATAGACGTTGTTGATGTCCAGCAACAGCTCGCAGTCGCTCAACCGGCTGAGCGCATCAAGAAACTCCCATTCGCTGAATTCGTCGCCAGCGCTGCGCACGTAACTGGAGACGTTTTCCAGCACCAGCGGACGCTGCAAGACGTCCTGAACCTGCCGCACTCGGCCGGCCACGTAATAAAGACTTTCTTCGGTGTAGGGCAGCGGCAACAAATCATGGAGTTGATGGGCGTTGCCACGGCTCCAGCACAAGTGATCGGAGATCCATGCCGGTTCAACTCGCTCCGCCAGAAGTTTCAGCTGTTGCAGATACTGCGGATCGAGGGCATGAGGACCGCCAATAGACAGCGATACGCCATGCATCACTACGGGATACCGTTCGGCAATGGCGTCCAGGTAGTACAGCGCCTTGCCGCCCTGGACCATGAAATTTTCCGAGACCACTTCAAACCAGTCCACGGCTGGCGACTGTTCAAGAATCTGTTGGTAGTAGGCACTGCGCAAACCCAGGCCGTAGCCCAGACAAGAAAGGGAAGCAGACATTTTGCGGACTCCTCGCAAAGTGCCGCAGTGGCAAGAGAGCCACCGCGACGGCATTCGGCAGTCAGTTATTCGCCGACTTTTCCATCTGCCTTCATGCATTCGGCCTGAGTCATTGCCTTGAAGCCATGCCCTTTGCAGACAGCCTGACCTTTGCAGGCGTTTTCGGCTGTCTTGCAGTCATTCATGCCTTTGCACGATGTCACGCCGTAGCAGTGAACTTGTGCAGCGTCGGCGGCCTGAGCCTGAGTGGCAACACCTGCGAACATTGTTGCAGCGGCAAAGGCGAGAGCGGCACCAGCGGTGGCGGTTTTGAAGTTCATTTGTATATCCTCAGTAATCGTCAGGGGTGTCGGCTGGAAGGTTGTTCAGTCCCGACACAGCACTAGAGAGCGCTGCCCTGACGGCGTTACAGAGGCGATGAAAAAACTTTTCGCCTCGCTCAAACCTCATCTTTGAGCTTGAGCAAAGGCTCCTGAAAACGCAGCAAACGCCCAGCATTACCGAGCACCAATAACGTACTCAAGTTGTGCAACAGCGCGGCAATCATCGCCCCGGCCGCGCCCAGCCAGCCGAATGCGGCAAAGGCGACAATCGCCAGGGTCCAGCCCAGACCGATGATTACGTTCACCTGTAAAGTCTGCCGGCATTGGCGACTCAGGCGCACACAGGTTCCGAGCCGGCGCAGGTCGCTGCCGATCAGTACGATATCGGCCGAGGCCAGCGCGATGTCCGCGCCGCCCGCGCCCATGGCCACGCCGACCACACCGGCCTTCAGCGCCAGGGAATCGTTGATGCCGTCTCCCACCACCATCGGCCGGAAACCGCTGTCGATTTCTTTCAACACGCGATTGAGTTTGTCCTCGGGCAAGGCCTGGGCTTCGACATCGCTGATGCCCACATCCCGGGCCAGCGTATGAGCCACGCTTTGTCGATCCCCGGTCAGCAACAACTGACGACCCAAGCCCAGTTCACGCAACTCGCTCAGGGCAAACCGCGCCTCGGGTTTGACGCTGTCGGCGAGCAACAGCCAAGCGAGAAATTCACCGTCGAGGGCCAGCCCGGCAATCGGGCCATCGTGGCCGGGAACAGCTGAGGTGACGATGCCCAATTGCGCGAACAGCTCCGGACGACCGAGGGCCGCTTCGCCCTGCTCCGTCATCGCCACGACACCCAGCCCCTGACGCTCGCGGATGTCGGAGAGCAGCAGAAAATGTTCCTGAGTGACCAACCCGGCCAACGCGCGGCTGACCGGGTGGCTGCTGGCAGAGCCAAGGCTGGCGGCGAGTTTCAGTACGTGACTGCGATCTTTCAGCGGACTGTCGATCGATTGCAGGCGCAAGGTGCCGAACGTCAGGGTTCCGGTCTTGTCGACCACCAACGACGTCAGGTCAGCCAATTCTTCGAGGAACGCCGAGCTGCGAATCAGAATCCCGTGCCGAGCTGCGACCGCCACCCCGGCAATCGCCGTGGCCGGTGCCGACAACACCAGTGCGCAAGGACAGGCCGCCACCAACACCGCAAGCATCGCCTGGGCATCGTTGGTGACGAACCAGGTTACGGCCGCCAGCAGCAACACCAGCACCATGTAGCTACCGGCGTAGCGTTCGAGCAAACGGGTGATCGGCGGCTTGGAGCGTTCGGCGTTTTGCATCAACGCGATGACTTTACCCAGTGTCGACTCGTGACCGGTGCGGGTCACTTCAATGCGCAACAAGCCATCAAGGTTGATCGCTCCGCCGAACACCGGCATGCCCACAACGGCCTCTATGGGCACCGACTCACCGGTGATCGATGCAGTGTCGAGGCTCGCCTGACCGGACAACACCCGACCATCGGCCGGCACGCGATCACCCGCACGCACCTCCACCAGGTCGCCGGCCTTGAGTGTGCCGTTATCGACTTCAACGATAGCGCCGTCAGCCTGAATCTTGCGCGCATGGCTGCGGGTCAGTTTGCCGAGGGCATGAATCGCTTCCTGTGAGCCGATCACGCTGCGCTCTTCCAGCACATGGCCGAAGATCATGATGATCGGCAGCAGTGCCGCAGTCAGCAGATCGCCAGTGGCCCAAGCGCCGAGCATGGCGAGGGCAATCAACTGATCGGTGATCCCGTGCAGGCTCGGATAACGCAGGCTGTACCACGCCGAACGCATGACCGGCACGGCCACCAGCAACGAAGCAAAACCCAACAGCAATTGGCTGACCCCGGTCTGCTCCGGCAACAACCAGCGCCAGATCAGGCCGAGCGCAAGCAAGCCCAGTGCAAGCATGGCCAGGGTCAACTGGCGCGCGGCGCTACGTTGTTCAGCCGAGGACAACATGCTCGGCGCGGCGGCGGTTTGGGCAGTCATTGCGCAGCTCCCTGAATGATCAGGCGGGAATCGTCTTTCGGATCGACCGTCGTCACCGAACCGGCCTGCCCGAGAATCTTCGGCATCCGCTCACGGTAAATACGCAGCAGCATTTGCGGGTCGGTGCCCTGCTGTTGCGCCTTGGCCAGGCTTAATACTGTGGCGGTGTCGGTGGAGGCTTTGGCCAGGCGTTCGCTGGCCTGGGCGTGAGCCACTTGCAGCGTGCGGTCGGCTTGTTCATTGGCGGACTGAGTCAGCTTCTCGGCTTCCGTGCGCGCATTGGCCACGGCCTTGTCAGCTTGCTGGCTGGCAGTTAACACGGCGTTGAACGCGCTCACTGCCGGGCCGGGCAGACTCGATTGCACATCGACCCGCGCCACTTCGATACCCAAGCCCTGCCCGGTCGCCGTCAGTTCGGCCAAGCGTTGATTGATGCCTCGCACCAGATCGCCGCGCAGACGTTCGCGACGTTCGGCAGCCTGATTGTCGGCACCGATCAGTTCCGGTCGAGCCACCAGAATGGTGTCCAGGTCTCGCGCCGCGGTGAGTGCCACGGCACTGCGCGTCACCAGTCGATCCAGAGCCGGCAACACATGCTCACCCTGAAGAACGAAGGCATAGGGCTCAGTGACTTTGTAGAACACCCGCACATCCAGCTGCACCACGCCCGCGTCACCGGTCAGCAGATAACCGGAGCCGGCGAGCGCATCGCTGAGGGGTGTGGCGAAGCTCGCCACCCGGTCGGCCTGCAACGCGGCATCGGTGCGCAGCAGATTTTCCACCCGACGCTCGATCACCCGGTCCGCTGCCGGTAACAAGATCACCTGCTCAAACGGTCGCGGCCACGCCAACAGCAAACCGGAGTTTTGAATGCGATCCAGTGCGCCGAAGTGCAGCACCACAGCACGATTCTGCGGGTCGATCTGCCGCACATTGGAAAATGCCCACGCCAAAGCAGCCAGCACGGTCACAGCGTAAAGCGCGAGAAAAGCCAAGCGCCCGGCCTGAATCCAGGGGCTGCTCAATTCATTTGTTCCACGTGGAACCAAACTCATGGCTGCGACCCGGACTTGTTTTCGAGCGTCGGTGGACCGTCAACCAACACCCGGAACGGCGCCGCATCGGTGCGCAAAATCAGTTTGGTGCCCGGTGCGACGATGGTGCCCAAGGTGTCGAGCGAACGCAGCAAATTGTAGAGCTGCGGTGAGCCTGCGTAGGCGCGGCCGTAAATCTGCGCGGCTTCGACGCGGGATTGGGCTTCGATGTCTGCGGCTTTCACAGTGGCATCAGCTTGTACGATTCGCGCATCACGCTCGGCCGCAGAACGGATTTGTGCCGCTTCACGTTTGCCGATAGCCGTGCGTTCAGTGGCGATTGTTTCACGCTCGGCGCGCATACGATCGACCGTCGCGGTGAGCGTCACCGATGGCAGCGTCAAGCGCTCGATACCGACTTGCAGCACTCGCACGCCATAGGTGGTGAGCAACTGCTGATCGATCTGCTGGCGCAGCTGCGCTTCGAAATCGGCGATGTGCACCTGGTTGGCGTCAGTGTTCACCAGGTTGGCCAGGTCGAAACTGCTGGCAGTGGTTTCCAGCGCCGAGCCGACAAAGGTACGAATCTGCCGCGCGGCTTCATCGGGTTGATTCTGTACAGCGCGCATAAAACGTTGCACGTTGTCCGGATCGCCCTGTACCTGCCAGGCCACGTAGGCTTGCACGATGATGCGCAGACCGTCGCGCGTGCCCACATCCTGCAAACCGCTGGAGGTGGTGCGCAGCCGCAGATCAACCGGAATCGCCGCCTCGAACGGCGCCGGCCAACGCCAGCCAAGACCCGGCTCCAGCAACACCCGCGATGGATTGCCAAAGCGCGTAATCACCGTGGCCTCCCCCGAGCGCACTTGCACAAGGCTTGCCGCCGCAACGGCAAAGGCCACCAGCAGCGCCGCCCAGCCCATTCGCCGCCACGGAAAAGGGCCAGCTTCGTGCGGATCACCATGGTGGTGATGGTGATGATGACCGTGGTGATGCCCGCCATGACCGTGATCGTGGCCGGCGTGGTCATCGTGGTCGTGATGATCGTGAGTAGGCGTCGACTGGCTCAATGGGCGGCTCCTGGCTGAGCGGTATTACGCGACGGCGCAGGGTCAGCCGGCAGCGTGAATGTACGTAGGTCGATGGTCGGCGCATTGCTGCTGCCACCCAGACGGTGATCGAGAACCAGCAGCTTGGCGTTAGCCAGACCCTGGGTCAGTTGACTGAGGTATTGCTCCAGTACAAAAGCCTGGCCGGCGCTGGAGTACGCCTTTCGCTCGGCGGCAAATTTCAGGTCGGCAGCCTGAGCGCTTGAGTTGATTTCATGCGCACTGGCCGTGGCTTGATCGCGAGCGATGCTGGCCTGCAATTGCGCCTGGTTGGTCGCCTCCGCTGCGGCACCGCGCTCGCGGGAGATCAATGCCTGGGCGCCAATCTGCGCTGCTTGAACGCCGTGATAAGCATTGGCAGCCCCCGCTGGCGGATGAATGGCCTCGACCACCGTGGCGAGAATTTCCACGCCGCTGTCGAGTTTTTGCAGATCCGCCTGCACGGCGCGGCCGATTTCTTCAGAGAGCCCTACCCTGTCTTCGCCGAGCAAACCGTCGAGGGTTCTTGAGGCGAAGTCATGAACCAGAATCCGGCTGGCGGTGCTGCGAATCAGCGTCGGCACGTCGGCGCTGTTGTACGTCGCGGCCAGAGCCGCCTGATCGCTCAGGCCGATGCGATAGACGAAGCGCACATCCATGTTGACGATCTGAAAGCTCTGCTTGTCGGCACGGCTGCTGGCGATGACCTGGGATTTGTCATTCACATGGCTGGCGTCCCACAAGCGATTGGCAATGGCCGGTGCCGGGCCTTCGGCAGGTTCGGCCGCGACCGGGGCCGATGCTTCGCCCACGCTGGTGGCCAACTCATGGACTACGCCGTTCTCGACGCTCAGCACGCGACCCAGCGGCCACGGCAAACCGGCGTGCAAACCGGGCCCAAACACTTCCACCGGTTTGCCGAAACGTTCGTAGATGCCCCGCCCCTGTAGCGGTATTTCATGAATGCCGGTGAGCGACCAACCGACGATTGCCACCACCGCCAGCACCGGCAAAAACGCCCGGCGCATGTAGGTGAAGGCCCAGATTTGTCGCAGGTCGATACCGAAGCGATTGTGCAACTCGTGCTGCAATGCGAGCAGGGGCTGTGGCGGCCAGCGCAACATATCGGCGACGAAGCTTCGCGCCAGCAAGGTCGGTTCAAGCTGTTCACGACGGGGGCTGAACAGTGACAACACGGCGCGCAGCAACAACTCGATGGCGACCAGCCCCGGCAACAAGCCGATCAGCACCGCCAGACGCACCGGCCAGACGGCTGTTTCGCTACCGAACAACAGACACAAGGCGCTGAGCACCAGGCCAATAATCGCGACCCGCGTCAGCTGCGCCAACGACCCGGCTTCAGGCCATTGGGCGACATTTTCCTGCGCCAGTTGCCGCTCCAGCACCAGCAAACCGAACGCCAGCAGCAACGACAACGCCGCGCCGACACTGGCCGATAATCCCAACGCAGCGGGTGGCAAAGCGAGGTTCCAGACCTGCTCGATGCTGTACAAACTCAACAACGCCCAGCCGCCAAGCCAGAGCGTCGGTGCACCGATCTGCCCCAGCAGGCGCAGCCAACGCTGACTGATGCCGTCCAGCAACCGCTCGTACCAACCTTCGGCGACAACGACTTCTTCGGTGATAGCCACCGGCACCAACACTGATGGATTCATCGCTCGTGCGCGCCACTGCGTTATCCACCAGGCCGACTGCAGGCCGGCGACCAGCACCAGCAAACCGGCGCCCTGATTGACCAGTAACGCGGGCCAGAGCGACTGCGGTGCAAACAGCCCGACAAAAAACGCCAGCACCAGCCCTGCGGCCGACAAGGCCCCCAAACCGATTGCCCATTGGCGTAATCGACGTCCTTGAACGACCGCCTGCTGAAAGCGCGGCAGCCCTGCTATCTGTGCCCCATCGCCATCGAGATCGACTTGCATACCACCCCAGCCATTACTCACATCACAATTCGTTACGATATAACGAAAATGGTGAAATTTTCGTCCTGAATCGTTCTATCTAAAAACGCTGAACCTGTCGCCAAGCTGAAGCCTTGACCGAAATGGTGAGAAACGCACATATTACGTTCGTAATTTTTATTGAAGACTACTTTTTATCGATCCCGCCCCTCTCAATCCAGGAGTTGCACCATGAGCACCTATGACGTCGTGATTCTGGGCGCCGGCCCCGGCGGTTACAACGCAGCGATCCGCGCCGGGCAGTTGGGCTTGAAAGCGGCATGCGTGGAAGGTCGCGCCACCCTCGGCGGGACCTGCCTGAACGTCGGTTGCATGCCGTCCAAGGCATTGCTGCATGCCTCCGAGCTCTACGACGCGGCCATGGGGGCGGAATTCGCCAACCTCGGGATCGAGGTCAAACCTGTGCTCAACCTGGCTCAAATGATGAAACAGAAGGATGAAAGCGTCACAGGGTTGACCAAGGGCATCGAGTTTCTGTTTCGCAAAAACAAGGTCGACTGGATCAAGGGGTGGGGCCACATCGACGGGCCGGGCAGCGTCACAGTGACCGACAATCAGGGTGGCAAGACCCGGCTGAGCGCCAAAGACATCATCATCGCCACCGGTTCCGAACCCACTCCCCTGCCAGGCGTGGACATCGACAACCAACGCATCCTCGACTCCACGGGCGCACTGTCGCTGGCTGAAGTACCGAAGCACCTGGTGGTGATCGGCGCTGGAGTGATCGGCCTGGAACTGGGTTCGGTATGGCGGCGCCTGGGTGCTCAGGTGACGGTCGTCGAATTTCTCGACCGGATCTGCCCGGGTGTGGATGCTGAAGCCGGTAAAACCCTGCAGCGCTCATTGAGCAAGCAAGGCATCCGCTTCAAGTTGAGTTCGAAAGTCACCAGCGCCACCTCCTCGGCGAGCGGTGTTCAACTCAGTGTCGAACCGGCCGCAGGTGGCACCGCCGAACTGCTGGAAGCCGACTACGTGCTGGTGGCTATCGGTCGTCGTCCTTACACCCAGGGCCTGGGGCTGGAGAACGTCGGCCTCGCCACCGACAAACGCGGCATGCTCGCCAACAAGGGCCACCGCACTGAAGCCGCGGGGGTCTGGGTAATCGGTGACGTCACCTCAGGGCCGATGCTCGCCCACAAGGCCGAAGACGAAGCCATGGCCTGCATCGAGCAGATCGTCGGCAAGGCTGGCGAGGTCAATTACGACCTGATCCCCAGCGTGATCTACACCAAACCGGAGCTGGCCAGCGTCGGCAAGACCGAAGAACAGTTGAAGGCCGAAGGTCGCGCCTACAAGGTCGGCAAATTCCCCTTCACCGCCAACAGCCGGGCGAAGATCAACCACGAAACCGAAGGCTTCGCCAAGGTACTGGCCGATGAGCGCACCGACGAAGTTCTCGGTGTGCACCTTGTGGGCCCGAGCGTCAGCGAAATGATTGGCGAATATTGCGTGGCCATGGAGTTCAGCGCCTCGGCCGAAGACATCGCCCTGACCTGCCATCCACACCCGACCCGCTCCGAGGCCTTGCGCCAGGCGGCGATGAATGTGGAAGGGATGGCGACGCAGATTTAGAACGATCAAAAGATCGCGGCCAAAGACTGCGATCTTTTCGCTTTTTCAGTCAGGCAGATGCCCCAACGGCAACGCTCCCGGCGTCTTCACCGTGTGAATTGCAAAATTGCTGCGGATATCGCTCACGCCCGGCAATTTCAGCAATCGCCCGGTGAGGAAACGGTCATAGGCGCGCAAGTCCGGTACCACCACTTGCAGCAGAAAATCCGATTCCCCGGACACCAGAAACGCCGAAATCACCTCAGGCAATGCCGTCACGGCCAGGCGAAACGCTTCGGCTTGTTCATCGTTATGCCGTTCGACCTTGACCCCGACAAACACCGTCAGCCCAAGGCCCACTTCATCTCGATCGAGGTTGGCCTGATAGCCGCGAATCACACCGGCCTCTTCCAGCATCCGGACCCGACGCAAACAGGGCGAGGCCGACAAGCCGATCTCATCGGCCAGTTGTACGTTGCTCAGGCGTCCGTCCCGTTGCAGCGCCGTGAGGATTTTGCGGTCGTAGGCGTCCAGTTTCATGCTTTGGCAGATCCTGATGGTTCGATCATCATAAACTGGCAGGTTATGCCAAATATCGAAGCTTTAGAAGCTGACTACGCAACCACCTGCCCTGCCCCTCGGCCGTAGA
Source organism: Pseudomonas sp. URMO17WK12:I6 (assembly GCF_003253625.1). Taxonomy (NCBI): domain Bacteria; kingdom Pseudomonadati; phylum Pseudomonadota; class Gammaproteobacteria; order Pseudomonadales; family Pseudomonadaceae; genus Pseudomonas; species Pseudomonas sp. URMO17WK12:I6. Next base: position 634,819 of record NZ_QKYZ01000001.1, read on the forward strand.
CTGACCCCACCAAATCGACAACGAATGGGGGGCAACATGACAGAACTCTGGCTGTTTTTCATGGCATTGACAGTGGTGTACCTGTTGCCGGGCCCGGACATGATTCTGCTGTTGCAGACCGGCGCTCGTCAGGGCAAAGGCGCGGCGCTGGCCACGGCATTGGGGTTGGGCGTGGCGCGCGGTTGTCATGTGGCATTGGCGGCATTGGGTTTGGCGACGCTGTTCAGGACTGCGCCCTGGACCTTCGACGTGGTGCGCCTGGCCGGCGCTGCGTACCTGCTCTGGATCGGCATTCAGTGCCTGCGCACCACGATGCTGCCGAGCTTGAACGGTGCAGACGCAAGGACTGCTAAACCACGGTGGCCGGAGGCGATCCAGCGCGGTTTGCTGACTAACCTGCTCAACCCCAAGGCGCTGCTGTTTTGCTCAGTGCTGCTGCCGCAGTTCATCAACCCTCAAGCCGGACCGGTGCTCGCGCAATTTGCGACCCTGGGCATGATGCTGGTCGGCGTCGGCTTGCTGTTCGACAGCGCCTACGCGCTGGTCGGCGCTGCGTTGGGCCGTTGGCTGCAACGCAGTCCATCGGCCCAGCGGGTACAGCAGTGGTTGTTTGGCAGCCTGTTGATTGGTTTTGCTGTGCGGCTGACCTTTGTTCAACAAGCTTGATGACTATCGCGCATTGCGCTGGCGTCGGTTGATCAACACCAGCGCAATCGCGGTAAACACCACCACGCTGCCCATCTGCAGCCACTTTTTATACGGTCGCAATGCCGAGCGGACCGGGCTCAATACTTGGGTAACGTAACGCTTATCTGCATTCTGAAAATCCGGATAAGGACATCGGCGACCGAAGTTCACCGCCCAATCCACGTACGGCCCTTCCTTCACATAGCGTTGATAGAAGGCGCTTTCTTCTTCAAGGCTGGTGTTCCACCCCGCCGCCGCACACAGAACGGCCGCAAAAGCCTGACTGGTATGGGGCAAATTATCAGCAGCGCGGCTGGCCAACGCCGTGGCGACATAACGATAGTGGTAACGCTGATCGGGCTGTGCAGCGCTGGCCTGCTGACGCCGGACTTCATCTTCAGCCACTAATGGACCCACCTTGAGCTCGCTGCTCTCAAGGCTGTAATTACCGCCGAACGTGGCGTAATCCGGCGCCATTTCGTAGCCGAGAATTTCCATCCCCCACTCGCGCATCAGCCAACCTGCGTTAAATAGAGCAGCAGCACGCTTGGTCGGCCACCAGGCAGCGTCCGCCTCCTGACGCAATTGCCCGTACGCCTTGGCCTTGTTCTGCAAATCGACGTTGTCGAAGTAAGCCGGAGCCTCATCGTAACGCTCTTCACGCAATAAACGCCGCCCGAGCAGATTGCGCAGGCTCGCGGCCACCGGCAACGGCACATAATTGTCGCGATCCTGCTGGCTGAGCGGTGGCGGTGCCGGCACCTGGGTGTCGACGTACTGCTTGAGTTCATCGAGGGTCAGCACCCGCTCAGCCACGGTGGCCGCGTCGAACCAGTAGATGCCCTGGCTGCGATAGAGCTGATCGAAGGCCTGCAGGTAATCCCCGCGTTGCAGGGCCAGGATCGCGCTTTCACCCTCGACCCGGCACTTGGGCTGGAGCGTTTCGTAATCCCAGTCGGGCGTCCGCCGCTCGCCCCAGGATTCGTTCTGCGGGAAGGCCTGGGCGGCTTTGGCATAGGCCGCTGCGGCGGCGTTTTTGTCGCCATCACGCACCGCCAGCTTCGCCCGCAACCACCATGCAAGGCCACCGTCACCAGCCTGTTCGAGGAAGGCTTTGGCGCTGGCGTAATCGCCCTGTTGATAATTCATCGCCGCCAGGCGATCGGCATTATCCAGACTGCCACGGGTGCTGCTTTGCAGCAGTTTGATCAGTTTCTGTTCGTTCGGCGGTTGATCACCGAATGACCAGCCCAGCCGACTGATCAACGACGCCGTCACCAGTTGCTGCACCGCTTTGCCCTTGAGCAACCCGGCCAGTTGCTCGTCGGGCATCGCCGCCAGATCGGCCATCAACAGCTTCAGCGAGGTGTAGCCCACCGCCGAACCGTGAAGATTCTGCGTGGCGTAGAGTTGGATGGCGTTGTCCCAGTCACCCGCGGTGCGGGCCACTCGCGCTTCTTCGCCGAGGCTGGCGACACCCAGTTCCAACGGGTCGCTGAAGCTGTCGATGCTCAGTTGACGGGTCTGCTCGAAGGCCTTGCGGGACTGAGCCAACAGGTCAGGGGTCGCGCCTGCTTCTGAACTCATGGCAAACAGCGCCCGGCCCATCGAGTACGCCGCCCAGGTGCTACGCAACGGGCGTTGTTCCGCCGGCAGCGCCAGCACTTTCTGGAAGTAGTCGGCGGCCAGGCCATGGTCACCGGCGTTGAACGCCACGGCGCCAGCCAGATAGAGTCTGTGCTCGGCCGGCAGATTCGCGCCTTGCTCTTCAACCTGACGGGCATCGGTCAGGTTGCGCAGTTGTTTCACCAGCGCTTGCTGCTCAGGCGTCAGACCGGCCTGTTCAGCGGTATCGCGCTGATGGGTGTAATCAGGCGCATCGCCGTAACCGTCCCCCGGAATGTTGGTGGCGGCGGTGACATTTTTCAGTCCCGCGATGGCATGCCCGAGGCGGCTGATCTCAAGGTTGAAGTTGCCTTCCGGCAGTTCCGCCAGCGACTGGCCACGGTTGTCCAGCAGGCGCATGGGGAAGTCCGGCCCGCAGGCCAGCGCCGAACCCAATGGCAGGCTGAGGCTCAGGCAAAGCACATGGCGGGGCCAGTTACGGGTAAACATTCGAACCTCCTTGATCAATGTGTGCGCAGCGAGCCCAACCGATGGCGCGCTGCCCGCCGGCCGGGATTCGACCGTCACGCAGGCGGATGAAGGTAAGCAGATCCGGGCGCTGTTGCAACGCATAACCGGCCAGCGCATCGGCGCCCTCGCAGCCCTGCACCGCCAGCGTCAGACGTTCGGGCCAGGCACTGTCGAGGTTGCCTTGGTTGCTGAGGCTGATGTCGTAGAGGCCGTCCTGCGCCGAGAGTTTCAGCCCCACATGACTGTCGAGCGTATCGCCGCGCGCCACAGCGCCCAGCGTCGTCAGGCTCCAGGCCCTGCGATCATTGGCCAGGGGCAGGCGAAACCAGATCAGCCCGGCCAGATGGGCCGGTGGATCGGCGCGCAACTCGGTGCCGAGCTTACTCAGTTGCTGCGGGTCCGCCAGCAACTCCCGACGTTCGCCACCTCGCTCGATGGGCACTTCGCTTTCCACGACCGGCGCGCCCCCGGCCCCCGGCAACAGCGCCACGCCATAAGCCGGCAGCGCCAGATAAAACGGTTTCGATGTGTTGCGACTCCAGGCCCTGGCCCACTGCCGTGTCTGATCCGGGTCGAACAGCCCACGCCGTGGATCGCTCACCGCGTGCACCTGCAACACGCTACTGTCGACCGTTGCCAGCAACGCCGGCAATTCAGAACTGTCGAGCCAGGCCGGCAACGCCGTGATGCTCAGCGGCAAGGACGCCGGCAGAACGCCACGCAAATGGGTGAGGAATTCGCGGTAGGCCGGTAACCGGGCGTTGCCCGCATCGTGGTCGATTTCCACGCCGGACAGGGTCAGCCCCTGCCCTTGCCAATCGTTGAGCACCTGCTGGATCTGTGCCGTGACCTCGTCCCGGTCCAGCCCGTTGAGTTGGCCATCCAGACGAACCACCGCAATCAGCGGTCGGCCATCACGCTTGAGCAGCGCCGGATCGATCCGCGCCCGGCTCCAGCCAGACTGTGGAAATGCCTGCAAGGCCAGCACGCGCAAGGTCGAGAAATCGGTGCGGCTGTCGCGCAACGCGGCGTCATGGGCCGGCGTCCATTGCCGTTGCCAGACATAGAGTTGCTGATCGAGCGGCGGCGCGTCCGGTTGCTCGCAACCGTTGAGCAACACCGCTGCCAGCAAAACGATCAAGCGTGTGAAAAAAACCATGAGAAACCTTATCCCAGAAATACAAAAAGGGCCTCTCAAAGGCCCTTTGTCGCTCTGCTCGCTACCCTACTCAGCCGTTGGCTTGCGGGCAACGATCACCTGACTTTTCGCAACCACCGTACCCAGCACCTGAATGCCCGCTCCCACAGAGGGATTTTCTGTGTTGTCTGGTTCAGTTACAGATCCAACACCAACGGCTGCGAACCCTGCGCCGGCACCGCACAACAAATCAGCACCTCACCCGCATCGGGAACCTCCGCCGGAGGCTGTGGATAATTCACCTCTCCGCTGATCAACCGGGTTTTGCAGGTCCCGCAGGAACCGCCGCGGCAACTGAATTCCGGGCGCAAGCCACGGCTCTCCGCCAACTCCAGCAAACTGCCGCCGTCCGGCTGCCAACGCGCTTCTTTGGCAGAGCGCTGGAACACGACGGGCACCGAAACGGTAGCGGCCGGCAATTGCTCGATGACCACCGCGTCCGGGTCCGGCTTGCGACGCAGCGTCGACGGGCCAAAGGTTTCAGCATGAATCCTTGAATCAGGGACATCCAGATCCCGCAGGCTGTCGTACAGACCCTGGGTAAAACTTCCCGGACCGCACAGGACAAAATCCACTTGGTCGTAGTCCTCCACCTCAAGAGTAGTCTTGAGCAAGTCGGCGTCGATGCGCCCTGTCAGATCGTAATCTTCACCCTCACGGGCATCGGACTCCGGCTGACTGAGCAAACGCAGCATCCGCACCTCATCACCGAGGCCGTCGAGCAGGCGATCCAGCTCAGGGCGAAACGGTTGATCGGCCAAGGTCCGCGAGCTCTGGAAGAACCACACAGGACGGATGCGCCGCGTGCGCAGGCCTTGATAAACCACTTCCCGCAGCATCGACAGCAGCGGCGTGATCCCCACGCCGGCAGCCAATAGCACCAGCGGCCGACGCTCATTCGGCGCCACGGTGAAATGCCCTTGAGGTGAGCGGGCTTCAAGCACATCGCCGACACGAATCTGCTCATGCAGGTGCGAGGACACCAGGCCTTCACGCTTCACGCTGATGCGGAAAAAGTCATCGGATGGCGCGCTCGACAGGCTGTACGTGCGGATGTGCACATCGCCTGCGATGTTGAACCGCAAGGGCAAATGTTGCCCAGCTTGAAACACCGGCAATCCGGCGCCATCGGCAGGCTCCAGATAGATCGAACGGATGTTGTGGCTCTCCCGCTCGATGCGCGTCACTCGCAGCGGCCGCCAGCGATTCCCCAGCGCCTGGGCTTGCAGGCGTGCATTCGCCTGCGCCCAGGTGCCGGTCAGCAGACTGGTGGGCGACACGCCGTCAAAGCGCCAGCGCAAGGCCAGTGCCGCGGGCCGACGCACCGCGTGCTCCACCTCGAATGTCCACAGCCGCTCGGCCCCTTGAAAGGCTTCGATCTGCGGGCCTTCAAGGATGACTTGAGTGCGACCGCTGAGGTGCAGCAAATCGCCCGAATCGAAATCGATGAACAGCAAACCGGCCCGAGGGTTGATCAGCAGGTTGCCCAAGGTATTGAAGAACAGGTTGCCGGCGAAGTCCGGGATGGTCAGGCGATTGCCTTCTATCTGGACGAAACCGGCCTGGCCGCCCCGATGAGAAACGTCCACCGAGCGTTGGCCATCGACGTCCACATAGCTGGCGACAAAGAAGGTATCGGCGCTGGCAATCATGGCTTTGGCCGCGTCATCCAGACCATTGAGATGCTGCGCGATACGGGTCTCCGGATCCGCCAATGGCACCGAGCGAAACTGGCGCAATTGAATGTATTGCGGGCAATTGCCGAAGGATTGCTCCACCGTCACCTCGAAGCCGCTCGCCGTTACAGCGCCGACTCGACCATTGAGACGGTTGCGACGCCGGGTGTGCAGCTCGATACCGAGCAGACCGATCGCCGCCCCGTCTTGCAGTTGTGCAGGGTCGTCGCTACCGGGCAGGCTGCCGATCTGCAACAGCCCGGGCTCGGGGGACTTCGCAAAGCCCGGCGCCCCTTCAAGAATACTGGCCCAAGGGTTGCCGTCGGCATCCACCGCGCCGTACAGCATGAACGGCAGTTGCTGATAGAACGTGCGGTGCTGGTCCGGCATCTCGCCGCGAATCACCCTACGACCCAATGCCTCCATTCGCTCGACGACGCCCACGTGAGCCTGCAACTGTTTCTCGCCTGCGTGCCAAGGTGAACGTTCCATAACGGCTTCTCCCCTGCGCTCATTGCGCAATAAGAACGGCCCGACTGAATAGGGCCGTGAACATCAGGCAGTTTTTTGCAAACCGGCGATGGTGCGTGGCATGCCGACAAACCCTGGCAAGGCTTCAACGCGCGCCAGCCAGGCTCGGATGTTGGCGTAGTCGTCCAGCGACACATTGCCTTCCGGAGCATGGGCGATGTAGCTGTAGGCGGCGATGTCGGCGATGGTCGGCTCGCTACCGGCCAGATAGGCCGTTGCGCCCAGTTCCTGATCGATCACTTTGAGCCAGGTGTGAGAATAGGCGATCACCTCTTCAGCGTTGTAAGGCGCACCGAATACAGTGATCAGCCTTGCCCTGCCGGGGCCAAAGGCAATCGGCCCGGCGGCGACCGACAACCAGCGCTGAACCTTGGCGGCACCGACCGGATCGGTTGGCAGCCAGCGACCGTTGCCGTATTTCTGCGCAAGGTAGACCAGGATCGCGTTGGAATCGGCCAGCACCATGCCTTGATCCTCAATCACCGGGACCTGGCCAAACGGGTTGAGCGCAAGAAAATCCGCTTGTTTGTGTGCGCCCTTGGCCAGATCGACGAAGATCAGCTCGGTCGGCAGTTGCAACAACGACAGCATCAGCTCTACACGGTGAGCATGGCCGGAACGGGGGAAGTTGTAGAGTTTGATGGCTTGCATGGTCGACTCCGCTGGGTGGTGGCGCCGCTCAGGAAGGATCAGCGCCGATGGAGCGCTATCTTCCATCCACAACCAAAGCAACAGAATAACCAGCAAACGCAATCCATTATTTCATCCAGCGCAATAAACCTTCAGCCGTGCAGGGCCGGGTGTTCGCGCAGCCCCTTCACCGCAAAGTCCACAAAACTGCGAACCCGCGTCGGGGCCTTGCGCCCACCCTGGTAGACCACATGAATGGGCAATGGCGGCAGTTCGAAGTCAGCCAGGACGATTTCCAGCTCACCGGCGGCGATCTTGCTCGCCACTTGATAGGACAGGACTCGGGTCAACCCCAGTCCCATGGCGGCGGCAGTGATCGCCGCTTGATTGGCAGAGACCACAAGACGTGGCTCCGGACGAACACTGATCGGCTCTCCCGCCTCAAGGAACGGCCAGCTTCTGGGCTGCCCGATGGACGAGGTGGCGATGATCGGGGCGCGGCTCAAATCTGCCGGATGCCGAGGTCGACCATGGTCAGTCAGGAATCCAGGGGAAGCGCAGATCACTCGCCGCACTTCGCCCACTCGAATTGCGTGCTGATTGCTGTCAGGCAATTCACCGATACGCACGGCCACATCGATGCCCTCCTCGACCATGCTCACCACCCGGTCGACCAGTACAGCGTTGATGCTGACTTCAGGAAATTGAGTCAGGTAACCGACCATGAGCGGCGTGACGAACAAATCGCCGAACAATACCGGCGCGGTGATCGTCAGTTGCCCACGGGGCTGGGCATGGCTCCCGGCGGCCGAATCTTCGGCTTCCTGCACCTCGGCGAGAATTCTCCGACAGTCCTCCAGATAACGCTGGCCCGCCTCGCTCAAATGCACGCTACGGGTGGTGCGCGTCAGCAACTGAGTGCCAATGCGCTGCTCAAGCGCCGCCACTGCCCGGGTAACGCTGGCCGCCGACATCCCCAAGCGCCGCGCCGCCGCCGAGAAACCCTGGTCCTGGGCGACAGCGGCGAAGACCTGCATTTCCTGGAATCGGTCCATCGGGTATGTCCTTCGTTCAGGTAAAAAAAATCGCAACCGTAGGCTGCGATTTTTATTGGTTCGATCACCTGTGGATAACTTATTCCACCGTCACCGACTTCGCCAGATTTCGTGGCTGGTCAACGTCAGTGCCTTTCAACACTGCCACGTAGTACGACAACAACTGCAACGGAATGGTGTAGAGGATCGGCGACAGGATGTCGTGGATATGCGGCATGTGCACAACATGAGTGCCTTCACCGTTGGTCATGCCGGCCTGCTCGTCGGCGAAGACGATCAGTTCACCGCCGCGGGCGCGGACTTCCTGGAGGTTGGACTTCAACTTCTCCAGCAACTCGTTGTTTGGTGCCACGGTGACCACTGGCATGTCGTTATCCACAAGCGCCAGCGGGCCATGTTTCAGCTCGCCCGCCGGGTAGGCTTCGGCGTGGATGTAGGAGATTTCCTTGAGCTTGAGCGCCCCTTCCATCGCCACCGGGAATTGCGCACCGCGACCGAGGAACAGGGTGTGGTTCTTCTCGGCGAACAGCTCGGCGATTTTTTCCACAGTGCTGTCCATGGCCAGGGCTTCGCCCAGACGGGTCGGCAGACGACGCAGTTCTTCCACCAGAGTGGCTTCGACGCCTGCGGCCAATGTGCCGCGAACCTGACCCAGGGCCAGAGTCAGCAACAGCAGGCCCACCAATTGAGTGGTGAAGGCTTTGGTCGAGGCCACGCCGATTTCGCGACCTGCCTGGGTCAGCAGCGTCAGGTCCGATTCACGCACCAGGGAGCTGATGCCGACGTTGCAGATTGCCAGGCTGGAAAGGAAGCCCAGTTCCTTGGCATTGCGCAGCGCGGCCAACGTATCGGCGGTTTCGCCTGACTGGGAGATGCTCACGAACAGGGTATCGGGCTGCACCACTACTTTGCGATAGCGGAATTCGCTGGCGACTTCGACCTGGCACGGGATGCCGGCCAGTTCTTCGAGCCAGTAACGGGCAACCATGCCGGCGTGATAGCTGGTGCCGCAGGCGACGATCTGTACATTACGCACCTTGGCGAACAACTCGGCCGCTTGTGAACCAAACGCCTGGACCAGCACCTGATTCTGACTCAGGCGACCTTCAAGCGTGCGTTGCACCACGGCCGGTTGCTCGTGAATTTCCTTGAGCATGTAATGCCGGAACTCGCCTTTGTCAGCGGCTTCGGCACCGTCACGGTACTGAATGCTTTCACGCTCGACGAGCACGCCGTTGATGTCCCAGATCTGCACGCTGTCGCGGCGAATTTCGGCGATATCGCCTTCTTCCAGATACATGAAGCGGTCAGTGACCTGGCGCAGGGCCAATTGGTCGGAGGCGAGAAAGTTTTCCCCCAGGCCCAGACCGATCACCAATGGGCTGCCGCTGCGGGCTGCTACCAAGCGATCCGGTTGCCGAGCGCTGATCACTGCCAGACCGTAGGCGCCGTGCAGTTCTTTGACGGTCGCTTTCAGGGCTGCGGTCAGGTCGGGCTGCTCTTTGAGTTTTTCGTTGAGCAGATGAGCGATGACTTCAGTGTCCGTGTCCGAGGTGAACACGTGGCCCAGGGCCTTGAGCTGCTTGCGCAGGGCTTCGTGGTTCTCGATGATGCCGTTGTGCACCACCGCCAGATCGCCCGAAAAATGCGGGTGAGCGTTGCGTTCGCACGGTGCACCGTGAGTCGCCCAGCGGGTGTGGGCAATGCCCAGACGGCCGACCAGATGCTCTTCGATCAGCGCCTGTTCCAGTTCACTGACCTTGCCCGGCCGACGCAGGCGCAAGAGCTTTTCATCGTTGGTGTACACCGCCACACCGGCGCTGTCATAACCACGGTATTCCAGACGCTTGAGGCCTTCGAGCAGGATGGCGGTAATGTTCCGTTCTGCGACTGCACCAACAATTCCACACATGCTATTTCTCCTGACTGACAGCGGCGCAAATCACATTGATGCCGCGGGCCTGAATCTGATCGCGGGCCTCAAGCGGCAGGCGATCATCGGTAATAAGGGTATGGACACTGCTCCAAGGCAGCTCCAGATTGGGAATCTTGCGGCCGATCTTGTCGGCTTCGACCATCACGATCACTTCGCGGGCGACCTCGGCCATGACACGGCTCAGTCCCAGCAATTCATTGAAGGTGGTGGTCCCGCGCACCAGATCGATGCCATCGGCGCCAATAAATAACTGATCGAAGTCATATGAGCGTAGTACCTGCTCTGCCACCTGCCCCTGGAAGGATTCGGAATGCGGATCCCAGGTACCACCGGTCATCAACAGCACCGGTTCGTGCTCGAGTTCGGTCAACGCGTTGGCGACATGCAGGGAGTTGGTCATCACCACCAGGCCCGGTTGCTGGCCGAGTTCCGGGATCATCGCGGCGGTGGTACTGCCGCTGTCGATGATAATGCGCGCATGCTCGCGAATCCGCGTGACGGCGGCGCGGGCAATGGCCTGCTTGTATTTCGAAACCGGTTGGCCGATATCGGCGACCAGCTCCTGTGGCATGGTGACCGCGCCGCCATAACGACGCAGCAACAGACCGTTGCTTTCAAGCGCGGCCAGATCCTTGCGAATCGTAACTTCCGAGGTTTCGAAGCGTTTGGCCAACTCGTCCACACTGACTTCGCCCTGCTCATTGAGCAAGGCGAGGATATTGTGGCGGCGTTGGGGCGTGTTGCGCTTTGACATGACTTGGTAAGTTTCGATTCGAAAGATAACGTAAGCAATCAAAACCTATCGGCGAAACTTCGTCAAGCCAGCTTCAGAAAAAAAGATGTGTGGATAACTCAAAAAAAGATCGCAGCCTCCGGCAGCTCCTACAGAGTGAACACGAATTCCCTGTAGGAGCTGCCGAAGGCTGCGATCTTTTGATCTGTGGATAACTTAACTCTTCTTGATCTTCTCAGGCCGCTTCCAGCCGTCGATGTTCTTCTGTCGAGCCCGGCCAACGGCCAATTGAGCATTATCCACATTCTGGGTAATGGTCGAACCGGCCGCCGTGGTCGCACCGGAGGAGATATCCACAGGCGCTACCAACGAGTTGTTGGAGCCGATGAACACATCTTCACCCAGCACGGTTTTCCACTTGTTGGCACCGTCGTAGTTGCAGGTGATGGTGCCGGCGCCAATGTTGGTGCGCGCACCGATCTCGGCATCGCCCAGATACGTCAAGTGACCGGCCTTGGCACCTTCGCCCATGTGAGCGTTCTTCAGTTCAACAAAGTTACCCACATGTGCGCGGGCCTCCAGCACTGTGCCAGGACGCAAACGAGCGAACGGGCCGGCATCGCTGCCTTCGCCGAGAATCGCGCCTTCGATATGACTGTTGGCCTTGATCACCACGCCTTTGCGCAGGGTGCTGTCCTTGATCACGCAGTTCGGGCCGATCACCACGTCGTCCTCGATGACCACTTTGCCCTCGAGAATCACGTTGATGTCGATCAGGATATCGCGACCAACGGTAACCTCACCGCGCACATCGAAACGTGTCGGGTCGCGCAGGGTTACGCCTTGAGCCATCAAACGACGAGCGGCGCGCAGCTGATAATGACGCTCCAGCTCGGCCAGTTGTTTGCGATCGTTGGCGCCCTGCACTTCCATGGCGTCATGGGGTTGTTCGGTGGCCACCACCAGACCATCACTGACCGCCATGGCAATCACGTCGGTCAGGTAGTACTCGCCCTGGGCATTGTTGTTGGAGAGGCGGCCCAGCCAATCGCCCAAACGCTGGGAAGGCACCGCCAAAATGCCGGTATTGCCTTCGGTGATCGCACGCTCAACCGCGTTGGCATCTTTCTGCTCAACGATGGCAGTCACTTTGCCGGCGGCATCACGGACAATACGGCCGTAGCCAGTCGGGTCATCCAACTCGACAGTCAGCAGACCCAATTGCTGCGGTGCAGCCTGCTTGAGCAGACGTTGCAGGGTTTCGACTTCGATCAACGGCACGTCACCGTAGAGAATCAGCACGGTATCGGACTCGATGAAAGGCACAGCCTGGGCCACCGCATGACCGGTACCCAGCTGTTGGTCCTGCAGGACGAAATTCAGGTCATCGGCGGCCAGACGCTCGCGCACCGCTTCGGCACCATGGCCGATCACCACGTGGATGCGCTGTGGATCAAGTTGCCGGGCGCTGTGGATAACATGGCCGAGCATTGAATTACCGGCAATCGGATGCAGGACTTTCGGCAAGGCCGAACGCATGCGAGTGCCTTGGCCGGCAGCGAGGATAACGATTTCAAGGGACATGACTGGCTACCAATCCTGGGTGGTCAGCAACTGCGACCAGGTGATGAATATCGAAAAAGAAAAAAGGGTAGCCGAGGCTACCCTTTTTAATCAATCGCGCAACAAGTCGATGGCCGATTAGTGGCCGAACTTCTTGCGGATCTGCTGGACGGTGCGCAGCTGAGCTGCAGCCTCGGCCAGACGTGCGGCAGCAGAACCGTAATCGAATTCCGCGCCTCGCTCATGCAAGGCTTTCTCGGCAGCCTTAACGGCTTCCAAAGCTGCGGCTTCGTCCAGGTCGGCAGCGCGTTGCACGGTGTCGGCGAGAACCTTGACCATGTTCGGCTGAACCTCGAGGAAACCACCGGAGATGTAATACACCTCCTCTTCCCCGCCCTGCTTGATCAGGCGGATCGGGCCCGGCTTGAGATTGGTGATCAGCGGCGCGTGACCCAGGGCGATACCAAGATCACCCAGTGCACCGTGCGCAACCACCATCTCGACCAGGCCGGAAAAGATTTCCCCTTCCGCGCTGACGATATCGCAATGGACTGTCATAGCCATCTGATTGCCTCAACCTAAATTAGCGCCCGTTGCCGGGCGCCGGGATTACAGTTTCTTGGCTTTCTCGATCGCTTCTTCGATGCCGCCGACCATGTAGAACGCTTGTTCTGGCAGGTGGTCGTAGTCACCGTTGAGGATGCCTTTGAAGCCAGCAATGGTGTCTTTCAGGGAAACGTATTTACCCGAAGCACCGGTGAAGACTTCAGCCACGAAGAACGGCTGCGACAAGAAACGCTGGATCTTACGAGCACGGTTTACCAACTGCTTGTCGGCTTCCGACAGCTCGTCCATACCCAGGATCGCAATGATGTCCTTCAGTTCTTTGTAACGCTGCAGCACGTACTGAACACCGCGAGCGGTTTCGTAGTGGTCGTTGCCGATCACGTTCGGGTCCAGCTGACGCGAAGTCGAGTCCAGTGGGTCTACCGCAGGGTAGATACCCAGGGAAGCGATGTCACGGGACAGAACGACAGTGGCGTCCAAGTGGGCGAAGGTGGTCGCTGGCGACGGGTCGGTCAAGTCGTCCGCTGGTACGTATACCGCCTGGATCGAAGTAATCGAACCTTGCTTGGTCGAAGTGATGCGCTCTTGCAGCACGCCCATCTCTTCAGCCAGGGTCGGCTGGTAACCTACTGCCGAAGGCATACGGCCCAGCAGTGCGGATACTTCAGTACCGGCCAGGGTGTAACGATAGATGTTGTCGACGAACAGCAGAACGTCGTTACCTTCGTCACGGAACTTCTCGGCCATGGTCAGGCCGGTCAGTGCTACGCGCAGACGGTTTCCCGGCGGCTCGTTCATCTGACCGTAAACTAGTGCCACTTTGTCCAGAACGTTGGAGTCCTTCATCTCGTGGTAGAAGTCGTTACCCTCACGAGTACGCTCACCCACACCGGCGAACACGGAATAACCGCTGTGCTCGATGGCGATGTTACGGATCAGTTCCATCATGTTTACGGTCTTGCCTACACCGGCACCACCGAACAGACCGACTTTACCGCCCTTGGCGAACGGGCAAACCAGGTCGATAACCTTGATGCCTGTTTCCAGCAGCTCGTTGCCGCCCGCTTGTTCAGCGAAGGTTGGCGCAGGACGGTGAATGCCCCAACGCTCTTCTTCGCCGATCGGACCAGCTTCGTCGATCGGGTTGCCCAGTACGTCCATGATCCGGCCCAGGGTCGCTTTACCGACCGGTACGGAGATGGCTGCGCCAGTGTTGTTGACGTCCAGACCGCGCTTCAAGCCTTCGGTGGAGCCCATCGCAATGGTACGAACCACGCCGTCGCCCAGCTGCTGCTGAACTTCCAGAGTGGTTTCGGCGCCTTGAACTTTCAAGGCGTCGTAGATGCTCGGTACGCTGTCGCGTGGGAATTCCACGTCGATAACGGCGCCGATGATTTGAACGATACGTCCGCTACTCATAGCTGGATCCTCTGAATATTTGAACCGTTAAACCGCGGCAGCGCCGCCGACGATTTCCGAGATCTCTTGGGTGATCGCAGCCTGACGCGCCTTGTTGTAGACCAGCTGCAAATCGCTGATCAAATCACCGGCGTTGTCGGTAGCGTTCTTCATCGCGATCATCCGCGCAGCTTGTTCAGCCGCGTTGTTCTCGACCACCGCCTGGTAGACCTGCGACTCCACGTAACGGACCATCAAGCCGTCAAGCAGCTCTTTGGCGTCCGGTTCGTACAGATAATCCCAGTGGTGCTTGAGTTCTTGATCCGGGGTTGCCACCAGTGGAATCAACTGCTCCACGGTAGGCTGTTGTGTCATGGTGTTGATGAACTTGTTGGACACCACGGACAGGCGGTCAATACGGCCATCCAGGTAGGCATCCAGCATCACCTTGACGCTGCCGATCAGATCATTGATCGACGGCTCTTCACCCAAGTGGCTGATAGCTGCAACGACGTTACCGCCGAAGTTGCGGAAGAAAGCCGCACCCTTGCTACCAACGACACACAGATCGATCTCGACGCCGTTTTCGCGGTTTACCGCCATGTCCTTGACCAAAGCCTTGAACAGGTTGGTGTTCAAGCCACCACACAGACCACGGTCACTGCTCACTACGACATAACCAACGCGCTTTACTTCACGGTCGATCATGAACGGGTGGCGATATTCCGGGTTAGCGTTGGCCAGATGGCCAATAACCTGGCGGATGCGCTCCGCATAAGGACGGCTAGCAGCCATGCGCATTTGTGCCTTGCGCATTTTGCTGACCGCCACTTTTTCCATGGCGCTGGTAATCTTTTGCGTGCTTTTGATGCTCGCAATCTTACTGCGAATCTCTTTTGCGCCTGCCATGTAACACCTATCAGGTTAGCAAGCGGGAGCCGCTAGGCTCCCGCTGCGGCTTACCAGGTTTGGGTGGCCTTGAACTTCTCGATACCGGCTTTCAGGCCGCCATCGATTTCGTCATTGAAGTCACCCTTCACGTTGATCTTCGCCATCAAGTCGGCGTGATCGCGGTTGAAGTAAGCAATCAGCGCTTGCTCGAAGCTGCCGATCTTGGCGATTTCAACGTCGGTCAGGAACCCACGCTCAGCGGCATACAGCGACAGCGACATGTCGGCGATCGACATTGGCGCGTATTGCTTCTGCTTCATCAGCTCGGTAACGCGCTGACCATGCTCAAGTTGCTTACGGGTCGCTTCGTCCAGGTCAGAAGCGAACTGGGCGAATGCCGCCAGTTCACGGTACTGAGCCAGAGCGGTACGGATACCACCGGACAGCTTCTTGATGATCTTGGTCTGAGCGGCACCACCCACACGGGATACCGAAACACCGGCGTTCACTGCAGGACGGATGCCCGAGTTGAACATGGCCGATTCCAGGAAGATCTGACCGTCGGTGATGGAAATCACGTTGGTCGGAACGAACGCGGAAACGTCGCCAGCCTGGGTTTCGATGATCGGCAGTGCGGTCAGGGAACCGGTTTTGCCGGTCACTGCGCCGTTGGTGAACTTCTCTACGTATTCTTCCGAAACGCGGGATGCGCGCTCCAGCAGACGGGAGTGGAGATAGAACACGTCGCCTGGGTAAGCTTCACGGCCTGGTGGACGGCGCAGCAGCAGGGAAATCTGGCGGTAAGCCACTGCTTGCTTGGACAGATCGTCATAAACGATCAGCGCGTCTTCACCGCGATCGCGGAAGTATTCGCCCATGGTGCAACCGGAGTACGGAGCCAGGAATTGCAGTGCTGCAGATTCCGAAGCGCTCGCTGCAACGATGATGGTGTTAGCCAGTGCACCGTTTTCTTCCAGCTTGCGAACTACGTTGGCGATGGTCGATTGCTTCTGACCGATAGCTACGTAGACGCAGAAAATGCCGCTGTCTTTCTGGTTGATGATCGCGTCGATCGCCAGAGCGGTTTTACCGATCTGACGGTCACCGATGATCAGCTCACGCTGGCCACGGCCGACAGGGATCATGGCATCGACAGCCTTGTAGCCAGTCTGTACAGGCTGGTCTACCGACTTACGCCAGATCACGCCTGGAGCAACTTTCTCGACCGCGTCGGTCTCGGTGTTGTTCAGCGGACCTTTGCCGTCAACTGGGTTACCCAGTGCGTCGACTACGCGACCCAGCAGTTCCTTACCAACCGGAACTTCGAGGATGCGGCCGGTGCACTTGGCGCTCATGCCTTCAGCCAGAGTCTGGTATGCGCCCAATACAACGGCACCTACAGAGTCTTGCTCCAGGTTGAGAGCCATACCGAAGACGCCGCCCGGAAACTCGATCATCTCGCCGTACATAACGTCGGCCAGACCGTGAATCCGCACGATACCGTCAGATACGCTGACGACAGTGCCTTCGTTACGGGCTTGGGAGGTCACATCGAGCTTGTCGATGCGGCCCTTGATAATTTCACTTATTTCGGAAGGATTGAGTTGCTGCATTGCTCTGCTGCCCCTTCAAACTCAAGATTTCAATGCTTCGGCAAGTTTCGCGATTTTGCCGCGAATCGAGCCATCGATAACCAGGTCGCCGGCGCGGATGACAACACCACCAATAAGGGATGAGTCTTCCTCGACTTGCAGGCGCACTTCCCGGTTGAGTCGTGCACTGAGAACCTTGGCGAGTTTGTCTTGCTGTTCTTGGTTCAATGCAAAAGCACTGGTCACTTCAACGTCTACCGATTTCTCTTGTTCGGCCTTGTACAGGTCAAACAGAGCGGCGATCTCCGGCAGAAGCGGGAGACGGTCGTTTTCGGCAACGACGTGAATGAAGTTCTGTGCCTTGGCATCAAACTTGTCGCCGCACACGTCAATGAACGTGGCGGCCTTTTCTGCGCTCGTCAGTCGCGGGGCCTTGAGCACGCGCTGCATGGTGTCGTCTTCCGACACCGCTGCTGCCAGGCCGAGCATGGCTGACCAATTGGCCAGTTGCTGGTGGGCCTGAGCGTGCTCGAAGGCCGCCTTAGCGTAAGGTCGGGCCAACGTGGTCAGTTCTGCCATGATCGCCCTCGCTTAGATTTCAGCAGCCAGTTGGTTAACCAGCTCTGCGTGCGCGTTTTGATCGATTGCTTTGCCCAGGATCTTCGAAGCACCGCCAACGGCCAGGCTACCCACTTGGGCGCGCAGCGCGTCTTTGACGCTGTTCAGTTCCTGTTCGATCTCGGCCTGAGCCTGAGCCTTCACACGGTCAGCTTCGACGCGAGCCTGTTCACGGGCTTCGTCGACAATCTGGGTACCGCGTTTCTTGGCTTGCTCGATGATTTCAGCTGCCTGAGCTTTCGCTTCGCGCAGTTGCTGACCCGCTTTCTCTTGGGCCAACTCCAGGTCGCGAGCTGCTCGGCTGGCAGCGTCCAGACCATCAGCGATCTTCTTTTGACGTTCGTGCAGAGCCGTGATGACCGGAGGCCATACGAACTTCATGCAGAACAGTACAAAAATCAGGAACGCAACGGACTGGCCAATCAGGGTCGCATTAATGTTCACGCCAACACCTCGCAGTTACGTTGTCCATCACACCAAATTACCCGGAAGATCCGAGTAATTAGCCAGCGATTTGACCAACGAACGGGTTCGCAAAGGTGAAGAACAGAGCGATACCAACACCGATCATGGTTACGGCGTCGAGCAGACCGGCAACGATGAACATTTTAACTTGCAGCATTGGAACCATTTCTGGCTGACGCGCTGCGCCTTCCAGGAACTTGCCGCCCAGCAGGCCGAAACCAATTGCGGTACCCAGTGCGCCCAGGCCGATCAACAGTGCAACAGCGATAGCGGTTAGACCAACTACAGTTTCCATCTTTCCTCCCGACTTTTACGTCGTATGGTTTAGGTTTTTTAGATTTTAAAGCGGTAAAACAAATCGTTTCATAGCCCGTTTAGGGCACCCACCCGTTTGACCGGGTGGGACATCAGACCAGTCGAGACTGGTCTTAATGGTTTTCTTCGTGCGCCATCGACAGGTAGACGATGGTCAGCATCATGAAGATAAATGCCTGCAGGGTGATGATCAGGATGTGGAACACAGCCCACGCCCACTGCAGAACTACGCCCAGGCCGCTCAGCCAGAGCAGACCGCTGCCGAACATCACAGCGATCAGAATGAACACCAGCTCACCGGCATACATGTTGCCGAACAGACGCAGAGCCAGGGAGATCGGCTTGGCGATCAGGGTCACGAATTCCAGCAGGAAGTTCACCGGAATCAGCAGCGCCTGAACAAAGATGTTCTTGCTACCGAACGGGTGCAGGGTCAGCTCGCCGATGAAGCCGCCGAGGCCCTTGATCTTGATGCTGTAGAAAATGATCAGCGCAAACACCGTGAAGGCCATGGCCAAGGTAGCGTTCGGGTCGGTGGTCGACACGGCGCGGAACGGGATGTGGTGGTCGCCGGAGATCAGGATGGCCAGCTGAGGAATCCAGTCAACCGGTACCAGGTCGATGGCGTTCATCAGGAAGACCCAGACGAAGATGGTCAGTGCCAGCGGTGCAACCACTGGACTACGGCCATGGAAGCTGTCTTTCACGCTGCCATCGACGAATTCGACCAATACTTCAACGAAGTTCTGCAAAGCACCAGGTACACCTGTAGTCGCCTTCTTTGCCGCCATGCGGAAAAGAAGAACGAAGATCAGACCCAACGCGACCGACCAGCCGAGGGTATCGACGTGGAAAGCCCAGAAGCCCATTTCCTTGGCTTCTGCTGCGGAGTGGGCAAAGCCCCAGCCGCCGTTGGGTAGCTGACCGAAGGTCAGGTTCTGCAAGTGGTGCTGGATATAGCCCGAAGCGGTTGTTTCTGCCATGGTTGCCTCAAACGCCCTAAGGTCTCGAAAGTCTTGTTCTCATAAGCAGGGGAGCGAACCAGCTGACCAGTTGGGTCAGCACGAAGACGCCGAATACTGCTAACGGCGCCAATGGCTTCACACCTGCAAACGTCAATGCAAACAGCACTGCCGTCAAAATCAGTTTGCCCGCCTCGCCGGCATAAAAAGACCGGACGATGGCTTGAGCTGCTCGGGCGCCGGAAAACCGAAATGCCCTGTGAGCGAAATAAATATTGGGAAGCAAGGCTATCAGGCCTCCGCAAAGTCCTGAGTACCCGGCAACGACTCCATACCATCGCCAGAGCGCCAAAGCGGCAATCAGCAAAACGACGAATTGAGCCATTAACACCGGAAAAACAGCCAATCGATGGAAAGGCAAGCGGTCTGGCGTGCGGTTTTCCATCACTTTTGCTCCCCAATGGTCGGCTGCCGAAATTCAATAACTTGGCATAATTTGTGCCGACAAAATGCGCGCAGAGTATAGGGGCGGTTCTGCCCCTATTCAACTGTCAGGTAGTGATTTCCGACTTCACGCTACAAGAGGAATTGTTTCAGCGGATGTGTGCGAGCACACCTTGAAGTTCATCAAGAGAGTTGTAGCCGATCACCAACTGCCCCTTACCCTTCTTTCCGTGGCGGATCTGCACCGCAGAGCCTAGGCGCTCGGCCAGGCGCTGCTCGAGCCGGGCGATATCCGGGTCCGGTTTTGCCGGTTCCACAGGCTCCGGTTTGCCACTCAACCACTGGCGAACCAGTGCTTCAGTCTGGCGCACAGTCAGCCCCCGTGCGACAACATGTCGCGCCCCTTCAACCTGTTGGTTTTCTGGTAAACCCAGCAAGGCACGGGCATGACCCATTTCCAGGTCGCCGTGAGACAGCATGGTCTTGATGACTTCCGGCAACGAAATCAGGCGCAACAGGTTGGCCACGGTAACGCGGGACTTACCCACAGCCTCGGCCACTTGTTGCTGAGTTAGCTGGAATTCCTGCTGCAAACGCTGCAAGGCCACCGCTTCTTCGATCGGATTGAGGTCTTCGCGCTGGATGTTCTCGATCAACGCCATGGCGATGGCGGTTTCATCCGGCACATCGCGGACCATCGCCGGGATGGTTTCCTGGCCAGCCTGCTGGCTGGCGCGCCAGCGGCGTTCGCCGGCGATGATTTCGAAGCGACCGCTGCCAATCGGGCGAACCACGATCGGCTGCATCACGCCCTGAGCCTTGATCGACTGCGCCAGCTCTTCCAGCGCCTGAGGATCCATGTCGCGACGCGGCTGGTACTTGCCACGCTGGATCAGGTCCAGGGGCAGGTGCTGCAGCTCACGCTGGTCGGCTTGCACCGCTTGTTCTTCCAGCGAGCTGACAGTCGGACCACTCAGCAGTGCATCCAGTCCACGTCCGAGACCTCGTTTCTTGACGGCCATGGGGATTCCTTAAGTTGCCTGGGCAGCGGCGGTGCGTGAATTTTTGCGTTGACGGCGAACCATCTCACCGGCCAATGCCAGATAGGCAATCGCGCCGCGCGATGATTTATCGTACGCCAGCGCCGGCATGCCATAGCTTGGCGCTTCGGCCAGACGGATGTTGCGCGGAATCACGGTGTCGTAGAGCTGATCGCCAAAGTGTTCCTTGAGCTGCGCCGAGACGTCGTTCATCAGGCTCAGGCGCGGGTCGTACATGGTCCGCAACAGGCCTTCGACTTTCAGGTTCGGGTTCAGCAGTTCGGCAATGCGCTTGATGTTATCCACAAGGTCGCTCAACCCTTCGAGCGCGAAGTACTCGCACTGCATGGGGATAATGACCCCGTCCGCGGCAACCAGCGCATTGAGCGTGAGCATCGACAGCGATGGCGGGCAGTCGATCAAAATGTAATCGTAGTTTTCACGGATCGGCGCCAACGCGCTGCGCAGGCGGCTTTCCTTCATCTGCATTTCCAGCAGAACGACTTCGGCCGCGGTCAGATCGCGGTTTGCCGGCAACAACTGGTAACCACCGTGTTCGGAATAGTGCATGGCCTGGGCCAGATCACATTCACCGATCAACAGATCGTAGACCGAGTTTTCCAGACCGTGTTTATCCACACCGCTACCCATGGTGGCGTTGCCCTGTGGATCAAGATCGATCAACAGCACCCGACGCTTGGTAGCGACCAGGGAAGCTGCGAGGTTGATGCAGGTGGTGGTCTTGCCCACACCACCCTTTTGGTTCGCTATCGCGAATACCTTAGCCATTCTTGCTTGTGTTCCCAATCATGCCGTGCGGCGCAGTATCAGCAGATGGCGTTGGCCTTGGCAACCGGGTACGGCCAGGGCGTGTTCGCTATCGAGGTGGAAGTCTGCCGGCAATGCTACCAGCTCATCGGCGGGATGAACGCCCTTCATTGCCAGCCAGCGTGTATCGGCGTCGCCCAAATGGCGAGTCCAGTTGCTGAAGTTCTCCATGCTGCTGAACGCCCGGGAAATGATCCCGTTGAATGGCAGTTCAGGCTGGAAGGCTTCGACGCGACTGTGGATAACTTGCAGGTTATCCAGTTTGAGTTCGAGTTTGACCTGGGTCAGGAAGCGGGTTTTCTTGCCGTTGCTGTCCAGACAGGTCACCTGGGACTCAGGAAACAGGATCGCCAACGGAATACCCGGCATGCCTCCGCCGCTGCCAACGTCCAGCCAGCGACCATTTTCGACGAACGACATCACGCTCAAGCTATCGAGCAGGTGACGGGAGACCATTTCGTCCGGATCGCGCACGGCGGTCAGGTTGTAAGCCTTGTTCCATTTGATCAACAAGGCCAGATAACCCAGCAGCTGAGCGCGCTGGGTTTCCGTCAGTGTGACACCGAGCTGGCGAGCACCTGTGGATAACTCTTCTGCATGTTGCGAGGTAACCAACGAACTCAAGCGCTTTGCTCCAACTGACGGCCCGCGCCGCGTTTTTTCAAATGAATCATCAACAGCGAAATCGCCGCTGGGGTCACGCCCGGAATACGCGACGCTTGGCCCAAAGTCTCTGGACGGGTCGCACCGAGCTTGCTCTGGATCTCCTTGGAGAGACCGGAGATGTTCGTGTAATCGATATCCACAGGCAATTTGGTGTCTTCGCTGGCCCGCAGGCGTGCGATTTCATCCTGTTGACGGTCGATGTAACCGGCGTATTTGGTCTTGATTTCGACCTGTTCGGCGACCTGTGGATCTTCTGCGCCCCCGCCAGTCACGGCGATCAGACCAGCGTAGTCGATTTCCGGACGGCTCAGCAGGTTGAGCAAATTGTATTCGTGGGTCAGCGGCGTGCCGAACTTCTCGGCAATCGCATCGCCCTGCTCGGTGCCCGGGCGAACCCAGGTACTTTTCAGGCGTTGTTCTTCCAGATCGATGCTTTCGCGTTTTTTGCAGAAAGCCGCCCAACGCGCGTCATCCACCAGACCCAGCTCGCGACCTTTTTCGGTCAGGCGCAGGTCGGCGTTGTCTTCGCGCAGAATCAAGCGGTATTCGGCACGGGATGTGAACATCCGATACGGTTCCTGGGTACCGAGGGTAATCAGGTCGTCAACCAAAACGCCGATGTACGCTTCATCACGACGCGGGCACCAGGCATCTTTGCCCTGGGCTCGCAGTGCGGCGTTGGCTCCAGCCAGCAAACCCTGGGCGCCGGCTTCTTCGTAACCGGTGGTGCCGTTGATTTGCCCGGCGAAGAACAGACCGGCGATGACTTTGGTTTCCAGGCTGTACTTCAGGTCACGCGGGTCGAAATAGTCGTACTCGATGGCGTAGCCCGGACGCACGATGTGCGCGTTTTCCATGCCGCGGATCGATTGCACGATCTGCAATTGCACGTCGAACGGCAAGGATGTGGATATCCCGTTCGGGTACAGCTCGTGAGTGGTCAACCCTTCCGGTTCGATGAAGACCTGGTGGCTTTCCTTGTCGGCAAAGCGGTGGATCTTGTCTTCGATCGATGGGCAATAACGTGGGCCGATGCCTTCGATCAACCCGGCATCGGAATACATCGGCGAACGGTCGAGGTTGGCGGCAATGATTTCGTGGGTCCGGGCGTTGGTGTGGGTGATCCAGCAGCTGACCTGTTTCGGGTGCTGTTCTTTGGAGCCCATGAACGACATGACCGGGATCGGCGTATCACCGGCTTGCTCGGTCATGACCGAGAAATCCACAGACCGACCGTCGATACGCGGCGGAGTACCGGTTTTCAGGCGACCGACACGCAATGGCAGTTCACGCAGACGATGTGCCAAAGCAATCGAAGGCGGATCACCGGCGCGACCACCGGAATAATTCTGCATGCCGATGTGGATAAGTCCACCGAGGAAGGTGCCCGTCGTCAGCACCACGGAGTCGGCGAAGAAACGCAGGCCCATTTGCGTGACAACGCCGCGCACTTGTTCCTGTTCGACGATCAGGTCGTCCGCGGCCTGTTGAAATATCCACAGGTTCGGCTGGTTTTCCAAAGCTTCGCGGACAGCGGCCTTGTACAGCACCCGATCTGCCTGGGCGCGAGTTGCACGCACGGCCGGGCCTTTGCGGCTGTTCAATACGCGAAATTGAATACCACCTTTATCGGTAGCCATGGCCATCGCGCCGCCCAGGGCATCGATTTCCTTGACCAGATGGCTTTTACCGATCCCACCAATCGCGGGGTTGCAGCTCATGGCACCGAGGGTTTCCACGTTATGCGTCAGCAACAGGGTTTTTGCCCCCATACGTGCTGATGCAAGTGCTGCCTCGGTACCGGCATGACCGCCGCCGATGACGATCACTTCAAAACGGGAAGGGAAATCCACCACGCACCTCGTGCCTGCTTTAGTCAGGTAATCCGGAATAGTTTGAGCTCAGGTTCTTGGACCTGGTCGGCAAGTATAGGGACTTCGCCCTTCCTAAAGAACCCTTTGCACAAAATTTAACCAGCTGTGGAGAAGTCGGGGTTATAGAAATTAAAAAGAGAGAAATTTATTAAATCTTTGTTTTAATGTTTATTTCTACTGACCTACCTTTCTGTGGATAGATTCATACAGGCCTTTATTTTCAATGTGTACAGAGATTCAAAACCCTGTGGTCATGTGCCGAGGAGGCCCTTGGATAACCGGTGTAAGCCTGTGGATGAAAGGGGTGGTTATCCACAGAGGCGGTTATCTTCAGTTTTTAGGCCCTGTTATCAACTGCCCTTAGCGGCAGTTATTCACAGGGCTTAATCCACAGAAAAGGGCTTACCGAGCAAATCCCGGGCACGGAAAATCCGCCCGAACAGAAAAATCTGCTCGGGAGCGGAGGGCTATTTCAGAAGAAGAGGGGCAGACAGGCCAGAAAGGCCTGTCTGTGGGTAACGCAGAAGGACTATTTACCGATGCAGAAGCTGGAGAAGATCCTGCCCAGCAGATCATCGGAGCTGAATGCCCCGGTGATTTCGCCCAAAGACTGCTGGGCTTGCCGCAAATCTTCGGCCAGCAGTTCACCGGCACCCGCTAACGTCAGCTGCGCGCGGCCGTGTTCGAGGGACGCACTCGCGTGACGCAGTGCCTCCAGGTGACGCCTGCGAGCACTGAAGCTGCTTTCAGAGGTCTGCTCGTAACCCATGCAGGCCTTGAGATGCTCGCGCAACAACTCCAGGCCTTCGCCGGCGGACCTGGCACTGAGGCTGATCGTGACGTGGCCATCGTCACTGACTTCCAGGGCAATCGCTTCACCCGTCAGGTCTGCCTTGTTACGAATCAGCGTCACTTTTGCCGGATCCGGGCGGGTTTCGAGGAATTCAGGCCACAAAGCAAATGGATCAAGG
This sequence comes from Pseudomonas sp. URMO17WK12:I6, assembly GCF_003253625.1. Lineage (NCBI taxonomy): Bacteria > Pseudomonadati > Pseudomonadota > Gammaproteobacteria > Pseudomonadales > Pseudomonadaceae > Pseudomonas > Pseudomonas sp. URMO17WK12:I6. Next base: position 659,595 of record NZ_QKYZ01000001.1, read on the forward strand.
GCCTCGGGAGACGTAGCGTCGACCACCAGCAATACCCGATCCGCCTCGCCGATGGCTTTCAATGCCCTTTCGACGCCGATTTTCTCGACCTGATCATCGGTATCCCGCAGCCCGGCAGTGTCGACCACATGCAACGGCATGCCATCGATGTGGATATGTTCGCGAAGAATATCCCGGGTCGTGCCGGCAATCTCGGTCACGATCGCGGCTTCACGTCCGGCCAAGGCATTCAGAAGGCTGGACTTGCCGGCATTCGGCCGACCGGCAATGACTACCGTCATGCCGTCACGCAGCAAGGCCCCCTGCCCGGCTTCACGAAGCACTGTGGATAATTCATCGCGCACTTTGTCCAGCATGCTCAGCACGTGGCCATCGGCGAGGAAGTCGATTTCTTCTTCAGGGAAGTCGATAGCCGCTTCGACGTAAATGCGCAGGCCTATCAATTGCTCGGTAAGGTTATGCACACGTTGGGAAAATGCACCTTGCAACGAACGCAGAGCATTTCGTGCAGCCTGTGCAGAACTCGCCTCGATCAAGTCGGCGATGGCTTCGGCCTGAGCCAGGTCGAGTTTGTCATTGAGGAAGGCGCGTTCGCTGAATTCACCCGGTCGGGCCAGACGGCAGCCCAGTTCCAGGCAGCGTTTGAGCAACATATCCAGGACGATGGGGCCGCCGTGACCCTGCAGCTCCAGCACATCTTCGCCGGTGAACGAATTCGGTCCCGGGAAATACAGCGCGATGCCTTCATCCAGCACCTCTTCGTTTTCACTGAGGAACGGGCCGTAATGGGCGAACCGCGGTTTCAGCTCGCGGCCGCTGATGGCTTTGGCCGCCACACTCGCCAGCGGCCCGGAAATACGGACGATGCCCACACCGCCGCGACCTTGAGCGGTGGCAACGGCAGCGATGGTTTCACGAGGAACGCTCATAAACCGGTATCCAGACAAAAGTGACAGATAGCAAAACGCCCCACTAGGGGGCGTTTTGAGTGGTTATCCACAGTGTAAATCAGGCAGCTGCTTTGGTAGCCGCTTCGATCTTACGAGTGATGTACCACTGTTGGGCGATCGACAGGCAGTTGTTCACTACCCAGTACAGTACCAGACCGGCCGGGAACCACAGGAAGAAGAAGGTGAAGATGATTGGCATCAGCTTCATCACCTTGGCCTGCATTGGATCCGGAGGCGTCGGGTTCAACTGCTGCTGGATGAACATGGTTGCGCCCATGATGATCGGCAGAATGAAGAACGGATCCTTGATCGACAGGTCAGTAATCCACAGCATGAATGGCGCCTGGCGCATTTCCACGCTTTCCAGCAGAACCCAGTACAGCGAAAGGAAAACCGGCATCTGCACCAGGATTGGCAAGCAGCCACCCAGTGGATTGATCTTCTCTTTCTTGTACAGCTCCATCATGGCTTGCGACATTTTCTGCCGGTCTTCGCCATGTTGCTCTTTCAGCGCGGCCAGTTTCGGTGCCACTGCACGCATGCGCGCCATGGATTTGTAGCTGGCGGCCGACAGCGGGAAGAAAATCCCCTTGATCAGCATGGTCAGGAAGATGATCGAGAAGCCCCAGTTACCAACCAGTGCGTGGATATGTTGCAGCAACCAGAAGATTGGCTGGGCAATGAACCACAGAATGCCGTAGTCGACGGTCAGTTCCAGACCTGGGGATAACTGTTTCAGCACAGCCTGGCTTTTTGGACCTGCGTACAGAACGGCGCTGGTTTCAACTTTGGCACCTGGCGCTGCGGTCAGAGAAGGACCGGTGTAGCCGATGATGTAGTTGCCTTTGCTGTCTTTACGGGTCTGGACGACGTTGTTTTCGCCCTTGGCCGGAATCCACGCGGTCACGAAATAGTGCTGCAACCAGGCAACCCAGCCACCGCTGACGGTTTCTTTCAGCTGAGCCTTGTCCATGTCCTTCATCGACACTTTCTTGTACGGCTCGTTACTTGTCCACAGGGCGGCGCCCAGGTAAGTCGCGGTGCCGGTGGCAGTGCTGGAAGAAGGATCGGAACTGGCGTCACGCTTCAGTTGCGCGAACATTGCACCGGACCAGGGCTGAGCGCTCTGGTTGTCGATCAGGTAGGAAACGGTTACGTCATACAGGCCACGTTTCAGGGTGAAACGCTTGATGTAGTTGACGCCGTCCTTGCTGAACTTCAGGTCTACGACCAATTGGTCCTGACCGTCAGCCAGTTGATAAATCTTCTTCTCGGAGGAGTAAACCGGACGACCGGCAGGACTTGCGTCCGGACCATTGGTGCCGATCAGGCCGCTCTGAGCCAGATAAGTCCGCTCGTTGCCGTTATCGAACAACTGGAATGGAATTTCCGGATGGTCCTGGCGACGTGGATACAGCGGCAGCGTCAACTGGGCAACATCGCCACCTTGTGGATCGATGGCCAGGTTGAGCACATCCGTTTTGATCTGGATGAGGTCTTTGCTTGCAGCCACTGGCGTTTCAGCAGGTGCAGTTGCACTGGTATCGCTTGCGGCGCGCGGGATGTCGTCACTGGCGGAAGCATTATTGCCAGTCGCCGTATCCGGTAGACCCGGTGCGGTAGTACTGGAAGCAACATTCTGAGTCGGCAGGGCAGCCTGGCCATAGTCCTGGTTCCATTTAAGAACCATAACGTAGGACACGATTGCCAGGGCGACGATCAGGATCGTGCGTTTGATATCCATGATTACTCGGCCATCGAAGAAGAACGGGAGGTAGGGATAGGTGGAACCGGGTCATAACCACCGGGATTCCACGGATGACAGCGACCTAAACGACGAAAGGTCAGCCAGCCACCGCGCAGAAGGCCATGATTTTCTATGGCTTCTAACGCGTAGCAGGAACAACTGGGGTAGAAACGACAGTGATTGGCCATCAGGGGACTAATGGCATAGCGATAAAACTGGATCGGAACGAGTGCCAGTTTACGCATCGGGACTGTCTACCCCTACAGTTTCGGCTTTGACCGCTGGTACCGGCTTGCTGCGTGCCAGACGTTTCCAGAGTTTGCCGAAATGCTGAATCAATTCGGGGTTTTCTACGTCACCCAAACCTTTGCGCGCGACGATAACAATGTCCCAACCGACCAGTGAATCCTGGTTCAGGCGAAACGATTCGCGCATCAGACGTTTGAGGCGATTGCGCTCGACGGAGAGCTTTACGCTCTTTTTCCCGATAACCAGCCCGAGACGGGGGTGATCAAGATCGTTATTGCGCGCAAGGAGCAGGAGATTTTTCCCCGGAACCTTGCCGGTAGGGGAGTCAAAGACTGCCTTGAAATGCCGGGGAGTAAGCAGACGCTTATCCCGACTGAAGTCCTGACTCACCTCCAGTGCCGGATTATCAAACTGCCAGACGCGCACGACCTTTGGCGCGACGACGCGACAGGACGGCACGACCGTTCTTGGTAGCCATGCGAGCACGGAAACCGTGGGTACGAGCGCGTTTGATAGTGCTTGGTTGGAAAGTACGTTTCATTGTCGTGTTACCTGGTTCGTCCACAACGGGCCGGAATGGCCCCCGTTTTAAGAGACCGGGGATTCTAGAGAAAGCAAGCCTCTAGGTCAATTTCCAACCAACGTTTCCTTATAAATAGATCTCCAGAGGATTTGCTCGTCCGCAGGTCGTTCGCTAGATATAGAAATAAAGAAGGGAATTATTTAAAGCTTTTCTGTAAAGCTTGTAAAAGCTAGGCACGCGATCATCTGTGGATAACTGCCTTAAGCCCTTAAAAACCGTGATGTACAGAGAATGACAACTACAGTGGAAAACGGTGATCAGCCTGTGCTGCGCTATCGGATAAGCTGTGTGTGAAAAGGTCAGTTATCCACAGGCAGGTTATCCACCGAGTTTCGCCCCCACTTGTCCAGTGCCCTCATGGGCGGTTATCCACAGAGCTTATGCACATACCGTTGGTCTTCTTTTTGAGGGTTAACGCGTTGATAATTCATGCCCTGTGCGCAACCTGCATGTGGATAAGTGGGCGTCTGGCCGCTACAATGACCGCTTGTTTTTGCCTCACCGGCTTTCAACTTAGGGGATATCCGTGTCAGTGGAACTTTGGCAGCAGTGCGTGGAGCTTTTGCGCGATGAGCTGCCTGCCCAACAATTCAACACTTGGATCCGCCCGCTACAGGTCGAAGCCGAAGGCGACGAGTTGCGTGTCTACGCACCGAATCGTTTTGTTCTCGACTGGGTCAACGAAAAGTACCTGGGCCGCGTCCTTGAACTGCTGGATGAGCACGGCAATGGCATGGCGCCGGCGCTTTCCTTATTAATAGGCAGCAAACGCAGTTCGGCACCACGTGCGGCACCCAATGCCCCGTTGGCCGCAGCGGCGTCCCAGGCTCAGGCGGCGGCCGCACCGGTCAGCGCTCCAGCCCCTGCTCCGGCGGCGGCACCGACCAAGCGTTCGACGCAAAAAGTTGCCGAGGTCAGTGAAGAGCCGTCCCGCGACAGCTTCGACCCTATGGCCGGCGCCAGTTCGCAACAGGCCCCGGTTCGTTCCGAGCAGCGCACGGTGCAGGTCGAAGGTGCGCTCAAGCACACCAGCTACCTGAACCGCACTTTCACCTTCGAGAACTTCGTCGAAGGTAAGTCCAACCAACTGGCACGGGCTGCGGCCTGGCAGGTGGCGGACAACCCCAAGCACGGTTACAACCCGCTCTTCCTTTATGGTGGCGTCGGTTTGGGTAAAACCCACTTGATGCACGCTGTGGGTAACCACCTATTAAAGAAGAACCCGAATGCCAAGGTCGTGTACCTGCATTCGGAGCGTTTCGTGGCCGACATGGTCAAGGCGCTGCAGTTGAACGCGATCAACGAGTTCAAGCGCTTCTACCGTTCGGTGGATGCGTTGCTGATCGATGACATTCAGTTCTTCGCTCGCAAGGAACGTTCGCAGGAAGAGTTTTTCCACACCTTCAACGCCCTGCTCGAAGGTGGCCAGCAGGTCATTCTCACCAGTGACCGCTATCCGAAAGAAATTGAAGGCCTTGAAGAACGCCTTAAATCCCGCTTTGGCTGGGGCCTGACGGTTGCCGTCGAGCCGCCGGAGCTGGAAACCCGTGTAGCGATCCTGATGAAAAAGGCCGACCAGGCCAAAGTCGATCTGCCACACGACGCGGCATTCTTCATCGCCCAGCGTATTCGCTCCAACGTCCGTGAGCTGGAAGGCGCGCTCAAACGCGTGATCGCCCACTCGCACTTTATGGGTCGCGACATCACCATCGAGTTGATTCGCGAATCCCTGAAAGACTTGTTGGCGTTGCAAGATAAACTGGTCTCTGTGGATAACATTCAGCGCACCGTCGCTGAGTATTACAAGATCAAGATCTCCGACCTGCTGTCCAAGCGTCGTTCACGCTCGGTAGCACGTCCGCGTCAGGTCGCTATGGCGTTGTCCAAGGAATTGACCAACCACAGCCTGCCGGAAATCGGCGATGTGTTTGGCGGCCGCGACCACACGACTGTTTTGCACGCCTGCCGCAAGATCAACGAGCTTAAGGAATCCGACGCGGACATCCGCGAGGACTACAAGAACCTGCTGCGTACACTGACCACTTGATGAACACCAGCGCAGCTTATTAAGGCAAGGGACTAGACCATGCATTTCACCATTCAACGCGAAGCCCTGTTGAAACCCCTGCAACTGGTCGCAGGCGTCGTCGAGCGCCGACAGACCTTGCCGGTGCTTTCCAACGTGCTGCTGGTTGTCGAAGGCCAGCAACTGTCGCTGACCGGTACCGACCTGGAAGTCGAGCTGGTCGGTCGTGTGCAACTCGAAGAGCCTGCAGACCCGGGTTCCATCACTGTGCCTGCGCGCAAGCTGATGGACATCTGCAAGAGCCTGCCAAACGACGCGCTGATCGACATCAAGGTCGATGAGCAGAAGCTCGTGGTGAAGGCCGGCCGTAGCCGCTTCACCCTGTCGACCCTGCCGGCCAACGACTTCCCGACGGTGGAAGAAGGCCCGGGTTCGCTGACCTGCAGCCTTGAGCAAAGCAAACTGCGTCGCCTGATCGAACGCACCAGCTTCGCCATGGCGCAGCAGGACGTGCGTTATTACCTCAACGGCATGCTGCTGGAAGTCTCGGCCGGGATCATCCGCGCTGTGGCGACCGACGGTCACCGTCTGGCCATGTGCTCGATGCAGGCCGATATCGGTCAGCCGGATCGTCATCAGGTCATCGTGCCACGCAAAGGTATCCTGGAACTGGCACGTCTGCTGACCGAACCGGACGGCAACGTCAGCATCGTGCTGGGCCAGCACCACATCCGTGCTACCACCGGCGAGTTCACCTTCACCTCGAAACTGGTTGACGGTAAATTCCCTGACTACGAGCGCGTTCTGCCTAAAGGCGGCGACAAGCTGGTACTCGGCGATCGCCAGGCCCTGCGTGAAGCGTTCAGCCGTACCGCGATTCTGTCCAACGAGAAGTACCGCGGCATCCGTCTGCAACTGGCCAATGGTCAGCTGAAGATCCAGGCGAACAACCCGGAGCAGGAGGAAGCGGAAGAAGAAGTGGGCGTTGAGTACAACGGCGGCTCTCTGGAAATCGGCTTCAACGTGAGCTACCTGCTCGACGTATTGGGCGTGATGACCACCGAGCAGGTTCGCCTGATCCTGTCCGACTCCAACAGCAGTGCGCTGGTGCAAGAGTCCGACAACGACGACTCGGCTTACGTTGTCATGCCGATGCGTCTGTAATCATGCTCAGCAGAAGCTAGATGTCCTTAAGTCGCGTCTCGGTCACCGCGGTGCGCAATCTGCACCCGGTGACCTTCTCCCCCTCCCCCCGAATCAACATTCTTTACGGCGCCAACGGCAGCGGCAAAACCAGTGTTCTGGAAGCCATTCATCTGCTGGGGCTTGCCCGTTCGTTTCGTAGCACCCGCCTGTTGCCGGTTATTCAGTACGAACAATTGGCGTGCACAGTATTTGGCCAGGTCGAATTGGCCGAGGGTGGGCACAGCGCATTGGGGATATCTCGCGATCGTCAGGGAGAGTTCCAGATACGTATCGACGGGCAGAACGCCCGTAGTGCGGCACAACTGGCGGAGATTCTGCCGCTGCAGTTGATCAACCCGGACAGCTTCCGCCTGCTGGAAGGCGCGCCGAAGATTCGCCGGCAGTTTCTCGACTGGGGTGTGTTCCACGTGGAACCGCGATTCATGTCTACGTGGCAGCGCTTGCAGAAGGCCTTGCGCCAGAGAAACTCTTGGCTGCGGCATGGTACACTTGACGCCGTTTCGCAAGCGGTTTGGGACAGGGAACTGTGCCAGGCCAGCGATGAAATAGATGAATACCGCCGCGCTTACATCAAAGCCTTGAAACCAGTCTTTGAACAGACCTTGAGCGAACTGGTTGAGCTTGAGGGCTTGACGCTCAGCTATTACCGAGGCTGGGACAAAGACCGTGAGTTGAGTGCAGTGCTCGCTGGATCCCTTCAGCGGGATCAGCAAATGGGTCATACCCAGGCCGGACCACAACGGGCTGATTTGCGTCTCCGATTAGGCGCACATAACGCCGCGGACATTTTGTCCCGTGGTCAGCAGAAGTTGGTGGTCTGTGCATTGCGGATTGCCCAAGGGCACTTGGTCAGCCAGGCCCGACGCGGCCAGTGTATTTATCTGGTGGATGACTTGCCGTCCGAACTGGACGAGCACCACCGTCGCGCGCTTTGTCGCTTGCTGGAAGACTTACGCTGCCAGGTTTTTATCACCTGTGTAGATCACGAATTATTGAGGGAAGGCTGGCAGACGGAAACGCCAGTCGCTTTGTTCCACGTGGAACAGGGCCGTATCACCCAGACCCACGACCATCGGGAGTGAAGGCATTGAGCGAAGAAAATACGTACGACTCAACGAGCATTAAAGTGCTGAAAGGCCTGGATGCCGTACGCAAACGTCCCGGTATGTACATTGGTGACACCGACGATGGCAGCGGTCTGCACCACATGGTGTTCGAGGTGGTCGATAACTCGATCGACGAAGCTTTGGCCGGCCACTGCGACGACATCAGCATCATCATCCACCCGGATGAATCCATCACTGTTCGCGACAACGGTCGTGGCATCCCGGTAGACGTGCATAAAGAAGAAGGCGTTTCGGCGGCCGAGGTCATCATGACCGTGCTGCACGCCGGCGGTAAGTTCGACGACAACTCCTACAAGGTTTCCGGTGGTCTGCACGGTGTAGGTGTATCGGTGGTTAACGCCCTGTCCGAAGAACTGGTCCTGACCGTTCGCCGCAGCGGCAAGATCTGGGAACAGACCTACGTCCACGGTGTTCCGCAAGAACCGATGAAAATCGTTGGCGACAGCGAATCCACCGGTACCCAGATTCACTTCAAGCCTTCAGCTGACACCTTCAAGAACATCCACTTCAGCTGGGACATCCTGGCCAAGCGGATTCGCGAACTGTCCTTCCTCAACTCCGGTGTCGGCATCGTCCTCAAGGACGAGCGCAGCGGCAAGGAAGAGTTGTTCAAGTACGAAGGTGGTCTGCGTGCATTCGTTGAATACCTGAACACCAACAAGACTGCGGTCAATCAGGTGTTCCACTTCAACATCCAGCGTGAAGACGGCATCGGCGTGGAAATCGCCCTGCAGTGGAACGACAGCTTCAACGAGAACCTGTTGTGCTTCACCAACAACATTCCACAGCGCGATGGCGGTACTCACCTGGTGGGTTTCCGTTCGGCACTGACGCGTAACCTGAACACCTACATCGAAGCTGAGGGCCTGGCGAAGAAGCACAAAGTCGCCACCACCGGTGACGATGCCCGCGAAGGCCTGACGGCGATCATTTCGGTGAAAGTGCCGGATCCGAAGTTCAGCTCCCAGACCAAAGACAAGCTGGTGTCTTCCGAAGTGAAGACCGCGGTCGAACAGGAAATGGGCAAGTACTTCTCCGACTTCCTGTTGGAAAACCCGAACGAAGCCAAGCTGGTCGTCGGCAAGATGATCGACGCGGCGCGTGCTCGTGAAGCGGCGCGTAAAGCCCGTGAGATGACCCGTCGTAAAGGCGCGCTGGACATCGCCGGCCTGCCGGGCAAACTGGCGGACTGCCAGGAAAAAGACCCTGCCCTTTCCGAACTGTACCTCGTGGAAGGTGACTCTGCTGGCGGCTCCGCCAAGCAGGGACGTAACCGCAAGACCCAGGCCATCCTGCCATTGAAGGGCAAGATCCTGAACGTCGAGAAGGCGCGCTTCGACAAGATGATCTCTTCGCAAGAAGTGGGCACCTTGATCACCGCGCTAGGCTGTGGCATCGGTCGCGACGAGTACAACATCGACAAGCTGCGTTATCACAACATCATCATCATGACCGATGCTGACGTCGACGGTTCGCACATCCGTACCCTGCTGCTGACCTTCTTCTTCCGTCAGCTGCCGGAGCTTATCGAGCGTGGCTACATCTACATCGCTCAGCCGCCGCTGTACAAAGTGAAGAAAGGCAAGCAAGAGCAATACATCAAAGACGACGACGCCATGGAAGAGTACATGACGCAGTCGGCCCTGGAAGATGCGAGCCTGCACCTGAACGAAGAAGCCCCGGGTATCTCCGGTGAAGCTCTCGAGCGTCTGGTGAATGACTTCCGTCTGGTGATGAAGACCCTCAAGCGCCTGTCGCGCCTGTACCCGCAGGAACTGACCGAGCACTTCATCTACCTGCCAGCCGTGAGCATGGAGCAACTGTCCGATCACGCAGCGATGCAGGATTGGCTGGCTCAGTACGAAGTTCGCCTGCGCACCGTCGAGAAGTCCGGCCTGGTCTACAAGGCCAGCCTGCGCGAAGACCGTGAACGTAACGTCTGGCTGCCAGAGGTCGAACTGATCTCCCACGGCCTGTCGAACTACGTCACCTTCAACCGCGACTTCTTCGGCAGCAACGATTACAAGACCGTCGTTTCCCTGGGCGCTCAACTGAGCACCCTGTTGGACGATGGCGCTTATATCCAGCGTGGCGAACGCAAGAAAGCCGTCACCGAATTCAAGGAAGCCCTTGAATGGTTGATGGCCGAAAGCACCAAGCGTCATACCATCCAGCGATACAAAGGTCTGGGTGAGATGAACCCTGATCAGCTGTGGGAAACCACCATGGATCCGGGCTCGCGCCGCATGCTCAAAGTGACCATCGAAGACGCCATCGGCGCCGACCAGATCTTCAACACCCTGATGGGTGATGCGGTCGAACCTCGCCGTGACTTCATCGAAAGCAACGCCTTGGCGGTGTCCAACCTGGACTTCTGATCCGGCAGGACCGCTAAAACAAAAAAGGCCAACGCTATGCGTTGGCCTTTTTTATTGATCGAAGGAATGTAACAGCTGTTCACTCGCTGGCAGTCGCTACGCTCTCAAGCCGATACCCATACCCGTAAATCGTCAGCAGTTGCCAACCGCGATCAGCCGTCAGACCCAGCTTGTTGCGCAGGCGATAAATATGAGTATCCAGAGGCCGGGAGGACACGATTTCTTCATGGGTCCAAAAGCGCTCATACAAGTATTCACGGGACAAAGGTCGGCCCAGATTGGCGAACAGGCAGCGGGCGAGACGGTATTCCCGTTCGGTCAGGCTGATGGGGGTGCAGGCACGGGTGACAGTGAGTTCGGCGTCGTCGAATTCGAGGTCATTGAATGTGAGTATTTCGGTGGCTGCCGCGCGTTGCAGTCCATGCCGACGAAGCACGGCGCTCACCCGAGCCATCAGCTCGTTAGGACGAAACGGTTTGCTCACGTAATCGTCGGCTCCGGTGTTCAAGGCCTGGACGATATCGCTTTCGGTATCGCGACTGGTGAGCATGATCGCGGCCGGTGGTGAGTCCATGTGTTCCCGGGTCCAGCGCAACAACGACAGACCGCTGATGTCGGGCAATTGCCAGTCGAGGATCAGCAGATCGAAAGTTTCCCGGCGAAGTTGCCGTAACAGGTCCTCTCCCCGCTCGAAACTGTGCAACGTCCACGTCTGCTCCCCCGTGACGGGGATCTGTCGCAGTGTCTGTTCCACCCGGCGGAGTTCGGCGGGTTCGTCATCCAGTATTGCGACACGCATGCCGAGTGCTTCCTTCATCTCGTAAGTGCAACGGTTAAGAAAATTCCTGCGGGAGTTTAGGCTGATTGGTTGAATCTGAACAATTGTGGCGAATTGCTGTGAACTTCCCAAGTGTGGATACGCTGATATCACTTAGCCGGTAGGCGATGAATTATCGGCAGAATGCTCCAGAGGGACTGTGGGAAAAAATGCGTCTAAAGATTATCTTTAACGGGTTTACAAGATTAACAGCGTTGATGTTGGCCGCGGGTCTCGGATTGGGATGCACCATGGTCCAGTCAATATCTGTCATCGAGCAGAATGTTGCACCGCGTTACTTCGGCCCGGCAGAGACGAACACGGTGATGGGCGACTCGCCAGGCTTTGCCCCGGTGCACTCCGCACAGGCGGAAGCCGCCCAGCTCGACATTCGTTCGGCGCAACAACGTTGGGTGTTTTAGGCGCCTTCAGTCAATTCTGAACAAATATTGAGAATGACCGCGCAAGGTCGCTTATACCGGTAAATTCGTTTTCGCTGAGCGGCACAGGGGCATTGGGATGTGCTCCGACGCAGGGAGCGTCAATGCCAAACTGCAGGACCGTCGATCGCCGGTTTTCGGCGGGTCTGCAGTTCAGGGGAAAAACACATGGAGTGCCTGCTCGGTTCCGACACAGGGATGTGTCATTTCCTTTCCTTTGCACCCATGGCTATCTGCCAGAGCATCCGGTCAGGTATCGTGCGTCAGCGCGGGCGTTTCCCGGCATGATTTGTATAAGAGCATAAAAGCCAATCCATGAACCTCATGACCTTATTGCTCCCACGCCGTTCTGGCGTTTGTCTTTTACTGGTTGCCGGGTTGATGGAATTGTTCACCCAGAGTGCATCGGCGGCTGCGGCCTCGGCAAAACGTCTGCCTTATATCGATGATAATCAACAATGTCGCGGCCAACCGCTGCCCGCGACTGTCGAACATCTGACTGGCGAAGCCTGGAAGCTGGATGCCAAAGGTAAACAGACGTCACTGCAGGAAGGCATGCCGATCGACGAGCAGGAAGGCATCAAGACCTCGCCTTCGGCGTTTGTCAGCCTTTCCCTGGGCGATGGCTCGCGGGTAGTGCTGCCTTCCAGCTCCCAGATCACGCTACACCTCAATGAAGAACATTCGATCCCTCAGGTTATCCTCGAGCAGGGTCAGGTCGAGTCGTATGTGATCAAGCATGCCAGCGACCATGATCGTTTTCAGATCGTCACGCCGGTCGGTGTACTGGGCGTACGGGGTACGCACTTCCGGGTGCGCAACGATGATGGTGGCCAGGCATTACTGGAAGTGCTGAATGGGCAAGTGGCGGTCAATCGTGATGAGGAACTGTCGCGCCCCCGCTCTGCCCGCTCCACTGCCAAACGGACTCAGGGCCCTGAGGATGATGAAGTCCAGGTCATGGCCCGTCAGGGCTTGCGTATTCAGAAACAAGGCACGTTGACGCCAATCGACTTGTTACCTGCCCCACGTTTGTTGGGGCAGGCCGGTCAAACGGGTAATGTGCCTGTCTGGCAATTGATCATGAAGCCCATCGAAGGCGCCACGCGTTATCGGGCGCAAGTGGCCACCGACGCGGCTTTTCTGGACATCAAGCAAGAGCAGTTTTCCAGCACGCCCGAGGTCAAATTCAGCGGGTTGAAGGCGTTGTTCTACCATGTTCGCCTGTCGGCGTATGACGCTCAGGGGTTAGAAGGAGAGACCGGGGTGTATGACATTTTCTATTACCCCAGGACCACGCGTGTCCAATAGCGCCCTGGCCGACGACCGATGAAGGGCCGCCCAAGGAAGGACGGCCGCGAGCCGACCCAGGCTCAGCGGCTGTTTCGGCGGATGGTCCGCGAGTGGCTGTGGGTCAGCCTGATCCTGTTGCCGCTGACGGCAGTGCTGTCCATGACCCATGGCCTGGTCTTGAGCAATCTGCTGTATGACAACCTGCGTCGGCTGAGCCCGCTGCCGGTGGACCCACGAATACTCATCGTCACGATCGATGACTACAGCTTGCAGCAGCTAGGCAAATGGCCTTGGTCGCGGGCCATGCACGCGCAGTTGCTTGATCGGCTAGGCGCTGCGAACGCCAAAGGCATTCTGTTCGACGTGATTTTCAGCGAGCCCGATAGCCATCCCGGCAACGATCAGCTTCTGGCCCAGGCGGCCTGCCGTGCCGGAAATGTCTTCGTGCCGTTGCTGCGTGAAGGCGTGGCGCGTTATGGACAGCCTTTGGGGGAAATTGAACCGGTGGCGCCACTGAGCCATTGCGTCAAAGGCATCGGGCACATCAATGCCCAAGCGGATGCCGACGGGATCGTTCGCAGTGTGTACTTAAGCGAAGGACCGGCACAACAAACACGCGCGCAACTGGCCTGGCTGCTGTACGAACAGACCCTTGCCGACAAGGTAAATGTACCGATGCCCGGGACCCCTGCCCTGCCGTCGACGCAAGGCTGGCAGCGAGCCCACAAAATACGGATTCCTTTCATCCGTTCCGATGCGGGTTTTCCCAGTGTGCCCTACGTCAGCGTCTTGCGCGGTGAAGTCCCGCCCGAATTGCTGCGCGATCGCTTGATCCTGATCGGCTCCACCGCTCCAGGTTTGGGGGACCGTTACGTGACACCGCAATCGGCGAGCATGGGCACCACCCCGGGCATCGAAATTCAGGCAAATATCCTCAATGGGTTGCTGCAACAGCGCAACATTGTGGCTCTCGATGAACGTTTGGCGGCGTTGTTATCGGTGGTGATTGTCGGTGAGTTGCTGGGCCTGATGTTGGTGCGTCCGCGTCGCGCGTTATGGCTGACCCTGGGGGCAATGGCGGTCGCGCTGCTGGGTTCGAGCCTGCTGTTGCGTCTTGGTTGGTGGTGGTCACCGGCCGCGAGTCTGCTGGGTATGCTGTTGGGTTACCTGATCTGGAATTGGCGAAGGCTGAATGCGGTGCTCGCCTATTTCGGCTGGGAACTGGCGCGTCTGGACAGCGAGCCGAAAGTGTTTCCCGAACGCCGCCGGACCCAGGCCCCGGCTGGCGATGTGCTGCAAGGGCAAATCGTCGCGCTGGAACAGGCCATGAGCCGGACACGTGACACCCGGCGTTTCATTGCCGATGGCCTTGAGTACTTGCCGGTGGCGACGCTGATCAGCGATCCGAATGGGCGCATTCTGTTGGCCAACCGTAAGGCTCGGGAGATATTTTCCAGCAGCCTGGTGGGCGAGGAGATGCTCGAGCAACTGAGCGAGTTGGGTTACCCGGTGCCGTCCGATGGAACGCTGCCGGCGTTGTCGACCCTGGAGCTGCTGGAGTTTCGTGACACTCAGGCACGCAGCCTGCGTCTGGACCTGGCGCCGCTGTTGCCGGCCGAAGGCGACTCGGTGATTGGCTGGTTACTGAGCCTCACTGACTTGAGCGTCGAACGGGACGCCGAGGAGCAGCGGGCTGTGTTGCTGCGTTTTCTGTCTCATGACCTGAGGGCCCCCCACTCGGCGATTCTGGCTTTGCTCGACGTTCAGCGGCATCAGATGTCTGGCGACACTCAAGTGTTCAGTCAGATCGAGTTACAAGTGCGCAAGGCGCTGAACCTGACCGAGGCCTTTGTGCAGTTGGCAAAGGCTGAATCCGAGGCCTATCAGTTTCAGCCGAGCATGTTCGCGATGTTGCTGCTCGATACTTTCGACCAGGCCTCGAGCATCGCTCATCTGAAGAACATTCAGTTGCTGCATGACCTCGACGAAGATGCTGAAGCGCTGGTCCTGGCCGATCAGTCGTTACTGACACGGGCACTGTTTAACCTGCTGGAAAACGCCATCAAGTACAGTCCGGCGGGTTCGCGGATCACCGTGCGGGTGAGTTGTACCGAGGGTTGGTTAACGTGCGAGATCGTCGACCAGGGCCGAGGGATTGCCGTCGAAGAGCTTCCCGAGCTGTTCAGTCAGTATCGACGCTTTGCATCGGCTCACGGCAGTGACGGCCTGGGGTTGGGGTTGTCCATGGTCAAGGCGGTGGTGGATCGTCACGGCGGGCGGATTTCCTGTCATAGCGTGGTAGGACAAGGCACGACGTTCAGTGTCCAGCTACCCCTTTTGAGCGAGTGAGCCTGATCATTTTTACAGGCATAAAAAAACCGGCTATATCAGCCGGTTTTTTTACGTCCGAAAAAAACTTATGCACGTTTTCCGAAGTTTTATTTGCTTAAGAAATATGTATAAAAATCAAAAGCTTAAAAACTAAATACAGCGATTTTCAACGAAACGGTACACAGGTTATCCACAGATCTTCAGACAGTCACTTGGTCGGTCGCACTCGGTGCTGCCGGGGCTGCTGGCAGCGAACCCATTTCGCGCTGCATCTGTTCGTTCCAGGCCTGCACCCGGTCATTCAGGTCGGCGATGGCCCGTGGCCCGCTACCCTCGGCGTACATCGGCGCGCCGATGATCACGGTGATCACGCCCTGCTTTTTGGCCCAACCGGTTTTTGGCCAGAACTTGCCGGCATTGTGTGCAATTGGCAGCACGGGCAATGACGCATTGACGGCCAACGCGGTGCCGCCTCGGGAGAACTTGCCGATGGTGCCGTAGGGAACGCGAGTCCCCTCCGGGAAAATCAGCACCCAGACATTGTCCTTGAGCAGTTCATCGCCCTTCTTCGCTACATGCTTGAGCGCGGCTTTCGGGTTGTCGCGGTCGATGGCGATCGGCCGCAGCATGGCCATGGCCCAGCCGAAGAACGGCACGTAGAGCAGTTCGCGCTTGAGCACCTGGCTCAACGGTTCGAAGTAGGCCGAGAGAAAGAACGTCTCCCAGGTGCTCTGGTGGTTGGACTGAATCACGCAGGGCTGTTCAGGCACATTCTCGGCGCCCTTCACTTCGTAGCGAATACCCAGAAAGACTTTGCTCAGCCACAAGGCGCAGCGGCACCAATACACGTTGATAAAGCGATAACGCGCCTTGAACGGCAGAAACGGCGCGATAAAAAAGCTCAGGGTGCACCAGAGCAACGAACTGGTGCCCAGCAGCAGGTAAAAGAGGAAAGTTCTGATGGCCTGCAGTATCGACATGGCGACATTTACCGTTGCGGGCACTGCCCGCCTATTCAAGCGCACTCCCGATCAGTCCTTGGCCAGGATGTCAGAAGAGCCTTAGTTGTGGATAAGTTCTGCGGCAATCGCCGCCAGATCGTCAAAAATCAAGGTGCCTGCCGGTAGGGTCTTGCCCTGAGTCTTTTCGCCTTTCCCGGTCTTTACCAAAACTGGCTGACAGTCGACGGCTTTGGCGGCCTCCAGGTCACCGAGAGTATCGCCGACGAACCATAGATTCGTCAGCGAAACGTTGTAATGCGCGGCGATGGTTTTCAACATCCCGGGTTTTGGCTTGCGGCAATCGCAGCCATCGTCTGGCCCGTGCGGGCAATAGACGATCAGACCGACTTCGCCGCCCTGCTCTGCCACCAACTCGCGCAAGCGGGCGTGCATGGTCTCCAGGGTGGCGATGTCGTAATAGCCGCGAGCGATGCCCGACTGGTTGGTGGCGACCGCCACCGTCCAGCCGGCCTTGCTCAACTGCGCGATCGCTTCGATCGAACCGGGGAGTGGAATCCACTCCTCCACCGACTTGATGTACGCGTCGGAGTCGTAATTGATCACCCCATCCCGATCGAGAATCAGCAGTTTCAACAGCAGCTCCTCAGCCCAGCAACGAAATGTCGGCGACGCCGAGGAACAACCCACGCAGACGCGCCAGCAGCGCATAGCGGTTGGCTCGCACCTTGGCGTCTTCGGCGTTGACCATCACGGCCTCGAAGAACGCATCCACTGGTTCGCGCAATGCGGCCAGACGCGCCAGCGATTCGCTGTACTGACGGGCAGCGGCCATTGGCTGCACAGCCTGGTCTGCCTGCTGGATCGCCGAATACAGCGAGAACTCGTTGGCGTTGTCGAAGTACTTGGCTTCAACGACCGTCGGCACGGAGCCTTCGACTTTGCTCAGCAGGTTCGACACGCGCTTGTTCACGGCGGCCAGGGCAGCGGCTTCCGGCAATTTGCGGAACGCTTCTACCGCTTGTACACGCTGGTCGAAGTCCAGGGCCGAACCCGGCTTCAGGGCACGTACCGACAGGTAGGTCGCGACGTCCACGCCTTCGTCTTCGTAACGGGCACGCAGACGGTCGAAGATGAACTCCAGCACGGCATCATTAAGCCCGGCAGCCTTGACCTTGGCACCGAACGCATTCACGGCGAAGGCCACGGCGTCGTTCAGGTCGAGGTCGAGCTTCTTGTCGATCAGGATCCGCAACACACCCAGCGCGGCGCGGCGCAGGGCATACGGGTCTTTGCTGCCGGTCGGCAGCATGCCGATACCGAAAATGCCCACCAGGGTGTCGAGCTTGTCGGCAATGGCCACGGCCGCACCGGTCAGGGTGGTCGGCAGTTCAGCGCCGGCACCGCGCGGCATGTACTGCTCGTTCAGCGCCAGGGCGACGTCTTCCGGCTCGCCGTCGTTGAGGGCGTAGTAGTAACCGGCGACACCTTGCATCTCCGGGAACTCACCGACCATCTCGGTCGCCAGGTCGCACTTGGACAGCAGGCCGGCACGCGCCGCCCAGGAAGCATTGCCGCCGATGCGAGCGGCGATGTAGGCCGCCAGCTTCGACACGCGCTCGGCCTTGTCGTAGACGCTGCCGAGTTTTTCCTGGAACACCACGTTCTGCAGACGCAGATTGAATTCTTCGAGTTTTTGCTTCTTGTCTTGCTTGAAGAAGAACTCGGCGTCGGTCAGGCGTGGGCGAACCACTTTCTCGTTACCGGCGATGATCTGCTGTGGATCCTTGCTTTCGATGTTGGCCACGGTAATGAAACGAGGCAGCAACTTGCCGTCGGCATCCAGCAGGCAGAAGTACTTCTGATTGTCCTGCATGGTGGTGATCAGCGCTTCTTGCGGCACGTCGAGGAAACGTTCTTCGAACGAGCACACCAGCGGCACCGGCCATTCAACCAGCGCGTTCACTTCGTCGAGCAGGTTTGGCGGCACGATGGCCGTACCTTCCTGCATCGTCGCCAGTTCTTCGGTGCGCTTGCTGATCAGCTCGCGACGCTCGTTGGCATCGGCCAGTACATAAGCAGCACGCAGATCGTTCAGGTAGTTGGCCGGCGAGGTGATGCGCACGCTTTCAGGGTGGTGGAAGCGGTGACCACGGGAATCACGGCCGGCCTTCTGGGCGAGGATGGTGCAGTCGATGACGTGGTCACCGAGCAGCATCACCAACCATTGGGTCGGGCGAACGAATTCTTCCTTGCGAGCACCCCAGCGCATGCGCTTGGGGATCGGCAGGTCGTTCAGGGAATCTTCGACGATGGTCGGCATCAGGCTCGCGGTCGGCTTGCCGGCGATGCTTTGGCTGTAGCGCAGCTTCGGGCCGCTCTGATCGATTTCGCTCAGTTCTACACCGCACTTCTTGGCGAAGCCCAGGGCTGCTTGAGTCGGGTTGCCTTCGGCATCGAACGCAGCCTGACGTGGCGGGCCGTCGAGGTTGATGCTGCGATCCGGCTGCTGGGTCGCCAGCGCGGTAATCAGCACGGCCAGACGACGCGGCGCGGCGTAGACGGTTTTGCTCTCGTAGTTCAGGCCAGCGGCTTGCAGGCCTTTGTCGATACCGGCCAGGAATGCCTCGGCCAGGGTGTTCAGGGCTTTGGGTGGCAGTTCTTCGGTGCCCAGTTCAACCAGAAAATCTTGAGCACTCATTGTGCAGCCTCCAGCTTGGCCAGTACTTCATCACGCAGGTCCGGGGTCGCCATCGGGAAGCCGAGCTTGGCGCGAGCCAGCAGATAGGCTTGCGCAACGGAACGCGCCAGGGTGCGTACACGCAGAATGTATTGCTGACGCGCGGTCACCGAGATCGCCCGGCGCGCATCCAGCAGGTTGAAGGTGTGGGAAGCCTTCAACACCATTTCGTAGCTCGGCAACGGCAGCGGCTGGTCGAGTTCGATCAGGCGCTTGGCTTCGCTTTCATAGAAGTCGAACAGTTCGAACAGCTTCTCGACGTTGGCGTGTTCGAAGTTGTAGGTCGACTGCTCCACTTCGTTCTGGTGGAACACGTCGCCGTAGGTCACCTTGCCGAACGGACCGTCAGCCCAGACCAGGTCGTAGACCGAGTCCACGCCTTGCAGGTACATGGCCAGACGCTCCAGACCGTAAGTGATCTCGCCCGTCACCGGGTAGCACTCGATGCCGCCCGCTTGCTGGAAGTAAGTGAACTGAGTCACTTCCATGCCGTTGAGCCAGACTTCCCAGCCCAGACCCCAGGCGCCCAGCGTTGGCGACTCCCAGTTGTCTTCGACGAAACGGATGTCATGCACCAGCGGGTCCAGACCCACGTGCTTGAGGGAGCCCAGGTACAGTTCCTGGAAGTTGTCCGGGTTCGGCTTCAGCACTACCTGGAACTGATAGTAGTGCTGCAGACGGTTCGGGTTTTCACCGTAGCGGCCGTCAGTCGGGCGACGACTGGGCTGCACATAAGCGGCGTTCCAGGTTTCCGGGCCAATGGCGCGCAGGAACGTGGCAGTGTGGAAAGTGCCGGCGCCTACTTCCATATCGTAGGGCTGAAGTACCACACAACCTTGCTCGGCCCAGTATTGCTGGAGGGCGAGGATCAAGTCTTGGAAGGTACGCACGGCTGGCGTAGGCTGGCTCACGAAATTCACCTGTTTCTTGGGCTGCGATTTAAAGAGCGGGAGTATACCCGATTCGGTCCTGCGCACGCCCCCTGGAGCCTTATGCCACGCTGCTTTTGGTGTACCGAAGATCCGCTGTACATGGCTTATCACGATCAGGAGTGGGGCACGCCGCTACGCGATGCGCAGGGATTGTTCGAGTTGCTTTTGCTCGAAGGGTTCCAGGCCGGGCTTTCCTGGATCACTGTATTGCGCAAGCGAGAGCGTTATCGCGAGGTGCTGTTCGGCTTCGACGTGCAGCGCGTGGCGCAGATGAGCGATGCGGAAATCGATGAACTGATGCTCGATCCGGGGATCATCCGCAATCGTCTCAAACTCAATGCAGCCCGGCGCAATGCCCAGGCCTGGCTGGAGCTGGAAGACCCGGTGGCGTTTCTCTGGTCGTTCGTCGGCGGCACGCCGGTGATCAATCATTTCAAGGATCGCAGTGAAGTACCGGCGGTGACACCGGCCGCCATCGAGATGAGTAAAGGCCTGAAAAAAGCCGGCTTCACGTTCGTCGGCCCGACCATTTGTTACGCGCTGATGCAGGCTTCAGGCATGGTCATGGACCACACTCTGGATTGCGATCGCTACGCCACGTTGGCGAACGGCGGTTAGAATAGCCGCCTCGCGCACAGCACAAGATCAGGAGTGACCTGTGGATAAGTTTAAAGGCGCCTTGCTGGTAGGCGCTCTGCGGCTGTTTGCCCTACTGCCATGGCGGGCAGTGCAGACGGTGGGTTCGGCGATTGGCTGGATCATGTGGAAAACCCCCAACCGTTCCCGCGACGTGGTGCGGATCAACCTCGCCAAGTGCTTTCCGCAGATGGACCCGGCCGAGCGTGAGCGTCTGGTGGGTCAAAGCCTGAAAGACATCGGCAAGTCTCTGACTGAAAGCGCCTGCGCGTGGATCTGGCCGGCCCAGCGTTCCATTGAACTGGTGCGCGAAGTCGAAGGCCTCGACGTTTTGAAAGAGGCGTTGGCGTCCGGTAAAGGCGTGGTTGGCATCACCAGCCACTTGGGCAACTGGGAAGTGTTGAACCACTTCTATTGCAGCCAGTGCAAACCGATCATTTTCTACCGTCCGCCAAAACTGAAGGCGGTGGATGAGTTGCTGCGCAAGCAGCGGGTGCAATTGGGTAACCGGGTGGCGGCTTCCACCAAGGAAGGCATCCTCAGCGTGATCAAGGAAGTGCGCAAGGGGGGCGCGGTAGGCATTCCGGCTGACCCGGAACCGGCCGAATCCGCCGGGATCTTCGTGCCGTTCTTCGCCACTCAGGCCCTGACCAGCAAATTCGTGCCGAACATGCTCGCCGGTGGCAAAGCGGTCGGCGTGTTCCTGCATGCCCTGCGGCTGCCGGACGGTTCGGGTTACAAAGTGATCCTCGAAGCCGCGCCAGAGGCCATGTACAGCACCGATACCGAAACCTCCTGCGCGGCCATGAGCCAGGTAGTCGAGCGCTACGTGCGGGCTTATCCGAGCCAGTACATGTGGAGCATGAAGCGCTTCAAGAAGCGTCCGCCGGGTGAAGAACGCTGGTATTGAGGTTGCTGTGGATAACTCCGCAGGCTGCGATCTATTGATCTTGGCCTGCGTTACCGCTGATCAGTGCGCCTGTCGCTCAAGCTTTTTCAGAAACACCGTCATCTCCTTCTCTGCCTGTTTGTCGCCATGGGCGCGGGCAGCTTCCAGACCCTGTTCCCAGGCCTGTCGCGCCGCCGCGTAATCCGCCAGCGCCAGATGGGCCTTGCCCAAGAGCTTCCAGGCTGCCGAATACTTCGGATCGAACTCGACGCAGCGCTGGAAATGCTCTGCGGCCTTGGCGTTTTCCCCAAGATCCAGATAACCCTTGCCCAGGCCGAAGCGCAGCAATGAGTTATCCACACCCTTGGCGAGCATTTTTTCCAGGGATTCGATCATCGGTGCTTCCTCAGTCAGTGATCGTTCCCACGCTCCGCGTGGGAATGCAGCCCGGGACGCTCTGCGTCCCATTCAAAGCCGAACGCGGAGCGTCCGTTGAGGCATTCCCACGCAGAGCGTGGGAACGATCATCAGAAGAAGCTCAGCCCCACATGGAACAGCTTCTCCACATCCCGAATATGCTTTTTATCCACAAGGAACAGAATCACATGGTCGCCGGTTTCGATCACGGTGTCGTCGTGGGCGATGATCACTTCTTCATCGCGGATGATCGCGCCGATGGTGGTGCCCGGTGGCAGGCCGATGTTTTCGATGGCCTTGCCAATCACCTTGCTCGACTTCGCATCGCCGTGGGCAATCGCCTCGATGGCTTCCGCCGCGCCCCTGCGCAGTGAGTGCACGCTGACAATATCCCCGCGCCGGACGTGGGCCAGCAAGGTGCCGATGGTCGCCAGTTGCGGACTGATGGCGATGTCGATGTCGCCGCCCTGGATCAGGTCGACGTAGGCCGGGTTGTTGATGATCGTCATCACCTTCTTCGCACCCAGGCGCTTGGCCAGCAGCGAAGACATGATATTGGCTTCATCATCGTTGGTCAGGGCCAGGAAAATATCGGCGTCGGCGATGTTCTCTTCCAGCAGCAGATCCCGGTCTGAAGCACTGCCCTGCAACACCACGGTGCTGTCGAGGTTGTCCGAGAGGTAGCGGCAGCGGGCCGGGTTCATCTCGATGATCTTCACCTGGTAACGGCTTTCGATGGCCTCGGCCAGGCGTTCACCGATCTGCCCGCCACCGGCGATGACGATGCGTTTGTAGCTTTCATCGAGGCGGCGCATTTCGCTCATCACTGCGCGAATGTTCGCTTTGGCGGCGATGAAAAACACTTCGTCGTCAGCCTCGATCACCGTATCGCCCTGGGGCAGGATCGGCCGGTCACGACGGAAAATCGCCGCGACGCGGGTTTCGACATTCGGCATGTGTTCGCGTAACTGGCGCAGTTGCTGGCCCACCAGCGGCCCGCCGTAGTACGCCTTGACCGCTACCAGCTGCGCTTTGCCTTCGGCGAAGTCGATCACCTGCAATGCGCCCGGATGCTGGATCAGGCGCTTGATGTAATTGGTGACTACTTGCTCCGGACTGATCAGCACGTCGACCGGAATCGCTTCGTTGTCGAACAGTTCGGCACGGGTCAGGTACGCGGCTTCGCGGACCCGGGCGATCTTGGTGGGGGTGTGGAACAGGGTGTGGGCGACCTGACAGGCGACCATGTTGGTTTCGTCACTGTTGGTCACGGCCACCAGCATGTCAGCGTCGTCGGCACCAGCCTGCCGCAGCACGGTCGGCAGCGAGCCGCGACCCTGCACGGTGCGGATGTCCAGCCGATCGCCGAGGTCGCGCAGGCGTTCGCCATCGGTGTCGACCACGGTGATGTCGTTGGCCTCGCTGGCCAAGTGTTCTGCCAGCGAACCGCCGACCTGCCCTGCGCCGAGGATGATGATCTTCATCCAGTCACTCCCTTAAACCCGGTTAACCGCGCGCGGCGGCAATCTTGATCAGCTTGGCGTAGTAGAACCCGTCGTGGCCGCCTTCCTGGGCCAGCAACTGGCGACCATGGGGCTGCTTGATGCCGGCCGCTGTGGCGAGGTCCAGTTCACGGGCGCCTGGCGTGCGGGCGAGGAACGCTTCGATGACTTCGGTGTTTTCGGTCGGCAGCGTGGAGCAGGTGGCGTAAAGCAGAATGCCGCCCACCTCCAGAGTTATCCACATGGCGTCGAGCAGTTCGCCCTGAAGCACCGCCAGTGCGGCGATGTCGTCGGGTTGGCGGGTCAGTTTGATATCCGGGTGACGGCGGATCACCCCGGTGGCCGAGCATGGCGCGTCGAGCAGAATGCGCTGGAACGGTTTGCCGTCCCACCAGGTGGCGGTGTCGCGACCGTCGGCGGCAATCAATTCTGCGCTCAGACCCAGGCGTGCGAGGTTTTCCCGCACCCGCACCAGACGCTTGGCTTCCAGATCCACAGCCACCACGCCGGCCAGTTTGGGCTCGGCCTCAAGGATGTGGCAGGTCTTGCCGCCCGGTGCGCAGCAGGCGTCCAGCACCCGTTGGCCCGGCGCGAGGTCCAGCAGATCGGCGGCCAATTGAGCGGCTTCGTCCTGCACGCTGATCCAGCCTTCGGCGAAACCCGGCAGGCTGCGCACGTCGGCAGCAGCATCGAGAATGATGCCGTCGCGACTATAAATGCAGGGCTTGGCGGCCACGCCAGCGTCACTCAGCAAGCCAAGGTAAGCGTCGCGAGTGTGATGACGACGGTTGACCCGCAGAATCATCGGCGGATGTGCGTTGTTCGCTGCGCAAATGGCTTCCCATTGTTCAGGCCAGAAGGCCTTGAGGGATTTTTGCAGCCAGCGCGGGTGGGCGGTGCGCACCACCGGGTCGCGTTCCAGCTCGGCCAGCAGCGCTTCGCTTTCCCGTTGGGCGCGGCGCAGTACGGCGTTGAGCAAGGCTTTGGCCCACGGCTTTTTCAGTTTGTCGGCGCAACCGACGGTTTCGCCGATGGCGGCGTGAGCCGGGACGCGGGTATAGAGCAGTTGATAAAGCCCCACCAGCAACAGCGCCTCGACATCGGCATCAGCCGCCTTGAACGGCTTTTGCAGCAGCTTGGCCGCCAACGCCGACAAGCGCGGCTGCCAGCGAGCCGTGCCGAACGCCAGGTCCTGGGTGAAGCCGCGATCGCGGTCTTCGACCTTGTCCATTTGTGTCGGCAGAGAACTGTTGAGTGAGGCTTTTCCGTTAAGAACTGCAGCAAGTGCCTTGGCGGCGGCCAGACGTGGGTTCATTGAGCGTCTGCCGTTTGACCGAGGACGGTGCCGACGGCGAATTTCTCACGACGGCTGTTGAACAAGTCGCTGAAGTTCAGTGCCTTGCCGCCGGGTAATTGCAGACGGGTCAGGCACAGCGCCTGTTCACCGCAGGCGACGATCAAGCCGTCCTTGCTGGCGCTGAGGATTTTCCCCGGTGCGCCCTGCCCTTCGGCCAGGCTTGCGGCCAACACTTTCAGCGCTTCGCCGTTCAGCGTGCTGTGGCAGATCGGCCATGGATTGAAGGCGCGGACCAGACGCTCCAGCTCAACCGCCGGGCGGTTCCAGTCGATGCGCGCTTCGTCCTTGTTCAATTTGTGTGCATAGGTGGCGAGGCTGTCGTCCTGCACTTCGCCTTCCAGTGTGCCCGCAGCCAGGCCGGCAATCGCCTGGATCACGGCCGGTGGGCCCATCTCTGCGAGGCGATCGTGGAGGCTGCCGCCGGTGTCTTCGGCGCTGATTGGCGTGGTGACCTTGAGCAGCATCGGTCCGGTATCGAGGCCGGCTTCCATGCGCATCACGGTCACGCCGCTTTCGCTGTCGCCCGCTTCAACGGCACGCTGGATCGGCGCCGCACCGCGCCAGCGTGGCAGCAAGGAGGCGTGGCTGTTGATGCAACCCAGGCGTGGGATATCCAGCACCACTTGCGGCAGGATCAGGCCGTAGGCGACCACCACCATCAAATCCGGTTTCAGCGCGGCCAGTTCCGCCTGAGCGTCTTCGTTGCGCAGGGTTGGCGGTTGCAACACCGGGATGTTGTGCTCCAGAGCCAATTGCTTGACCGGGCTTGGCATCAGCTTCTGCCCACGGCCCGCCGGACGGTCCGGTTGGGTGTAGACCGCAACGATCTCGTAAGGACTGCCCAGCAGGGCCTTGAGGTGTTCGGCGGCGAATTCCGGGGTGCCGGCAAAGACAATGCGCAGTGGCTCAGTCATGGAAGCTCTCAATTGCAAAGCATCTTGAAAAGAAAAAGGCTTGCCGCGGCAAGCCTTTGAAAGAAGGGCATCAAGCGTTCTGGCGGTGGAGCTTTTCCAGTTTCTTCTTGATCCGGTCGCGTTTGAGCGTGGACAGGTAATCGACGAACAACTTGCCGTTGAGGTGGTCGCATTCATGCTGGATGCACACGGCGAGCAAGCCTTCGGCGATCAGTTCGTAAGGCTGGCCGTCGCGGTCCAGGGCCTTGATCTTGACCTTTTGCGGGCGATCGACGTTTTCGTAGAAGCCTGGCACCGAGAGGCAGCCTTCCTGATACTGGCCCATCTCGTCGGTCAGGGTTTCGAACTCGGGGTTGATGAACACCCGCGGTTCGCTGCGGTCTTCGGAGAGGTCCATCACGACGATACGTTTGTGCACGTTGACCTGGGTAGCGGCGAGGCCGATGCCTGGCGCTTCATACATTGTTTCAAACATGTCATCGACCAACTGACGCACTTCGTCGTCCACTACGGCCACCGGTTTGGCGATAGTGCGCAGGCGCGAATCGGGGAATTCGAGGATGTCTAAAATGGCCATAAGCTTAATTGCTGCACGTGTGAGGTAAAGTCGGGTCGATGGCCTGGCGAGTCCGAAGATGCAGGCTACCGTTGTGAACGTAGCTTCCGGCTTTTCAATAATGAGCCGGAGGCGAGCCACGAGGGCTCTGGCGTTTCACGCGAACGTACATAATAAAGGGATTCACCGCATGAGGAAATCACTACTCGCCTTGCTCCTTCTGGCCTCGGCCGGTTTTGCGCATGGGCAAGTGCAACTCAGGGAAGGTTTTCCACAGCAATACACCGTGGTGGCAGGGGACACACTCTGGGACATTTCCGGCAAATACCTGCGTGAGCCGTGGCAGTGGCCGCAGCTTTGGCAAGCCAATCCACAGATTGAAAACCCCAATCTCATCTATCCCGGCGATACGCTGTCGCTGGTCTACGTCAACGGTCAGCCACGCCTGACCCTCAACCGCGGCGCTTCCCGGGGCACCATCAAGCTGTCGCCACGAGTCCGCAGTTCGCCGGTGGCCGACGCCATCCCGAGCATTCCGCTGAAGTCGATCAACAGTTTTCTGTTGAGCAATCGCATCGTCGACAAGGTCGAGGATTTCGACAAGGCGCCCTACATCGTTGCCGGAGATGCCGAACGGGTACTCAGCGGCACCGGCGATCGAATCTTCGCGCGTGGCCATTTCGATCCGGCACAACCGGTCTACGGCATCTTTCGTCAGGGCAAGGTCTACACCGATCCGCAGAGCAAGGAGTTCCTGGGGATCAACGCCGACGACATCGGTGGCGGCGAGATCATTGCCACTGAAGGTGACGTCGCCACCCTGGCCCTGCAACGCACCACTCAGGAGGTGCGACTCGGCGACCGGTTGTTCAGTGGCGAAGAGCGCTCGATCAATTCGACCTTCATGCCCAGTGCGCCAAGCACCGACATCAATGGCCTGATCATCGATGTGCCGCGTGGGGTCACCCAGATTGGCGCGCTGGATGTCGTCACGCTGAACAAGGGGCAGCGCGATGGCCTGGCCGAGGGCAATGTGCTGGTGGTGATGAAAACCGGCGAAACCGTGCGCGACCGGATCACCGGTCAGCCCTTGAAAATCCCCGACGAACGGGCCGGCCTGCTGATGGTATTCCGCACCTACGACAAGCTCAGCTACGGGCTGGTGCTCAACGCATCGCGCTCCTTGGCGGTGATGGACAAGGTGCGAAATCCTTAAGCCTGCTCACAAGTTACCAACAGAGTTATCCACAGCTTATTCCCGATTCGACGGGACCTTATAACGATCAAGGATGATCCATGTCGCTGTCTGCCTGTACGTCCGTTTCCCCTGCGGAACTGGAAGCCCGTTTACGCCTGCACCTTTTGCCTGGACTCGGTCCGGCACGTTTCAAGAAGTTGCTGGAGGCTTTCGGTTCTGCCTCCAAAGCCATCAGCGCACCGGCCAGCGCCTGGCGCGCGTTGGGCCTGCCCCTCGCTTGCGCGGAGGCCCGGCGCTGCAGTGAAATTCGTGATGGTGCCAGCCACGCATTGGCCTGGCTAGAGCGTCCGGGCCAGCATTTACTGATGTGGGACCAACCTGACTACCCCGCGCTGCTGGCGCAAATCAGTGATGCGCCGCCGCTATTATTCGTCGCGGGCGATCCGGGCATTCTGGAAAAACCGCAGTTGGCGATGGTCGGCAGCCGTCGCGCATCGCGACCGGGCATGGATACCGCCAGTGCGTTTTCCCGCAGTCTGGCCGGCGCCGGTTTTGTCATCACCAGCGGTCTGGCCCTGGGCATCGATGCCGCCGCGCATCAGGCGGCTCTGGACGTTGGCGGGCAAACGGTAGGGGTGCTTGGCACGGGACTTGAAAATTTTTATCCACAGCGCAATCGACGACTGGCGGACGCCATGATCGCCTCGGGAAGCGCGGTACTTTCGGAGTTCCCGCTGGACGCCGGGCCTTCCCCGGGCAACTTCCCCCGGCGCAATCGAATCATCAGCGGTTTGTCCCTTGGTGTGTTGGTGGTCGAGGCAAGTATTGCCAGCGGTTCATTGATTACCGCGAGGCTGGCGGCGGAACAGGGGCGTGAGGTGTATGCGATTCCAGGTTCGATTCACCACCCTGGCGCAAAGGGTTGCCATCAGTTGATCCGCGACGGTGCGGTGTTGGTGGAAACCATCGAACACATCCTTGAGGCCTTGCGCGGCTGGCAACGGCTGCCGTTATCCACAGAAACGCCGCAAACGACGGTAACTCATCCACTGCTCATGTTGCTCCACGCGGCGCCTCATACCAGCGAAGCCCTGGCGGTCACCAGCGGCTGGGCCTTGTCGAAAGTGCTGGCAGCGCTGACGGAGCTGGAGATGGATGGCCGGGCGGTCTGTGAGAGCGGTCGATGGTTTGCGCGGGTAAACTAGGTTTTATAAGGAAGATCGGTAAACTGCGCAGAGCCTTATTCCGGAGAGTTTTTTCATGGTTAACAGTTGGCGTGTGCAACAAGCCGCACGAGAAATTCGCGCCGGGGCGGTCATTGCCTACCCAACGGAAGCCGTCTGGGGACTGGGTTGCGACCCGTGGAACGAAGAGGCGGTGGATCGTCTGCTGATGATCAAGGGCCGATCTGTGGATAAGGGCCTGATTCTGGTGGCCGACAATATTCGTCAGTTCGACTTCCTGTTCGAAGACTTCCCGGAGTTGTGGATGGACCGCATGGCCAGCACCTGGCCGGGCCCCAACACCTGGTTGGTGCCGCATCAGAATCTGTTGCCCCAGTGGATTACCGGTGTGCATGAAACGGTGGCGTTGCGGGTCAGCGACCACCCTCTGGTGCGGGACTTGTGTGCGGTGGTCGGCCCGCTGGTGTCGACCTCGGCGAACCCTCAGGGCCGACCGGCGGCACGGACGCGGATTCGCGTGGAGCAGTATTTCCGGGGGCAGGTTGATTATGTACTCGGTGGCAATCTGGGCGGGCGCAAGAATCCGAGTGTGATTCGCGATCTGGCGACGGGGCATGTGGTGCGCCCGGATTGATGTGGCGAGGGGGCAAGCCCCCTCACCACAGTCTGGTGTCAGGGCAACAGAATCGTTGAACCAGTCGTACGGCGCGCCGACAACTCAGTCTGCGCCTTCGCTGCATCAGCCAGTGGATACCGCTGGCTGATGTCCACCTTCAGCTTGCCGCTGATGATCATCTCGAACAGTTCATCAGCCATGCGTTGCAGGTTTTCAGCATTGTTGGCGTAGGTCGCCAGCGTCGGCCGGGTCACGTACAGCGAACCCTTGGCCGCGAGAATCCCCAGATTCACCCCGTCGACTGCGCCTGAAGCATTACCAAAGCTCACCACCAACCCCCGAGGCGCAACGCTGTCGAGCGATGTCAGCCAGGTATCTTTGCCTACACCGTCGTACACCACCGGGACTTTTTTACCGTCAGTCAATTCCAGCACGCGTTGTGCGACGTTCTCATGGCTGTAATCGATGGTCGCCCAGGCACCATTGGCTTTCGCCAGGGCGGCTTTTTCCGCTGAACTGACCGTGCCGATCAGCTTCACCCCCAGGGCCTTGGCCCATTGGCAGGCAAGCGATCCGACGCCGCCGGCCGCGGCGTGAAACAGGATGGTTTCGCCACCCTTGAGCTCATAAGTCTGACGCAGCAGGTATTGCACGGTCAGGCCTTTGAGCATCACGCCGGCGGCTTGTTCGAAGCTGATGGCGTCCGGCAGGTGCACCAGGTTGGCTTCCGGCAAGACATGCACGTCGCTGTAGGCGCCCAACGGGCCACTGCCATAAGCCACGCGATCGCCAACCTTGAAGCGGGTGACTTCGCTACCGACTGCGTCGACCACGCCCGCGCCTTCGGCGCCCAGGCCCGATGGCAGGGCTGGCGGTGCATAAAGGCCACTGCGGTAATAGGTGTCGATAAAGTTCAGGCCAATGGCCTTGTTGGTCACGCGTACCTGTTGCGGGCCGGGCTCGGCGGGTTGGTAATCCACGTATTCGAGCACTTCGGGGCCGCCATGGACGCGGAACTGGATACGCTTTGCCATCTGCTCTCTCCTTAGGTCTTTGGCTTCTAGAGTCGTAGCGCCAAGCGCCCTATCGAACTCCCAAGCTTGATCTTCGTCAACTGCGGCAGGCTCGCCTGCGATGTTATGCTACGGACCCATTTGCGCCGGCCCCCCGCTCTGATGGAGCGCCGCGTAGCTTTGCCCGATTCAAGGTGATGCCATGACTACCCGCACCGAGGCCGTAAAAGCCTACCTGCTCGACCTGCAAGACCGTATTTGCGCTGCCCTGGAAGCCGAAGACGGCGGCGCGCGTTTCGTCGAAGACGCCTGGACCCGGCCTGCCGGCGGCGGTGGTCGCACCCGGGTGATTGAGAACGGCGCAGTCATCGAAAAGGGCGGCGTCAACTATTCCCACGTGTTTGGCAGCGGTCTCCCACCGTCCGCCAGTGCTCATAGGCCGGAACTGGCCGGTCGAGGCTTCGAAGCCCTGGGTGTGTCTTTGGTGATACACCCGCATAACCCCCATGTGCCGACGTCCCACGCCAATGTGCGCTTTTTCATCGCCGAAAAAGAAGGTGAAGAGCCGGTCTGGTGGTTCGGTGGTGGCTTTGACCTGACCCCTTATTACGGCAATGAAGAAGATTGCGTGCATTGGCACCGCGTCGCCGAACAGGCCTGCGCGCCGTTCGGCCCGGACGTTTACCCGCGCTACAAGGCCTGGTGCGACAGCTACTTCCACATCAAGCATCGCCATGAGCCACGGGGCATCGGCGGCCTGTTTTTCGATGACTTGAACGAGTGGGACTTCGATACCAGCTTCGCTTTCATGCGCGCCATCGGCGATGCGTTCATCGACGCGTACCTGCCGATCGTGCAACGCCGCAAGAATGATGCGTTCACCGCCAAACAGCGTGAGTTCCAGGAGTTTCGCCGTGGTCGTTACGTTGAATTCAACCTGGTCTATGACCGCGGCACGCTGTTCGGCCTGCAATCGGGCGGGCGTACCGAGTCGATTCTGATGTCGCTGCCGCCGCAAGTACGCTGGGCCTACGACTGGAAGGCCGAGCCGGGCAGTGAAGAAGCACGCCTGACCGAATACTTCCTGCAAGACCGCGATTGGTTGGCCAAGGCCTGAACGAGGAATTCTGATGGACCGTTATGTCGTATTCGGTAACCCGATCGGCCACAGCAAGTCGCCGCTGATCCACCGTCTGTTCGCCGAGCAGACCGGGCAGAAACTGGACTACAGCACCTTGCTGGCACCTCTCGACGATTTTTCCGGCTGTGCATTGGAATTTTTCCGCGAAGGCCGTGGGGCGAATGTGACAGTGCCGTTCAAGGAAGACGCCTATCGCCTGGCGAACAGCTTGACCCAGCGGGCGCAACGGGCCGGCGCGGTGAATACCCTGAGCAAACTGGCTGATGGCAGTCTGCTGGGCGACAACACCGATGGTGCCGGGCTGGTGCGGGACCTGACGGTCAACGCCGGATTCAGCCTCGCGGGCAAACGCATCCTGCTGCTGGGGGCCGGTGGTGCGGTGCGCGGCGCGCTGGAGCCGCTGCTGGCGGAGCAACCGGCGTCGGTGATCATTGCCAACCGCACCGTGGAAAAAGCCGAATTGCTGGCGCAATTGTTTGCCGATCTGGGGCCGGTGTCGGCCAGCGGTTTCGACTGGCTGCGCGAGCCGGTGGACCTGATCATCAACGCCACATCCGCCAGTTTGTCCGGCGATGTACCGCCGATTGCCGGCAGTTTGATCGAACCGGGCAAGACGGTTTGCTACGACATGATGTACGGCAAGGACCCAACCTCGTTCTGCCGTTGGGCCAGTGAACATGGGGCTGGCGTGTCGATGGATGGCTTGGGCATGTTGGCCGAGCAGGCGGCGGAAGCTTTCTATCTGTGGCGCGGTGTGCGCCCGGATACGGCGCCGGTGCTGGCCGAACTTCGCCGGCAACTGGCGCTGTAGTTCTGTGGCGAGGGAGCAAGCTCCCTCGCCACAGGTTATCTGTTTGTCAAAACAGTGGCGTTTAGTCCTCAAACCGGATCGGGCATTTCTCCGCGCCTTCCAGCTTCCTCAATTCCTCCACCACTTGCGGCCGTGCCTGCCGCAGAGTCAGGCTGCGATCCTGACGCAGCAGCCGTCGTGCTTCCTGGTGCAGCATTTCCACGCCCGAGTAGTCGATGAAGTTGATCTGCTGTGCTTCGATCACCACTCGCGGGCCTTGCATCCGTTGCAGGCGCACTTGCAGGTAATGGCTGGCGCCGAAAAAGATCGAGCCGCCGACCCTCAGGATGTCTTCGTCACCATTGCGCCAGTGCTGCACCCGTGGCTGTGAGGTGCGTTTGAGGTAGAAGAACAGTGACGCCAGCACCCCGGCGTAGATCGCCGTCTGCAACTCCAGCAACAGGGTGGCGACACAGGTCAGCGCCATGACCAGGAATTCGGCATGGCTGACCCGCAACAAGGCACGAATGCCGCGATGATCCACCAATCCCCAAGCGATCAAAAGGATGCTGCCAGCCATGGCCGGGATCGGGATGTGCGCAATCAATGCCGCACCGAAGATCGCGAACAGTGCCACCCACAGCGCCGAAAAAAACCCGGCCAGCGGTGAACAGGCGCCGGCATCGTAGCTCAGGCCCGAGCGAGTGAAGGAACCGGCGGACAGCGAACCGGAAAAAAACGCCCCGACCATGTTCGAGAAACCCTGGGCGCGAACTTCCTGATTGGCATCGAGCAACTGCTGCGAGCGGGCCGACAGGGAGCGGGCAATCGACAGGCTCGTCACCAGCCCGAGCATGCCGACCGCCACCGCACTGGGCAGCAGGCGCAATATCAGGTCCAGATCCAGCGGCAGCGAGCTGAAGGGCGGCAGCCGCCCGACAAACGCGCTGACCAGCTTCACATGACCGAACATCGCTGGCCACAGCCACACCAGCAATCCGCTCAGGGCCAGAGCGATCAACAGCGTCGGCCAGCGCGGCACCAGCAGTTTCAGCACGATGCCAACCGCGACCGTGGCCAGGCCCAGCAGCAGCGAGGGTTTGTCCACTTCGCCGAGATGATTGAGCAGCATCATCAAGCTGTTGAGCGCCGTGGCCTGGTTGGGCACATCCAGCCCCAGCAGGTTCGGCAGCTGCCCGATGGCAATCACCACCGCCGCGCCGAGGGTGAAGCCCAGCACCACCGAGTGAGAGACGAAATTCACCAGGGCACCGAACCGCAGCAAACCCAGTAACCACTGGAAAATGCCCGCAAGGAAAGTCAGAAGCAGGATCAGCGTGACGTAGTCCTGCGATGCAGGGACGGCCAGAGGACTGACGCTGGCATACAGGACGATGGAAATGGCCGCCGTAGGGCCGCAGATCAAATGCCATGACGAACCCCAGAGGCAGGCAATCAGCACCGGGATGATGGCGGCGTACAGGCCATATTCCGGTGGGAGGCCGGCGATCAGGGCGTAGGCAATGGATTGTGGCAACGCGAGAATCGCACCGCTCAGGCCGACGATCAGGTCACGACCAACGCTGGCGCGGGTTTGCCGGGGCAACCAGGTCAGGAAGGGAAAGAGTGAATGGCGGCTGGGGAAGGCCATGGGTCCTCTCGGTACGGGGTAAATCGTCAGGGTAAAGCATTGGCTCGTAGTGGGCAGATCATTGTGGCGAGGGAGCTTGCTCCCGCTCGGCTGCGCAGCAGTCGCAAATCCGGACAACTCGGTGAGGCTGATAAACCGAGTTTGCCGAAATGGGAGTGCTACGCCCTCCAGCGGGAGCAAGCTCCCTCGCCACAGCGGAACCTTACAACTTGGCTTTGACCGCCGGCAGAGCATCCTTGCCGTCCACGGTCTTCACGCCCTCCAGCCATTTATCCAGCACCACCGGATTGGCCTTGATCCACGCCTTGGCCGCGTCGGCGTTGCTGACCTTCTTGTTCACCACTTCGGCCATGATGCTGTTCTCCATTTCCTGAGTAAAACTCAGGTTGGTGAGCAGTTTGCCGACGTTCGGGCAGGCCTGTGCATAACCTTTGCGGGTCAGTGTATAAACACTGCCGGTGTCACCGAAGTACTTCTCGCCACCCTTCAGATAATGCATTTTCAACTGCACGTTCATCGGGTGTGGCGTCCAGCCGAGGAAGGTCACGAACTTCTGTTTCTTCACCGCGCGGGATACTTCGGCCAGCATCGCCTGCTCGCTGGACTCGATCAGTTTCCACTGGCCCATCTCGAAGTCATTCTTCTTGATGATCTCTTGCAGCGAAATGTTCGCCGGGGCGCCGGAACCGATGCCATAGATCTTCTTGTCGACTTCTTTGGGGTGTAGCTCGGCGTACTTGTTCAGGTCGTTAAAGTTATGCACACCCGCGTCCCAGACGTAATCCGGGACCGCCAGGGTGAACTCGGTGCCGTCGAGGTTCTTCGCCAGCTGCGTGACATCGCCGTTGGCCACGAACTTGTCGTAGAAGCCTTGCTGCGCCGGCATCCAGTTACCCAGAAACACGTCCACCTGGCCATCCTTCAGACCGCCAAAGGTGATCGGCACTGCCAGCGTGTCGACCTTGGCCTTGTAGCCCATGCCGTCCAGCAGAAACCCGGTGATGGCGTTGGTGGCGGCGATGTCGCTCCAGCCAGGGTCGGCCATCTTCACCGTTTCGCAGCTTTGCTCGGCGTAGGCCGAGGTGCTGCCCAGAGCCAGAAGCCCGACTGTCAGTACTGTGGATAACTTTTGCATGGACGTCCCCTTAACATTATTGGTTTTGGCAGGGTTGTGGATAACGGGCTTTACGCTCCAGATCGTCGAGGTCGATGTGGTTGCGCATGTACTGCTGACTGGCATCTACCAGCGGCTGGTGGTCCCAGCTCTTCAGCTTGCCGATGGTCAGGGCGTCGGCGACGAAACGCCGGCGTCGCTGACTGGCGAGCACCTGTTGGTGGATCGCCGGGATATTCCATTTGGCCCGTGCTTCGGCGAGAAAATCCTCGAACAGCTGACGATGTTGCGGCGAATGGCTGAGTTCTTCCTGTTCACTCGGGTCGTTATGCACATCGAAGAGCAGGCAAGGGTCGTCTTCGCTGTAGATGAATTTGTAGGCGCCGCGACGAATCATCATCAACGGGCTGATGGTGCCTTCGGCCATGTATTCACCGAACACCTCGTCGTGACCGCCCTGCCCTTGCAGGTGTGAAACCAGCGAGCGGCCGTCCAGCGGCAGGCCTGGCTCCAATGAGCCGCCGGCCAGTTCCACAAAGGTCGGCAGCAGGTCGGCGGTGGATACCGCTGCGCTGACCCGTCCGGCGCCGAATTGCCCCGGCGCGCTGATCAGCAGCGGTACGCGGGCGGCCATTTCGTACCAGTGCATCTTGTACCAGAGACCACGCTCGCCGAGCATGTCGCCGTGGTCACCGGAGAACACGATGATGGTGTCATCGATCAGCCCGGTTTCCTCGAGTGTTTGCAGGAGTTTGCCGACGTTGCTGTCGATATAGCTGCACGCACCAAAGTAGGCACGGCGCGCGTCGCGAATCTTATCCACAGGCAGCGGCTTGTCCCACAGGTCATAGA
The DNA here is from genome assembly GCF_003253625.1 of Pseudomonas sp. URMO17WK12:I6. Taxonomy (NCBI): domain Bacteria; kingdom Pseudomonadati; phylum Pseudomonadota; class Gammaproteobacteria; order Pseudomonadales; family Pseudomonadaceae; genus Pseudomonas; species Pseudomonas sp. URMO17WK12:I6. Next base: position 695,203 of record NZ_QKYZ01000001.1, read on the forward strand.
CTTTGAGCAGGCGCTGGGAGTGAGGATCGAGTTCATCCTGTGCGGGTGTTTCCGGCAAAGGGATGTCGGCGTCGTCGTACAGATCCCAGAACGCCTTGGGAATCGTGTACGGGTCGTGTGGGTGCGTCATCGACACGGTCAGGCAGAACGGCTGATCGCCATCCTCGCGGATGTGATCGAACAGGTATTGCTGGGCCTTGAACACCACCTCTTCGTCGAAATCCAGCTGATTGGTGCGCACGCAGGGCCCGGCTTGCAGCACCGACGACATGTTGTGGTACCAGGTCGGCCGCACGTCCGGCTCGTCCCAGTTCACCGCCCAACCGTAGTCGGCCGGGTAGATGTCACTGGTCAGGCGTTCTTCATAGCCGTGCAACTGGTCCGGACCGCAGAAGTGCATTTTGCCCGACAGCGCGGTGCGGTAACCGAGGCGCCGCAGGTAGTGGGCATAGGTCGGAACGTCGGCGGGGAAATCGGCCGCGTTGTCGTAAGCGCCGATCTTGCTCGGCAACTGACCGCTGACCAGGGTGAAACGTGACGGTGCGCAGAGCGGGCTGTTGCAGTACGCGGCGTCGAACACCACGCCTTCGGCGGCGAGGCGGCTCAGATTCGGCAGTTTGATGGGCGAAGGGCCGTAGAACGGCAACATTGGCGCGGCCATTTGATCGGCCATGATGAAAAGAATATTTTTGCGCTTCATGTGATCGCGGCATTCCATAGTGGATATTTATGCGAGAGTGCTGTGATCGAGCATGCAACCCATGGAAATTGTGGTAAAGCCCACCCCAGGCAATGACTAGGATAAGCACAGCTTATGTATGACGCCCTCGGTGATTTGTCTCTGGACCTGTTACGCGCCTTTGAAGCCGCGGCCCGCCAGCGCAGTTTCACTGCCGCTGCAGTGGAGCTCGGCACCACGCAACCGGCCATCAGTCAGCAGATCAAACGATTGGAGGAGCAGCTCGCTACACGATTGTTTGACCGCATTTATCGCGGTATCGAACTGACCGAGGCTGGCGCGATTCTATTTGAGCAAGTTCAGCTCGGTTTACAGAATATCGACGCCGGATTGAGCGCGATCAGTGCACAGCAGCAACACGAAGTGTTGCAGGTGGCCACCGACTTCGCCTTCGCCGCGTACTGGCTGATGCCACGGCTGCACCGCTTCCATACCGCCCATCCTCAAGTGGACGTCAGCCTGGTTACCAGTGAGCGCAGCCACAACATGCTGCGCACTGATATCGATGTGGCGGTGCTGTTCGGCGATGGCCGGTTCAAGCAAGGCGAGAGCCATTGGTTGTTCAGTGAAGAAGTGTTTCCGGTGTGCAGCCCGCTGCTCTTGAAGGATCGTCCCCTGCCCTTGCCGGCTCAGTCATTGCTGGAGTTTCCGCTGTTGCACCTGCGTGGCGAACACAGCAGCAACTGGTTCGACTGGAGCGGCGTGTTTCGCGAACTGGGGATCACGTCGGCGCCAGCGCCGGGGCAACTGCGCTTCGACAATTACACCTTGCTGATTCAAGCGGCGATTGGCGGCCAGGGCGTTGCGATCGGTTGGCGGCACCTTGTGGATAACTTGCTGGCGCAAGGTCTGTTGTGTCGACCGATTGCCGAGACAGTGATTTCCAGGCTGGGTTATTACGTGGTCCTGCCCCAGCGCAAACGGCGCGGGGCGTTGATTCAAACATTTGTGGATTGGTTGATGGCGGAACAGGCCAGCAGTGCGCAATCGCTTAATGGCCTTCCTTTGCCATCGATTGCGGTATGAGGGCTTTACGGTTCCGAAGTCGCGACAAAATTCACATGCTGACCGACATGCAAATTCAGCCATAACTCATCGGCAATCCCGACGGCAACTCGGTTCAGCCGTTCCAGCGGTTCGGCCAGGCCAGGTTCCAGGCTCGTGCTGACGTGACTGAAGTGCTCGATGGACAGTCCTGGTACGCCGCGTGGGGCATTCACCAGGGTCCAGTGCAATGGGCTGCTTTGCAGTGCCTCGCGGATTTCTTCTGCGGCGTGGCGTTGCAGTTCGTCTTCTATCTCCGGATCGTCCAGCACCTCGAAATCACCCACCACAAACAACCGCGCGATACCCGCGGCCTGCATGCCGTCAATCAGTGCATCCACTGCCAGCACCTGCTCGACCGGGCCAGGCACGATGGATTTTTCGATGTGTTCGCTGTTCATCGGCAACCCCGGCGCATCCAGCAGGCAGATCACCGCCGAACAGCCGGCCACGCTTTGCTTGACCCGTTTGGCATCGAACAGATTGCCGGCCTTGGTGCGCAATCCGGGGCGTGGCGCGAGTGCCGTCAGGTCATCGAGAATCGCGATCACTTCATGTTGGCGCCGCAGCATTTCCGCCATCAGCGCACTGCCCAGGCTACTCATGGCACCATAAAGCACTACCTTCACTACCGGGGTTTCGGCATTTCTCATGGCTGTGCTCCGAACGTCCTGCCTATATAACGTAAGACCTGTGGGGAACGGTGTGGGTTCGACCAGGTTCAAAGGGGTTTCAGATGCAACAGATCAAGGGCTACCACGCCCATGTCTATTTCGACGCCAATACTCTCCCGCAGGCCCGGGCCTTGTGTGAGCAGGCCGCACAATTGTTTCCACTGAAGATGGGCCGCGTGCATGAACGCCTGGTTGGCCCGCACCCGGACTGGAGCTGCCAATTGGCTTTCGAGCCGCAATACCTTGGCGAGGTATTGCCGTGGCTGGCGCTCAATCGCAAGGGGTTGGTGGTGTTCCTGCACCCGGAGACCGGCAACGATCTGCTCGACCACACCGAGCACGCGATCTGGATGGGTGCGATCCGGCCGCTGGACCTGTCTGTTTTCTGATCAGAGTTGTTCTTCGGCCTCGCCAGGCAAATGTTCGTCCAGATGCAGCCAGGGCAACCGACTGTCCGTCCAGATATGCCGCTCGGCCGGCGCCTGCTCAGGGTGGTCAAGGGTGGCGATGGTCACGTCGACGCTTTCGGGACTGAGCGTTGTTACCAGCGCCAGCTGCGCCCCGCAGTTGGGGCAGAAATACCGCGTGCAAGTGGATGATGAGCCATACCGGGACGGTGTACCCGCGACCCAGGCAAATGCCGAGGCGGGGACGGTGATCCAGGTGGTCACGATCCCGCCGCTGACCCGCCGGCAAATCGAGCAATGGCAGTGGGCGATATCCTGCAATGGCCCGCTGAATTGATAGCGGATTTGTCCGCAGTGGCAGCCGCCAGTGTGAAGTTCGCCCATGTTTTTTCCTCCTGAGCCTGTGTTTACTGACTTTCAACCCGGCCGACGACCGGTCGTACATTCGGTCAATGCTTTCATCCGCGAAAGCTGGCTGAAAGCTTCCCCGATTAGGATCGCCTCACTGCCGGCAACAGACCGGTTGGCCAACGCGAGTGTTTCATTGCCCGCCCGGCCCATTTAACAACAACAATGGTGATTCTGATGTCCGCTCCTATCCGCCTCTTCGCTGCACCTCCGTCCGTACGTTTCGTGCTTCCCGTTCTGCGCTGACCTCATCGGTTCGCCCATTCCCTAGCCGCGCTACGCCTGGAGTATTCCTATGCTGACTTTCCTTGGCTTTGCCATGGTCATCACGTTCATGTTCCTGATCATGACCAAGCGCCTGTCCGCGCTGATCGCCCTGATTATCATCCCGATCATCTTCGCCCTGTTCGGCGGTTTCTCGCCGAAGATCGGCCCGATGATGCTCGAAGGCATCACCAAGCTTGCGCCGACCGGCGTGATGCTGATGTTCGCCATCCTTTACTTCGCCCTGATGATCGACTCCGGCCTGTTTGACCCGGCCGTGCGCAAGATCCTCAAACTGGTCAAGGGCGACCCGTTGAAGGTGTCGGTCGGTACCGCCGTGCTGGCGCTGATCGTGTCCATGGACGGTGATGGCGCCACCACTTACATGATCTGCGTGGCCGCCATGCTGCCGCTCTACAGCCGCATCGGCATGAGCCCGCGGATCATGGCCGGTCTGATCATCCTCGCCGGTGGCGTGATGAACATGACCCCTTGGGGCGGTCCGACCGCTCGTGCGGCCAGTGCGCTGCATGTGGACCCGTCCGCGATCTTCGTACCGATGATTCCGGCGATGCTGGCCGGTGTGGTGGCGATTCTGGCGATTGCCTATGTCTACGGTAAACGCGAGCGTGCGCGTCTGGGTGAATTGCATCTGGTCGGTGATGAAATCGACCACAGCGAAATCAGCGTTTCGCAGTTCCCGGACGCCCGTCGTCCAAAGCTGATCTGGTTCAACGGCGCGCTGACCCTGGCACTGATGGGCACCTTGATCGCCGGCCTGTTGCCGCTGCCAGTGCTGTTCATGGTGGCGTTCAGTATCGCGATGATCGTCAACTATCCTTGCCTGCAACAGCAGAAGGACCGCGTTGCGGCCCACGCCGGTAGCGTGTTGGCGGTGGTCGGGTTGATCTTTGCCGCGGGTATCTTCACCGGTATCCTGACGGGCACCGGCATGGTCGACGCCATGTCCAAGAGCCTGCTGGCAGTCATCCCGGATTTCCTCGGCCCGTACCTCGCCGTGATCACCGCGCTGGTGAGCATGCCGTTCACGTTCTTCATGTCGAACGACGCATTTTATTACGGCGTGTTGCCAGTGCTTGCTGAAGCCGCCAGTCATTACGGTATAACCGCGGTAGAAATGGCACGTGCCTCGATCGTCGGTCAGCCCGTCCACTTGCTGAGCCCGCTGGTACCATCGACCTACCTGTTGGTGGCCCTGGCCGGTATCGAATTCGGTGACCATCAGCGGTTCACCTTGAAGTGGGCGGTGCTGGTTTGCCTGTGCATACTGGTGGCGGCCTTGCTGATGGGGATATTTCCACTGTTCAGCACGCTATAAGCCAAGACTCGCCATGAGGGGTCCAGGCTTTGTTTGAAGCCTGGGCCCTTCGTGGTTTAAACACATCCTCAAAGGAATACACATGGAATGGCTGACCAACCCTGAAATCTGGGTTGCCTTCTTCACCCTGACCGCCCTGGAGATCGTCCTGGGCATCGACAACATCATCATGATCTCGATCCTGGTCAGCCGCATGCCCAAACACATGCAGGCGCGTACCCGGATCTTCGGCCTGGCGCTGGCCATGGTCACCCGGATTCTGTTGCTGCTGTCGATCACCTGGGTCATGCGTCTCACCGCGGACCTGTTCGAAGTGTTCGGCCAGGGTATTTCCGGGCGTGACCTGATCTTGTTCTTCGGTGGTCTGTTCCTGCTGTGGAAAAGCTCGCAAGAGATGTATCACGCGCTGGAAGGCGAGGATGAAACCAGCGACGAGCCAAGTGGCAAGGGCGGTAACTTCCTCTACACCATTATCCAGATCGCGATCATCGACATCGTGTTCTCGCTGGACTCCGTCATCACTGCCGTTGGCATGGTGTCCCACGTACCGGTCATGGTCGCGGCAATCATCGTCGCAGTGCTGGTGATGATGTGGGCTTCCGGCACCATCAGCGAGTTCATCGACAAGCACCCGTCGCTGAAAATGCTGGCGCTGTCTTTCCTGTTGATCGTCGGTACCGTGCTGATTGCCGAATCCTTCGATGTGCATGTGCCGAAAGGCTACGTCTACTTCGCCATGGCGTTCTCGCTGGCAGTGGAAGCGATCAACATCAGGATGCGCACCGCGATTGCGAAAAAACGCACACAGCAAGAGCCGGTGAAACTGCGCAAGGATGTTCCGGGTCAGTAACCCGAACACCCTGCTGTGACAAAGGGGCCTTCGGGCCCCTTTGTCATGTCTGCATCAAACTGTTTTCATGACAGTTTTGTTTCAATCGCTTCTTTAGCTATGCGATGCTGGCGTCCAGACCGTTAGCCAACTACAGCTTAAGTACAGAACGTAGAAGAACGCGGCATCGTTAACTTGCCCCGCTGGGGCGCTACCACCACAGGGGGCCTGTATGCTCACCCTGCTCAATTTATTATCGGCCGTGGCCTTGCTGATCTGGGGCACGCACATCGTCCGAACCGGCATCCTGCGGGTTTATGGCTCCAACTTGCGCCATGTGATCGGCCAGAACATGGCCAGGCGCTGGCTGGCGTTTATCGCCGGGATCATGGTGACCGCCATGGTCCAGAGCAGCAACGCCACCGCCATGCTCGTCACCTCATTTGTCGGTCAGGGCCTGATGGCGCTGACCCCGGCCCTGGCGACGATGCTCGGTGCCGACGTCGGTACCGCACTGATGGCGCGGGTACTGACCCTCGACCTGTCGTGGCTGTCACCGCTGCTGATCTTTCTCGGGGTGATTTTCTTTCTGTCGCGCAAGCAGACCCGGGTCGGGCAGATGGGGCGGGTCAGCATCGGTCTGGGGCTGATCATTCTGGCGCTGCAACTGATCGTCGAGGCCGCCACGCCGATCACTCATGCTCAGGGAGTGAAGGTGATTTTTGCCTCTCTGACCGGCGATATCTTGCTCGATGCGCTGGTCGGTGCACTGTTCGCGATGATTTCATACTCCAGCCTGGCCGCCGTATTGCTGACCGCGACCCTCGCCGGTGCCAGCGTGATCAGCCTGCCAGTGGCCATCGGCCTGGTGATCGGCGCCAACATCGGCAGCGGCGTTCTCGCCTTCCTCAGCACCAGCATGCAGAACGCCGCCGGCCGTCAGGTGGCGCTGGGCAGCCTGTTGTACAAACTGATTGGTCTGCTGCTGATCATTCCGGTGCTCGATCCACTGGTGCACTGGATCGACAGCTTCGACTTCAGCGCTCAGGAAATGGTCATCGGCTTCCACCTGCTCTACAACACCGCGCGCTGCCTGATCCTGTTGCCCAGCGTCGGGCTGATGGCCAGGCTCTGTGCTTGGCTGCTGCCGGAGCGGCCGGACATCAACGGCACGGCCAAGCCGCGGCACCTTGACCCGACGGCTTTGGTGACCCCTAGCCTGGCGCTGGCCAATGCCGCCCGGGAAACCCTGCGCATCGGCGATCTGGTCGACAACATGCTCGAAGCCATGCTCGCCGTACTGCGTGGCAAACAGACCGCCGTTACCCAGGAAATCCGACGCCTGACCGATGATGTCGAAGCGCTCTACAGCGCGATCAAACTCTATCTGGCGCAAATGCCTCGGGAAGACCTCAGCGAACAAGATAGCCAACGGTGGGCTGAAACCATCGAGCTGGCGATTAACCTGAAACTGGCCAGTGACCTGATCGAACGCATGCTGCGCAAGGTTCAGCAGCAGAAAACCGCGCAGCGGCGGTCGTTTTCCGAGGTCGGTCTGGAAGAATTGGCGGGCCTGCACAGCCAGCTGATTGCCAACCTGCGCCTGGGGTTGTCGGTGTTCCTCAGTTCCGATCCGGAAAGTGCTCGCCAGTTACTGCGTGAGAAACGTCGCTTTCGCGCACAGGAACGCCGCCTGGCCCACGCTCATGTCAGTCGTTTGCACCGTAAGATTGTGCAAAGCATCGAGACCAGTTCGCTGCATCTGGAGCTGATCGCTGATATGAGGCGCCTCAATTCGCTGTTTTGCAGCAGTGCCTATGCGGTGTTGGGCACTTCGGACACCGGTGCTCTGGCGGTCGACGATTTGGCTGACATCACTCATTCACCCTGAACGTCCACAGTTGCCTGAAGTCTGTTGTACTTACGCTGTCGTACGGAAACTCGTTATGCGTTGTCTGCTATTCGCTTGTCTGTTGCTCGGCGCCCTGCCCTCATTTGCCCTGGATCGCTTTCAGGTCGAGGGCTATACGCTGCCCAACGGTCTGCAATTGGTCCTCAAACCGGGCACCGAGCGCGGGCATGTGGCGATTCGGCTGGTAGTCGGCGTGGGTCTGGATGATTTCAGCTGCGCCGACAAGGAGCTGCCGCATCTGCTCGAACACTTGCTGTTCAGCGGCATCGACGCCACCGGCGAAGGTGGTCTGGAGGAGCGCATGCAGGCCCTGGGTGGTGAGTGGAACGCTTACACCAGCAACGCCGACACCACGTTCGTCATCGAAGCACCGGCGAAAAACCAGCGTAAGGCCCTCGATCTGTTGTTGGCTCTGCTGACCCAGACCCGTATCGACGACAACGCTATCAACGTCGCCAAGCAGGTGGTCGAGCGCGAAGACGGTGGCCATTATTCGCACCTGCAACGCTGGCTGGATCGCCAGGACCTGGGCCACACCGCCAGTAATCAGTTGGCGGTGGAACTGGGCCTCAAATGCCAGGAGCGCGCCGAAGTCAGTCACCTGACCCGCGAGCAACTGGAGAAGGTGCGCAAAGCCTGGTACGCGCCCAACAACATGACCCTGATCGTGGTCGGCGAGCTCGACCGCTTGCTGCCGGCCTATCTGGAACGGGCGTATGGCGCGCTCGTAGCCGTCGAGCCTGCCGATCACCTGCCCTTGCCGACAATCCAGGCCAGCGCGGCCCACGAGCGTACTCTGAGCCACGGTTTTGTCGGTGGCGGCGCCAAGTTGCACTGGCTGGTGCCGGAACCGGTGCAGGAAGACCAGCCCGACGAAACGTTCGATCTGCTCAAGGACTACCTGGACTGGGCGCTTTATCGCCAACTGCGCCTGGTCCATGGGTTGTCCTATGGGCCCTCGGCCGAGCGTGAGGTGTTTGGCGGAGTGGGCTTCATGAGCCTGAACGCCGATCTTGAACGCGGCGACGTGCCGGCAGCTGAACAGGTGCTGGATGAGCTCAAAGCCGGTTTGCTCAAGGACGGTCTCGACGCCACCACCTTCGCCCGCCTCAAGCAGGCCGCCATCGCCCGTCAGGCCTGGGCCGTGCAAGGCAATAGCGCCCTGGCGGATTACTACTGGAGCGCCCTTGGGGACTACGAGGACGGCCATTTCACCAACCCGGCCAAGGCACTGCAAGAAGTGACGCTGGCCGAGGCGAACCAGGCGATGCGTGAGTTGCTGCTGCAACCGGGGTATTTGCGGATCGAGAAGCCGTTGGTGAGTTATGATCAGTTGATGTGGGCGATTGCCGGGGTATTTGGATTGATGGTGCTTGGGGCATTGGGTTGGCGTGTTCACCGCAGAAAGTAGTTATTTCCCTGTGGCGAGGGAGCTTGCTCCCGCTCGGCTGCGCAGCAGCCGTAAACCGGTATCGGAGATCTACTTGAAATTACGCGGTGGGTGGTTTTTAGGGCCGCTTCGCGACCCAGCGGGAGCAAGCTCCCTCGCCACAGGGTTTTGGGGTTGGTCAACGTAACCGGAACCCTCGCCACAGGCCCCCTCGGACGGTACCCTGTCGGGGATTTTTCCCACGACTATTGTGAACCGCCGAATGCCGACTCTGACCCTGTACATACAGCGCATCCTGGAATTGATGAAGCGCTACCCCGGGGTCATCGCGCTCGGCGGTTTCATTTCCGGGGTCGGCAGCTTCATCTTGGTGGATCGCCAGCAAGGCCTGGCGACCTGGATCACCACCATCATGCTGGTCAGCTGGGTCTGGCTGATGCTGGAAAACAGCCTCACTGAGTTGTTCGCCAAGGTCTTCAAGCGCGAAATACCCCAGCCCCTGCTGCGTTATGCGACGCAGATGATCCATCAGGAAAGCCTGTTCTTCGTCCTGCCGTTCTTTTTCATCACCACCACCTGGAACAGCGGCCAACTGTTTTTCACGGGGTTGTTGGGCATGGCGGCGTTGATCTCGATCACCGACCCGCTCTACTACAAATGGCTGGCGCCGCGCCGCTGGGCGTTCCTGGCGCTGCATACCCTGACCCTCTTCGCCGCCCTGCTGACCGCCCTGCCCGTCATCCTGCACCTGACCACCTCCCAGAGCTTCAAACTGGCGCTGGGCATCGCCATGGTGCTGTCGTTCCCCAGTCTGGCGTCGATCTTCCCGATTCGGACCGTGCGCAATGCGTTGGCGATCCTCAGCATCACCGTGGGCATCGGCGCTGTCGGCTGGGTGCTGCGTTCCTGGGTTCCGCCGGCCACCCTGTGGATGACCGATGTGGCGATCAGCACCCAAATGCAGGACCGCACCCCCGGCAAGAGCCTGGAAGAAGTCAGCGCCGAGCAGATTCGTGGCGACGGTTTGTACGCCTACACCGCGATCAATGCCCCACGGGGGCTGGACGAGCGGATTTATCACGTCTGGATGTTCAACGGTAAAGAGGTCGACCGCATCCCTCTGGATATCCACGGCGGGCGCAAGGAAGGCTACCGCGCCTGGACCCACAAGCAGAATTTCCCCGGCAATCCCGCGGGTAAATGGCAAGTTCGGGTGCTCACCGAAGACGGCCAGTTGATCGGCGTGCTGCGCTTCAAGGTCATGGACAGCACACCCATCAAAGATAAGTAACGCGGTTCGTGCTATTAATCTGGTCTGCGCAATTGCCGAACAAGCAGGAGCTTATGACCAGCAGCACAACGCCTGGCAATGTCCGACTGGATACCTCGCACATCCCTGCCCTGCTGCGGGTCACGGGTGACTGGACGCTCGCTCATTACGCCGATCTCAGCCACCTGAGCGAAAAGCTCCGTGGCCAATACGACAACAACACCCCCATCGACCTCAACGGCCTCGGTGCCCTGGACACGGCGGGTGCATCGCTGTTGGTGGAGTTGCTGGGTTCCGAGCGTCTGGGCAAGTCCGCCGAACACCCTGATTGCACCCTTTCCTCCGCCGATCGCGCCTTGCTGCAGACGGTGTATTGCTCGCTGACTGATTTCTGCGTGCCGATCAAAGAGCCGGAAATCAGCGTCGGCATTCAACTGCTGACCCGTATCGGCCGTGCGGTCGATGCGGTCTGGCAGGACGCCCTGCAGGTGCTGGGTTTTGTCGGCCTGATCCTGCAAACCATCGCGCGCGGGCTGTTTTGTCCCAAGCGCTGGCGCCTCACGCCGATGGTCGCGCACATTGAACAGACCGGCCTCGACGCCGCTCCCATCGTCGCCCTGCTGACCTTTATGGTGGGCGCCGTGGTAGCGTTTCTCGGTGCGACTGTGCTGGCGAGCTTCGGCGCGAGCATTTTTACCGTGGACCTGGTGGCGTTTTCTTTTTTGCGCGAATTCGGCGTGTTGCTCACCGCGATCCTGATGGCCGGCCGCACCGCCAGTGCGTTCACCGCGCAGATCGGCTCGATGAAGGCCAACGAAGAGATCGACGCGATCCGCACCCTCGGCCTCGACCCGATGGAGTTGCTGGTGGTGCCGCGGGTATTGGCGTTGCTGGTGGCGCTGCCGATGCTGACCTTCCTGGCGATGTTGTCGGGGATTGTCGGCGGTGGCGTGGTGTGTGCGCTGTCGCTGGATATATCGCCGGCGATGTTCCTGTCGCTGCTGCAATCGGACATCGGCGTTCAGCACTTCCTGGTGGGGATCGTCAAAGCGCCGATTTTTGCGTTCCTGATCGCCGCCATCGGCTGTCTTGAAGGCTTCAAGGTCAGCGGCAGCGCCGAGTCCGTCGGCGCGCACACCACGTCGAGTGTGGTGCAGTCGATTTTCGTGGTGATCGTCCTCGATGCCGTGGCCGCATTGTTTTTCATGGAGATGGGCTGGTGAGTCGTCTACCCCGAGCGCCTTCCGAGGCGGTGATCGAAGTCCGTGGGCTGTGCAATCGCTTCGGCCGCCAGAGCGTGCACGAGAACCTCGACCTGGATTTGTACAAAGGCGAAATTCTGGCGGTGGTCGGCGGTTCCGGCAGCGGCAAATCGGTGCTGTTGCGCAGCATCGTCGGCTTGCGCCAGCCCAGCGAAGGGCTGGTGAAGGTCTTCGGCAAGAACTTGCCGAGCCTGTCGGAGCACGAGCGTTCGCTGGTCGAGCGGCGCTTCGGCGTGTTGTTCCAGAAAGGCGCCCTGTTCTCTTCGCTGACAGTGACCGAGAACGTCGCCCTGCCCCTTATCGAACACGCCGGCCTGAGCCGTACCGATGCCGAGCACCTGGCGGCGGTGAAACTGGCATTGGCCGGATTGCCCTTGTCGGCGGCCGACAAGTACCCTGCTTCACTGTCTGGCGGCATGATCAAGCGCGCCGCCCTGGCCCGGGCGTTGGCGCTGGACCCGGACATTCTGTTTCTCGACGAGCCCACCGCTGGTCTCGACCCGATTGGCGCGGCGGCGTTCGATCAATTGATTCTGACCCTGCGCGACGCGTTGGGTTTGAGTGTGTTTCTGGTCACCCACGACCTCGACACGCTCTACACCATCACCGACCGGGTGGCGGTGCTGGCGCAAAAGAAAGTACTGGTGGCGGATGCCATCGACAAGGTTTCGGAAACCGACGACGCGTGGATTCACGAATACTTCCATGGCCCTCGCGGCCGCGCGGCGCTGACGGCCGCTAACCAGCTCAACGAGGTCTGACATGGAAACCCGAGCCCATCACGTATTGATCGGCCTGTTCACCGTCATAGTGGTGGCAGGCGCCCTGCTCTTCGGTCTGTGGCTGGCCAAGTCCAGCGTCGACACCGAATTCAAGGATTACGAAATCGTCTTCAACGAGGCGGTCAGCGGTTTGTCCAAGGGCAGCGCCGTGCAGTACAGCGGGATCAAGGTCGGCGACGTAGTGACGCTGCGCCTGGACCCGAACGATCCACGCCGGGTGTTGGCGCGGATCCGCCTGGGCGGCGATACCCCGATCAAGGAAGACACCCAGGCCAAACTGGCGCTGACCGGGATCACCGGCACCTCGATCATTCAGCTCAGCGGTGGTACACCGCAAAGTCCGACGCTCAAGGGCAAGGGCGGCAATTTGCCGACCATCGTGGCATCACCCTCGCCTATCGCCCGTTTGATGAGCGACAGTAACGATCTGATGACCGGTGTGAACGTGTTGATGCAGAACGCCAATCAGATGTTTTCTTCGGAAAACGTCGAGCGCATCAGCAAGACCCTTGAGCATCTGGAGCAAACCACCGGCATCATCGCCGACCAGCGCGGCGACATCGGCCAGGCCATGCAGCAACTGGCGTCGATCAGTAAACAGGCCTCCGCCACACTCGAACAAACCGCTGGGCTGATGCGCAACGCCAACAGCCTGCTCAACGATCAGGGCAAGCAGATGTTTGGCAGTGCCGAGCAAGCCATGAAGTCCCTGGAACGGAGCAGCGCGACCATCAACTCATTGCTCACCACTAATCAGGATTCCCTCAACAACGGCATGCAGGGCCTCAATGGCCTGGCGCCGGCAGTGCGTGAGTTGCGCGACACCTTGAGCTCGCTGCGCACCATTTCCCAGCGGCTTGAGGCCAACCCCAGCGGTTACCTGCTGGGCAGTGACAAGAACAAGGAGTTCACGCCATGAAGCTGATCCCGTTAGCCTTGGCTGTCGGTTTTGCCCTGACCAGTGCCTGCTCGATTCTGCCCAAGTCCGAGCCATCCGATGTCTACCGGTTGCCCTCGGCCCAGAGCGGCGCACCGGCCAATCACAGCACGGCGCTGCACTGGTCGCTGCGGCTGGCCAAGCCGCAGACGAGCGAAGCCTTGAACAACCCGAAGATCGCCGTGATCCCTCAGGGTGACCTGATCAGCAGCTACAAGGCTTCCCGCTGGAGCGACCCGGCGCCGGTGCTGCTGCGCAATCGTCTGCTCGATGGTTTCCAGCGTGACGGTCGGGTGCCGTTGCTCAGCACCGATGACAGCAATTTGCAGGCGGACCTGGAGCTGGGCGGCAACCTGCAGGCGTTCCAGACCGAATACCAAGGCACGACGGCGAGCGTGGTCGTGCGGCTGGATGCATTGCTGGTGCGTGGGTATGACCAGCGCATCCTCGCCAGTCGGCGCTTTGAAGTGCGTCAGCCGTTGAGCGATGTGAAGGTGCCGGCGGTGGTCGCCGGGTTCGGCCAGGCCAGCGACCAGTTGACGGCGCAGGTGGTGGCCTGGACGGTGGAGCAGGGTCAGAAAGTCGTGCCGCCGCTGAGGCCCTGAAGCCACCGCTGAACCCTGTGGGAGTGGGTTTGCCCCCACAGGGTTTTCGTTTAGCCGAAGAACCAGTAGCAAACCCCGATGGCCCCCAGCACCCCGCCAAGCTCCGCCAGCAGCGCACAGCCCACTGCATGCCGTGCACGCTGGATGCCCACCGCGCCGAAATACACCGCCAAGACATAGAAGGTCGTTTCGGTACTGCCCTGGACTGTCGCCGCCACCAGCGCCGGGAAGCTGTCCACCCCCTCGGTCTTCATGGTTTCAATCAGCATTGCCCGGGCGGCACTGCCGGAGAACGGTTTGACCATGGCCGTCGGCAGCGCATCGACGAAGCGTGTGTCCCACCCGGCCCACGCCACCAGGTGACGAATCCCGTCCAGACCGAAGTCCAGCGCCCCGGACGCCCGCAGCACACCCACGGCGCAGAGCATCGCCACCAGATATGGCAGCAGGTTCTTGGCGACGTCGAAGCCTTCTTTGGCGCCTTCGACGAATGCCTCGTAGACCTTCACCTTGCGTAATGCGCCGATGATCATAAACAGCATGATCAAGCCGAACAGCGTCACGTTGCCGAGGACCGATGACAGGCTCGCCAGCGCGGTCGCCGAGAGCGTCGCCAGCAGTGCCATGAAGCCGCCAAGGGCGAGGGCGCCGGGAATCAGGTATGCCAGCACCACCGGGTCCCAGATGCGCAGGCGTTGCATGAACGCTACGGTCAGGAAGCCGACGATGGTTGAGCAACTGGTGGCGAGCAGGATCGGCAGGAACACCAGCGTCGGATCGGGCGCGCCTTGCTGGGCGCGGTACATGAAGATCGTCACGGGTAGCAGGGTCAGGGAGGAGGCGTTGAGCACCAGGAAGAGGATCTGCGCGTTGCTGGCGATCGTTGCACTGGGGTTGAGCTCTTGCAGCGCCTTCATGGCTTTGAGGCCGATCGGTGTGGCGGCGTTGTCCAGGCCCAGGCCGTTGGCGGCGAAGTTCAGGGTGATCAGGCCGATGGCGGGATGGCCGGCCGGCACTTCCGGCATCAGGCGCAGGAACAGTGGCCCCAGCGCCTTGGCCAGCCACTCGACGATCCCGGCCTTCTCGGCGATCCGCAGAAAGCCCAGCCAGAGGGTGAGGGTGCCGAACAACAGGACCATGACCTCGACCGACAATTTGGCCATGGCGAAAATACTTTCCACCATCGCCGCAAAGATCCCGGCGTTACCACCGATCAGCCACTGCGCCAGCGCCGATACGGCTGCCACGATGAAGAAGCCAAGCCACAGGCCATTAAGCATCAGTCAAATCCCCCGGAAGATGCGGCGAATGATAGCGGGGTAGGCAGAAACGACAAACCCCGGATTTCTCCGGGGTTTGTTGGGGGGCTCTTGTGGGAGCGGGCATTAGTTGCTGGAGGTTTCACCAACCGGCAGCTTTTCCTTGCTGCGCCAGTGCGGCAGGGAGTTCCAGTAGCGCTGGCCCTTGGCGTCGTCGTACATGCCTTCCCAACGCGAGATGACCAGCACGGCCAAGGCGTTGCCGATCACGTTCAGCGCGGTGCGGGCCATATCCATGATGCGGTCGACACCGGCGATAAATGCCAGGCCTTCCAGCGGAATACCGACGCTGCCCAGAGTGGCCAGCAACACCACGAAGGACACGCCCGGTACGCCGGCGATGCCTTTGGAGGTGACCATCAGGGTCAGCACCAGCAGCAATTGCTGGCTGATCGACAGGTCGATGCCGTACAGCTGGGCAATGAAGATCGCCGCGATGCTCTGGTACAGGGTCGAACCGTCGAGGTTGAACGAGTAGCCGGTCGGTACCACGAAGCTGCAAATGGCTTTCGGCGCACCGTAGGCTTCCATCTTCTCGATCACGCGCGGCAGCACGGTTTCGGAACTGGCGGTGGAGTAGGCCAGGACCAGCTCATCCTTGAAGATGCGCATCAGCTTGATCACCGAGAAGCCGAACAGGCGAGCGATCAGGCCCAGCACCACGAAGGCGAAGAAGGCGACGGCGAAGTAAACCAGGACGACCAGCTTGGCCAGTGGCAGCAGGGAGGCGAAGCCGAAGTTGGCCACGGTCACCGCGATCAGTGCGAACACGCCGATCGGGGCGTAGTTCATGATCATGTGGGTGACTTTGAACATGCTTTCCGACACGCCCTGGAACATCTTCACCAGAGGTTCGCGCAGGTCCGATTGCAGGCTCGACAGACCGAGACCGAACAACACGGAGAAGAAGATGATCGGCAGCATCTCGCCGCGCATCATGGCCGCAAAGATGTTCGACGGGATCAGGTTGAGGATGGTTTCGATGAACGCGTGTTCATGCTGAACCTCGGCAGCAGTGGCTTGGTACTTGGAAATATCCACGGTACCCAGGGTGCTCATGTCGATGCCGCTGCCCGGATGGACCACGTTGGCCAGCACCAGACCGACCAGAATGGCGATGGTGGTGACGATCTCGAAGTAAATGATGGTCTTCAGACCGATACGCCCGAGTTTTTTCGCGTCCCCAACGCCAGCGATGCCGACGACCAGCGAGGAGATTACGATCGGGATCACGATCATCTTGATCAGACGGATAAAGATATCGCCTGCTGGTTGCAGGACGTTGCTGATCCACCAGGCCTTTTCAGCGCTGAAGTGGTTGAGCAGTGCACCTATTGCTATCCCCAGAACCAGACCGATGAGGATCTGCCAGGCGAGGCTAAGCTTTGCCTTCTTCATATCTTTACCCTTACTTGCGTTTGACTCAGGCTGATGCATGAACTGCAACGCTCAATGGCGAAGCCGTCTTGCACCAACCCCCGTATAAGGTCCCCGCGAGCGAGCATTTACAGCTCTCTGGCAGCGAAAAAGGCGCAACTATTCCGATGCGGGGAAGCGCCGTCTAATGCCGTAAACGCCTACCCTATGCCGAATCGGCATGAGATTTTTCAACTGAAACCCACGTCCCAGCCGGTTCGAATGCGACATTTCGGCAGGTATAAGTGCCGTGAACCGGCCATTTCAGCGCCGGTTGATGTTTTTTTGAACCAGTGAAAATTTAGGAGATGTCCTACGTTCGACTGCGATTTTTCTTCTCATGAAAGTCAGAGCTTTCTCGATATACGGTCACGAAGAAACACCGCGAAACGGTTTTGCGGGGAATATGCAGCAAGAACATATGAGCAGAATGCTCTAGATCAACGTTTTGCACGTTGAAGCTCTCCGCAAGTCCGTCGAGCCACGCTAGGCCGACGAACTTGCGTCGCAGCTTCACCTGACCCGGCCCTTGCGCGGCTACTCCCTGTACCCGTAGGTCACTCCGACCCTGAAGCAGTCAGAACGTCCCGACCCCTTGGTCATGCGTCTACCGTCCTCGGGTAGCGCAGTGGAAAGAAGCGCCAGGCCTCTTTCGTGTTTCAAACTCAATACCTGCCTGGATCTTTCTTCAGTCGCGCCATCCACATCTTCTGCATGCCTTCGTCCGGTTTACCGAGTAAGCGGTAGTCGGCATGTCGCGTGGGTGGCCGCGATCGTCATGGCACTGCCGCCCAGAAGCAGGGCGGCCGCCAATGTCTTTAACCGAAACACACATATCAACCTCGACCGCGACGGCCAAAGAAGAAGGAAGCAATGAACATCACCAGGAATACGACAAAGAGAATCTTGGCGATGCCCGTGGCGGTGCCCGCGATACCACCGAAGCCCAATACTGCAGCGATGATGGCAATGATCAGGAATGTGATTGCCCAGCTCAACATGGTGATTCTCCTTACGCTTCTATTTAAGGATGTTGCTTGTGGTGCATTTCCCGGCGCGTTTAGCGCGCCAAGTTCGTTTACTTAAAACACCCAACGTTCCTGGGAGGGCGTCTCGTCAACAGGCCGGGCCTGGTCGACGCCCATCATTCGCATTGAGGCGTTGTCAGCCGGGTTGCTGCTGACGGCGCTGAAGTGGGTTTGGGGGGGATGTGGAATCGAAAGGTGCACTGGCGCCGGTTGCTCGCTCTGCTCCCAACGCATGTACTGCTGGCCACCAATCAGGGTGATCAACAATGCCAACAGGGCAAACAAGCCTTGCTGGACATGCAGTGGCGAAAGACGCAATTGGGCGGCACTTTGGCGATTCATCCTGAAGTTCCTCCCATACGGGTAGTGATCTTTGGCGGGCGCTGGTTCATTAAATGCCCTGATTACCTAGACCATTGCAGCCTGCATGCCAGCTTTAATAAAGAATAAATACGATAGAAATCAAAAGGTTATTGTGTTTGTAGAAATCGTTTTGGACGCATCCTGCACGATGATCCGTTTGCAGTCGTGCGTAATGCACGATGAGTTCGCAGGCACTTTCAATATTTTTGGAATTGCGGGGAGGGCGTAGATGTCAGAAAGGGACGCAGGCAATCGCTGAAAGAATGGTCTGTAAATAAAAGTTCAAATAAATCAGCGTATTAGCTGAACTTTGAGTAGATAGATAGCCTGTTGTGGCTGGAATCGACCAGAATCAATCATGCAACTTGCCCGATTTTTCCGGGACTAACCAAGAACACCTATTAAAGGAGCGTAGGAACATGGAATCAGCCACTGAGCATCAAGGCCGCATTCTGCTGGTGGACGACGAATCCGCCATCCTTCGAACCTTTCGCTATTGCCTCGAAGACGAAGGCTACAGCGTGGCCACCGCGACCAGCGCTGCTCAGGCCGAAGCCTTGTTGCAGCGTCAGGTTTTCGATCTGTGCTTCCTCGATTTGCGCCTGGGTGAAGACAATGGCCTCGATGTGCTGGCCCAGATGCGAATTCAGGCGCCCTGGATGCGTGTGGTGATCGTCACCGCTCACTCGGCCGTAGATACTGCCGTGGATGCAATTCAGGCCGGTGCCGCCGACTATCTGGTCAAACCTTGCAGCCCCGATCAGTTACGTCTGGCCACCGCCAAACAGCTGGAAGTGCGGCAACTCTCGGCACGCCTGGAAGCCCTCGAAGGTGAAGTGCGTAAACCCAAGGAGGGGCTGGACTCCCACAGCCCGGCGATGAAAGTGGTGCTTGAAACCGCCCGCCAGGTCGCCAGTACCGACGCCAACATTCTGATTCTCGGAGAGTCTGGCACCGGTAAAGGTGAGCTGTCACAGGCCATTCATGGCTGGAGCAAACGCCAGAAGAAATCCTGCATCACCATCAACTGCCCCTCCCTGACAGCGGAATTGATGGACAGTGAACTCTTCGGCCACAGCCGTGGCGCGTTCACCGGTGCCAGCGAAAGCACCTTGGGGCGTGTCAATCAGGCTGATGGCGGAACGTTGTTTCTTGACGAGATCGGCGATTTTCCCCTGACTTTGCAGCCAAAGTTGCTGCGTTTCATCCAGGACAAGGAATACGAGCGTGTGGGTGACCCGGTGACCCGTCGCGCCGACGTGCGAATCCTCGCGGCTACCAACCTCAACCTTGAAGACATGGTCCGCGACGGGCGCTTTCGTGAGGATTTGCTCTATCGGCTGAACGTCATCACTTTGCACCTGCCGCCGCTTCGCGAACGCAGGGAAGACATCCTGAACCTGGCTGACCGTTTCCTGGCGCGCTTCGTCAAGGAATACTCGCGTCCGGCCCGGTGTTTCAGCGACGAGGCCCGCGAGGCGCTGCTCAGCTACCGCTGGCCCGGCAATATCCGCGAGCTGCGCAACGTGGTGGAACGGGCGAGCATTATTTGTCCGCAGGAGCGGGTCGAGATCAGCCACTTGGGCATGGCCGAAGCTCCGACCAACAGTACGCCACGCATTGGCGCCGCGTTGAGCCTGGATGAGTTGGAGAAAGCCCACATCGGCGCGGTCCTTGCCACCGCCGATACCCTGGATCAGGCGGCCAAGACCCTGGGTATCGACGCCTCGACCCTGTACCGCAAACGCAAGCAGTACAACCTGTGAGCTGCACCCGATGAAACTGGCGATGACATTGCGCACCCGGTTGTTCCTGAGTATTTCAGCCTTGATCACCGTGGCGCTGCTCGGGCTGTTGCTCGGGCTGGTCAGCGTGATGCAGATGGCTGGTACGCAGGAGGCCCTGATCCGTGACAACTTCGTCAGGCTGGACCTGGGATTGAAGCTGCGCCAGACCCTGGGTGATCAACTGATCATCATGCTCGGCGAGAAGCCTGATCCCGCGGCGCTCGAGGCATCCAGGCAGCATTACCTCGAATTGCTCGATGAAGGCATTGCTCGCGAGCCGTCCAGCGAGGGCGCCCAGTACGGTTTCAAAAAGGCCAAGGCTGATTACCAGAGCTTTCTGCAGGCCTACGATCTTTCCCGCGATACGGCACAGGTGCTCACTGGGGGCGGGGATCTCACGGAAAAATTCAACACGCTGCGCAACGGTTTGATCGCCGAACAGAAGCGCGCGCTGGATAACATCAGTGAAACCGAACGCCAGGCCCGGGACCGCGCGTTGCTGATTGCCGGCCTGCTCGGGTTGATCGGGGTGGGGGTGCTGTTCATCGGGTTCATTACCGCCCATGCGATCGCCCAGCGTTTCGGAGCTCCGATCGAGGCCCTGGCGGCGGCGGCTGACAACATCGGCCAAGGCAATTTCGAAGTGACTCTGCCGATTTCCTCCGCAGTGGAAATGAACCAGCTGACCCGACGCTTCGGAATCATGGCCGAGGCCCTGCGACAGCACCAAGCCACTAATATCGACGAGCTACTCGCCGGACAGCAGCGTTTGCAAGCAGTGCTCGATAGCATCGACGACGGTTTGCTGATCATTGATCGTCAAGGTCAGCTCGAGCACCTCAACCCGGTGGCTCAGCGCCAGTTAGGCTGGGACACCGAGCGTCTCGGCCAAGGGCTGGGCACGGCACTTGAGCGTCCCGAACTGGATGAACAACTGCATCTGGTGCTGCGCGGCGGCACCCTGGAACGAGTGCCGGACGACCTGAGCATCGAGGTTGACGGGGAGTCGCGATTGCTGACGTATAGCCTGACGCCGGTCAGCCATACCCAGGGTCATATTCTCGGCGCTGTGATGGTGTTGCATGACGTCACCGAGCAGCGTGCCTTCGAACGGGTGCGCAGCGAGTTCGTCTTGCGTGCTTCCCATGAGTTACGCACGCCGGTCACCGGGATGCACATGGCATTCGGCCTGTTCCGCGAGCGGGCGCATTTTGCCGAGGACTCCCGTGAGGCCGACTTGCTGAATACCGTGAATGAAGAAATGCAGCGCTTGATGCAGTTGATCAACGACTTGCTGAATTTCTCTCGCTATCAGAACGGCCTGCAAAAACTCACCCTGGCGCCGTGCTCCATCGAAGATTTACTGGAGCAGGCCCAGGCACGCTTTGCCGGTCCGGCGCAGGAGAAGGGCATTGAGCTGTTGGTGGAAGTGCAGGGAACGTTGCCGCGGCTGCAGGCCGATCAGGCGCAACTGGAGCGGGTGCTCGATAACCTGATCGACAACGCCTTGCGTCATACCTCCCGCGACGGGCTGATACGCTTGCAGGCTCGACGTCATGGGGAGCGGGTGATTATCAGTGTCGAAGACAACGGCGAAGGCATTGCCTACAGCCAGCAAGGAAGGATATTCGAGCCTTTTGTTCAGGTCGGCCGCAAGAAGGGCGGCGCCGGGCTCGGTCTGGCGCTGTGCAAGGAGATCGTGCAGTTGCACGGTGGGCGGATGGGCGTGTATTCACGGCCGGGGCAGGGTTCGCAGTTCTACATGGCGCTGGCGGTATAAGCCTGAACCCTCTCAGTCTTCGTCATCCAGACGCCGCGTTGCCTGTCGGCGGCCACGGGTAATCAATTCGATGAATTGCACAGCGCTCAATGGGTGCGCGAACAGCCAGCCCTGACCGAACTTCACCCCCTCGCTGCTCAGAAACTCTGCCTGGGCTTCATGTTCGATGCCCTCGGCAATCACCTTGAGTTGCAGGGCCTGGGCCATGCGAATGATGTGCGGTGCCACGCCGCTGCTGGCGGCGTCATGACCCAGCGCGTCGATAAATGCCTTGTCGATTTTCAGGCAGTCCACGGGCAGTGTTTGCAGGTAGGCGAGGCTGCAATAGCCAGTGCCGAAGTCATCGATCAGCACCTGATGCCCGACATCGCGCAAGGCCTGCAGGTTTTCTCTGGCCACCACGACATCAACCAATCCGCGCTCGGTCACCTCAAAGGCAATCTGTCTGGCGGCTACACGGTGCAAGGCCAGCAGGCGCGCCATCACCTGACCGATACGCGGCACCATGACGTCGCAGGCCGCCAGGTTGACCGAGATATACAACTGCGGATTGGCGCGCAACAGTTGTCCGAGCTGTTCCAGCAGGCGCTGTAATACGAAATCAGTCATCTGGCGGATCTGGCCGGTGTTTTCCGCCATGGGAATGAACAGCTCGGGGCTGGTCAAGGTGCCGTCCGGCCTTCGCCAGCGCAGCAAGGCTTCGGCTCCGACACAGTTGCGACTGTCGAGGTCGAAGATCGGTTGATACAACACCTGCAATTCGCCTCGTTGTATCGCGCCGTGCAGTTCGGCATCCAGTGATTGACGCTGGCGCACCAGCAGAAACACCAGAATGCCTACGCAGGCACTTAGCGCGAGGCTGGCCGGAAGCAGCCACCACCAAACGGCCGGCACATGCATCCCGGTACGCGGGGTGATCAGCACCAGTTGGTATTCGGGAGTGTTGGTCGGCATTCGGTAAATCAGGCGGGTAGGGGTGACTTGCAGTGCATCGTGATTTTTCGGGGGCCAGGGTTGCGTCGGGGGCCACTCCTGCTCGGCACCGAGCACGGGAATCGCGCGGGTGTCGTGGTCGAGCACCACCAGCAGGCTGCTCCCCGGAGACAGATCAACCATGTCGGTCAAATGCCCGCGAGACGTAGCCACCCGGAAATTGCCACGCCCCAGCATCAGTGCGGCGCGGTTCTCATCGGGTTCTGTGGTGGTGTTCAACCAATAGCTGTAGGTGGGGCCCTCGATGTCCGGTGGCCGGATCACCGAAAGCCCTTCCTGGCGTGGGCGGTTGGAGCAGATTCCTGAAGCATCCATGTAAGCGGCTTCGTAAACGAAGCGGTAATTGAAGCTGACTTGCTGCAATGTGGCGATCATTTCATCGTCGCAGCCCCGCAGCGGTTGAGCTTCAAGGTCATCGAGGCTTTCGCGCAGTTGCCCGAACAGCTGCTCCAGACGGACCAGAAAGCGCTCCCCCTGGGCGTTCATCTCCTGGCTTTCGTTGTCCTCGACCTGATGCATCGCAATGAACAGACTGCCGGTCATCAGCAGCGTGGCACTCAAGGCAGCCGCCAGCGTCGCCAGAAACCAAGGGCGATAGAACCAGCTACGCAGCTTCTCTCGAGCAGCCGTCATCATGGAATATCCGAAGGATTACCAATGAGTTATAGCTGCTGATTGGGAAAAGACCCTGACCGTCGGGCGGGCGTCATTATTTTGTCTGGTTCAACACCTGGAGAAGCGCCGCGGTTTGCGCGTCCGGCGTGCCGTCGAAACGGGACGGGCGAAAATGCAGCTGAAAAGCCGCCAGCACATTGCGTGTCGCTGCATCCAGTTCGCCGGTTTGTGGCGTGGCGTAGCCCAGGCGGGCAAGTTGTGCCTGAAACCAACTGATGCTTGGCAGCTGCACGGCGAACTGCGCTTGCTGACGCGCCACGGCCTGCTCGTTCGGCCAGATTCCCAGGCCTTCGGCCGCCAGGCGTTTCCAGGGGAACAGCGGGCCAGGGTCGAGCTTGCGCATGGGGGCGATGTCGCTATGGCCGATGATATGGCGAGGGCTGATGCCCTGGCGCTTGCTGATGTCCTTGAGCAGAAAGATCATCGATTGGACCTGGGCTTCGCTGTAGGGATACCAGAGGCGCCCGGTCGGGGTGTCCTGGAAGCCCGGATTGACGATTTCGATGCCAATGGAACTGGAATTCAGCCAGGTCCGGCCTTGCCATTGGCTTTCGCCGGCGTGCCAGGCTCGAAGATTTTCATCCATCAGCTTATAGATGGTGGCGTGCTCGTCGTCGCCGATCAGGTAGTGGCTGCTGACTTCGCCATGGGTCAGCAATTGCAGCGAGTCCTCCAGGGATGCGGAGGTGTAATGCATCACCACGAACTGAATACGGCTGTCGTGATTGACTGAAGGGTGGCTGGTGTCAATCCGGGGACCGCTGGCGCAACCGGCTAATACGAGCAGCGAAGCAATAAGAGCAAGAAGTTTCATGGTGGAGGCAATATACACGAGACAATAATGCAACAGTGTAACGTATTGCCTTGCGCGCCGACCGCAAAAGCGCGCCTTTAAACAAAATGGAACAATTAACTGTCAGCCCAGTTCTATCCGATTACGCCCGGTGTTTTTCGCGCGATATAACGCCTGATCAGCTCTTTTAAGCACCAGGTCGCTATGTTCGCCCGCTCTGAAGGCGGTCAGTCCCATGGAAATGGTGACAGTGACTCGCTCGCCCTTGAAGTGGAATGGGCAAGCTTCGATCGATGCGCGCAAGG
Source organism: Pseudomonas sp. URMO17WK12:I6 (assembly GCF_003253625.1). NCBI lineage: Bacteria > Pseudomonadati > Pseudomonadota > Gammaproteobacteria > Pseudomonadales > Pseudomonadaceae > Pseudomonas > Pseudomonas sp. URMO17WK12:I6. The sequence continues at coordinate 719,524 of NZ_QKYZ01000001.1, forward strand.
TTTCCAACAGTTTCGCGCCGGCCATCGGCGCCGTGGCAGGCATCAACAGCACAAACTCCTCACCGCCAAACCTGGCTATGAAGTCCGTCCCGCGCAGACGCTTGCGCAGCACACTGGCGATGATTTTCAGCACCTTGTCGCCCGCGAGATGGCCGTAGTTGTCATTGATGCGTTTGAAATGGTCGAGGTCGAGCATCGCCAGCAACAGGGTATTGCCGTGTTGTTGCCATTGACTGATTTCGTGGTCCAGCCGTTCGCTCCAGGCCGCTCGATTCGGCAGGCCGGTCAACGGATCGATCAAAGCCTTCTGGCGCTGTTCTTCGAGGTGCTCGCGGTAACCCAGCGCTTCCTGCTCCATGTGGGCCACCCTTTCAGCCAGGCTTTGCAGGCGGGCAGCGACTTCCTGCTCGCGCTCGTCGCGTTGCTTCTGGTGCTGGTCCATGGTGCCGAGCAGGCCTTCGAGATGGTCTTCCAGCATGTGCTTGAGGTCATCGAGGTCCGCCGCGTCCTGCATGCTGCTTTGCAGGCCGTCGACTTGCTCGCGAATCTGCGTGTCCATCACTCGCGCGGCAGAGCGGTTGTCGGCGTGGCCTTCGCTGGCGGCTTGCAGGTTGCTCTGAAATGATTCGAGGCGTTCGTTGAGTCGTTGCAGATAGGCTTCGAATTCGTGTTGGCCGCTGTCGGTAATGGCCAGCATTAATGTTGCAAGATCATCGAGGATGGGTAGCAGTTCGTACCAATTCAAGCCGTTTTGAAGACGATTGCGCATCGCTTCGGCTTGCGGTCGATGGCGTTCGGGCAGCGTCAGGTCGTCGAGAAGGCCCAGCAGAGTGTCTTCGATGTGCTTGGCCACAGAGCTGTAGGACGGTTCCGGCGAGTCCGGCAGGGCATACAGAATGTCGTGTTCTGACGTTTGCGGATCGCTGGCCTCCGGGATCAGTTCATCCGGGTTGATTGCCGGCGGAGCCTGGGTGGCCGGTACGGCGATCGATGGAGCCGGCTCTTGCGGGTGTTCGAGGTTCGGCTGGATTTGTGGCTCCGGGGCCTGGCTGCTCGTGGCCTCTGGCTCCAGGATGGGCGGGGCGAACGCCACGACTTCGGCTATGGGTGCCGTTGTTGCTGTGGGAGCCGGAGTGTCCACGGGTTCAGCGGGCGCAGCGGCGGGCAGGGCAGCTTCAACGGTTGGCATTACCGCTTGCGGTTTGTTGGCGGCTGGCGCGAGATTGACCGTCGCGAGTGGGAGTTCGGCCAGTGGAGCTGCAACCGGCTCGACAGGTTGCGGTGCAGGCATTGGCAATTCGGGGGCGGCGATCTGTGGCGCAGCCTCGTCTGCATCCCGGCTACCGAACAGGCGCTGCAGAAAACCCGGACGACCCGGTTCCACAGGGTTCTCCAACAGGCTCAAGGCTTTGCCTTGCAAGCCGCTCAGTTCGCTGAGCAGCAACGGGATTTCGCGAGCCTGGCCGACACGTCCGTTCAGCTGCTTGGCGAAACTCTTCAGTGGCCGGCTCACTTCCCGTGGCAGCGGCAATGCTTGCAACTGAGAGACCAGCGCCGTCAGTGCGGCGCTGACTTGATCAACCCGGGTTTCCCGGCGTTGCTCGGAGTCGAGCACGGCTTTTTCCAGGCGCGGCAGCAAGGCTGCCAGGCCGGCGTCCATGTCGTCTGTGCGTACGACTTCGCGCATTTCCTTCATGCATAGGTCAACGGCGCGATCGGTGCCTTCGGCAGCCAGGGTGCTGCGCACCAGTCCGCGACGCAGCAGGTCGAGCCGGGCGTCCCATCGACGTTCGAGCTTTTCCTGTTGTTCGATGCTTTTGAGGTATTTCTCTTTCCAGCGCTGTGCTTCGTCGCTCATTCAGGCAGGACTCAACGCGGGGAATGCATCGGCCGTGAGCGAGCCCGGCAGACGAATCTCTACCGCGACCGGCAGGTGATCGGAAATGGGTTGTGCCAGCACTTCGACCTTTTCAAGCGTCAGGGTGGGGCTGAGCAGAATGTGGTCCAGGCAGCGCTGTGGGCGCCAGCTGGGAAATGTCGCTTCCATCTGCGGCGCGAGCAGGCCTAAATCGCGCAGCGGGGAATGTTGCAGCAAGTCACCGGCGTGGGTATTCATATCGCCCATCAGCACCTGGTGCTTATAACCGCCGATCAACTCGCGGATGTAAGCCAGTTGCATGCTACGGGCGCGAGCGCCCAGCGCCAGGTGCATCATCACCACCACGAGCGCCTCCGGACCTTCGCCGAAGCGCACCAGAATGGCCCCGCGACCCTTGGGCCCCGGCAGCGGATGATCCTCGATCGCCCACGGGCGCAGGCGGCTGAGCACGCCATTGCTGTGCTGGCCGAGATGACCGAGATTGCGATTGAGTTGTTGATACCAATAAGGGAAGGCGCCGAGCTGCGCCAGGTGTTCGACCTGATTGACGTAGCCTGATCGGAGGCTGCCGCCATCGGCTTCCTGCAAGGCGACCAGATCGAAGTCGCCCAGCAGATTGCCGATTTTTTGCAGGTTGTCGGCACGCCCGGTGTGCGGCAGCAGATGCTGCCAGCCGCGGGTCAGATAGTGCCGATAACGCTCGGTACTGATGCCGACCTGGATATTGAAACTGAGCAAACGCAGACGGCTGTCCACGGGCAACCCCGTCGATTCCAGGTGATGCTCGTTGACCCGCGGGTCGTGCAGGCCAACGATGCGTTCAGTTCCCCAGCGGCGCATGGCAGGTGCCGCGCTTAGTTGGCAACGGCCTTGGTTGCCGCTCGCTCTTTGGCGACCAGTTGGTCGGCCAGTTTCAACGCTTGTTCGGCGCCGCCGGCAGAACCGATGTCAAAGCGATACTTGCCATTGACGATCATGGTAGGCACCCCGGTGATTTCGTATTTCTTGGCAAGCTCTTTGGCTTTGTTGATCTGGCCCTTGATGGCGAAGGAGTCGAAGGTGGCCAGGAATTTGTCCTTGTCTACACCTTGGGTCGCCAGGAAGTCCGCCATGTCTTCTTTGTCGGTCAGTTTCTTGTGTTCTTTCTGGATTGCGTTGAACACCGCAGCGTGAACCTTGCTCTCGACACCCATGGCCTCAAGCGTCAGGAACATCTGGCCGTGGGCATCCCAAGGGCCGCCAAACATGGCCGGGATACGTACGAAATTCACGTCGGAAGGCAGCTTTTCAACCCATGGGTTGATGACGGGTTCGAAGGCATAGCAATGCGGGCAGCCGTACCAGAACAGCTCCACGACTTCGATCTTGCCAGGCTCGGCCACCGGGACCGGGTTGCTCAGTTCGACATAGGGCGCTTCAGGTTTTTCGGCGGCTTGGGCAGTCATGCCGAACAGGCTGGCAGCGACGAGTGCGGCGCTGATGATCAGATTACGCATGCTTTACTCCTGGACAATTTGGGCGCCTCGCGCGACCTGTTTTCAGACAGATTCCGGCGGGCTTGAGTTCTGTAGTGTAACGGCAGCGGCCACAAAAAAGGGCAGCCAAAGCTACCCTTTTTATGTTTGCATCGACGGATTAATCGAGAGTTAACGTTGCAAGAGATGTACATCACTCACAACGCTCGATCACAGGCCTTAGTGCAAGCCTTGAATATAGCTGGAGACGGCGGCGATATCTTCGTCGCTCAGCTTTTTAGCGATGCTTTGCATTGGTTTGGTGTCGCCGTCGTTGGTCCGGCCACCTTCTTCTTTTCTGAATTCGGTCAGTTGCTTGCCGACGTACTGAGCATGCTGGCCGCCCAGGTGCGGGAAGCCGGCAGCTGCGTTGCCTGCGCCATTGGGCGAGTGGCAGCCGGTGCAGGCTGGCAGCCCTTTGGCCAGGTCGCCGCCACGGAACAGTGCTTCACCGCGAGCCACGATTTTCGGGTCGGCGGCACCGACGCTGCCTTTCTGGCTGGCGAAGTAGGCGGAGATATCGGCCAGGTCCTGATCGCTGAGGTTGGTCAGCAGGCCGGTCATTTCCAGTACCGTGCGTTTGCCGGACTTGATGTCGTGCAGCTGCTTGTTCAGATAACGCTCGCCCTGGCCTGCCAGTTTCGGAAAGTTAGGCGCCATGCTATTGCCATCCGGGCCATGACAGGCGCCACATACTGCGGCTTTCGCCTGACCAGCAGTCGCATCACCTGCAGCATGGGCAATACCGGAGATCCCCACGGTCAACAGCAGACTCACGATCAATTTGTTCATCAGCTAATCCAACTACGGCTAAGGGTTAAAGAGTTATGGACCGGGTTTACTCGCTCATCCACTGGATGATGGCTCGGTAATCCTCGGCACTGCAGTCCATGCACAAACCACGCGGCGGCATCGCCTTGAAACCCTGGGTCACGTGTTGCACCAGCGTCTCCATACCTTTCGCCAACCTCGGCGTCCAAGCTTCCTGATCGCCCCTGCGGGGCGCCATGGGTAGTTGGCCGGAATGACAGGCACCACAAACACGGTTGTACACAGCTTCCGGATCCTGTGTAGCCTGAGCGCTGTAAAGCGGCATCAAGACACCGGCAGCTAGCAGCCATTTCGTCATAAAACGACCTTTTCAGGGTTGAGAGCGTGCTGCGTTCTAATGCGCAATCAAGGTCAATCGCTCTCGTGAACTTCATCCTACGCTGGGACAAAGCGCACACAAAATCTGCGGCATTATATACTGGCGTCACTGAAACGGAAACGACACTGCTTGCCGCGTCCATTCCCGGCGCCGCCCACATCGGAAATCCCATGCAACTCAAGAATCCCATACTCGGCCTGTGCCAACAGTCCACCTTTATGCTCAGCGCCGCCAAAGTCGACCAATGTCCCGACGACGAAGGCTTTGAAGTGGCCTTCGCCGGGCGTTCCAACGCCGGCAAGTCCAGCGCGTTGAATACTCTGACCCACGCCAGCCTGGCGCGGACCTCGAAAACACCGGGTCGCACACAGCTGTTGAACTTCTTCAAGCTAGACGATGAACGCCGTCTGGTCGACCTGCCAGGCTACGGTTATGCAAAAGTACCGATCCCGTTGAAGATGCACTGGCAGCGTCACCTGGAAGCCTATCTGGGTGGCCGTGAGAGTCTGAAAGGTTTGATTCTGATGATGGACATCCGTCATCCAATGACCGACTTCGACCTGTTGATGCTCGATTGGGCCGTCGCCAGCGGCATGCCGATGCATATTCTGCTGACCAAGGCCGACAAACTGACCTACGGCGCGGCAAAAAACACGCTGCTCAAGGTTCAATCGGAAATCCGCAAGGGTTGGGGCGATACGATCACTATCCAGCTGTTTTCGGCCCCCAAGCGCATGGGCCTGGAAGAAGCCTACACCGTACTGGCGGACTGGATGGAGTTGGCGGACAAGGGTGCCGAGGCTGCCGAGTAAGTCTCTCGAGGCCAATTGGCAGGCAAAAAAAACCCCGGACTTCGTATGGGGAGGGAGAAGTTCCGGGGTTCAAGTTCCGGACCGCTAGGGCGGGGTCCAGATATCTGCCAACACTTAACACAACATAGGAGCATCGAAGGGCTTCACCAGCCATTCAGTATCTCTGAGTGGCGGTTCGCGGATTTAGTTCAGACTATTTTCAAAATCCTTTGGAAATAATCACTGTCGTTTTTCGCTCTATAGCCCTTCGTCATGTGCTGCGGCGCCAGGCCGCAGCACAAACGTCTTTTCAGGTGGCTCAGTGCGCCTCATCCCAGTTGTTGCCTGCGCCCACCTCAACCAGAAGCGGTACGTCCAGTTGTGCTGCGTTGCTCATGTGCACGCGAATCTCCTCGCGTACCTGGTCGACCAGGTCCTCACGCACCTCGAGCACCAATTCATCGTGTACCTGCAGGATGACTTTGGCGTCCAGGCCTGACGATGCCAGCCAGTTGTCCACCGCCACCATGGCTTTCTTGATGATGTCCGCCGCGGTGCCTTGCATCGGGGCGTTGATCGCCGTGCGCTCGGCAGCTTTGCGCAGGGCCTGGTTTTTCGCGTTGATTTCCGGCAAGTACAGGCGACGACCAAAGATGGTTTCGACGAAGCCTTGCTCGGCGGCCTGGGCGCGCGTGCGCTCCATGTACTGCAGCACGCCGGGATAACGGGCGAAATAACGGTCGATGTAGGCCTGGGACTGTTTGCGATCGACGCCGATCTGCTTGGCCAGGCCAAACGCGCTCATGCCGTAGATCAAGCCGAAGTTGATGGCTTTCGCACTTCGACGCTGATCGTTGGTAACCGCATCCAGCTCGACGCCGAACACTTCTGCGGCCGTGGCCCGGTGGACATCGAGGTTGTTGCGGAAGGCATGCAGCAAGCCTTCGTCCTTGGCCAGGTGCGCCATGATCCGCAGTTCGATTTGCGAGTAATCCGCGGCCAGCAGTTTGTAACCTTTCGGCGCGACGAACGCCTGACGAATCCGGCGACCTTCGGCGGTACGGATCGGAATGTTCTGCAGGTTCGGGTCGATGGACGACAAACGCCCGGTGGCTGCGACAGCTTGCTGGTAAGACGTATGAATGCGCCCGGTGCGTGCGTTGATCTGCTCTGGCAAACGGTCGGTGTAGGTGCTTTTGAGCTTGCTCAGCGAGCGGTATTGCATCAGCACCTTGGGCAGCGGGTAGTCCTGTTCGGCCAACTCGGCCAGCACGGCTTCGGCAGTCGACGCCTGACCCTTGGCGGTTTTGCTGAGTACAGGCAAACCGAGCTTTTCGTAGAGGATCACGCCCAGTTGCTTTGGCGAGCCAAGGTTGAATTCTTCACCGGCAATGGCAAAGGCCTCACGCTCAAGGGCGACCAGTTTCTCGCCCAGCTCGACGCTCTGGATGCCCAGCAGGTTGGCGTCTACAAGCGCGCCCTGACGCTCGATACGGGCCAGGACCGGCATCAGCGGCATTTCAATCTCGTTGAGCACTTTGACCAGGCTTGGCGTCGCGGCCAGTTTTTCCTGCAATACCAGATGCAGGCGGAAGGTGACATCGGCGTCTTCGACGGCATAGGGGCCTGCCAACTCAAGGGAAATCTGGTCGAAGGTCAGCTGTTTGACGCCTTTGCCCGCAATCTCCTGGATGTCGGTCTTGCTTTGGCCCAGGTACTTGAGCGCCAGGCTGTCCATGTCGTGGCGGGTGGCCGTTGAGTCCAGTACGTAGGACTCGAGCATGGTGTCGTAGGCAATACCCTGAACAGTAATCCCGTTGTTCTGATCGCCACCGATGGCGCAATTGGCGAGGATATTGGTGTCGAACTTCGCATGTTGGCCGACTTTCAGTTTATTCGGGTTTTCCAGCAGCGGTTTCAACGCCAGCAGCACGGTGTCACGGTCCAGTTGTTCCGGTACGCCCATGTAGGAATGGGTCAGCGGAATGTAGGCTGCTTCGTTGGCCGCGACAGAGAACGACAGGCCTACCAGTTGCGCGTGTTGGGCATCGCTGCCGTTGGTTTCGGTGACGAAGGCGATCAGCGGCGCCTTGTCGAGTTTGTCCAGCCAGGCCTCGAAGCGCTTCTGGTCGAGGATGGTTTCGTATTTCGCTTCGGCGGCACCCGGCTGCTCCTGGGCGACCTCGACGATGTCCTGACCCGAACGCTTGGCGTCGCGCTGGTTCTCTTCGAACCAGCTCTTAAACTCCAGCAGGGAATAGAGTTCGGCAAGCTTGTCGTGATCCGGTGGGCCCATCTGCAGATCGTCGAGGCCGATGTCCAGCGGCACGTCGATCTTGATGGTTGCCAATCGGTAAGAAAGAAAGGCCATTTCCTTATGCTCTTCGAGCTTGGCCGGCAGGGTCTTGGCGCCGCGAATCGGCAGGGTCGGGACGATATCGAGCTGCGCATAGAGCTCGGTCAGGCCGCCATTCACGCCAACCAGCAGGCCGGAAGCGGTCTTCGGACCGATACCCGGAACGCCCGGGATGTTGTCGGACGAATCGCCCATCAACGCCAGATAATCGATGATCTGCTCGGGAGCGACGCCGAATTTCTCCTTCACGCCTTCCACGTCCAGCGCGCTACCGGTCATCGTATTGACCAAGGTAATGTGCCCGTCGACCAGTTGTGCCATATCCTTGTCACCGGTGGAAATCACCACCGGACGGTCGGCGGCCGCGCTGCTGCGGGCCAGGGTGCCGATCACATCGTCCGCTTCGACGTTGTCCACGCACAGCAATGGAAAGCCCAAGGCCTTGACGCTGGCGTGCAGCGGCTCGATCTGGACCCGCATATCGTCAGGCATGCTTGGGCGGTTGGCCTTGTACTCGGCGAACATCGCGTCGCGGAACGTCCCGCCCTTGGCGTCGAACACCACGGCGAACGGGCTGTCCGGGTACTGCTTGCGCAGACTCTTGAGCATGTTCAATACGCCCTTGACCGCACCGGTCGGCAGGCCTTTGGACGTGGTCAGCGGTGGCAGCGCATGAAAAGCGCGGTACAGGTAAGAAGAACCGTCCACCAGGACGAGGGGGGCTTGGCTCATGAGCAGGATCAACCTTTTCGGCGGGTCCGGCGCTAGAATAGCGGGACCGTTGACGACAAAGGGACAAGGTTATCATGCGCACACTAAATCGCTTGTTGCTGGCTGGCTTCTTTGCAATCACTCCATTGGCTGTCATGGCGGCGGATGACAAGCCCTCGGCGGACCCGGAAGTAACGATCCGCACGGAAGGCGATAAAACCATTCAGGAGTATCGCCAGAACGGCTTCGTGTACGCGATCAAGGTCACCCCGAAGGTCGGAAAACCGTACTTTCTGATACGTGCGGACGGAACAGATGCAAACTATATCCGCTCGGATCAGCCGGATATGCTGATTCCCTCGTGGAAAATCTTTGAGTGGAAGTAGTTTCTTAATTTCAATCGGCGCTGGCTCAACCGCGGCGCCCGTACTGGCAGTTTTAACCATGTCTGTGTTCACCCCCCTGGCTCGGCCCGAGCTGGAAACCTTTCTCGCCCCTTACGGGCTCGGCCGCCTGCTTGATTTCCAGGGGATCGCCGCCGGTAGCGAAAACACCAATTTCTTTATCAGCCTGGAGCAGGGCGAGTTTGTCCTGACCCTGGTCGAGCGCGGTCCGGTGCAGGAGATGCCGTTCTTCATCGAACTGCTCGATGTGCTGCACGACGCCAACCTGCCGGTGCCTTATGCCCTGCGCACCACCGACGGCGTTGCATTGCGCGAGTTGGCCGGTAAACCTGCGCTGTTGCAGCCACGTCTGGCGGGCAAGCACATCAAGGACGCCAACGCCCAGCATTGCGCTCAGGTCGGCGAGCTGCTGGCTCACCTGCACCTGGCGACCCAGGCCAACATGATCAAGCGCAAAACCGATCGTGGCCTGGACTGGATGCTGGAAGAGGGCACGCAGTTTCTCTCGCACCTGAACGCCGAACAAAGCGATTTGCTGCAACGGGCTCTGGAAGAGATCACCCAGCAGAAGACGAAAATTCTGGCGCTGCCGCGGGCCAACATCCATGCGGATCTGTTCCGCGACAATGCGATGTTCGAAGGCACGCACCTGACCGGGTTGATCGACTTCTACAACGCTTGTTCAGGGCCGATGCTCTATGACGTGGCAATTGCCTTGAACGACTGGTGTTCGGACGAGCAAGGGCAGCTCGACGGGGTTCGGGCGCGGGCGTTGCTGGGCGCTTATGCCGCGCTGCGACCGTTCACCGCTGCCGAAGCTGAGTTGTGGCCGACCATGCTGCGCGTGGCGTGCGTGCGGTTCTGGTTGTCGCGGTTGATTGCGGCGGAGTCTTTCGCTGGGCAGGACGTGTTGATTCACGATCCGATGGAGTTTCAACTGCGCTTGGCGCAGCGGCAGAAGGTCGACACGCCGCTGCCTTTCGCCCTTTAAAATGTGGCGAGGGGGCTTGCCCCCTCGCCTCAGGGTCTATGGGATGCTTACAACGACTCCAGGCACCCGGCCAAATCATTCCCCAACTTTTCCAGCACCTGCTCGTACCCCTGGGCAGTCGCTGGTGTGTACCCGCCCAGCGCATCCAGCTCTGCCAGTTTCACCGGTAGCCCGGCCACCAGGGTTTCTGCCAGGCGCGGGCGCAGCGGCGGTTCGCTGAACACGCAAGTTTTGCCGACTTCCTGCAACCGCGCGCGCATCGCCGCGACGTGCTGGGCACCGGGCTGTACTTCGGCTGCGACACTGAACACACCGGCGTGCTTGAGGCCGTAGGCGTCTTCGAAGTAGTCGAAGGCTTCGTGGAACACGAAGTAAGGCTTGTTCGCGATCCCTGCCATGCGAGCCTTCAGGCGTAGGTCCAGGGCATCCAGGCGTTCATCGAAGGCTTTGAGGTTGCTCTGATAGCGCGCCGCGTTAGCCGGATCGGCTGCACTCAGATCGGCCGCCATTTTGCTGGCGATCACTCGGGCGTTGATCGGTGACAACCACAAGTGCGCATCCAGGCTGCCGGGGCGATGATCGTGGTCATGCTCATCGGCTTCTTCGGCGTGGGAGTGGCTGTCTTCGGCGAAACGTCGCAGCTTCAGGCCAGGCAAATCCTGCACTGCGACGCTGGGCAGCGTACGACCTTTCAGTACGCGAGGCAGAAAACCCTCCATGTCCGGACCGATCCAGTAAACCAGGTCCACCGACTGCACCTTCCGTACGTCGGATGGGCGCAAGGCATAGTTATGCGGCGATGCCCCGGGTGGCAGCAACACTTCCGGAATCGCCACACCTTCCTGCACCGCAGCAGCAATCAGCTGCAGCGGCTTGATGCTGGTAAGTACTTTGACTTCGGCCTGGGCTGAACCGATCAGCAGAAAACTTGCGACAAATGCGACAAAGATAGAAAAAAGTCGGGACACGATGACCACTCGAAGAGGCGAGAACGGGTAACATAATAACGTCTCTCACAACACTCGTCGCCGCTCATGCCTAAAACACCGATTGCCAGTCGTCCCCACGACCACTCTCATTGCGTCCATAGCGCATTGTCTGAGGCCGATGCCTTGTGCGCACGTCAGGGGCTACGCCTGACCGCTTTGCGCCGGCGGGTGCTGGAACTGGTCTGGCAAAGCCATAAACCTCTGGGTGCCTACGACATTCTGGCGGTGCTCAGCGAGCAGGACGGCCGCCGAGCTGCGCCGCCGACCGTGTATCGTGCGCTGGATTTTCTGCTGGAAAACGGCCTGGTACACCGCATCTCCTCGCTGAACGCCTTCGTCGGCTGCAATCACCCGGAACACGCTCACCAAGGCCAGTTCCTGATTTGCCGCCAATGCCACGCCGCCATCGAGCTTGAACAGAAGTCCATCAGCGACGCGATCGTCGGCAGCGCCAGGGACGTCGGATTTATCGTCGAGGCCCAGACCGTTGAAGTCATCGGTCTCTGCTCGGGTTGCCAGGGGGCTTAATGAGCAATGCGCTGATCCGTCTTGAGCAGGTGGCCGTCACTTTTGCCGGGCAAAACGTGCTGGATAACATCGAACTGAGCGTCGAGCCGGGGCAGATCGTTACCCTGATCGGCCCTAATGGCGCCGGCAAAACCACGCTGGTGCGCGCGGTGCTCGGTTTGTTGAAGCCGGACAGCGGCAGCGTCTGGCGCAAGCCGAAGTTGCGCGTCGGTTACATGCCGCAAAAACTCCATGTCGATCCAACCCTGCCGCTATCAGTGCTGCGTTTCTTGCGTCTGGTCCCTGGCGTGGACCGCGCTCGGGCCTTGGCCGCCCTCAAGGAAGTCGGCGCCGAGCAGGTGATCGACAGCCCGGTGCAAAGTGTTTCCGGTGGCGAAATGCAGCGAGTACTGCTGGCCCGGGCATTGCTGCGCGAGCCGGAGTTGCTGGTGCTCGATGAGCCGGTACAAGGCGTCGACGTGGCCGGTCAAGCCGAGCTCTATAGCCTGATCACACGTCTGCGCGACCGTCATGGCTGCGGCGTATTGATGGTCTCTCACGATTTGCATCTGGTGATGAGCACCACCGACCAGGTGGTGTGCCTGAATCGCCATGTCTGCTGCTCCGGGCATCCCGAGCAGGTCAGCGGCGATCCCGCGTTCGTCGAACTGTTCGGAAAGAACGCGCAAAGTCTGGCGATTTATCACCACCATCACGACCACGCTCACGACCTGCATGGCTCGGTGGTCATTGCGACCCCGTCGGCCCATACCCACGTTCATGGAGATAGCTGCAAGCATGGCTGATTTTCTGCTCTTCGCCCTGCTTGCAGGTCTGGCCCTGGCGCTGGTTGCGGGCCCGTTGGGTTCGTTTGTGGTCTGGCGGCGCATGGCTTATTTCGGCGACACCCTGTCCCACGCCGCGCTGCTGGGTGTGGCGCTGGGCTTTCTGCTGGATGTCAGCCCGACCGTGGCTGTCACCGTAGGCTGCCTGTTGCTGGCAGTGTTGCTGGTGACGCTGCAACAGCGGCAGCCATTGGCGTCTGACACGCTGTTGGGAATTCTCGCACCGAGCACGCTCTCCCTGGGCCTGGTGGTACTAAGCTTCATGCATGAAGTGCGGATCGACCTGATGGCCTATCTGTTCGGCGACCTGCTGGCGATCAGCCCGACCGATCTGGCCTGGATCCTCGGCGGCAGCGCGGCGGTGCTGGTATTGCTTGTCACGCTGTGGCGACCCTTGCTGGCGATCACCGTGCATGAAGAACTGGCCAGGGTGGAAGGTTTGCCGGTGGCGGCGTTGCGTCTGGTCCTGATGTTGCTGATCGCCGTGGTGATCGCGGTGGCGATGAAAATCGTCGGCGTGTTGCTGATTACTTCGTTACTGATTATTCCGGCGGCTGCGGCACAACGTCACGCCCGCTCGCCGGAGCAGATGGCACTGGGCGCGAGCCTGCTGGGCATGCTCGCGGTGTGTGGCGGGCTGGCGTTGTCCTGGTTCAAGGACACCCCGGCTGGCCCGTCGATTGTGGTGGCGGCCGCCGCGTTGTTTCTGCTGAGTTTTGTCCTGCCCCGTCGAGGGGTGTAGACTTGCTCGTTTTTTGCGCAAATAGAGAGTCGCAGGAATGAAGCCGTTCGCCTCCCGTTATCTGCTCCTTGTCGCATTTTCGCTGCTACTGGGTGCTTGCCAAAGCACGCCGCCGGCGGCCACCGAGGCCCCCGATGCACGGGCCACGGCTATTGCACAGCTGGAACAAAGCCTGGCCAGCAGCGAGCTGGCCACCGCCGAGGATCAATTGGCGGCCTTGCAGGCCGAGTCGCCCAACGATCAATCCCTTGAGCAATACCAGCGGCAATTGGCCGAAGCCTATTTGCTGCGCAGCCAGATCGTGTTGCAAAAAGGTGATGTGAATGCCGCGGCCACTGCCCTCAGCCGTGCCCGGGTATTGATGCCCAAGGCCCCGGCGCTGACCGGTGGCGTTAATAATGCAATTGTTCATGCACGCAAGGCTGAACTGGATAAAGCCGAAGCGGCCCTCAAGGCTGCCGAAGCCAGACCGCAGGCCAAAGTGATCGACCCGACGGCTGAAAGCACGACGGTGGCATTGAACCTCAACGATATGAGCAAACTTCGTCGTCAACTGGATGCTATCGCCGCCGATGTGGTGAATTATCAGTGCGACGTGAGCATTCAGGTTCCCCGTACTCAGGACTACCCATGGTTGGCCACGTTGCTGACCAAACGGGTGAAGAAGCTGGATTCGGGGTTTGATCTGAAGCTGGAGAAACAGATTCTGCGCAATATTCCGGCGCAGATGGTTTTGAGCCCTCGCAAGCCCTAAAAGCATCGCGGGCAAGCCTAGGTCCTACAGGCCCGGATTGATCACACATTATGTGTACGACCCAAAACCGTAGGAGCGAGGCTTGCCCGCGAAGGCGCCCTTCCTGTCGATAGAAATCCCTAAGCCGGAATCGCCTTGGCCTTAGGCTCCCTGTCCCATACTCTATGCTGACCGATCGCGGCAAAAAACGCCTTGAACAACTTGGTATCCGTACCCACGATCAACCCCGCGTCCGCTTCCAGTTTCAATACCTCCAGCAACTGCTTCGCTTCGCCATGCAAGGCGATCGCCTTCAGGTGTTTGTATGCCTCCAACAGGTAATGCAGCGCCACACCATCACTGCTTAGTGCCTTGATCGACGCCGCGCCACCCGGCACGAACACCGCGTCGAAGGCCACGGAAGGCAAACCTTCCATCGACGCATCCACCGGCAGTGCTTTGCCATTGGCGGTGGTCACGGGGGCCGAGGTCGGGCCGAGCAGTTTGGCGTGAGCGCCTTCGGCCTTCAGCGCTTTCTTCATGGCGTCAATCGCCGCGCCATCGACACCGTTGGCCGCCAGGATCGCGACTTTTCGGGTTTTAATGTCTTCGGGCAACAAGTTAGCCTGGCTCAGGGCAGGGGAGTGATCCAGTGAGGTGTTACGCACCTTGACCGTTCCAGCCTTCGGGACCGGCAAGCCCAGGTTCTGCGCCACGCGCTTGGCCAGTTCCAGATCGATATTGGCCAGGATCTCATTGACCTGACGCACACGAATAAACTCGCGTTCGACCTTGCCCAGCTCAAAGCTGTAGGCGGCAATGATGTGCTCCTGTTCGTGCTTGCTCATGCTGTGGAAAAACAGCCGAGCCTGGGAGAAGTGGTCGCTGAACGACTCGCTGCGCTGGCGGATCTTGGCGGCGTCGACGCGCTCCGGGTAACTCTCGAAGCCGCCGTCCTGCGCTGCGGGCAGGGTCTCCTTCGGCCAGCCACTGTCGATGGAGTTCGGCTCGTAGGAAGCACGCCCCTTGTCGATGGTGGTGCGGTGCTGCGCATCCCGTTGACCGTTATGGAACGGTGCCAGTGGGCGGTTGATCGGGATCTCGTGAAAGTTCGGTCCGCCAAGTCGGCTGATCTGCGTATCGGTGTAGGAAAACAGCCGGCCTTGTAGCAGCGGATCATTCGAAAAATCGATTCCGGGCACGATATGCCCTGGGCAGAAGGCAACCTGTTCAGTCTCGGCGAAGAAGTTGTCCGGGTTGCGGTTGAGCACCATCTTGCCCAGGGGAGTGATCGGTACGATTTCCTCGGGGATGAGCTTGGTCGGATCAAGGATGTCGAAGTCGAAGGCATGTTCGCTTTCCTCCTCGATGACCTGTACGCCCAATTCCCACTCTGGATAGTCCCCCGTCTCGATGGACTCCCAGAGATCACGGCGATGGAAGTCGGCGTCTTTCCCGGCGAGCTTCTGCGCTTCATCCCACACCAGCGAACAGGTGCCGGCGACGGGGCGCCAATGGAATTTGACGAACCGCGATTTGCCCTCGGCGTTGATCATGCGGAACGTGTGCACGCCGAAGCCTTGCATGCTGCGCAGGCTTTTGGGGATCGCCCGGTCGGACATGGTCCAGATCACCATGTGCGCGGACTCCGGCACCAGAGAAACAAAGTCCCAAAAGGTGTCGTGGGCCGAACCGCCGGTAGGAATTTCATTGTGGGGCTCGGGTTTTACCGCGTGCACGAAGTCAGGAAACTTGATCGCATCCTGAATGAAGAACACCGGCATGTTGTTACCCACGAGGTCGAAGTTGCCTTCGTCGGTGAAAAACTTCACCGCGAAACCGCGTACGTCGCGCACGGTATCGCCCGACCCGCGCGGGCCTTGCACCGTGGAGAAGCGCACAAAAACCGGAGTTTTTTGATGTGGATCTTGTAGGAATGCGGCCTTGGTCAGTACGGAATGGGGCTCGTAGGCCTGGAAGTAACCGTGGGCGCCAGTGCCGCGGGCATGAACGATGCGCTCAGGAATACGTTCATGGTCAAAATGCGTGATCTTTTCACGCATGATGAAGTCTTCCAGCAATGACGGCCCACGGGCGCCGGCCTTCAACGTGTTCTGATTGTCCGCGACCTTCACGCCCTGGTTGGTGCGCAGGGCCTGCTCGGTGGCATCGGAGCGAAATTGTTCCAGGCTGTCGAGCTTGGGATTGGTGTTGCTGCGGTCCAGGGTATCGGTCCCGGCCAGTGCGCTGGTGGCGGCAGGCTTTTTAGTACTCATCAGACGTAGACTCCTCGTTGCGATTCCCGTCGTGGTCAGGGCTCATTGGCATTGCCCGGGCTTTTTCGAGTTGCTTAATGAGTGACTGATGAGGCGCTGGCGCCGTTCCTTTTTTCTGACCTTTGATCGCGTTATTGCCAAATCGCTGGTTGAAAGCGAAATAAATGCTAAGAACCTCTATACGGACAGGCTAAAATGCGCGCCCGGCTAACCGCTGATCCTTTTCTAACGCGCCCCACAAGGTTCGCTACGTGATCGAGTTTCAAAACGTCCACAAAACTTACCGCGTCGCCGGTAAGGATATTCCCGCCCTGCATCCGACCAGTCTGACGATTGAGAACGGTCAGGTCTTTGGCCTGATCGGCCATTCCGGTGCGGGAAAAAGTACCCTGCTGCGCCTGATCAATCGCCTGGAAAACTCCAGTGGCGGCAAGATCATCGTCGATGGTGAAGAAGTCACGGCGCTGGATGCCAATGGCCTGCGACGTTTCCGTCAGCAGGTCGGGATGATTTTCCAGCACTTCAACTTGCTGGCGTCCAAGACCGTGGCCGATAACGTTGCGCTACCGCTGACCCTCGCCGGTGAGCTGTCGCGTAGCGAAATCGACCAGCGTGTGGCGCAGTTGCTGGCGCGGGTTGGCCTGGCCGACCATGCGAAAAAATACCCGGCGCAACTGTCCGGTGGTCAGAAGCAGCGTGTCGGCATCGCCCGCGCCCTGGCAACCAAGCCGAAAATTTTGCTGTGCGACGAAGCCACCAGTGCCCTCGACCCGCAGACCACGGCGTCGGTTTTGCAATTGCTGGCCGAGATCAATCGCGAGCTGAAGCTGACCATTGTCCTGATCACCCACGAGATGGATGTGATCCGT
Source organism: Pseudomonas sp. URMO17WK12:I6 (assembly GCF_003253625.1). Taxonomy (NCBI): domain Bacteria; kingdom Pseudomonadati; phylum Pseudomonadota; class Gammaproteobacteria; order Pseudomonadales; family Pseudomonadaceae; genus Pseudomonas; species Pseudomonas sp. URMO17WK12:I6. The sequence continues at coordinate 736,281 of NZ_QKYZ01000001.1, forward strand.
CGAGTCTGCGATCAGGTGGCGGTGATGGATGCCGGTGTGATCGTCGAGCAAGGTTCGGTGGCCGAGGTGTTCCTGCATCCCAAGCACCCGACCACCAAGCGCTTCGTCCAGGAAGACGAGCAGATCGACGAGAACGAACAGCGCGACGACTTCGCTCACGTACCGGGCCGCATCGTACGTCTGACCTTCCAGGGCGAAGCGACCTACGCACCATTGCTGGGTACCGTCGCCCGGGAAACGGGCGTGGACTACAGCATCCTGGCCGGTCGTATCGATCGCATCAAAGAGGTTCCCTACGGCCAATTGACCCTGGCCGTCACCGGTGGCGACATGGAAGCGGCGTTTGCTCACTTCACCGCAGCTGATGTCCACATGGAGGTGCTGCGCTGATGGAAGCCCTGACTGTTCTGTTTTCCAATGTTGACTGGTTCGAGATCTGGGTCGCCACCTGCGACACACTCGTGATGCTTGGTGTCTCATTGTTCTTCACGGTGTTGATTGGCTTGCCGCTGGGCGTATTGCTTTTCCTCACATCTCCGCGTCAGTTGCTAGAGCAAAAGCAGGTGTATTCGGCAGTTGCTCTGGTGGTCAACTTGTTGCGTGCGTTACCGTTCATCATTCTGTTAATCGTGATGATTCCACTGACCCAACTGATCACTGGAACTTCACTGGGGGTCGCTGGCACCATTCCGCCACTGGTAGCGGGAGCTGCACCTTTTTTTGCGAGGCTGGTTGAAACGGCATTGCGAGAAGTAGATCGCGGCATTATTGAAGCTACCCAGGCCATGGGCGCAACGACCCGGCAAATCATCACCAATGCTCTATTACCGGAGGCCAAACCCGGCATTATTGCAGCCATTACCGTCACCTCGATCGCACTAGTCTCGTACACAGCCATCGCGGGAGTCGTGGGGGCTGGTGGTCTCGGCGACCTAGCGATTCGTTATGGTTATCAGCGTTTCCAGAACGATGTGATGTTTGTCACGGTGATACTGCTTCTGGTACTGGTCCATGTGCTGCAAAGCGTTGGCGACCGAATGGTGATCCGTGTTTCCCACAAATAATAGCAACGTCGGCGTTGATGCCGATGACGTCCGCCAGACGCAATCAAGGAGCCGTTAGATGAAAAAACTACTCGTCGCATTCGCTGCCATTGCAGCCTTTTCCGCCCACGCTGCCGACACCCTGACCGTTGCGGCCACCCCGGTGCCCCACGCGGAAATCCTCGAGTTCGTTAAACCGGCCCTGGCCAAAGAAGGCGTGGACCTGAAAGTCAAAGTCTTCACCGACTACATCCAGCCGAACGTACAGGTGGCCGAGAAGCGTCTGGACGCCAACTTCTTCCAGCACCAACCCTACCTGGATGAATTCAACAAGGCCAAGGGCACTAACCTAGTCAGCGTTGCCGGTGTGCACCTGGAGCCGCTGGGCGCTTACTCCAGCAAGTACAAGAAACTGGAAGAGCTGCCGGGCGGCGCCAACGTGGTGATCCCGAACGACGCCACCAACGGCGGCCGTGCGCTGTTGCTGCTGGCGAAGGCTGGCCTGATCAAGTTGAAGGATTCGAACAACATCCTGTCGACCGTCAAGGACATCACCGAGAACACCAAGGACCTGAAATTCCGTGAACTGGAAGCCGCGACCATCCCGCGCGTGCTGACTCAGGTCGACCTGGCGCTGATCAACACCAACTACGCGCTGGAAGCCAAGCTCGATCCGTCCAAGGACGCGCTGGTCATCGAAGGCAACGACTCGCCGTACGTGAACATCCTCGTTGCCCGTCCGGACGACAAGGACAGCGCGGCAATGCAGAAACTGGTTGCTGCCCTGCACAGCCCGGAAGTGAAAGCCTTCATTCTCGAGAAGTACAAAGGCGCGGTATTGCCGGCGTTCTGATCTGAAGCTTTAACGAAAAAAATGGGGCGCATTGAATGCGCCCCATTTTTTTGCCTGAAACACCGTACCTGTGGTGCTTATTGACGGTTGAGCATCACCGGCAACTGCGCCACCAGTTTCTGGTTATTCAGCGGTGCACGAATGAACCCGCGTTGAGTCCCGTCCGGTCCGATCACCGCCAGGTTGCCGCTGTGGTCGACGGTGTAGTTCGGCTTGCTGGTGTCCGCCGGAATGAACGGAATGCTCACCGCGTTGGCCATTTTCTGAAGGTCTTCGACCGAGGCTGCGGTCAGCCCGATGAATTGCGGATCGAAGTAGCCCAGGTACTGCTTGAGTTGCTTGGGCGTATCGCGGTTAGGGTCGACGCTGACCAGGATGACCTGCAACTTGTTCACCGCATCCGCCGGCAGTTCACTCTTGATCTGCCGCAGCTGGGCGAGGGTGGTCGGGCAGATGTCCGGGCAGAAGGTGTAGCCGAAGAACAGCAAACTCCACTTGCCTTTCAGTTCGTTGACCGCCACTGGCTTGCCGTCCTGATCGGTCATCTTCACGTCCGGCAGATTACGGCTTTGGGGCAGCAGGATGATCCCTGCATCAATCAGCGCCGTCGGGTCTCCCTGGTTTTTCCCGGTCAGTACTTTATTGACGGTCAGGCCCAGGATCAGCGCGATCAGGGCAACGAGGATGAAGACGGTTTTCTGGGTTCGGGTCATAGGATCAGCAGTAAGTAGTGGTCTACGAGCAGCGCGATAAACAGCAGGAACAAGTAGTAGATAGAGTACTTGAACGTGTTGATCGCCGCGTGCGGTCGAGTGCCACGGTACAGCACCACGGCCCATTGCAGAAACCTTGCGCCCAGTAAGAGGGCACACATCAGGTAGAGCACGCCGCTCATGTGGATCACGTAGGGCATCAGGCTGACGGCCAGCAACGCAAAGGTATAAAGCAGGATGTGGACTTTGGTGTAGTGCTCGCCATGGGTCACCGGCAGCATCGGAATGTCAGCCTTGGCGTATTCTTCCTTGCGGTGAATCGCCAGCGCCCAGAAGTGCGGCGGGGTCCAGGCGAAGATGATCAGCACCAGCAACAATGGTTCGGCGCCGACATGACCGGTGGCGGCGGTCCAGCCGAGCAGTGGCGGGGCAGCTCCGGCGAGGCCGCCGATGACGATGTTCTGCGGCGTCGCGCGTTTCAGGAAACCGGTGTAGACCACGGCATAACCGAGCAAGGAGGCGAGGGTCAGCCACGCCGTCAACGGGTTGGTGAAAGTCAGTAGCAAGGCCTGGCCGAGCATCGCCAGTATCAGGGCGAAGGTCAGCGCGGCGGCTGGAGATACCCGGCCTTCGGCCAGGGGCCGTTTGTGGGTCCGGGCCATGACCGCGTCGATGCGCCGGTCCACCACATGATTGACCGCCGCGGCACCGCCGGCACACAGGGCGATCCCCAGATTGCCGAACACCAGCACCGTCCATGGCACCCCGGCGCGGGTCGCGAGGAACATGCCGACCAGCGAGGTGATGAGCATCAACACCACCACTTTCGGCTTGGTCAGTTCCAGATAGTCTCGCCAGATGGCCTGACTGTGACGTTCGCCGATCAGAGTCGCCATGGCATCTCTCCTTTTATTGTTATGGGCCCGGCCGAGTGTTTACGCAGGCGTAGACGCCAGCGACGAGGGGGCTGATGCTTGACCCGAACCAGGCTGGTTCGCGCGTGATAATTGACCAGCACCATCGTCAGCAACAGCGCCGCACCGCCGGCGTTGTGGGCGACGGCCACCGGCAGCGGCAAGTGGAACACCACGTTGCTGATGCCCAAGGTGATTTGTGCGGCAAGGGCGATCAGCACCATGACGGCCAGGCGCGTCATGCCGACGACCTTCAGTTGCCAGGCCAGACCGAGCAGAACAAAGGTGACCAGTAATGCGCCGATGCGGTGAGTCAGGTGAATCGCGGTGCGGGCATCGCTGTCCAGCTGCCCGCCCAGATAATTCGGGCCGATGTGCTGGGTCAGGTGAAAACCGTTGGCGAAATCAGCCGGCGGCAGCCATTGGCCGTGGCAGGTCGGAAAGTCGATGCAGGCTACCGCCGCGTAATTGGAGCTGACCCAGCCACCGAGAGCAATTTGCAGGATCACCAGCAGCAAGCCGGCGGTTGCCCAGTATTGCAAACGTCGAGGCACGGTCAGCGCTGGCAATACGCCGGACAGGCGCAAGGTCAGCAGAAACAACAGGCTCAAGGTCGCAAAACCACCGAGTAAATGTCCGGTGACCACTTGCGGCCAAAGCTTGAGCGTCACCGTCCACATGCCGAAAGCCGCTTGGCCAATGACCAACGCCAGCAGGAACAGCGGCAACTTCACCGGCTGCCCCGGATGATGACGATGGACCCAGGCGCGGCCCGCCAGCACCGCGATCAGCAGCCCCAGCGTGCCGGCGAAGTAGCGATGGACCATTTCGTTCCAGCCCTTGTGGGCTTCCACCGGGGTGTCTGGAAAATGCAGTTCGGCATGAGCCAGTTGGGCTTCGCTTTGCGGCACGCTGATAAAACCGTAGCAACCGGGCCAGTCCGGGCAACCGAGGCCGGCGTGGGTCAGGCGTGTGTAAGCGCCGAGCAACACCACAATCAGTGCCAGCAAGGTGGCAAACAGCGCGAGGCGAAATCCAGGTTTGGCCATGACGATGCCCTTATCCGATGTTCGACAGTTTCAGCAGGTGGCGCAGGTCGTTGAGCAGATCCTTGCCCTTCACCGTCGGGTCGTAACGCAGCACCAGATTGCCGTGAGGGTCGATGATCCACAGGTGCGGCGTGTCATTGCTCTGTGCGCCTTTGATGTAGGACGGCAGGTCCAATGAATAGCGTTGCAACTGTGGGTACTCGCGTTGAAGTTTAGTCTCGTAATCGCTGTTCAGCGGCTGCGCGATCGCCAGCGCATGGCTGGCGCGGGCAGCATCGCGACCGAGGCCGATCTGGATCTGCCGCGCCAGATAAACCAGCTGCTGGCAATCCACCGAGCAGTCCTTCGGTGCCGTTACCAGCAACTGCCAGCGGTCTTCCTGGGCCTGTACGCCGATGTCGGCGCGGGTCTGGCCGTTACCGATCAGTTCACCGTGATAACTGCGGCCTTCGGGTACCCAGAACTGCAATTTGTACATGCCGGTGGCGAGGATCATCGGACCGATCACCCCCAATAGGATCAGCAGCAACTGCAAGCGTCCGCGCCGCCGATTCACCGGTGTTTTCGCCTCAGACATGCCGGGTGGATTCATGGCCACTCCCATTATTGTTCTCCTTTGCGTTGTGCCATCCGAGATAGAGATAAAGGCCGAACAGCGCGATCGCCAGGGCGAACCACTGCACGGCGTAAGCCAGGTGCTTTTCCGGCCCCATGGCCACCACCGGCCAATCGGCGCGGTAGGTCGCAGGGCCACTTTGCGCGCGTAATTCGTAGGCGAAACCGTCACGTTCAAGCGCCGTCCACAACCTGGCCGGTTCAACGGCGGTGATCAGTTGTGGCCAGGTCGTGGTGTTGGGGTCGGCGTGCAACTGGAACGTTGCGCCGGGGGAGACGTAGACCCAGGCGTCGAGGCTCAACACCTGAGTCGGTGTGGTGAATGACGGCGGGGTACGCCGATCCGGCCACGGCAGCCAGCCGCGATTGACCAGCAGCCAGAGCCCGGTGGCCTGATCCTGAAACGGTTGTAACAGCTCGACCCCGACCTTGCCGTCGCGCTGCCGGTTATCCAGCAGCAGGCTGTGTTCGGCATCGAACTGGCCGTGCAGGCGAACCCGGCGAAAGGCCGGATCTTCGGTGTGTTGCAGTTCGGTGCTGGCCATCGGTTCGGCCGCCCGGCGCTCGGCGTAATTTTGCAGCAGCGCGCTTTTCTCCGCGCCCCGGCTCAACTGCCAGAAGCCGAGTGACACCAGCAAGGGCAGCAGCACCGCGACCACCAGAGTCGGCACGAGGCCCAGCCGGAAGCGCTTCATGGCGTCGCCAGAAAGTCGGTCATCGCGATAGCTATACTCACATGCATCGCCTGTCCCCCGGAGTGTCACCATGCTCAAAGCAGCCATCGTCCTGATGCTGATTGCCACGGTTGTCAGCCTGTTCAGCGGCCTGTTTTTTCTGGTCAAGGACGACAGCAGCTCGAATCGCCTGGTCATCGCCTTGAGTATTCGTGTTGCGCTGGCCGCCATTACTGTCGGCTTGATCGCCTGGGGTTTTTTCAGCGGCCAGTTGGTGTCCCACGTGCCTTGGTAGTCATGAGTGCCAGGCTCAAAGTACGTAGACGAAAACGAACAACCCGATCCACACCACATCCACAAAGTGCCAGTACCAGGTCGCCGCCTCGAAGCCGAAATGGTGGTCTGCATTGAAGTGCCCGCGCATGATGCGCATCAGCATCACGAACAGAATGATGGTGCCGATGGTCACGTGGGCACCGTGGAAACCGGTGAGCATGAAGAACGTTGCGCCGTAGATGCCGGAACCGAGGGTCAAGCCCAGCTCGTGGTAGGCGTGCAGGTATTCTTTGGCTTGAAAGCCCAGGAAGCCGCAACCGAGCAACACGGTCAGCGCCAGCCAGATTTTCAACGCCCCGCGATGGCCTTTCTTCAAGGCGTGGTGAGCGATGGTCACGGTGACGCTGGAACTCACCAGCAGTACGGTGTTGAGCAGCGGCAGACCCCAGGGGCTGATGACTTCCTTGGGGGGAGGAAAGAGTTTCGAGTCCGGGTTGTTCAGCAGCGGCCAGGTGAATTCGAACGTCGGCCACAGCATATGGGCGATGCCTTTGGTGCCTTCACCACCCAGTGCCGGGCCCGCGATGTTGCGCACATAAAACAGCGCACCGAAAAAGGCCAGGAAGAACATCACCTCCGAGAAAATGAACCAGCTCATGCCCCAGCGGAACGAGCGGTCGAGTTGCGGGCTGTACAACCCCGCGCGACTCTCCTTGACCACCGTCCCGAACCAGCCGAACAGCATGTAGGCCAGCAGCAGTCCGCCGACGAAAAAGATCAGCGGGCCATGGGATTCTGGCCGCGCAGCCTTCAGGTCGTTGAACCAGGTGCCCAGGCCGAACACCGTGACCAGCATGCCGATCGTGGCGATGATCGGCCATTTGCTCTGGGCTGGAACGTAATAATGTTCATGAGTTGCCATTTATTGTTCTCCTTATCGGGCACGCTTTAACGCCTAGCCACCCGTGCTTGCTGCAACAGCTACGGGCGGATGACGTGCGGTGATATCGAACAGCGTGTAGGACAGCGTCAGGTGCTTCACATCCTTGGGCATGTCGCGGTCAACGATGAACCGTACTGGCATCTCGATGCGTTGACCGGGCTGCAGCACTTGCTGGGTAAAGCAGAAACATTCGGTCTTGTGGAAGTACGCCGCAGCTGCACTCGGCGCGATACTCGGCACCGCCTGGGCGCTCATCGGCCGGTCGGTGGGGTTGTGGGCGATAAAAATCATCTCGTTCACCGCCCCGGGGTGCGCGGTCAGCTCATCCGTCTTGGGATAGAAATCCCAGGGCATGTCAGCAGCGTTGGTCGACAGAAACTGCACGCGAACCTGGCGCGAGGCGTCGACCGTTTGCTCGCCTTCATACTGCCCGGCGGTTTTGCCATTGATGCCGAATGCCTTGCACATCACGTCGTAGATCGGTACCAGGGCAAAGCCGAAGACAAACATCGCCGCCACCACCAGCAACAGGCGGGTGACCAGTTTCTTCATCGAGATCGAGTCAGCCATTATTTCCAGCCTCTACGCCATATCCTGTAGGAGCTGGCTTGCCAGCGAAGGCGGAGTGTCTGACACACCGCGCTGCGTTCATCGCCAGCAAGCCGGCTCCTACAGGACCGAGGCGTTTCATTTCACTTCCGGCGGTGTGGTGAAGGTGTGATACGGCGCGGGCGATGGAATGCTCCATTCCAGCCCTTCGGCACCATCCCACGGCTTGGCCGGTGCCGGCTCGCCGCCGCGAATGGTCTTGATCACGATGAACAGGAAGAAGATCTGCGTGGCACCAAACATGAACGCGCCGATCGACGACACCATGTTGAAGTCGGCGAATTGCAGGTTGTAGTCCGGAATCCGCCGCGGCATGCCCGCCAGGCCCACGAAGTGCATCGGGAAGAACGCCATGTTCATGCCGATGAAAGACAGCCAGAAGTGCAGCTTGCCGAGGGTTTCGTCGTACATGTGGCCGGTCCATTTCGGCAGCCAGAAGTAAGCCGAGGCGAAGATCCCGAAGATCGCCCCCGGCACCAGCACGTAATGGAAGTGCGCGACCACGAAGTAGGTGTCCTGGTACTGGAAGTCTGCCGGGGCGATGGCCAGCATCAGCCCGGAGAATCCGCCAATGGAGAACAGGATCACGAACGCCACGGCGAACAGCATCGGCGTCTCGAAGGTCAGCGAGCCTTGCCACATGGTGCTGGCCCAGTTGAACACCTTCACGCCGGTCGGCACTGCGATCAGCAGCGTGGCGTACATGAAGAACAACTCGCCCACCAGCGGAATGCCGACCACGAACATGTGGTGCGCCCAGACGATGAATGACAGGAACGCAATACTGGCCGTGGCATAGACCATCGAGGTGTAGCCAAACAGCGGCTTGCGCGAGAACGCCGGAATGATTGAGCTGACGGCACCGAAGGCCGGCAGGATCATGATGTACACCTCGGGGTGGCCGAAGAACCAGAACACGTGCTGGAACAGCACCGGATCACCGCCACCGGCGGCACTGAAGAAACTGGTGCCGAAGTGGATGTCCATCAGCATCATGGTCACGCAGCCGGCCAGCACCGGCATCACCGCGATCAGCAGGAACGCGGTGATCAGCCAGGTCCAGACGAACAGCGGCATTTTCATCAACGTCATGCCGGGGGCGCGCAGGTTGAGGATGGTCGCGATCACGTTGATTGCGCCCATGATCGAACTGATCCCCATCAAGTGGATGGCGAAGATGAAGAACGTCACGCTTTCCGGCGCGTAGGTGGTCGACAGCGGTGCGTAGAAGGTCCAGCCGAAGTTCGGCCCGCCACCGGGGGTGAACAGGGTCGATACCAGCAGCAGGAACGCGGCCGGCAAAAGCCAGAAGCTGAAGTTGTTCATTCGCGGCAGGGCCATGTCCGGCGCGCCGATCATCAACGGGATCATCCAGTTGGCAAGGCCGACGAAGGCCGGCATCACCGCACCGAACACCATCACCAGACCGTGCATGGTGGTCATCTGGTTGAAGAACGCCGGTTCGACGATTTGCAGTCCCGGCTGGAACAGCTCGGCACGGATCACCATGGCGAACGAGCCGCCCAGCAGGAACATAGTGAATGCAAACCACAGGTACAGCGTGCCGATATCCTTGTGGTTAGTGGTCAACACCCAGCGCATCAGGCCTTTGGCGGGGCCGTGGGCGTGGGCGGTATCGGTATGAACATGGTCATCGACTACAACAGTCATGTCCTGTCTCCTGCAAACGGCTGGGCTGGGCGAACCGGGACGTCATGCCCCGACCGATTCCTTGAGTACGCAATAGACCGGGTCATTTGCTTTCCGCCTGTTTCAGCTCCAGCACTTCTTTAGGGGTGACCATGTCGCCTTTGTTGTTGCCCCAGGCGTTACGTTCGTAGGTCACGACCGCCGCGATATCGACTTCCGAGAGCTGCTTGCCGAACGCCGCCATCGCGGTGCCGGGCTTGCCGTGGAAGACCAGGCTCAGGTGAGCCTCTTTCGGCCCGGTGGCGATTTTCGAGCCCTTGAGTGCCGGGAACATCGGCGGCAGGCCCTGGCCTTCGGCCTGGTGACAGGCCACGCAAGTGGTGTGATAAATCTTGTCGCCGCGCTCCTTGAGCTCGTCGAGGGTCCATTCCTTGCTGGTCAGCTCTTTGAGTTGCGCGGCTTCCGCCTTGCGCTCGCCCAGCCATTTTTCGTAGTCGGCCTTTTCCTTGACCTCGACCACGATCGGCATGAAGCCGTGGTCCTTGCCGCACAGCTCGGCGCACTGGCCACGGTAGATGCCGGGCTTGTCGACACGGGTCCAGGATTCATTGACGAAGCCCGGAATCGCATCGCGCTTGACTGCGAAGGCCGGCACCCACCAAGAGTGGATGACATCGGCGGAGGTCACCAGAAAACGCACCTTGGCACCGATCGGCAGCACCAGTGGCTTGTCGACCTCCAGCAGGTAATGCTCGCCCTTGGCTTCCTTGTTGTGGATCTGATCGGCGGGGGTAGTCAGGTTGCTGAAAAATTCGACGTCCTGACCCAGGTATTTGTAATGCCACTTCCACTGATAGCCGGTGACCTGGATATCGATATCCGGCTCCGTGTTGTCGTACATCTTGATCAGTGTGGCGGTTGCAGGGACCGCCATGGCTACCAGGATAAGCAGGGGGACGATGGTCCAGAGGATTTCAACGGTGGTGCTTTCATGAAATTTTGCGGCCACCTGCCCGGTCGAGCGGCGGTGGATCATCATCGACCAGAACATGGCGCCGAAGACGATGATGCCGATCACCACACAAATCCAGAAAATGGTCATGTGCAGATCGAATACTGCGTGACTGATCTCAGTCGCTCCAGGCGCCATATTGACAGTCCAGGCCGCTTGCGCCTGACTGAAAATCGACCACAACAGGAGGCCCATCCAGACATGTGGATGTCGCATCATTGCGGGTTCCCCTTATCGTTCTTGTTATCCCGTAGGCGTAACGCCTGCGGCAAGGGAGCGGCATTTTCAGACCACGAACTTGAATCGCCGAGCCTTGCTGCGTATGCAGTCGGGTGTCATCAGCTAACTCCATTCAGAACCGAGTATAGACAGCGACTGCCACCTCGCAACGCGATGGGGTAAATCAGCTGAAACAGGTTGGACTTGCGTTCCAGGTCACGAATGGAGAAGGATGCAGACGAGTGGTGGCAAATCGATATAACTTCGATGTCTCAAGGATGAAATAATTATGACAAATGCGTCTTAGCCTTTTTCCTGAGCCAGCTAAGTTATGTCTTCCCTATTTCATTGCCTTTGTTTCCTGGAGTTTTCATGAACACCGCCGCATTGCGCGAGCAGATCCAACAAGCCCAACAACACGAGGCCGAGACCGGCCTGCTGACTCGTCAGCTGGAAACCCAACTGCCGCACCTTCACTCCGCCATCCAATTGCCGGATGTCGACGCTAACGGCGTGATGACGCGTTTTGTGGCCGCGTATATAGAACAAGTGCCAGACCTGCTGGATGCAGCCAATGAAGTCGCCAGGGAAGCGGGCATCGAATCGCAGATCAAGCCGGTGCTGACAATCGCCGAGCAGTTCTTCCTCCAACCGCCGGCGATCATGGCCGGTCACGTTGGCCTGGACAGCCTGCTGGACGAAGCTTATCTGGCGCACCGCCTGGTCGAAGAGGTCAACGACCTGTACATCAAGCATTTTGGTCAGCCATTGATCCCCTTGGACATGACTGTCGCCAACCTGATTGCCCACCAATTGATTGGCGAGGAATTTGCCAACCAACTGGATGAGGCGGTGCATCACGCCGTGGACGAGATGCTTGACGATGAAAGTTTCGCGCTGGAGTCGGTGGAGGCCTACCGCGAGAAACTCAACAGCCCGGACACCGGCGCCGCGTGGAAGCGCTGGCCGTGCCTGTCGCGCCAATTGGGCGTGGAGCTGGAGCTGGATCAACCAGCCGCGTAAGTCTATGCAACCCTGTAGGAGGCTTGCCCGCGAAGGCGTCCCCAAGTACGCCAAAAGCTTCGCGGGCAAGTCGGATCGCCGCACCGCTCGCTCCTACAGGGGGGCTTCAACCGGCCGTTGAGCCTACCCCGGTGGTGGTCCGCAACCGCCCTTCAAGTCTGCGCTTCAACCCCCGCGCTTCAATCACCAACTTCGAACCCTTGGCCGCATTGGCCCGGCCCCACTCCTCCAGCAACTCAAGGCACGAGTGATCGATGTAGCTCAGGTTATTGAGCGGCACATGCACCGTCGCGCCAGCGGGAATGCTCCCCAGCACCTGGGTCAACGCCGGCACCTTGAGGAAAGTCGCCGCCCCCACCAGACGCAGTTCCATCTCGCCGTCCGCCGGTAGATCGATCAGGCTGATTTTCAGGCGCGAAGCCTTCCAGGCCAGTTTGGCCAGCGTCAGGCCAAAGCCGATCAGCACGCCCGTCAGCAGGTCGGTGAAGATGATTGCCAGTGCAGTCGCCGCATAGGTAAACATCGGCATCCGGCCATAACGGCCCAGGCCGCGAAAGGCTTTGAGGTCCACCAGTTTGAAACCGGTGTAAACCAGGACGCCCGCCAGGCTCGCCACCGGAATGCTTTGCAGCACGCTCGATAGCAGCAACACGAAAGCCAGCAACCACAGGCCATGGAACACCGTCGACAGGCGGGTGGTGGCGCCGGCTTGAACGTTGGCCGAGCTGCGCACGATCACCCCGGTCATCGGCAGCGCGCCGAGCAGGCCACACAACATGTTGCCCACACCTTGTGCCGACAATTCGCGGTCGAAGTCCGAGCGTTGACCACTGTGCATGCGATCCACGGCGGCGGCCGAGAGCAGGGTTTCGGCGCTGGCGATAAAGGCCACGGCGAAGGCGGCGATCAGCAGGGTTGGGTCAGCCAGGTTGAGCAGATCCGCCGGGCGCAGCCAATCGATGGCCTCCGCCAGGTTAGCCGGGACCTCCACACGTTTGACCTGCAAGGCGAGCGCCAGGCTGGCGATCGTTGCCAGACCGACCCCGAGCAATGCGCCGGGAACGAAACGCAGGGAATGCGGGCGGAATTTTTCCCACAGCCACATCACGGCAATGGTCGACAGCCCGAGCAAACCCGCTTGCCAGCCAAACGAAGGCAAAGCCTGAATCACTGCAGCAGGAAAGGCCGCCAGGTTATCCAGCCCTGAGGGCTTGGGCACGGCATCGAGCATTACGTGCACCTGCGACAGCACGATCAACACGCCAATGCCGGCGAGCATGCCGTACACAACAGCCGGCGCCGTGACCCGAAACCAGCAACCCAGTTTCAAACGCCCGGCTACCAATTGCAGAAAACCCGCCAGTAGCAGGATCGGCCCGAGCATGGCGATACCATGTTGGCGCACCAGTTCGAACACCAATACCGCCAGACCGGCCGCCGGGCCGCTGACTTGCAACGGTGAACCGGCAAGCCAGCCAACTACCAGCCCACCGATGATGCCGGTGATCAGGCCTTTGGCCGGTGGCAGCCCGGAGGCGATGGCGATGCCCATGCACAAAGGCAGGGCAACCAGAAACACAACCACCGAAGCCAGCAGCTCCCGTGGCAGAACAGCTTTTAATTGAGCGGCACGCATGGTGACTCTCCCGAAGTTTTCTTCAGGCATGGCAAAGCCGGGCTGCCTGATCAGCAGCCTCGGCTAAACCACACAGGGATCTGTTGACCTGTCTCGCAAACGTTGTTGTGAGACAGGCTACGAAGAGGATTTAGAAGCGCGCTTTGGGCGTCGCCACCGGAATCGGATGGCTGCCATCGAGCGGCAGGAAACAACCCTGATCCGCGTCGTAAGCCTGGATTTCGCTGGTTTCGATGTTGTACACCCAACCATGGATAAACAGCTGACCGTTGGCCATGCGCGAGGCTACCGACGGGTGCGTGCGCAAATGCTGCAACTGAGCGATCACATTCTCTTCGGTAAGGATGTGCATGCTCTCGCTTTCATTCGAGCAATGGCAGTTGTCCTGAACCATGGTTTTCGCCACTTCCGCATGGCGCAGCCAAGCTTTGACCGTCGGCATCTTTTCCAGGCTCTGCGGGTTGAGTACCGCGCGCATGGCGCCGCAGTCAGAGTGGCCGCAGATGATGATGTGCTGTACGCCGAGCGCCAGCACTGCGTATTCGATGGCTGTGGAAACACCACCGTTCATTTGCCCATAAGGCGGCACGACGTTGCCGACGTTACGGGTGACGAACAGGTCGCCGGGGGCGCTTTGGGTGATCAGCTCGGGAACAATGCGCGAATCGGCGCACGCGATGAACATCGCCCGAGGCCGCTGGGCCGTGGCGAGTTTTTTGAAGAGTTCTTCCTGCTGCGGAAAGATCTCGTGATGAAAATGCAAAAAGCCGTCAACGATATGCTGCAACGCTGCATCGGCGGTTTCCGCCTCGGGTTGGGCTGAAGCCGACGCAGCCAAAGGCTGTTTATCCTTGTCACTCATGATTCATCCTCTTTGGCGGAGTCAGGGAATTTTCCCGTTTTGTCCGATGTGAAGCCAGTGGCTGTATAAAAAACATCCAGGTCGAAAAGCAGACCCATCAGTCACTCGATGAACAAGGTAGCGGCCGAAGCTTAACTCAAACTGAATCAAGCGCTCTAGAACGTACGTTCCAGGTCATAAGAAATATGACCAGCTTGAACGCGACGTACTTTTTTCACTACTCCACCATAGGTCCGATTGTCCTTAAATCAATGACATCTGGCGACCCGGCGGACAAAAGGCTTTGCAGTCCAGATCGAAACCTTCCCGACGGTTGAGCCCCAGGCGCTTGATGGTTTTGGAAAAGCGCTGCGCCAGCAGATCGGCAAACGGTCCTTCACCGCGCATACGGGCGCCAAACCGACTGTCGTAAAGCTCCCCACCACGGCTCTGGCGGATCAGGCTCAACACATGAGCTGCACGCTGAGGGTAATGGGCGGCCAGCCACTCTTCGAACAGCGGCGCCACTTCCAGCGGCAGGCGCAACATCATGTAAGCCGCAGTTTGCGCTCCGGCCGCATGGGCTTCAGTCAGCAGGCTTTCGAGTTCGCTGTCGTTGATCATCGGAATCATCGGTGAACACAAGACACCCACCGGAATCCCCGCTTCACGCATTACCCGGATCGCCCGCAGTCGTGCCTTGGGCGCAGCCGTACGGGGTTCGAGGATGCGTTTGAGCTCATCGTCCAGAGTGGTGAGGCTGATCATTACCGCCACCAGTCGTTGTTCGGCGAGTTCGGCCAGCAGGTCCAGATCGCGCAGAATCAGCGAGCCCTTGGTGATGATGGTCACCGGATGGCGGTAGCGCAGCAGCACCTCAAGGATCTTGCGGGTGATTCTATGTTCACGCTCGATCGGCTGATAAGGATCGGTGTTGGAGCCCAGGTTGATCGGCGCGCATTGATAGCCGCGTTTGGACAGTTGTTCTTCCAGCACATCGGCGGCGTTGGTCTTGGCGATCAGTCTGGTTTCGAAATCCAGCCCTGGCGACATGTCCCAGTAGGCGTGGCTGGGCCGAGCATAGCAATAGATACAGCCATGCTCGCAGCCACGATAGGGATTGATCGAGCGGTCGAAGGGCAAGTCCGGCGAGTTGTTGCGGGTAATGATGGTCTTCGCCGTCTCGATGCGCACCTCGGTGCCTTGGGTGATTGGCGCTTCCTGATACCAGCCGTCATCCTCGGCCACCGAACGGTTCGGTGCGAAACGGTTGTGAGGGTTGGTGGCGGTGCCGCGACCGCGGGGTGGCAGAGGCGTGTTCATCGATAAAAACCCATTGGCTGTATGTGCATACAGTATCAAGGAGGAAAGCGACAAGCCAGTGCCGTTCGGCGAGTGAACATCGGAGATTATATAAAGGAACTAACAAGACAAGTTTATGGATCAAGCGCATCGCGCAACTGTCATCACTGGAAATATATATCAAGTGGCGCAATTACAAAGGCTGTTAGTACTATCCTCGCCACACGAAGTTGTCGTGGATTATTAATTAAAAGGATTTAGTCATGTCGTTTTTTAATCAGCGTGGTATTTTTTTACAACTGTTGGCGCCCAGCATAACCAATCCTCGCGAAGCACAAGTATCGATGCAGCTTGCCCGTAAAGAGCCGGGATGGGATGCGGTAAATGAAGTGCAGACAGAGGCACTGGTCGATTCCATCTATGTGACAGCGGTTTCCAGCGATGGTGGTCAGTCCTTCACGATCAAAACCATTAACAGCGATGTGGACGGTGATGGCGATATCGATGGTGATGACAAAGCAAAACTGCTGGCCTTGGCCAAGGCTTATTCCAGTATCGTAAATCCCTGAAGTTGATAGTTGTTGCCAGGTCTGCATGAAACTCCATGCAGGCCTGGTTTTATCGGTGTCTATTAACTCAAGGTCTTGCCGGATAGTGTCTCTCAGGCAACTAGCGATGTCGGACAGTCTGACTGATCTGAATGACCACCAGCCTCGGGCATTTGCTGTTCTATTCACGATTCTTTGACAGTGCCCTCACAGGTCTTTGACTGTCCCGAGTTCAGGCTAACGATCACTTATCCTTCACTTCACGGTCGCCTGAGCATGCCCCTACTGCGCCTTCTACCTGCGACGCTTCTTTTGTCGCTGGCCGCACTTTTCAACCTGACGCTGGCCCACGCTGACGACGCTGCTCTATCCCGGCCTGCGGACTGGGCTCAATCGGTGGAGGTTCAGTACAACCTCTATCAGATGTCCCCGACCCTCTATCGCAGTGCGTTGCCGGACAAGGGGGCGGTGCCGTTGCTGGAAAAACTCAAGGTCGCCACCGTCATCAACTTCCTGCCTGAACCGGACTCAAACTGGTTGTCCAACCCCGGAATCACCCAGATACAGCTGCCCTACCGCACCAATCATGTGGATGACAGTGATGTGCTCAAGGCCCTTCGCACGATTCAGAGCGCGGAGGCCAAAGGGCCTGTGCTCATGCACTGCAAACACGGCTCGGATCGCACCGGCCTGATGGCGGCGATGTACCGGGTGGTGGTGCAGGGCTGGAGTAAGGAAGATGCGCTGAGTGAAATGACTCAGGGCGGTTTTGGCGATAGCACCCACTTCAAGGACGGCATTCGCTACATGATGCAGGCCGATGTCGACAAACTTCGTACGGCGCTGGCCAATGGTGATTGCAGCACAAGTCCGTTTGCCATGTGTTCGATGAAGAGTTGGTTCAACTCGGCCCATGTCGAGTAAGTAACACCTTCCACTGCGTTGCGCAGTAGAAGGTGTTTTTCGATACTCAGTGTTGCTCGTCAGGCTTTTTCTTCAGCTTCGGGTTCGGGAAAAACTGCACGGCCTGAACCTTGGCGTCCGGCACCTTGGGTGCCGAGGTGTTAACCCGGGTGCCCAATTCCTTGGGCACCGACAGACCTTGTTCATTCAGCGTGTCGGAATAACCGCAGGCCACGCACTCGCGATGTGGAACGGTATCTTCGTTCCACATCATCAACTTGTCGGGCTCGCTGCAGGCCGGGCAGACCGCCCCGGCGATAAAGCGTTTTTTGGTAATCACAGGTCCCTCACTCATGCTGCCGCGTCCTCGGTCAGGCCGCTGTGGCGCAAGAGTGCGTCAATCGATGGCGCACGGCCACGGAAGTCGACGAACAGCACCATCGGTTCCTGGGAACCACCTCGTGCCAGGATCGCTTCGCGGAATGCACGACCGGTCTGGGCATTGAGCACGCCGTCTTCTTCGAATTTCGAGAAGGCATCGGCCGACAACACTTCAGCCCACTTGTAGCTGTAGTAGCCCGCCGCGTAACCACCGGCGAAGATGTGGGCGAAGCTGTTGGGGAAACGGTTGTAGGCCGGTGGACGCATGACCGAAACCTCATCACGCACGCCTTCGAGCACTTGCAGCACGCTGCGGCCGTCGCCGTGAGTGGCGTGCAGCTCGAAGTCGAACAGCGAGAACTCCAGTTGGCGGACCATCATCAGTCCGGACTGGAAGTTCTTCGCCGCGAGCATTTTCTCCAGCAGATCCTGAGGCAACGGTTCGCCGGTTTCGTAGTGTCCGGAAATCAGTGCCAGACCTTCCGGCTCCCAGCACCAGTTTTCCATGAACTGGCTTGGCAGCTCGACCGCATCCCAGGCCACGCCGTTGATGCCGGATACGCCAGCGTGCTCGACACGGGTCAGCAGGTGATGCAGGCCGTGACCGAATTCATGGAACAGGGTGGTCACTTCGTCGTGGGTCAGCAGGGCTGGTTTACCGCTGTCGGCCGGGGTGAAGTTGCACACCAGGTTCGCCACCGGGCTTTGCAGCACACCATTGATTGTACGGCGGTGATCGCGGGCGCCGTCCATCCAGGCTCCGCCACGCTTGTTGGCGCGGGCATAGAGGTCGAAGAAGAAGCGGCCGACGTGCTGGCCGTTTTCCTTGATTTCGAACAGGCGAACGTCCGGGTGCCAGGTATCGAAGCCTTTCAGCTCGGCGATCTCGATGCCGTACAGGCGCTGGACGATGGCGAACAGCCCACCCAGAACCTTGTCGATCGGGAAGTACGCTCGAAGGGTTTCCTGGGCAACGCTGTAGCGCTGCTCGCGAAGTTTTTCACCGTAGAAACCGCTGTCCCAGCTTTGCAGGTCCGGGCAACCCTGTTCGGCGGCGTAGGCCTTGAGCTGCTCCAGATCCCGGACGGCGAACGGCTTGCTGCGCTTGGCCAGGTCGCGCAGGAAGCTGAGTACCTGATCGCTGGATTCGGCCATTTTGGTCGCCAGGCTCAGCTCCGAGAAACTGGTGAAACCCAACAGTTTTGCCAGTTCCTGACGCAGGTCGAGGATTTCTTCCATGACCGGGCCGTTATCGTTCTGACCGGCATTCGGACCTTGGTCCGACGCACGGGTGCAGTAGGCGGCGTAGACTTCTTCGCGCAGGGCGCGGTCCTGGGCGTAGGTCATCACCGCGTAGTAACTCGGGAATTCCAGGGTGATCAGCCAGCCGTCGAGGTCTTTGGCTTGCGCGGCGGCGGCCATCTGCGCCTTGGCCGAATCGGTCAGGCCAGCGAGGGCGGCTTCGTCAGTGATGTGCTTGGTCCAGGCCTGAGTGGCGTCGAGCAACTGGTTGGAGAAGCGACTGCCCAGCTCCGACAGTTTGCTCTGCACGTCGGCATAACGCTTTTGTTCGGCTTCAGGCAGGTCGATACCTGACAGGCGGAAGTCACGCAGGGCGTGCTCCAGGATGGTTTTCTGCGCCACGTCGAAACCGGCTGCCTCAGGACTGTTCGCCAGCGCTTCATAGGCCTGAAACAGTTCACGGTTCTGGCCCAGCTCGGTGGCGTAGGCGCTCAGGGCCGGCAGGCAGGACTCGTAAGCCTCGCGCAACTCAGCGCTGTTGCACACGGCATTGAGGTGGCTGACCGGGCTCCAGGCGGCGCCCAGACGATCGTTGAGTTCGTCCATCGCCAGCACCAGGCCGGCCCAGGTCGGTTGTTTGGCCTGGGTCTTGAGGATTTCGACAATGGCGGCGCGGTTGTCAGCCAGGATCTTTTCAATGGCCGGTTGCACGTGTTCGGCACGGATCGCCGAGAACGGCGGCAGGTCGTAGGACTGCAGAAGAGGGTTGTTCACGCTCACGGTTGGCACCTTGGCTGGAAAACATGCGGAAGAAACATGCGCCCATCTTAATTACAATCGACGCTCACCGCAGCTATCGGCAACAGAGAGAAACCCTATCGTGACCCTTCGCAAGTATCAGAACTACACGCCGCTGCTGGGCAAAGGCGCTTTTGTCGACGGCTCGGCAGTGGTGATCGGCGACGTCGAAATCGGCGAAGACAGCTCCGTCTGGCCGCTGACGGTGATCCGCGGCGACATGCATCGCATCCGGATCGGTGCGCGCACCAGCGTGCAGGACGGCTGCGTGTTGCACATCACCCATGCA
Source organism: Pseudomonas sp. URMO17WK12:I6 (assembly GCF_003253625.1). NCBI lineage: Bacteria > Pseudomonadati > Pseudomonadota > Gammaproteobacteria > Pseudomonadales > Pseudomonadaceae > Pseudomonas > Pseudomonas sp. URMO17WK12:I6. Next base: position 755,814 of record NZ_QKYZ01000001.1, read on the forward strand.
GGGCCATTCAACCCCGATGGCTTTCCGTTACTGATCGGCGACGATGTGACCATCGCGCATAAAGTCATGCTTCATGGTTGCGCCGTGGGCAACCGGATTCTGATCGGCATGGGCAGCATCGTCATGGACGGTGCGGTGGTCGAGGACGATGTGATCATCGGCGCCGGTAGCCTGGTGCCACCGGGTAAGCGCCTGGAAAGCGGTTTCCTTTATGTCGGGAGCCCGGTGAAGCAGATCCGGCCGCTGACGGACAAGGAAAAAGCCTTTTTCACCTACAGTGCAGCGAATTACGTGAAGCTCAAGGACCTGCATCTGGCCGAAGGCTACGACCAGCTCTAAGCCGCTTGATAACGGAAAGCGTCTCGCTATTGCTCAGGAATTTCCATGCATTACCAAACCGTACTGTTCGACCTCGATGGCACGCTGACCGACCCGCGCGAAGGCATCACCCGCTCCATCCAGTTCGCCCTGAGCAAACTGGGTATCGATGAACCGGACCTGACCAGGCTCGAACATTTCATTGGCCCGCCATTGTTGCAGGCGTTCATGCAGTTCTATGACTTCGACGAACCCAAGGCCTGGGAGGCAGTGAACTTCTATCGTGAACGCTTCAAGGTCACCGGCCTGTATGAAAACCGCGTGTTCGACGGCGTCACGCCTCTACTGGAAACCCTCGGTGGCCAAGGGCGGCAGCTGTACATCGCGACCTCCAAGCCGTGGGTTTTCGCCCGGGAAATTGCCCGGCACTTCGACTTCGCCAAGCATTTCAAGATGATTTATGGCAGTGAGCTGGATGGCACGCGGACCAACAAGGTCGAGCTGATTGCACACTTGATGGCCGAAGAGGGTCTCGACCCGGCCAATACGCTGATGGTCGGCGACCGTAAGCACGACCTGATCGGTGCCCGCAGCAATGGGCTGGACGCGGCAGCGGTGGGTTATGGGTTTGGCAGCCGGGAAGAATTGAGCGCCGAAGCACCGGCGTATCACTTCGAGACGCTGGATGAGTTGCATCAGGCGTTTTTGCAGCGCTGAGCAAATCCCTTCGCGGGCAAGCCCGCGAAGGGGCCCGTTCAGCCACCGGAATTCGCTGATCCTGCCAACGCCCTCAACGCCGCCTTGCGCTCCCCAACCGGCAACGTGCCTACCTTCTCCACTGCCGCATAAAACCTCACCCAATCACCATCGACCTGCCTGAACAGTGTGGTAAACGCTGGCACCCACTGGTCATACAAACCAAACGGCAGTAATCGGGCGTTGTTCATCGGGGCGTTGATCCATGCATCGTAGCGATTGTTGCCAGCCCATTGGCTGTCACGCAGGGTCCTGTACTCACGGCGCAGTTGTTCGAACTCGGCCGCTTTTCGCTCACGCATTTGATCGGCCGGCAGCGGTAGGGCGTAAAGCCGTTCAAGCCGGGTGCGGGTGTCCAGAATCAATTGGATGAACTGGTCGCGTTGGCGTACCAACGCTCCATTGTCCGGCGGCATGTCTCGGAATGCGCGCCATTGGCGAGTGCCTTCCTGTTCGACGAACGTGGCGAAGGACTCGTTGAACTCGGTGTCGTCTTTCACATAAAAACGTTGGTGCGCGAGTTCGTGGAATATCAGCGTCGCCAACCGCTCGTCGCCCCACGCCATCATCGAGCTAATAATCGGATCGTTGAACCAACCGAGCGTCGAATAGGCCTCGACGCCGCCGATCGACACGTCCATACCTTGCAGGCGTTGCAAGGCGGCCTCACCGCGAGCAGCGCTCTGACTGTAAAAACCGCGATAAGCGACGCAGCCGGCGACGGGGAAGCAATGGTTCTGCGGCTTCAGCGAAAACTCCGGCGTGGCGAAGACATTCCAGACTACAAACGGTCGGCCGATGTCGGCGTACAAGCGGTAGCTCTGGTTGTCCGGCAGATGCAGGTATTGGCTGGCGAACGTTCGGGCCTTTTGTGACTGGGCCAGGTGCGCACGCAATTGCCGATCGCGGTCGGGGTCGGCAATCACATTGGCAATCGGCTCCCGGGCCCGCAGCAAGTGCAGCTGACCACTGGCCAATTGGCCGTAATAGCTGACGCTCGCGCAGCCATTGAGCGACAAAAGAAAAACACCCGGAAACAAAATGCGTAAAACGCGATCAAGTAACCCAAGGCTTGGACGCGGCCTGATCAAAATAAAAAAATTCCTGGAAAGTCTGCCCGCAAGACTATCCCGCCTATTGGAGCTCCGCTATGCGCAAATTGATGCTGACGGGAGGCCTGCTGATGCTGGCCGGCTGTGCCGGATTGCCCACCCCTGATCCTTCGCAGGCCTGGATCGATCTTGATCCATTACAACAAGACGCCGCGCTGCAAGCGCTGAAAGTCGATGACAAGGCGTCCATCGACAAGCGCTACTTCCAGGTGCAGCCCGGCAGCCATGAGCTGAAGGTTCGCTATTTGTTCGCGGTCCAGCCAACCAACATTGGCCCCGATGCCGAGCCGTTGTGGCGCGACTGCCAGTTGAATGTGAAATTCAAGGACTTCAACGCCGGGCAGCGGTATCAGCTGCAAGCGGGGAATATCGGCTTTCGGCCGTGGGCAAAGCTTTATGATCAGCAGCGAAAAGTGATTGGGCAGGGTAAGCCAGCGGGCTGCCAACGCACCTGATCGGCGCTATGCTGAATGATCAGTCCTTGGGATATTCATCATGCGCAGGTTGTTGCTGTTGCTCGCTGCAGGTGCCTTTGTCGGCTGCACGAGTCCGTTGCCGGCGGTCAATCCGCAGATGGCCTGGGTCGACTTCGCTACGCCAGTTCCTGGCGGGAAACTGCTGATGGCCGATCGTCTGGACAACCAGCGGTTGAGCGATGGCCGTTACTTTCAGGTCACCCCGGGTAGTCATGAGCTCAGGGTACGTTTTGACTTTGAAGTGTTTGGCGGAGGACCGGGGTTGCTGAACACTCCTCTGGAGCGAATATGCTACCTGACCATCAATTACGACCATTTCGAGGCCGGCCAGCGTTATCTGTTGGAGGCTCGCTCCATAGCGTTCAGCCCCAGCGCCCGGCTGTATAACGCCAAGCGGGAGATTGTCGCCGAAGATCGCGAGAGCTACTGCCTCATGTGAGGCGAATCAACGGTCATTTTTTTGGTAGATGATTTTCTTCGTGCCGCCGTCGCACGTGCCGACCACCATATTCTGATCGTGCACTTCGTCGTTGGTGACGATTTCCAGGGTGTAGGACGAGACGTTATTGGCCTGGATCTTGGCTTCGATCTCAGCCTTGAGTTCCTCACACGATTTGGTTACCGCGAGAGCCGATGTGGCCAGCGTGCAACAGATAACCGCCAAGGCAAAACGTTTCATGGTTGAAGCTCCCTTGAGGCAGCGCGCACGGTGATGCGCTAAAGCTGCTGTCATTTATTCGACCACAATTACGCCAGCCATGTTTTGTTCCAACGCAAAAAAAGATCGCAGCTTTCGACAGCGCCTACCGATCAATCAATAATCCAGGCGCTGCCGACGGCTGCGATCTTTTATCGGTTTAGCTGACCAACGTCGCATCCAGGCTGATTTTCGCATTCAGCACCTTGGACACCGGGCAGCCCTCTTTGGCCTTGTTGCTCAATTCCTCGAATTGCGCCTGGGTCGCCCCAGGGATTTTCGCCTTGAGGATCAGTTTCACTGCGGTGATTGCAAAGCCGCCGTCCACCTGGTCCAGAGTGACTTCGGCATTGGTGTCGATGCTGTCGGCCTTGAGGCCGGCATCGCCGAGAATCATTGAAAATGCCATGGAGAAACAACCCGCGTGGGCCGCACCGATCAACTCTTCCGGATTGGTGCCTTTACCGCCTTCGAAACGGGCCTTGAAGCCGTAAGGGGCTTCTCTGAGTACGCCGGTTTCCGTGGAGATTGAGCCGATGCCAGTTTTCAGGTCACCTTCCCAATGAGCCGATGCTTTCTTTGTGATAGCCATGTCTGCCTCCTCAAGATCCGGCGCGAAACGTCGCGCCTTCGTGGTTTTCGGTTACCAGGGTTCTGAGGATAGACCGTCAGGCAAAGTTCATCTCATCTGATCAGTCCTCTAATTGCACAGGAATTTTGTCTCTCCTATTGAAACTCGGGTATATGCCCTCATTGCAGAGAACACGCTTACAGACTCGGCAGGTTTTCGTTGGGAAAAACCTGCTTACCCATTGGAGAAGCAGGTTTATGAAACGACTGTCTGAGATCAAGTTTTCGACCCTCGATCTGGTGCCCGTGCGCGAGAACGGCAGTGCGGCCCAGTCTCTGCGCAATTCCCTGGACCTGGCGCAGCACGTCGAAAAATTCGGCTATAACCGCTTTTGGGTCGCCGAACACCACAACATGGACGGGATTGCCAGTTCGGCGACCTCGGTCCTGCTGGGCTATCTGGCCGGTGGCACTTCGACCATTCGTGTCGGCTCGGGGGGCGTGATGTTGCCCAACCATGCGCCGCTGGTGATCGCCGAGCAGTTCGGCACCCTTGAAAGCCTGTATCCAGGCCGGATCGACCTGGGCCTGGGGCGCGCGCCCGGCTCCGATCAAATGACCGCCCGCGCCTTGCGTCGTGAACGCTCCGGCAGCGCCGACGACTTCCCGGAAGACGTGGCCGAGTTGATGCGCTACCTCGGCCCACGCACGCCGGATCAGCGGATCATTGCCATGCCAGGTACCGGCACCAATGTCCCGGTCTGGTTGTTGGGTTCGAGCCTGTTCAGTGCGCAGCTGGCCGGTGAGCGCGGATTGCCCTACGCCTTCGCTTCACATTTCGCACCGCGCTTCATGCATGAAGCGATTCGCGTCTACCGCAACCACTTCAAGCCATCAGCGGTGTTGGATAAGCCTTACGTGATGCTCGGTGTGCCGCTGGTGGCGGCAGACACCGACGAGCGGGCCGATTACCTGGCCACTTCGGTGTACCAGCGGATTCTTGCGTTGATGCGTGGCCAGAGCCTGGTGCAACGCCCACCCGTGAAGACCATGGACGGCCTGTGGCTGCCCCATGAGAAAGAAGCGGTCGGTGATTTCCTGGGGCTGGCGATGGTCGGCAGCCCGCAGAAAATCCGCGCCAAGCTTGAGGTGCTGATCGAACAGACCCAGGCGGATGAACTGATTTTCACCTGTGACCTGTATGAACATGCCGATCGCGTGCACTCCTATGAACTGTTGGCGCAGGTCATGAAGGGCTGACACTTAAACGGCATCCACAAAAAGCCGACGCCATGGCGTCGGCTTTTCGTTATTGAGGGAAGTCAGCCCTGTTTGTAAACGATTACCTTGGAGCCCTTCTCGCATTTCCCGACGACTTTTCCACCGGCAGCAGTGCCTTTGTCGACGATCTCCAGCGTGTAATTGGAAACACCCTTGGCGTCCAGTTTTGCAGCAATTTCGGCTTTCAGCTCTTCACACGACTTGACCTGGGCAAAGGCTGTTCCCGCAAGGCTCAACAAACCTACCGCCAGAATAAACTTCTTCATGGGTTGCACTCCTTGGTCGGATCAATAGAGGGAGGGCATCCAGCTACCGGATGCGCTCATTCTGTAGCGCTTTGCTGTTTCCTATGGCATTCAGTCGTCGCGCAAGTTCAGACGGCTGGCTCAAACTCAGCTGCTGGCAATCCGGAACCCGACTTTGAGTGTCACCTGGAAGTGTGCAGCTTTGCCGTCTTTGATATGCCCGCGAGTTTCGGTCACTTCAAACCATTCCATGTACTTGAGGCTTTTGTTGGCTTCGGCCAAGGCATTGTTGATGGCGTCTTCAATGCTGCTGGTGGACGAGCCAACCAGTTCGACTTTCTTGTAGGTGTGATGGTCAGACATGGCGTTCTCCTTGAGGTGTGAAATACAGCCTAGCAGTGATTTTTCTTATTTCTTCTGTCGACCAATCCGTAGTGACGTTCAGATTTACTGCACTTTCTCGAACCCCTGAAGTCCCAACCAACACACGTCACTCATCAACAATGCAGGAGAGCCATCATGGCCAACACGTCGTTACGCAACGCCTCATTGCAAAGCATGGAAGCCGAGATCGAGAGTCTGTTGAAATCGTTGGAAAGCTTGAAGGACGACGCCTCGGACGAGTCGCGTAAAACTATCAAGACGTTGAAAAGCAACGCCGAGAACGCGCTGAAACACTCACGCCATCTGCTCACCGATGCTTATGAAGAGGTTAAGGTCAAAACCCGTGAAACCGGGATCGCGACTCGTGACTACGCCCAGGAGCACCCTTGGACTACAGCCGGTGTTGCCGTTGGTGCGCTGGGATTGCTTGCGGCCTATTTATTGTTCAAGCGCGGTCATTAAGGTGTCTGGCGCAGTTCGTTTTTAAGCCACTGCGCCAACTGCCGAGCGCGCCCGTCCGCGGCGCGCTTGGGGAGCCACAACGCCAGTTGCGCCGGGGTTTCACGGAAGCCCCATGGCGCAACCAGGCGACCGGCCTTCACGTCTTCGGCCACCAGCGGCTCGGGCGCGATGGCCACGCCCAGCCCGGCCACTGCCGCTTCCAGTAAGTAATACAAATGCTCGAAGCCCTGACCGTACTTCAGCGCCTTGTCATCGAGGCCGCTTTGCTGTGCCCATATCGGCCAGGCTTGCGGACGTGAGGTGGTGTGCAGCAAGGGTTCGCTCAACAGTGTGCTTGCCGGTGCATTTCGTAGCCTTTCGTAGCCGGCAAATCGCGGGCTCATGACCGGGCCGATGCGTTCGCTCACCAACTCGTAGACCTGCATATCCGCCGGCCACGGCGGCTCGGCAAACACCAGCAGGGCATCCAGACCGGGCCGTCGTGGATCGAGATCGCCTTCGCCAGCCGACAGGTGCAAGCGCAGATCCGGCAGGTCCGCATTCAGGCGCCCCAAACGCGGAATGAACCAGCGCGCCAAAAGACTGCCCGAGCAGCCGAGCACGAACGGCGCATCGGCGGTGCTTTGGGTCAGCTCGGCGCAAACGCTGCGCAAACGCTCGAAGGCTTCGCCGCTGGCATCGCGCAATCGAACGCCGGCATCTGTGAGTTTAAGGCCGCGTCCATCCTTGATGAACAGGCTCACGCCGAGGTGTTCCTCCAGTACCTTGAGTTGCCGGCTGACCGCGCCATGGGTGACGTGCAGCTGTTCGGCAGCCTGACTGACGCTGTTCAGGCGGGCAGTGGCTTCGAAGGCGCGAAGCGCGTTCAGCGGGGGGAGGTCATGGCTCATGGGATCTGTGAGTTTTCCTGACAGGTTGCGGCGATCTTATCGGTTTTCAGCGTGGGATGTCAGGGGTAGAGTGAACCCCATCGTCACCTCTCGAATACAACTGGAGCGACCCATGACCCAGACTAATCTGCGCAACGGCCCCGACGCCAACGGCCTGTTTGGCGCGTTCGGTGGCCGTTACGTCGCCGAAACCCTGATGCCGTTGATCCTCGATCTGGCCCGTGAATACGAAGCAGCCAAGGAAGATCCGGCATTCAAAGAAGAATTGGCCTACTTTCAGCGTGATTACGTCGGACGTCCAAGCCCACTGTATTTCGCCGAACGCCTGACTGAGTTCTGCGGTGGCGCGAAAATTTACCTCAAGCGCGAAGAGCTGAACCACACCGGCGCGCACAAGATCAACAACTGCATCGGCCAGATCCTGCTGGCGCGGCGCATGGGCAAGAAACGCATCATCGCCGAGACCGGCGCCGGCATGCACGGCGTGGCGACCGCCACCGTGGCCGCGCGTTTCGGCCTCGAATGCGTGATCTACATGGGTACCACTGACATCGAACGTCAGCAAGCCAACGTGTTTCGCATGAAGCTGCTGGGCGCCGAAGTGATCCCGGTAGTCGCGGGCACCGGCACCCTCAAAGACGCAATGAACGAAGCCCTGCGTGACTGGGTGACCAACGTCGACAGCACCTTCTACCTGATCGGCACCGTGGCCGGTCCGCACCCGTACCCGGCCATGGTTCGCGACTTCCAGGCCGTCATCGGCAAGGAAACCCGCGAGCAGTTGCAAGCCCAGGAAGGTCGTCTGCCAGACAGCCTGGTGGCGTGCATCGGCGGTGGTTCCAATGCAATGGGCCTGTTCCACCCGTTCCTCGATGATAAGAGCGTCGAGATCATCGGCGTCGAAGCGGCCGGTTACGGCATCGAAACCGGCAAGCACGCGGCCAGCCTGAACGGTGGCGTACCAGGCGTGCTGCACGGTAACCGTACGTTCCTGTTGCAGGACGATGATGGCCAGATCATTGACGCGCACTCGATTTCAGCCGGTCTCGACTATCCAGGCATCGGCCCGGAACACGCCTGGTTGCATGACATCGGCCGCGTCCAGTACACCTCGGTGACCGACGACGAAGCCCTCGACGCATTCCATAAGTGCTGCCGCCTGGAAGGGATTATTCCTGCACTGGAAAGCGCCCATGCCCTGGCCGAAGTGTTCAAGCGCGCACCGACCCTGCCGAAAGATCACCTGATGGTGGTCAACCTGTCCGGCCGTGGCGACAAAGACATGCAAACCGTGATGCACCACATGGAAAACTCTCAACAAGTGCAGTCCAAGCAGGAGAAACACTGATGAGCCGCCTGCAAACGCGTTTTGCCGAACTCAAGGAACAGAACCGCGCCGCCCTGGTGACCTTCGTGACCGCCGGCGATCCGAGCTATGACACGTCCCTGGCGATCCTCAAAGGCTTGCCCGGTGCCGGCGCCGACGTGATCGAGTTGGGCATGCCCTTCACTGATCCGATGGCCGATGGTCCGGCGATCCAGTTGGCCAACATTCGTGCCTTGGGCGCCAAGCAGAACCTGGCGAAAACCCTGCAAATGGTTCGCGAGTTCCGCAAAGGCAACAGCGAGACTCCGCTGGTGTTGATGGGTTACTTCAACCCGATTCACATGTACGGCGTGCCGCGTTTCATCGCTGAAGCCAAAGAAGCCGGTGTCGATGGCCTGATCGTGGTCGACATGCCGCCAGAACATAACGCTGAATTGTGCGACCCGGCACAGGCGGCGGGCCTGGACTTCATCCGTCTGACCACTCCGACGACTGACGATGGGCGTCTGCCGACCGTACTGAATGGCAGTTCCGGATTTGTTTACTACGTGTCGGTGGCGGGTGTGACCGGTGCGGGCGCGGCGACTCTGGAACATGTCGAAGAGGCCGTCACCCGTCTGCGTCGCCATACCGATCTGCCGATCAGCATCGGCTTCGGTATTCGCACACCGGAACAGGCAGCGGCAATCGCGCGTCTGGCTGATGGTGTGGTGGTGGGGTCGGCGCTGATTGATCACATCGCCAACGCCTCGACCCCTGATCAGGCTGTGGAGGGCGTACTCAGCCTGTGCGCGGCCTTGTCCGACGGCGTGCGTAAAGCGCGGGTCAGCTGAAAGTAAGAGAGGAATTAGTGCCTCGCGGCACAGCACATACAGCAAGACCGAGGGCTTCAGGACTATGTTCTGAAGCCCTTTTTGCTTTCAGGGCAACTCCAACCCACCCGCAGCCTTGTGCAACTTCCTCAAATGTTCGCCAACCTGTTTCAGGTTCTCTTCGTTGGCGGCCATTTCAGCAGCGCGGCTTGGCTCGAGCAGCGCTCGCACTTCCTTGTCGAGGTCCCCGGTCAGCACTTGAAGCTGCTTCTGACGCAGATTGCTTTCCGACTCCAGGCGTGTCCACTCGTTCGGCTGCGGCAAACCATAGCCACCGGTGCCGAGCAGTTCGGCCGGACGGCTGAGGAAGCCACTGTTGGCGAGAATCTGCTTCAAGGTCGCGTTGGCCTTATCCATGCTGCCGTTGTTCAATTCCTGAGCGCCCAGATAGCGTTGCTTCACTTCGTCCTGGGCCAATACTAATTGTTGGCGGAAGCTCGCCTGCTCCAGTAACAGCAATGCCGCGCTGGTGCGCAGGTCCGCCTGGTCAATCCATTTGCGGCGCTCATCAGCTTTCAATGCCAGCCAGTCTTCGACCTTTTCCTGCTTGATCGGCAAATGCTTTTTCAACACCTCGAACATCGCTTGATAACGCTCGCGGAAGGAGTCGAAGCGATAGCCCAGGCGTAGCGCTTCGCGAGGGTCGTCGAGCACGCTGGTATCCGCCAGTCCGCGGCTCTTGAGTACTTCCAGCAAGCCGTTGGGCATGATGCTGTCGAGCCCTGTCAGCTGGGCATTATTGCTGCCGCTGCGCAGCAGTTTCAGGCTTTCCACGGCGCAGTTGTTGGACAGGAAGAAGTAATTGCCGTCGTAACTCCAGTGCATCTCGGCGGCGTGCTCCACCACGTCTTCGATCTCGCTGCGCGACAGGTTCAGCGGCACCGAGGCCAGGCTGCGCAGTTCGGTCTTGGTGTATTCGTCGATCACCTGGGCCAGCGGCAACACAAACAGGCGCGATGGGTATTTGCCCACCAGCCCATCCCAACTCGACAACTGTACGTCACCGACGAAGGCGCGGTAGGACAGCACCAGATGTTGATCCAGATCGAGGCGGCAATCCGGCCCGCGAGGCCGACCGGGCGCGCAGATCACCAGTCGCAGCATGCTGTGACCCCAGCGGCTGACCCAGTTCTGGTTGGCTTCTGCCAGCAGATAGTCGACGGCATACACCCGTTCCGGATCGACCTGGCCCAAGGGCTGTTTGGCGAAATCATTACCGGCATTGAGGAAGGCGAATGATCGGGCGCAGGTGTCTTTGGCGGCGGGCGCCCAGCCGAAGTGTTCTTTGTAGTAGCGATACAGCGCAGGGCGACGGCAGGCATAGCTTGGGTCGAGGAGGAAGTACTCCATGTTGACCGCGACGAACTCCTTCGGGCTGCTCGTCTCGTAGATGTCCGGGCTGCGGGCAATCTGCCGGTTGTGCTGTTCGCGCTCGCCGCGCCGACCGACGTATTGCGGCCAGCCGGCCAGATCGAGCAGGCGAGGGTCGTCGCTGAGGGTCCAGCGTCGGTCGGTCTGTCCGCGGCACTGATCCGGGATGCCGATCAGTCCGGAGCTGCTGTTACGTTGTGTGCAGCGCTGGATCAGTGTGCGCTCGGCGTCCGGCCACAGGCGTGCGCGGTCGTAGATGTGGGTGAGCTCGTGCAACACCGTGGCGAGCAGTTCCTGACGCACGGTGCCGTGGGGACGATAGGTTTTTTTGGTCGCGGCGCTGCCGTCGGTGAGGCTGGCGAGCAGGTTGCGATTCAGGTCGAGCTCGGACACCAGTGATGCCTGGCCATAGGCATTGCTCGGCATGTTGTCAGTCCAGCCGACATCGATGTGCCGGTCCAGCTGCTCGATGAAGCGTGGCGGTAACGCCTGCATGGCTTCATCGAGCAGCGCCTGACTGGCCTGCTGTTGCGCGGGGCTCAGGCCGTCGGTCTTGAGCCGCAATTGCAAGCCGGCCTGGGCCGTGCTGCCAAGCAGCAACACAACCCCGGCCAGCAGCCAGGCGCTTAGTGATTTCACAGTGCGAGGACGGCTTCGGCGAGAACCTGATCACTGGCGTCGCGGGCTTCCGGTACGCGGGTGCGCAAGGTATCGAAGGCCGCTTCCAGGTGTGCACCACGGATTTCACCCTCGCTGGCGACGAAACTGGCCGCATCGTCGTGGGCTTCACGGACGATCTTCGAATCGCGGATGGACGTGGTGGTATCGGAAGTGAAATCAAGCGTGCGCTGGGAGGCACGAATGATCATGTTGCTGGTGGCTACCAGGGTGTGGGCCTGGGCCACGTCGGCCAATAGCAGCAGGCCAAGGGTGGCAGCAATCAGCGGGCTACGCATGGAGTGACTCCGGAGAAACAAGGATAACTATTGGACGAGAATTGCCTGCGCCAGTTCAAGGTCGCTGGCATGAAGTTTTGGCTGGGTCCGGCGCAGGTAGATCAAGGCCGATTCCAGTTGTGCTCCTCGCAATTGGCCGTCACTGGCGATGAACGCTGCAGCGTCATCCCGGGCGGCGATCAGCATTTTATGGTCGAAGGGCGCGGAGGTCACCATGCTGGTGGCGTAACCACTGGCTACGGTGCCTTGTGTGGACAGGTTGAAAGCGTCGAAGGCATGGGCCGAACCCGACCAGCAGGCCGCGAGAAAAACCGGAGTGATCAACAGACTTGAAAGAAAACGCATGAGGCTCGATAGCTGAAAGCGAGCCCCAAGGCTAGCGCAATGCCCGGGCTAGAGCCAGCGTCGAAACATCGGGACACGACGGGCGTGTCCCGGTTCAGCGCAGTTGCCTAGATCGTCAGGATGGCCTGGGCCAGCTGTGCGTCGGTCGCATTCAGTTGTGGAGCCTGTTGGCGGATATGGTTGAGCGCGCTTTCCAGTTTCACGCCACGGATGGCACCTTCACTGGCAACGAAGCTGGCGGCATCATCACGGGCAGCACGGACGATTTTGTTGTCGCGAAAGGAGGACGAGACATCCGAAGTCGCGTCGGAGGAAGCCTTCAGGCCATTAACGATGGAGTCGGTGGTCACGATAAAACTGGAGGCGTGGGCATTGGCAGCCATGGCAAGCAGGGCTGCAGCGCTGAGCAGGCGAAGGGGGGACATGAGGTAGCTCCTTTGGATAGACCGATAGAGAGGTGGCAAAGGATCAGACGCCTATCGTCTTAAAGCGTTCGCCACGTTTTATACAGATATTAGGCCTGCGTACATCGGTTAGAACAGTCCCGCTTGTTCATGCAGGCGAGCGCAGACACCCTTAGAATAAACTGTACTGGTTGTTTTTATATATTTAAAAACTGTAACTGTCGGTAGTTTTCTCTTCTGTACGCCCCCAATATGAAGCCCTAAAACGACAAAACCCGTCGTGGTTTCCCACGACGGGTTCTGTTTGTTCAATTCGGGTTGCTGGCGGTGGACCCGGTGGGTCAGAGCCAGCGACGCTAACTTAGCGCCAGAACGGCTTGCTCAGCTCTTCGTAGCGTTGTGCTTCGCTAATCCCGGCGTCAGCCAGCAGACGCGAATCCAGGCGAGCCAGTTGATGGCGGCTGGAGATGCGGCGCTGCCACAGCATCAGGTTGGCGATAACGCGCAAAGGCAGGGAAGCCTGGGTTTTTGCAGCAGTGTCTTCGAAGAACAGTTCGGAACTGAGTGTACGTTCCATGGTTGACATCCTTCCGCTTATGGCGGGATTAGGTAGTGGTTTAACTTTGACTGATGCCAATGATCCTCTCGTTTGGCCAGTCTCTGTAGATACAGTTCACCTGTATTGTGAGAGACCAGTTAACTGTTAAACGGTGGTGTACTGGTCTAAATTGAGGCAACTGTACCTATCAGCACCATTATGGTGCATTTGTAGGGCTTGGGCTGGAAAAGGTAGGCAATTACGGTAGGAAAAGACCGGTACAGCAGTACAGTTTTTGATTGAAAGGAATGCTGCAACAGCGAGCTGACGAAACTGTGTTTGCGTCAGCTGCTATCTGTATCAATTACACCGCCAGCATGCGCCCGGTTTCTTCCAGGTTCATGTGCCAGCTCAGTGCGTCACGCAGGATATGCGGGGTATGCCCGCCGACCGCGCAAGCAGCAGTGAAGTAGTCATTCAGGGCTGGGCGATAGTCCGGGTGCACACAGTTGTCGATGATGACGCGGGCACGCTCACGCGGGGCCAGGCCTCGGAGGTCGGCCAGGCCGATCTCGGTCACGAGAATATCGACGTCATGTTCTGTGTGGTCGACGTGGCTGACCATGGGGACCACGCTGGAAATCGCCCCGCCCTTGGCGATCGACTTGGTGACAAAAATCGCCAGGTGCGCATTGCGCGCGAAGTCGCCCGAGCCGCCGATGCCATTCATCATCCGCGTGCCGCAGACGTGAGTGGAGTTGACGTTGCCGTACAGGTCGAACTCCAGCGCGGTGTTGATGCCGATGATGCCCAGGCGCCGCACCACTTCGGGGTGATTGGAGATTTCCTGGGGGCGCAGCACCAGCTTGTCCTTATAGTGCTCCAGATTCCCGAATACATCGGCATTGCGCCGGCTCGACAGGGTGATCGAACTGCCCGAAGCGAAGCTCAACTTGCCGGCGTCGATCAAATCGAAAGTCGAATCCTGCAGCACTTCGGAGTACATGGTCAGGTCTTCAAATGGCGAGTCGATCAAGCCGCACATCACCGAATTGGCGATGGTGCCGATTCCGGCTTGCAGTGGGCCGAGTTTGTTGGTCATGCGACCGGCAGCCACTTCTTGCTTGAAGAAGTCGATCAGGTGGTCGGCGATGGCCTGGGTGTCCACATCCGGCGGCAGCACAGTAGAGGGCGAGTCGGATTGATTAGTGATCACGATCGCGACGATTTTTTCCGGCGGTATCGGGATGGCAGTGCTGCCGATACGGTCATCGACCTTCACCAGTGGAATCGGCGTGCGGGTCGGCCGGTAGGTAGGGATATAGATGTCGTGCAAGCCTTCGAGATTCGGGTTGTGCGCCAGATTGATCTCGACGATCACGTGTTTGGCGAAAATCGCGAAGCTGGCCGAGTTGCCCACCGAGGTGGTCGGCACGATATGGCCCTGCTCGGTGATCGCCACGGCTTCGATCACCGCGATGTCCGGCAGCTTGAGTTGCTGGTTACGCAGCTGCTCTACGGTTTCCGACAGGTGCTGGTCGATGAACATGACTTCGCCGGCATTGATCGCCTTGCGCAGAGTGCTGTCCACCTGGAACGGCATGCGTCGCGACAGTACGCCGGCTTCAGTCAGCTGTTTGTCGAGGTCGTTGCCCAGGCTGGCGCCGGTCATCAAGCTTATTTTCAGCGGCGTGACCTTGGCGCGCTCGGCCAGTGCATGAGGCACGGCCTTGGCTTCGCCGGCTCGGGTAAAGCCGCTCATGCCGACGGTCATGCCGTCCTGAATCAGAGCGGCAGCGTCGGCGGCGCTCATTACCTTGTCCAACAATGAAGGCAAGCGAATACGGTCACGGTACATGATTGTTATCTCGGGCAGCGGAAGCAAGATGCGCAGTCTAGTGAATTCGAGCGGTGCCCGTCCCGCTACCAAGGTCGCATTCGAGGCGTCTATTCCGGTGCTTTCAAGCAAAACACCTTTGCAGGATCGGTAACAGACGCAAACAAAAACGCCCCGACGAGTCGGGGCGTTCAGGTTGCCGAAGGTTTTTACTCGACGGCTTTAACCATGTCTTCGATGACTTTCTTGGCGTCGCCGAAAACCATCATGGTCTTGTCCAGATAGAACAACTCGTTGTCCAGGCCGGCATAGCCGCTGGCCATCGAGCGCTTGTTGACGATGATGGTCTTGGCCTTGAACGCTTCGAGAATCGGCATGCCGGCAATCGGCGATTTCGGGTCGTTCTTGGCTGCCGGGTTCACCACGTCGTTGGCGCCGAGCACCAGCACCACGTCGGCCTGGCCGAACTCGGAGTTGATGTCTTCCATCTCGAACACCTGGTCGTAAGGCACTTCGGCCTCGGCCAGCAATACGTTCATGTGGCCAGGCATCCGGCCGGCAACCGGGTGAATCGCATACTTCACGGTTACGCCGCGGTGGCTCAGTTTCTCGGTCAGCTCTTTCAAGGCGTGCTGCGCCCGTGCTACCGCCAGGCCATAGCCTGGAACGATGATCACGGTGTCGGCGTTGGTCAGCAGGAAGGTGGCGTCATCAGCCGAACCGGATTTCACTGGACGGGCTTCTTTGGAGCCCGCCGGGCCAGCATCCGCGGTGTTGCCGAAGCCGCCGAGCAGTACGTTGAAGAACGAACGGTTCATCGCCTTGCACATGATGTACGAGAGGATCGCACCGCTTGAGCCCACCAGCGAGCCGGCAATGATCAGCATCGAGTTGTTCAGCGAGAAGCCGATACCCGCTGCCGCCCAGCCGGAGTAGCTGTTGAGCATCGACACCACGACGGGCATGTCGGCGCCGCCGATCGGGATGATGATCAGCACGCCCATCACGAAGGCCAGGATCAGCATCAGGGCAAAGGCGCTGAAGTTGCCGGTCAGCATGAACGTGACACCCAGTGCCAGCGTCGCCAGACCCAGCAGCAGGTTCAGTTTGTGCTGACCGCTGAACTGTACTGGTGCGCCCTGGAACAGGCGGAACTTGTACTTGCCCGACAGCTTGCCAAACGCGATCACCGAACCGGAGAAGGTGATTGCACCGATGGCCGCGCCGAGGAACAGCTCCAGACGGTTACCCGCCGGAATCGAATCGCCCAGATGTTTAACGATGCCCAACGACTGCGGCTCGACGACGGCTGCAATGGCGATGAACACCGCTGCCAGACCGATCATGCTGTGCATGAAGGCGACCAGCTCCGGCATTTTGGTCATTTCAACGCGCTTGGCCATGATCGAACCGGCGGTACCGCCGGCCAGCAGACCGACGATGACGTAGCCGATGCCGGCGGTAGCACCGCCTTGCTCAATGGAGAGCGCCGCCAGCTTATAGATGAGACCGATGGTGGTGAGGATCGCCAAGGCCATGCCGAGCATGCCGTACACGTTGCCGCGCCGCGACGTGGTCGGGTGCGACAGGCCTTTGAGGGCCTGGATGAAGCAGATCGACGCGATCAGGTACAGCGTCGTTACCAGGTTCATGCTCATTACTTGGGCGCCTCTTCTTTTACGGCTTTCGGGGCTTTTTTCTTGAACATCTCAAGCATGCGACGGGTGACCAGGAAACCACCGAACACGTTCACGGCCGCCAGAGCCACCGCCAGGGTGCCCATGGTTTTGCCCAATGGTGTTACGGTCAAAGCAGCCGCCAGCATCGCGCCGACGATCACAATCGCCGAAATGGCGTTGGTCACCGCCATCAATGGCGTGTGCAGTGCAGGTGTAACGTTCCAGACCACGTGATAACCGACATAAATCGCCAGCACGAAGATGATCAGGTTGTAGATACCGGGGGAGATAAGCTCTTCCATCGTCTGAATCCCTGCTTAGGCGTTTTTGCGGATGACTTGGCCGTCGCGGCACATCAGGCACGCGGCGACGATGTCGTCTTCTAGGTTCACTTCGAACTGGCCTTCCTTGTTGAAGACCAGCTTCAGGAAGTCCAGCAGGTTGCGTGCGTACAGCGCCGAAGCGTCTGCCGCCACCGCACCGGCCAGATTGGTCGGGCCGACAATGGTCACGCCATTCGAGACCACGACCTGGTCCGCCACGGTCAGCGGGCAGTTGCCGCCCTGCGCTGCGGCGAGGTCGACAACCACCGAGCCTGGCTTCATCTGCGCCACGGTTTCGGCGCTGAGCAGCGTCGGCGCCTTGCGACCCGGGATCAGTGCCGTGGTGATGACGATGTCAGCCTGCTTGGCGCGTTCGTGTACGGCCAGGGCCTGACGCTGCATCCAGCTGGCCGGCATGGGGCGCGCATAGCCGCCGACGCCGACGGCGCATTCGCGCTCTTCATCGGTTTCGTACGGCACGTCGACGAATTTCGCACCCAGGGATTCAATTTGCTCCTTCACCGCAGGACGCACATCGGACGCTTCGATCACGGCACCCAGACGTTTTGCCGTGGCAATCGCCTGCAAACCGGCCACACCGGCACCGAGAATCAGCACGCGCGCCGCTTTCACAGTGCCCGCGGCGGTCATCAACATCGGCATGAAGCGTGGGTAGTAGTGAGCGGCCAGCAGCACGGATTTATAGCCGGCGATGTTCGCTTGGGAGGACAGCACATCCAGGCTCTGGGCGCGGGAGGTGCGTGGCGCAGCTTCCAGCGCAAACGCGGTAATGCCGCATTCGGCCAGTTTGGCGATGGTTTCATTGCTGAACGGGTTGAGCATGCCGACCACTACGGTGCCGCTCTTGATCAGCGTCAGTTCGCTGTCGCTGGGGGCGACCACCTTGAGAATCAGCTCGGCACCAAACGCATCGTTGGCGCTGCCAATGGTTGCGCCTGCCGCTTCATAAGCACTGTCGACAACGCTGGCGTTAATGCCGGCGCCGCTTTGTACAGTGACCTTATGACCCTGGCCGATCAGCTTCTTGATGGTTTCCGGGGTTGCAGCAACCCGTGTTTCACCCGTCTGGGTTTCGAGAGGAACACCAATGTGCACGTCAAATCTCCTGCGTGATCTTATTGAGTAAACCCAGGCACTTCGGATGGTGCGGCTGGGGCGGCCGATCAGCACGACCCCACCAAATCAGGGCGGGGCGCGGCATTTTGCAGGCGAACTTTGTGCCCTTCAAGGGATTATGACGGGTGACGGAAAATTAACTACAAGTCACCCCGTGACCGAATGTCGCACCTTTCCGTTAAATCCCTTGCAGGCCGTGGCTTCTAAGGATTTTTGCCAAAATTCAAGAATTTACACATCCGCACGGTGAATAGGTTGTCATTGCCTGCCAATAGAGGCTCAAAGCCACGTACTCAAACGCTTGTGGGACGTTTGTGCTGTTTGTCGGTACAGTCTGTCAATATGCGACAAATACTTATATCTGTAGTGCTTTTGTTTTGCTGACTACGCGGTCAGCTAATGGCTATGAGCCTTTATCCTTCTAGGTTGTAGCTGTGTGCCTGATTCACCAGCCAATCGCGAAATGCCTTTAAAGAGGCTGATTCGACCTTTCGATCAGGAATCATCAGGTAGTAGGCCTTGATGCTCGATAGTGCTTGGGTATTGGCAATGACCAGACGCTTCTCTGCTAATTCGCGCTGAATCAGGAATGGCGGAATCAGCGCGATCCCCATGTCATGCATCGCTGCCTGGGCGAGCATGGAGAATAGCTCGTAACGCGGCCCTGTCATGTCTCGCGGGATATTCAGGTTCTGGGAGTTGAACCATTGGCGCCAGGCATAAGGGCGAGTGGTCTGTTGTAGCAAGGGCAGCTCGGCGATTTCACCGGGGCTCAGGTTGGTTTTTTGGCCCAGCAGCGTGGGGCTGCACACCGGCATCGGGTTCTCGCCCATTAACCTGTGGGATTCGGTACCTGGCCAGTCCGCGTCGCCGAAATAAATGGCGGCATCGAAGTCGGTGTCGGCAAACAGGAAGGGGCGCGTACGGTTGGTGAGGTTGACCGTCACCTCCGGGTGTTTGTGCTGGAAATCCTTGAGTCGTGGCAGCAGCCACTGAGTGCCGAAGGTCGGAACCACCGCCAGTTCGATCGAGTTGGCGCCTTGCTGGCCCATCACTGACAAGGTGTCCCGTTCAACCGCGTCGAGTTGGGTGGCCACCCTGCGGCTGTAGGAAAGCCCGGCTTCTGTCAGCTTCACTCCGCGCCGTGAGCGCCGGAACAGCTCGACATTGAGGAACTCCTCGAGGCTGGCGATCTGTCGGCAAATCGCTCCCTGAGTGAGAGAAAGCTCCTGGGCAGCCTTGGTAAAGCTCTCGTGGCGCGCTGCCGCTTCAAAGCTGATCAGGGCTGTTGTGCTGGGGATCTTCCTGCGCATGTACGTCAACCTCACTAATGCATTGCATAAAGGCGATTTTGCAACGTTTCGAAGTGAGAAATTAGCACAACAGTATGCGAAAACCTCGTTTGCCGGGACGACGAACCCGGCCTAGGATCAATCCACGTTATTTGACCCGATTCGAGAGGACTCACTCATGGGCGGTAAAGCTAGCTTCAACTGGATCGATCCCCTGTTGCTGGATCAACAGCTCACTGAAGAAGAACGCATGATTCGCGACACGGCCGAGCAGTTCGCTCAGCAGAAGCTCGCACCGCGTGTTCTCGAAGCTTTCCGTCACGAGAAGACTGACCCGGCGATCTTCCGTGAGATGGGTGAGGTGGGTCTGCTGGGTGCGACCATCCCTGAGCAATACGGTGGCAGCGGCCTGAACTATGTCAGCTACGGCCTGATTGCCCGTGAGGTCGAGCGTGTCGACTCCGGCTATCGCTCGATGATGAGTGTGCAGTCTTCGCTGGTCATGGTTCCGATCAATGAATTCGGCACCGAAGCACAGAAGCAGAAATACCTGCCGAAGCTGGCCACGGGTGAATGGATTGGTTGCTTCGGTCTGACCGAGCCCAACCACGGCTCCGACCCGGGCGCGATGATTACGCGTGCACGCAAAGTGGAAGGTGGCTACAGCCTCACCGGCAGCAAGATGTGGATCACCAACAGTCCGATCGCTGATGTATTCGTGGTTTGGGCCAAGGACGATGCGGGTGACATTCGTGGCTTTGTGCTCGAGAAGGGCTGGAAAGGTCTGAGCGCTCCGGCGATTCACGGCAAGGTCGGCTTGCGAGCATCCATCACCGGCGAGATCGTCATGGATAACGTGTTTGTTCCTGAAGAGAACATTTTCCCGGATGTCCGTGGTTTGAAGGGCCCTTTTACCTGCCTTAACTCGGCGCGTTACGGCATCTCCTGGGGGGCATTGGGCGCTGCCGAGTTCTGCTGGCACACCGCTCGCCAGTACACCCTGGATCGTCAGCAGTTTGGTCGTCCATTGGCGGCCACTCAGTTGATTCAGAAGAAGCTGGCCGACATGCAGACCGAAATCACTCTGGCGCTGCAAGGCTGCCTGCGTCTGGGGCGTATGAAAGATGAAGGTACTGCTGCGGTCGAGATCACTTCGATGATGAAGCGCAACTCCTGCGGCAAGTCCCTCGACATCGCCCGCATGGCGCGCGACATGCTGGGTGGCAACGGTATCTCCGATGAGTTCGGTGTGGCTCGCCACCTGGTCAACCTGGAAGTGGTGAATACCTATGAAGGTACGCATGACGTCCATGCGCTGATCCTCGGTCGCGCGCAGACCGGCCTCCAGGCGTTCTATTAATAGGAGAACGGCCATGGGCGCGCTTTCGCATCTACGGGTACTGGATTTGTCGCGGGTGCTCGCCGGGCCTTGGGCCGGGCAGATTCTTGCGGACCTTGGCGCTGACGTCATCAAGGTCGAGCGCCCGGGTAATGGCGATGACACGCGTGCCTGGGGGCCTCCGTTCCTTAAGGACGCTTATGGCGAGAACACCAGCGAAGCGGCCTATTACTTGTCCGCCAACCGCAACAAGCAATCGGTGACCATCGACTTCACGCGACCAGAGGGGCAGCGGCTGGTGCGTGAGTTGGCGGCGAAGTCGGATATCCTCATCGAGAACTTCAAGGTCGGTGGTCTTGCGGCATATGGGCTGGACTACGAGTCGCTAAAGGTGGCCAATCCGAAGCTGATCTATTGCTCGATCACCGGGTTCGGTCAGACCGGCCCGTATGCCAAGCGTGCGGGTTATGACTTCATGATCCAGGGCTTGGGCGGTCTGATGAGTTTGACCGGTCGCCCCGAAGGAGATGAAGGTGCAGGCCCGGTGAAAGTTGGCGTGGCGCTGACAGACATTCTGACTGGGCTCTATTCAACGGTAGCGATCCTGGCTGCGCTGGCTCATCGGGATCATGGTGGCGGCGGTCAGCACATTGATATGGCATTGCTGGACGTTCAGGTGGCGTGTCTGGCGAACCAGGCGATGAACTACCTGACTACGGGCATTGCGCCTAAGCGCCTGGGCAACGCCCATCCGAATATCGTGCCTTATCAGGACTTCCCTACAGCCGATGGCGACTTCATCCTTACCGTGGGTAATGATGGGCAGTTCCGCAAATTTGCGGAGGTGGCCGGGCAGCCGCAGTGGGCGGATGATCCGCGTTTTGCGACCAATAAGTTAAGGGTGGCAAATCGGGCGGTGCTGATCCCGCTGATCCGCCAGGCGACCGTGTTCAAGACCACTGCTGAATGGGTGACGCAGTTGGAGCAGGCAGGCGTGCCGTGTGGGCCGATCAATGATTTGGCCCAGGTGTTTGCCGACCCTCAGGTTCAGGCTCGAGGGTTGGCTATTGAGCTGCCTCATGCTTTGGCCGGGATCGTACCTCAAGTTGCGAGCCCGATACGCCTGTCCGAGACGCCAGTGGAGTACCGTAGCGCACCTCCTTTATTGGGTGAGCACACGCTGGAGGTTTTGCAGCGGGTATTGGGTCTGGATGCCGGTGCAGTCGCTGCTTTCAAAGAGGCGGGGGTGCTCTGAAGTCCTCTTCTATATAGAAGGAGTGGTTTTGCTCTCCTCTATAAGAAGGAAAACGGGCGGTTTTCCGGCTTTCTGCAAGCTATTGATAGAAAAGCCAAATTAGAGGTTGACGGCAGATTCTGGACGTCTATAATTCGCCCCACTTCCGGCGCAGTCGAAACGGAAAACTCCTTGGTAAACAACGAGTTACGCAGTTTTCGACAGCGGTTACGCTTCAGCTCATCGAAGCCAGAAGGAGTTGGTAGGGCATGATGTTGTCGCCTTATTGACGGTTCGATCTTCTCGGTCGAAAGCGGAGAAAAAGAGGTGTTGACAGCAGCGACTAACGCTGTAGAATTCGCCTCCCGCTAACGAGAGATCGGAAGCGCAAGTGGTTGAAGTTGCAAGGGAAACT